>JANWKT010000046.1 GCA_025451235.1 Flavobacteriales bacterium | reverse complement strand
TCGATAATAACGGGTGCTGCTTGAACCGGTTCTAATACTCCCCCTAATCCCACTCCTCCGCTCAGGTGTACATGCTTGCCCACCTGTGCACAACTTCCAACCGTGGCCCAGGTATCTACCATAGTCCCACTGTCAACATAGGCTCCTATATTTACAAAGGATGGCATACAGATCACTCCGCTGGCTACATAAGAACCATAGCGGATCACAGAACCAGGTACCGTTCGGATCCCTGATTTTTCCATACCCAATTTCAACGGGATCTTATCAAAATATTGCTCAGGACCCATTTGCATGATCTTCATGGGCATGATAGGGAAATAGAGGATCACCGCTTTTTTCACCCATTCGTTTACTTGCCATCCATCGCTGGTAGGTTCGGCCACACGGATCTCTCCTTTGTCCAATAATTCTATCACTTCTTTAATGGTCTTAACCGTAGAGGCTTCTTTGAGCATCTCTCGGTTATTCCAGGCTTGTTCAATGATGGTTTGCATAATTCAGGCAATAATTACTGGGTTTCAAAGTTAGTATTCTTTGTGTAAATTTGGTTATGAGAAAGATTTTTATCCTATTCCTTTTTATTTCTCAGGTGCATGCCCAGCAAATTGTGGAGTTGAAAAAATTCAAGCCATTTGAGCAGATTAATGATACGCTTTATTTTAATAAGAATGGATACGATATTGTAAAAGTGGCAGAACCCATATATCCTAAATCAGACACGCTAAAAAAGCCTAAGAGATACGACATCTTTTTTTACATTCTTAGAAATGATCATGCGGATGCTTCGGATTTAAAGAACCTAAGCAAAGACCTTGAATACAGTCTTAGAAGTTCACCTGAATTTAAAAAAAACAAGAGTTATTATTATGGTAATATATCAAGTCAGTCGAGCTTGTATGAAAAAATAAGGATTACCTCCAAAAGGCCGGATTGGCATATAGAAATGAAACATGATAGCCTGGAGACATCGCTTCCAATTAATTATTTAACAGAGGATGTAGTCAATTTACCGATCTCAAGGTTTCGAAAACTGGGCAAAACATTGGATAGCATTTCATCCTTATTGAATTATTCTGAAGGGCAGGAGTACAGTATATTTATTAGTCATAATAAAACCGCAGAAGTGCAGATAACGCCGAGCAACGAATGCACCAATTATACGGAAACGAAAATCCCTAAAAAATCTTTGCATGATATAGAAGTATCCTTAGAAAAATGGAGATGGCCCACCTTTAAAATAGATGGAACCATTTATCCTTACAAACTGAATACCAGCACCTCTTATGCAGGTGTTTCGAGTCTTAAGCTAGGAAATGAATTGGACAATGGATTTAGTAATTCGATTCAAGTTTTCGAAAACAATAAAAACTTGTGGGCATTGATTGATTCATTCAATAATAGGTCTGTGGTATACCTGGTTGGATTGAAAGACTCTGAACTAACCATTGTCAAACGTGAAACACGTAAAGGACTGTTGAACATGAACCGAGCTGACCAATGGGACATTAATAACGATGGATACAATGATTTGATCATTGACTCAATAGAACTTACCAATGAAACCGAGATTTATTTTTTCCCCAATTATCCATTGGCAACTGCCTATAGTTATGACCTCACTGATAAACTTGTATTTAAGACTTCATTGAACAACAACTATTATTATAGTGTAAGTAGTTCTTCTAACGAAAGTGTAAGTTTATTCTTGGTAAATCAGGGAATTCGAAAAGAGATCATTGGTTATGCGAAGCTACCCCTATATAAACGTCGTTTATCACACCTAAGGCGAAGAAGAAACGAGCTAAAGGGCTATAGGTTCTATACTTTTGTTTTAAACACCCCTCAATTATCCATCAAAACAAAAAATCCGAAAAAAGCTTATATGGTAAAACAGAAGATCATGGATCTGTTGGTGGATTATCTGGATCATCCTGAAAAACTACCCATAGATTTCCCAACCAAGAAAACCCATTGATGAAGAAACTTGGATATATATGGTTGTTTTTTAGCATAAATGCTATGATCTACTCACAACAAGTAGCATGGATTGATCATTTTGAGTTGTACGAACTCGAGAATGATACACTTCATTTTAACCAAAATGCATATGAATTTGTAAGAACTGTGGAGAAACAGGAAGAAGGAGGCTATACGATCTATTTGTACGATCTTACCACCTTATATGAATTTGAAAACAATATCATTTATTCCCCTTATAAAGTGCAAGCGCTCAAAAAAGGACCCAAAGATGGGCGTTTTTTCACTTATTACGGAACTTATTCTGAACGACTATACAAGATGCACTATTGGGACAACCAGAAAACCTCTGATCGAAAAACCTTTCATATTATAGAGAACAAACAAGCGATCTATCAAAACCTGGAAGCTTCGATCCGGCTTCCGGGTATTGAGAAGAAAGACCCTACCAGGGAATTTAGGCTGTACTCCTATTTATTCCCTATGTTAAGGGAAGTAATGGACAGTTTCAAACTGTATCTGCATATTGAACCTTATCAAAAATACTTTATCACCCTATCATGCAATGATTCGGTAAACGTAAAGGTGGTAACCACGGAGGTATGTAATCCTGCCAATAATTCAGCCAAACCCATACTGAGTACTAAAGAATTGGAAAATGAACTCCAGCGGTTGTTATCCAAAGTTAAAATGCCGGTATTTGCCATTCAGCATAAAGTATTCCCTTATTATATTTCTTATGAAATTGATATAGATGATTATATTTCTGCACAAATAAAAAATGATATTCGTTCCAATTTCCAAAGTTCAACATTGGCCTTCGAAAAAAATGACTCTTTACGAGTTATTATCGATCCATTTAATAATAAAACCATCTTTTATCTTCCTAACTCATTCGATCCTAGAAAATCAGAATCGTGGGTATATAGTTATGATGGAATCTTAGATATTATACAAAACCTAATAGACATTAATCAAGATGGTTATTTGGATCTTGTACTTGATACCGTCATTAAAAGCAACTATTCAAGCGGTGGAGGGTATCAATATGAAATATCCTATATTCCTAACTACAAGATCCCTGGTAATTATGGCCCTGATATAAGGGAATCATTGTTTTATACCAAAGATCTCGGCAATCAATATTATTACGATTTAGGGTATGAGGCCGGAAGGATCTTTTATTTGGACAACAACCAGGAAAAAGATATTATCGCTTTTAAAATGAAATACTTTTTCAACAAAAACAAAACCAGGCGTGATTTATTATGGAGCTTTTATGTTCAAAATAATACGTCTCTGACTAAAGCGTTAAAACTTCGACACAAAGAAGTGGAAGGAATGATAGAAAAACTGACCCAGCTCATCCAATATTATGTTGAACACCCCGAAAAACTTCCTGTCGATTTTCCGATGAAATAAAATAAGTCATTTAATTTCTCAATTCCAGCAAAACCACATTTTCAACATGATGTGTATGGGGGAACATATCTACCGGTTGGGACTTTAGAACTTCATATTTCTCGGCCAGGATGGCTATATCCCGGGCCTGGGTGGCTGGATTACAGCTTACATATACAATCCGTTTTGGGGCGATGGTCAAGATCTTTTTCACTACATCCTCATGCATACCTGCTCTTGGTGGATCTGTTATGATCACATCCGGGATTCCATGTGTCTTGATAAATTCATCGTTCAATACATCCTTCATATCACCTGCATAAAAATCAGTATTCGTAATTCCATTGAATGCTGCGTTGATCTTTGCATCCTTGATCGCATCCTCCACATATTCTACCCCAACGATCTTTCTTGCTTTGTCCGCTAAAAAGCAGGCAATGGAACCGGTGCCTGTGTATAGATCATACACAAGTTCATTTCCGGTAAGTGCTGCGAAATCTTTTGTAACTGTATACAAGCGGATGGCTTGTTGGGTATTGGTTTGAAAAAAAGATTTTGGACCTATTTTAAATTGGAGATGTCCGAAATCTTCCATGATATGGTCTTTGCCATGATATACTTCTATAGCCAGGTCGTGATACGTATCATTCTTTTTTTGATTGATCACGTAAAGTAAAGAATCAATGTCCGGAAAAGATGTTTTTAAATGCTCCATCATTCCTTTGAGTTGGGCATTGAAAGGTTCACCGAAGATCATCAATACCATCCACTCCCCTTTTTCGGAAACACGGATCATTACATTTCGTAAAGCTCCTGAAAATTCGTAAACATTAAAAAAGCTGATCTTGTTTTTCTTGGCATATTCCCGGATGCTGTTACGGATTTCATTGTGTTTTAGGTTCATCAGGTAACATTGATCAATATCCAAGATCTTGTCGAACTTACCAGGCATATGAAATCCGAGGGCTTCGGCATTTTTTATTTCTTCACCACTGCTTATTTCTTCTACTGTTAACCAACGTTTGTGTGAAAATGTAAACTCCAGTTTATTGCGGTATTCATATTCTTTTGCGGATCCAAGTATGGGCAACCATTCTTTTACCTCTAATTTACCGATGCGTTGGAGTTGGTCCTTTACCTGTGTTTGCTTAAATGCCAGTTGTTCCCTATACGAAAGATGTTGCCATTTACATCCACCACAGGTTTCAAAATAGGAACAAGTAGGTTCTATTCTTTTATCGGATCTTTGATGAAATTTTACAACCGTTGCTTCGGCATGATTTCTCCGGTCCTTTAAAATCCTTACATCCACTATATCACCCGGAGCAGTAAAAGGAACAAACACTACTTTTCCTTCATATTTACCTATGGCCTTCCCTTCGGCAGCCACTTCAATGATCTCGAGCTGTTCAATGATTTTTTCCTTGCGCTTTTTTTGTTTCGGCATGGCGCAAAGATAATAATATAGATGGGATGCAGGTTTGGCAAACCGAAAGCAGCCCGGCTGCCTGCCAAGGTGAAAGACCAGCGCATCGGCAAGCAGGTAAGCTGCCCAAAAACCGCTTCTTTTCCCCGGCACAGTTCTTATATTTGTAGTACAATTCGTATACCATGAAAGATTTTACCATTGTAGGTGGGGGCTTAGTAGGAGCATTGCAATCGGTGTTTTTGGCACAGCGGGGATTTAATGTTCATCTTTTTGAAAGAAGACCTGATCTAAGAACCGCCGACATCTATCAAGGTAGATCCATTAACCTGGCTGTAAGTAACAGGGCCTGGAAAGCGTTAAGAAAAGTGGGTGCAGAAGAAACCATTCGCCAGATAGCTATTCCTATGTATAAAAGAACCATGCATGATACAAAAGGAAACCTTTCGTTCCAACCTTATGGAAAAGAAGGGGAAGCTATTTATTCGGTTTCAAGAGGAGAATTGAATAAAACACTTTTACAGATTGCCGATACATATGAAAATACCAACATGCATTTCAATGCCCGTTGTACTGATGTGGACCTGGACAATAAAAAAATAAGTTTTGTAAATGATGAAACTGAGGAGAAGTCAACCCAGAGTTACCAATATCTGATCGGCACTGACGGAGCCTTTTCGGCTGTTCGGCATAGATTGATGTTCAACGACCGGTTCACTTATTCGCAAACCTATATTGAACATGGTTATAAGGAACTACATATTGAACCGAATGAGGATGGATCACATAAAATGGATCCCAATACGTTGCATATATGGCCCCGAGAGGATTTCATGTTGATCGCCTTACCCAATATCGACGGTAGCTTTACATGTACACTGTTTTTTCCATGGGAAGGGAAGGTTTCTTTTCAATCGATTAAAACCGAACCTGAGATCATTAGTTTTTTCCAGGTATATTTTCCGGATATCATTCCATACATTCCTGATTTTGTTGATCAGTACTTGAACCACCCCAACTCATCCCTGGCTACTTTTAGATGTTATCCCTGGCATTATAAAGATTCGGTGGTATTAATGGGAGACGCAGCTCATGGTGTAGTACCCTTTTACGGACAAGGAATGAATGCCGGTTTTGAAGATTGCTTTGTATTCGACCAGATGCTGGATGAATATGCAAATAGGTTCGAGTACTTTTTTGAAGCTTTCGGAAAATCACGTAAGCCCAACGCAGATGCAGTGGCTGAACTCGCTTTACGTAACTTTATTGAAATGCGTGACCTGACCGGTGATCCTGCGTTTTTGTTGCAGAAAAAAATTGAAGGCTGGTTCTATCAAAAGCATCCTGATAAATGGGTCCCTCTTTATTCAATGGTAACCTTCAGTGATTTCTCGTATGAATATGCCCTGCAGAAGGGAGACTATCAAAACGCCATCATGGCACAGGTGATGAAAATTCCAGACCTGGCCAATAAATGGGATAGCAAGGAGGTAGAGGAAAAGATCCTTCATTTATTATCGGCTACCTAAAACGATTATAGGAAAAACTCACTTCCCTTTGGCATGTAATTTGACTTAGTATTCAAAAGTCGCATTTATGAAAACAAAAGTTCTTTTTGCCGCTACCTGTATGCTGTTGTTGACCATAACAGCCTCTACAGCCCAGATCTCTACCACATTTCAAGGAGGCTTCAGCTCCACTTTCTCAGTTGGTACGAAACCCAACAACCAAAATATTGGTACCGTTTACAACAACAATGGATGTTGTCAGGGTAATTATTCTGACAACGACAATGGCTGCTATTCAAATCACGGCCATAGTCACCATAATTGCGGTAAGCATCAACACAAGCATTCCGGAAAGCATCACCATCATTGCAAAAAGGAGGATGGCCATAAAGATCAATGCTGTAAGCATGATGATTAAGTATAGTATTCTATTAGATACTCAAAAAAAGGCGCTGGGCGGGTCCCGGCGCCTTTTTTTTGCGGAAAAACGCGGGGTACGATTAAACCTTTTGGGTTGAGCTATATCTAACTGCTAATGATTAAATATACATCTCATGAAAATCAAACAATTCACAACAGCCTTTTTCCTGCTTTTTTGCCTCGTAACTGTAAGCTTTGGGCAGGGTAGACATAAAGGTCAAGGAAGCATCGAGGACCGCATTGACCATCGGTTGGATAAAATGGACGAAGTGGTAAAATTTACCGGTACCCAGAGAAATGATGTAAAGGCACTCTTTACAGATATTGCCAAAAAGAAAAAAGATGCCTTCTGTACCAATGAGATTGGTAGCGATGGTATGAAAAAAGCCATGAAATCCATCCGCAAAGAAAAGGAGGATAAATTGGAAAAAATCCTGAACAAGGACCAGATGAAACTATGGAAAGATTATAAAAAACAACAAAAAGCAGACCATTCCGATAAAAAAGGGAAGCGTGGTAAAGGTAAAGGAACCGTTGAAGACCGCATCAATGATCACCTGGATAAAATGAACGAAGTGGTAAAATTTACGGGAACCCAGCGAGATCAGATGAAAACCCTTCTCACGGATATCAATAAAAGAAAAAAGGATGCCGTTTGCACCCATGAATTGGGTTCAGACAATATGAAAAGTGCCATGAAAGCTATTCGCGAAGCAAAACATGAAGGGATGAAAAAGATCCTCAATGAAGATCAGCAAAAGCTTTGGAAAGACCATATGAAATCGAAACGTGGCGAAAGGAAAAAAGAAGGTGGTAAACAGGGTTTCGACGATGATAAAAAAGAAAAATAAGGCCTTTTCTAAACCAATCTTATTTTTCACGCCTCTATCCTTAGAGGCGTTTTTTATTTGTATGAGATGTTTTGTTTTATCAATGTTTCGATCTTTTCGAGCCACATGTCTCTTTTGTGAACCACAAACCTATCCCGCTTTCCGCTTTTATTGACCACGATAATACCATTGGGAATTAAACCCCAGGCACTTTTTTTCTCCAAACCGGTTATCTCATTCAAGTGAATGGTATGAGGTTCAGGATTAATGGCAATCCCGTGAGATACAAAATGTAACCGATCTTTATACAAAGTAAGCTTTCCACCAACGGCTTCAAATCCCCTAAAATAATTCGCAGGCCCGGTATGTATCACTTCTGTTTCCATTAAATCATTAAATTTATGATGCAAAATACAAAAATTGAAAAAGATTGTCATATTAACCGGAGCGGGTATAAGCGAAGAAAGCGGGATCAAAACTTTTAGAGATGCCGGAGGTTTATGGGAAGGTCATGATATCATGGAAGTGGCTTCGCCCCAAGGCTGGCATAAAAATAAAGAACTGGTGCTTGAGTTTTACAACCTGCGTAGAAAACAATTACAGGAAGTAAAACCCAACGATGCCCATATAGGTCTGGTGGAACTCGAAGAAAAATACAAAGTGGTAATTGTTACCCAAAATGTAGACAACTTGCACGAACAGGCTGGGTCGACACATATCATTCATTTGCACGGTGAATTATTAAAAGTGAGAAGTACATTGGATGAATCGCTGGTATACGATTGGAAAGAAGACATCAAACTAGGTGATAAATGCGAAAAAGGAAG
>JANWKT010000045.1 GCA_025451235.1 Flavobacteriales bacterium | reverse complement strand
TATCATCAGCAGTCGCAATTTGACCTGGCCCTTATGCATTATGGTAAATTCAAAACCAATTATAGCGGTAAGAATGGCGATAGCTTAGCCATGGTCAACAGAAGGATAGAAGAATGTAACAACGGTAAAGACTTGGTAAAAGAAGAGTTGTTTGAAGTAGTGAATTTAGGTCCCATCGTCAATACAGAATATGCTGAATATGTACCACTCATAAAAACAGACGAAAGTTTCATGCTATATACCGCAAGAAAGCCGATCAATCTAAAAGATACCCTTCACAATAAAAATAAAAAAGTGAAAGGAGAAAGGCTCTCGGGGTTTGATTTCGATTATTATGAAGATATTTTTAGAACGGATAGAATCAATGATACTACCTGGTCAAAACCTTACAGATTTGATTATTCTACAGAAAAAAAAGTCCTGCATGATGCTTGTGTAAGTCTGTCGTTCGATGGGCTCACCATTTACAATTACAGAAGTGTAAATCAAGGTGATCTATATTATTCAACGATTGAAAATGGGTCATGGGGACAAACCAAGCCAATGGTGGGGATCAATTCGAAGTATAGAGAAGACCATGTGGCCCTTACCTTTGATAACCAGACCGCTTATTTTGTCAGCAACCGGCCTGGAGGCTTCGGTGGAAAAGATATCTGGAAGGCTACCAGAGTAAATAATGAGGAATGGGGAAATATTGAGAACCTGGGCCCTACTATTAATACCGAATATGATGAAGAGGGGGTATTTGTTCATCCCGACGGGAAGTCGCTCTATTTTAGCAGTGAAGGACATAATACCATGGGACATTATGATATTTTTCAAACCACTTACGAAGATGGTAAATGGACAACTCCCATCAACATGGGGCATCCTGTTAACTCACCGGATGACGATGTGTTTTTTGTACTTACAGCTGATGGAAAACATGCTTTTCTATCTTCTGTAAAAGAGGGTGGATATGGTATGCAGGATATTTATGTGATCAGCCCTTATGAAAGTAAGAAACAAAAACCATTTGATGTGGTGGTGTTCAAAGGGTCGGTGATTGATAAAGAGACCAGGGTAAAATTAGATGCCAATGTAGAGATCGTGGATAATACAACGGGAACCGTTATGTTCTCCAACCACGTAGATGCAGAACGTGGTTTCCTGGTATCACTCCCAACGGGTAAAAAAGGGAAAAACTACGGGATTGCGGTAGAGTCGAAAGGGTATTTATTTTATTCAGAAAATTTTGACCTCGTAAAAAAAGAAGGGTTCAAGGAATATGAAAAGATCATAGAGCTGGAAAAAGTAAAGATCGGATCCATACTTACTTTGCGGAATATCTTTTTTGACTTTGATAAATCCATCTTGAAAGATGAATCCAAAACTGAGTTGAACCGGGCATTAAAAGTGTTGGCAGAATACCCTGCTATCAAGATCCAGATTGAAGGTCATACAGATTACATAGGCGAAGTAGATTATAACCAGGGACTCTCTGAAAGAAGGGCCAATTCGGTATACAATTATTTAATTGCCAATGGCCTCACAGCAGACCGGATCGTAAAAGTGATTGGTTATGGAGAAGCTAAACCTGTGGAGACCAACGAAACAGATGAGGGCAGGGCACATAACCGCAGGGTAGAGTTCCGCATAGTTGAATAAGAAGTCAAAGAAAATAGGCTCTATCTGTGATCGGGTCCAATCAGGTCCGCACGATCAGATATCACTATCCATTTAAAAAATTCTATTTTTGCCCTATACCCATGAAAAAACTCCTCAATCAATACCTCAATCTGGGCATTAAAGGGAAACTAGAACCATCCCTGGTGATCCGCATCAGGTTATTGAATGTGCTCAATTTCTCCTGCCTGCTCACTTCAGCCATTTATGCCTGGGTGAATAGTTCGGTTCATGATTACGCCACCCTGATCAATTTAGGTTCTATATTGATGAATATTGTGATCTGTGGATTGATCATTACTAAAAGATATATCCCTGCCTTTTTTACCTTTCTTTTACTCACCACTTTTATAGGGGCCAGTTTTGCAGTTTTGTTTGGCAAGTATATTGCAGCAGAACTACTTTTTTGCACAGGCATTGCTTATTCCATCGCCATGTTCGAAAATCGGTGGAGAATTCTCCTGGGTGTAAGTATTAACCTGGCATGCTATATACTGGCCATGTATATGTATGAAAATTATTTACCGTACTTCCCGGAAACCGCACAAGAAATAAAACTTTTTTATTATCCCAACACGGCTGTATTCCTCATTACTTTAATTGTTTTGATCTATTTATTAAAAACGGAAAACCAGCGTTATGAGAAAAACTTACAGGAAAGAAATCAGGAGTTAGGGATATTAAACCATAAGAATGAAGTACTGCTGGAAAATATTCTGCCTGCCTCTGTCGCAAAAGAATTAAAAGAAAAAGGAGAGGTAAAACCCAGGTTGTATAAGAATGCAACGGTCATGTTCACCGATTTTTACCAGTTCACCCATAAGGCAGAGACCATTCCGGCCATAGAGTTGGTATACGAATTAGACAATTATTTTAAACTATTCGACCGGATCATTTCAAAATATTCAATCGAAAAACTCAAGACCATTGGGGATGCTTATATGTGTGTAACCGGCATCCCGATTGAAAGAGAGACCCATGCCCTGGATATGGTGAAAGCAGCCATCGAGATCAGAGATGAACTATCGGAGATCAACAAGCATAGGAAGGAGACGGGAAAAGATGCCTGGGACATTCGTATTGGTATACATAGCGGAAATGCGGTGGCGGGCATTATTGGAGAAAGCAAGTTTGCTTTTGATATCTGGGGAGATACTGTGAACCTAGCCAGTCGGATGGAAAGCCATGGGGAACCCAAAAAAATAAATATTTCTGCCGCCACTTTTTCGTTGGTTAAAAATGATGTGATATGCATCCCCCGTGGGAAAATAAAAGCAAAAGGTAAGGGAGAGATAGAAATGTATTATGTGGAGGGGTTAAAATAGAAATGCTGCTTAAAAAAGCAGCATTTCCGATATCAAAAATGATAAAAAAACCTATTTAGCTATCACTAGATTTTTATTGACTTGCTTTCCACCAGCTAAAAACTGGATCACGTAGGCTCCATTATTCAATTCAGCTACATCCAACGTCAAATGATTAAATCCTTCTTCGATCTGCATATTGCTGAATTGCTTCACCAGTTTGCCCGAAAGATCATATATCCTCACCATTCCATTATCCGAAAAATTGGCATTCACCTTGATATTCACAACATCATTTGCTGGATTCGGATACACTCCAAAATTCATGTCGGATTCGTTCGGATCAATGGCCAATGAATTGGTTTGGCTGATATAAGGTACCATATAGATATATTCCCAGCTGAATGGAGCCGTATAGGCCAACATGGGTATCAAATGTCCATTCCAGGTACCACCTGTACCATACCTTACATCCTGGGTCAACAAATAAGAGGTGGTAAGATCTCCAATGGCGGTTACGGTTGGATATACATCGGTCCCATTAAATTCGGCGGAAATAGGGCGAAAACCATTTTGGTCTGATCCAATCACATCCGTAAACGGAGTATGTACATAACCCGGAATAAATTCCATGGTAAAAGCAAACACGCCTTTGCGGAATTCATCTTCGTTCAACATCATGGTTAAGTTAGAGGGAACAATGATTGGTTGATGGGTTCCATCAGCCGCTGAATCAGCAAAAAAGGTATCATCCAGGATCACATCATAGGTCCATACCGGATAATCTACTTCGTTGATGGGTTGGGTATAATTTAGGTCCAGAAAATAAGCGGTATCTACTCCCAGGTTGACGGGTGTATTTGCATTCGCGAAATAATAAATATCATATAGATTCTCAGGAACTGTTGGACCTGGAGTATATAATTGGATCCTCAAGGTATCGGTTCCGGCATTTATTTTATTGTACCATCCCCATAGGAAAATAGAATCAATTTTAATAGGCTGAGTGAAATCTATATTGCTGGTAAATGTCCAGGCTGGAGAGGTAAGGTCGTACGCCTGACCCAATGTATGTGTCCATACAGGGAATGGAGCAGAAGGATTGGTCATGATCGTAGAATCAGGAAAAAGGTAGTTGACATAGTTGGCTACCGGAGTGGTGAAAAAATAATTTTCATAGGCTGTATCAAAAAACAGCCACTCACCTACTGAAGCTCTTTCCTGAGGTTGGAACCTTGCCCTGATCTGGTCAAGGGAAATTTGCTCGGAAGGCAATACTGGTCCTGGCACCGGTATTTGTGCATACAGGCTTCCTGACAATGCCATTAAAATAAACGCTGACAAAGAATAGTAAAGTTTTCTCATGATGGTACGGAGTTATTAATTGTTATAGCTAATGTAAGATCTTTCGGTTAAAATAGCCAAACAAATATTAACTATTTCGGTGTTTTATTGAATTTTTACCTCAGTCATCTTAGATCTCATCAGATGGCTGATCTCACTGATGGGTATGGTAACCGATGGCCCTCCATGCAAATAATCTCCGATCTCATAAACATTGAACTGCCAGGTAATAGAACCTGTATTGATATCAAAATTCTCATTGAGTTGAAAATCTTCATCCGTAAAATACCAACCTTGCTCAGATACATCGAGCTTTTCATCCAGGCCATTATCCTTTTTAAAATATTTAATTCCAATTTTGTTCAACTTATCCACGTCGGTAAATAAATTTTTTAGGGTAACCTGTTGGCCCGTGCTCGTATAAAAATTAGCGGTATAACTTACCCCATTCCCATGAGCTCCTCCTGTATATCCGCCCCAACTGGAGCTAACTGATATGATCTCTGCGGTGGGTCGGTAAATGGTGCTGTTGAATGACCAGTCCCAAACTCCTCCCATTTCCTTAGATTCGGGGGTGGTGGCAAAGTCCATGAACTCCTGCGCTCTTTTTTCCAGGTCCAAACCCCATACCGGATCGGATATTTCGTTTAATGAATGTCGCACCAACGTATCCACATATCTATTTACGGAATCATGAACGGGCTTCAGCGGATTGCGGATCATTTCATAAGCTAGATCAACGGTAATACATTCATTGGTGCAATCAGGTTCTCTTTTGGCTACATGAAAAGTATCTACTTCAAAAAGAAGACTATCAATAAGAGGTTGTACCACCTGATTGGTATCTTTTTTATCAGAAACGAGGGTTGATTTGGTTTTCCTGCCACAGGAAGTACAAATAATAATCAGCAAGGAAAATATAAT
>JANWKT010000044.1 GCA_025451235.1 Flavobacteriales bacterium | reverse complement strand
TTGTTGATCCCCTTTTCCAATTGGAGCTGCAGCATGATACCCGCCAGAACATAACTCCCAATTTCATTTAATTGAACAATGGCATCTATAATTTGGGCTTGCTCTTTCACCGGGATCTGAGCCGACAATAATTTCCCACCATATTCCAGCAACGGAAACCTTACTTTTTGCTGCAATAAATTTTTATGCAGATAGGCAATGAAATTTATTTCCAGACCGGTCTCATATTTTTCCAATCCTTTTTCAATAATGGACTTAACAACCGGTTTAGAGGTAATGAGGGGCATATTAAAGAGCTGTTGTTATCCACCAAGTATTTCCATAAGGATCCAATACCCCACAGGTCCTTCCATAAGGTTGGTCGGAAAGACCCATCACCGAGGTAGCACCTGCCCCTAGTGCAACTTGATAAGTTTCATCGGCATTGGGGACATAAATGAACATACCGGCTGGTTGTGCTTTGAAACGATCTCCTGCCGGACCGAACATAATACATGATCCGCCGATCAACACCTCGCCATGCATCACTTTTCCATCTTCTCCGGCATGATTTTCTTTTACACTTGCATTAAAAACTTTTACGGTAAAATTCAAAAAACCATTGGTATCCTCTAGGAGTAAATAGGGCATAACCGTTTGATATCCTTCAGGCAGTTTCATAATTTTTTTATTTTTCCGTTGGTAAATTCTATATTATAGTCTCCTTCCATTCTAAAGTAGGAGCTATGGGCTACATCATCCGTTGGATACCATTTTTTCTTATCCATATTGATGATGATGAACAATCCGTTCTCATCGCCGGCTGCACAAAAACGCTCCAGGTCTCCACTATAGATAGGCAATCTTTTCATTTGATTCAAATCGTTATAGGCTTTCTCTATTTTTTGTACCGGCACTCCAATCTCACTAATGCATAATAAGCTTTTGGAACGAAAAGGGGTATGGGTATTAGAAGGTGAATTTTTTCGGGCAATGAATTCTACAATGTTCTTGTCCATATCGTAGAAATACATGGCTTTGGCGTTCCAATCTTTAAAATCCACCAACTCTTCATTTTCTTCATTCCTCAGGACTTCCACTCTTTGTTTGAGCCATGCCAACGCTTCTTTTTCCTGATTAGAAGGAATATTGATGGCAAAATGATAGGGAGTAGCTACTTCCCTATGGTAAAAATAGAGAACGGTACTTCCTATTTGAAAACTGCTATAATCGAAAGTTTCTTCCAGGCAGGTGAAGCCTAAGGTATCCTTATAGAATTTGGTCTGCTCAGGAAGCTGGGTGGTATATAAAATAAGTTGTTTGATTTTCATTGAAAAATGATGGCGTTAGTCGGAATTTTTTTAAAACTAATAGGATAAGAAAGATAGACAGTAGATTCCTTGGTGAATTTTTCACTTCCGAAATGAGCACAACTTATTTGGTATTCAAATTCAGTATCATTGATATGTTTATCCTGTAAATAAAAGAGTTCACCATCCATGCTGATATACATATATTCTCCCTCTTTGAATTGAATGTCATTCTTACTCCCGTTATTGAAATTCCGGTAGTAATCGATGGTTGCTCCCGGCTTAAGTTTGTGGAGCTCCCCTTTACCATATAGCCTTTTCATCCATCTTTTGGTAGTGTCACCCATGTTATGCACGATGATCCTGCGTTCACTCACGATCAATCGCATGGTAGTATCGACGATGCCCCATTGATTGGGATAAAATAAACGATCCTCGTCTTCCAGATAAAATGCCAGGTCATAAGCTCCGATATTTTTTATTTGATAATGGATAAAAAAATGTGGGGAGTTATCGGTTTCGTATAAGTTTTTTTCGGCTGAAATAGAAACGACCGGACTACTGTAAAGGACCTGAAATGCTGCATCGTTATTTTGGGCAAAGAATTGACCAGAAAGCAAGGAAGACAATATAAACAGGCAATATTTCATATAGTTCTTCAAATATCCGTAAAATTTATGAATTGCCTTGCATTCCGGGGATATCTTTCCATTTGTTGGTTTCTGCATATTCTTTAATGAACTGGTTCCTCTGAGTGATGAATTTCTTCAGGTAGTTTTTCAAAAAGAGAAAGTTGGCGAATCTACCCAGAATGCCCAGAGGAGCTGTATAATCGAATTTGTCAGTCATGATGGTTTTTCCATCTTTTTCTTCGAAATGATGGTCATGGTGAAAACGTTTAAAAGCACCATAGATCTGTTCATCTGCAAAATAGGTAGGTCTTTTCACCGAAATAATTTTTGAACCTAGTCTTTGCTTTACACCCAAATGTACAGCCTCCCAGGTTACCGTATCTCCTTCCTCTACCAAGCCGGTCATTCTGCCTTCAACTGCCTTTTCTTTGGTCTTTTCGGTGGTGATCATGTGAAGATCAATGCTCCTGGATAGATCGAAGCATCTTTCTATAGGTGCCTGTATTTCTGTGATCAGATGGATAAGGGGCATGCTCAAAAGTACAAATGTTTATGGGAACTTGCATGTCTAAAGTCTTTTACCTTAAAAACAAAAAACCCTTTCACCGAGTAAGTGAAAGGGTTTTCTTTATAATGGACAGAAATAGAAACTTAGTTATCGCTCGGCTCCACCTCTTTGCTGCGGCTTTTTGCCAATTCAATGGCAAATTCAATAAATACTTTATAAGCTGATGTAAAGGTAAACCGATCTTCAGTGATCTTTTCAATAATATGCCTGCGGTTCATGGCGTTCAGCAAAGTTCTTCTGGCATCCTGGTCTTTCAATTGTTTGTTCGACAGGATCAGGTCGATAAAAGAAGAGTTCTCGAACATCCTGTCTATATCTTCCATTTCGAATTCGCTGTATTGGATCTGGTCGAGGAAATTCCTTCCATCACGGTCCATTTCATAACATACAATGGCAAAGAAGATGCTGATGTCCCTACTCAGGGTCTCCTGGGTTTCAGGTGATACAACATAGGCATAATCGTTGGTGACCGTTAAGGTATAACTGAACGATTCTTTAAAGAATTCAGCATAAAAAGCTTCACTCTCTCTTAATGACTCGAAATGTTTAGCCGACGGAAGGATGAACTTTCCTGCCATCAAATCTTCTACAATTTCTTTATGATTCTTAGGATACTCCATAATACTCAGTTTGATGTTTGACGTTTGATAATTTGAGGTTAGTTAAGGATCTTTATTTTAGGGACGGTCATTCGGGAATGATGGGTTTTGATCTTCACTTTGGTTCCTTTTTCGGAAAATTCTTTTTCAATATCTTCTTCAAATAAAAGGGTACACATGGCAAAGAATTTTTCGGCATCTACTTCCTTAAATTCCATCATCAATTCATTCCTGCACCAGCTAAAGAAATCCTGCACCGGAACTTGTTCTTTTAACTTAGCTTTTACATTGGCCTTGTTAAAGATCCATTGCTCATATATTTGTGGATCTTCTTCAATAAATACTTCTTCATCTTCCATGAATTGTTCGAAGAATTCTTTGGTATGGAAGAATAGGTTTTTATTATAGGCTGCACTGCGGTTTGATTTCAATAGCTTAGGGGTGGTCACCTTATATGGATTGCGCAAGAACTCGATCCACCCCGTTAGTATCATCGATTCGGTTCTGATCCTTTCGATCAAGGGAAGCAGTTCATTGGTCAATATTTTTGATTGACGTAAAAGATCATCATTGGTTTGAATGAGTTGGTTATACAATTTCTCAAACTGTATCCTGATTCCTTCTTCATCGAAATTCAACCTGCGTTGGTTGGCAAAATCAGAGATATCTAATAATTTATTGGCCACTGAATCGGAATAGTTCACATTCAATACCTGGTTCAAGGGAATAATATAATACTGGATCCAGAAAGAGGCTTTATGTACCTTTACCCTATAATCCACCTTGTCTACATTCGCCTTTAATTCGCGGGTTTCGTGTAACAAACGAACGGTATTCTTTTCCACCCCATCTAAAAACTCACGAATTTGGGTTTGTAAGTTGATGATCCTTTCACTCAGGATCATTTTATCTCCATGGGTGCCTTCTTTGATCTTGCGGAACAATTCACTCATGCTCATCAAATACTTCTCGAAGGTTTCCGGAAGCATTGGTTTGAATTCGTATAGGATAAACTCAATCAGCTTATAATATACATCCCTCAACTCGAAGTCAGCATTTACAGAACGAAGGATCTTATAATCCTTGAGCTGCTGATGTACATCATGTTCATGCCTTCCACAGATCTCTGTAAGCTCTTCATGGCGAATGATCCCTTCCTTGTTCTGGATATTATACAATTCCCGTATAATATCATAGTAAGTGGCTAGGAATCTTAAAATGCTAACTGGTTCTGCCTTGATCATTATTTTGTTTTTTTAAAGTCTTTCTATTGAAACTGCGTTCTGATTTTCATTAACAGTGATCTTACCTTTTGTATTTCTATAGATAAAGTAGTACTTGCTAAATCCATCGTAAGGCTGTGGAGCTGCAAAGATCGGAATGAAATTATGGTCTTTGCAGAACTTCACTAACTCCGGACGGTTCTGTTCATCAATGGTCCCTACCTCGTCAATGAACAAAGCGATCTTGTTTTTATCAGCATTGATGGCCAAACGGTTGATGATGCTCATCACGATCACCAAACGGATCATACGGTCGGTACCATCTGATTCTACCTGGTTTTTCAGGTCCACTTTTTTCAGATGGCCTTTGAGCATCAGGTGTAATTCTATATCAAAGATCTCGTCGAACTCGATCTTCTTGCCGCTGTCTAAATATTTATTCAAGGTTTCCAGTTGATCACGATGCTCTCCATTGTCGAAGTTGAACTGGCTGCGTAAGTCCTGAATAGAAGAGATCTTCACCAGGTCATCCATGATCCGGCGGTTCTCCACCAATTCAATTTTCAATGAATCGATATCTGATATTCGGGTGGTGGCTAATTTTTGGTTGAAACGGGTATATACAAATTCTTTGAACTCATTGTACCTGCGGATAAGGTTATAAGCAGGATTCGCAAACTGGGTAGAAATACTTTGTAATAAACCTTCGATAGATTTCTCCTTGTCTTCCAAACAAGCAATTTCATCTTCAATGAATTTAATAAATTGCTCTTCATCGGCTAACCCACTGTTCATTTTATAGCGGAGACTATCAAACATCCGATCTTTATTGTATTTCAAGGTTTCCCTGTCTTCCGAATGCAAGATGAGTTTCTGATAGATCACTTCCAGACTTTCATTGCTTTCGTTTTCGATGGCATCCAATCCGAAAGTTTCCACTTCCACTTTCTGCCTTCTTAATTCCTCGATACGTGCATCCAGCCTGTTCTTTTCTTCTTTGCTCTGTTGCAAAGCGTTTGTTTTTTCAAAAATAGAACGGGTCAAAGCGATTAGGTCACGCTCCAATCTTTCACGATCAACCACCAAGTCATTCAACTCTGCATTTTGCTGAGCTAATTTTTTCTCCACTTTAGGCAAGCCATCAATTTGGCGGGTTTTATCATGGATGGTAGCAATGTCTTTTTGAATAGTATGCAATTCTTCAATGGTTTGCTCCAGGTGATTGGCTGCTTCGAGCAATTTCTCTGTATCGGTTTTATCCGTTTTTAGGAATTGAAGTTGTTCTTTCAATTCTTCCAACGAAGGAAGTTCTTTCAACTCGAAATTTTTCGGAAGTGTGATCTCTCCATCGAAGATCTGTACTTTGTTGGAAGTCTTGGTTACTTTCTTTTTGATGAGATCGGCACTCTGACCCGCAAAATCTTCCGATAGGATGGTATATAATAATTTTTTATCGTCTTGGTTCGATGAAAGGTTGTGGATCAACTGATTGTCGAAATTGTTCACCTGGTGTTCTACACGACCCAGGTCATGATTGATCTTTTCCAGTTTACTTTCCAACTGCCTGGCTGAGATCTTTTGAGATTCAAGCCTGGTTAATCTTACCTCGATCTCTTTACGCGTAGCATTTAAATTCTCCAGACTTTCCAATAAGAATTCTTTGGTTTCGAATGCTTTTACCTCATCTACCTGCTTTTGTAATTCCTGGGTAGATTTCATGAGGGTTTCGCTGAGGGCCGATTTGGCACCAATCTGCTGGTTCAGGGTTTGTTTTTGTGGTTCCAGCTCTTCATTGATCTCTGTTTGTAACGAAACAATGTCTTTTTCTTTCTGAATGATCCTATGGTTGAGCTCAGGTAAGGTAACAGAGTAATTGTTGTTGAAAGCATAGATGAGTTCCGATACAATTTTGGTTTTGGCATTGTATTGGTTCACGATCTCACGGAAATTTTCAAAATCTTCCTGTATGGTTCGGATCACTTTGATCTCATCGTTAATGCGAAGAAGATCGGTAATGTCTTTTTTATTTTTCTGGGAGAAACTTAATTTTTCGTTTTCACGGTTATCAGCAATGATCAAAGCATCTTTCAGTGATTTATTGGTGATAAGCTTAGAATTGATCAGGTAACGGTACACCTTGCTGAAGTTATTGTTGAGCCCATCGCTTTTCACCGTATCTTCTAACCATACTGCCGCATTTGAATCAGCTCCACGCTGGTAGAGAAAGTTGAAATATTCTGATTTGCTTTTGAACTGGTAAAGCTCCAATCCTTCTTTTACTACAATATCGTTGATCTCTTCAAACTTGCGGATCTTTTGGTGGTTGTCTACTTTTTCGAAAAAGTATTCTTCCCGGAATTCGCAATTGAGGCGATAGTATTCCAGTTCCCCTTCAATATCACGTTTTACGATGATGCAATACGATTCGAATTTTCCGCATTCGAAAATAATATAGCTCTGGTTCACTGTGGGGAAATAGTGATGAATGGTTTCTTTATCTCCTTTACGGTTACCGGAGAACGACATTCGGCTTCCATCCACGATGAATAAAAAGTTAAGGGCATATATCAGGGTGGATTTACCAATATTGTTGGGTCCTACCAATTGGATGGAATCACAATCATCCAGGAGCATTTCGGCTTTAGAGTAAATGCTCGAATTCAAGATCACTAATCGTTGTAGCATGGCTTAAAAATTAATGTTCCAAAAATAGCAGATCGCCCAGTTTTAGCCGAGGATATGAATGTTCCACGGCCCATAAACAATCAACAATTTGCTAACACCGGGGATGTTTTGTTAATACATTGTTCGAAAGTTCGTTTGGAAATGTAATGGATCAGATTTTATGACCTCGATTTCTGTTCGGAGGAGGATTTGCCGTGGGCTTAAGCCAACCGCAAATAGAAATACGAATAGTTTTGGGCTTTAGCCCATTAAAAAGGATGCCATCCCGGTACCTAATGTCTGTTCGGGGGGCTGCTTCAACCTGGGCCGCCTGCCTGTCCAACCAATCCATTAAATTCATTAACTTTAATCCAACTTGAAAAACCTATTCACCATAGTGGCTTTTTTCTTCATTCTCGGATGCTCTCCTGCTCCTAAGAATAAAGTGGTGTTAGAAAGGGATAGTAGTTTTATTCCGTTAAGTGTGGTAAGTGGACAGGATTTGGATCCGGTCATTATACTTCCCTTATTAGGGTGGACAGAAAAAGAGGATAGTTCATCCAGGCTAGCTATGGAATACGTGAATATCGACGGTGATCCTGAAAATGAAATGATCTTGAAGCTCGATCCGGGGAATAATGATCTGTTTGCCATTTTCTTTCTGGATAAAAAAAAGGATTCCTGGAATTCGGGGGGCCATATTGCCCAGGGTGGACTTATGTATTCGCAAAGTTCCTTACCTGAGTTTGATAGAAAGAATAAAATATTTTGGTTAGATCTATTTATGAATGGTGATTGCTTGGGAGGCGATTTCAAGGAGGGTTATCAATTCATCGATGGGAAAATTGAGCACGTAATTTCTATTCCGCAAAACCATGATGGTTGTTGTCAGGTAGAGGCCGATCGAACCAATTATTGTGTTCACTTGAGCCTGGAGGAGATCCAGATATTGGATTCCACCCTACAGGTGGAGGTGTATTTTGCAAAGACAAAAGAGCCTTATTGGAATTCCGGCCAACCGATCAGCATTTTTCAAAGACCCTATAGCTTTCAATTGTATTTCGACCGTGCAAAGAAAAGATACGTCCCCAATGATAGTTCCGAATGGAAGTATATAGTCGACGAATCGTATGTTGGGGCAACTTATCCCCCAATTGATGCTTACCAGATGGAGACTTATTTGGAAAAGAAATATGGCTTAGTGATCAAATGAACCTTCTCACAAAATCTTGATCACCACCCTTCGGTTCTTACTTCTACCTTCTTCTTCATTGTCGAAAGGTTCGGTATCACCATAACCTTTGGCCGTTAACCTTGTATTGGCTATTCCGTTTTTTATCAGGTAGTTTACAATAGTTTTTGCTCTGTCAAAGCTGAGATCATACCCATACAATTCTTCCGGCATACGGTTTAGATGCACCTGTACTTCTATAATCACTTCTTTGTTGTTCAGCAAAAAATCCCTGATACGGTTCAGCTCATAAGAAGAGCTATCATGCAGTTGGGGCTCGTTGTGTAAAAAATATATAGACCAGGTGGTATAAGTGGATCCTTTGTTTACCTGGGTATCTGTTAAAGAAAATGTTTGAGCCATGCAGTAATTGGCTGACAGAAACAAAAAGAAGAGGATCAGTTTTCTCATATATCCAAAGATAGAGAATTTAGAAGACTATAGAGGGGAACTATTTCGCTTCGCACCCAGGGATTCCCCTTTTCATGGTTTGCCATAAACCTTCTCGGCAGTGAATCGATACAACTCACAATAAATAAGGGTTAAAACCATCCATCCACTCCTAGAACAATTTAGGTCGAAAAACGAAGGTTACCCTATAAAAATTCCCTTTTTTCCTTGGAGAATACATTCCTTTTTTTGTAAATTAGTTGTCCCCCTGTAAGCCTTTAATAGAGTACACTATGGTAATGAAAGAACATATTACCCGAATACTGCTTGCTGAAGATGATTCAGATGATCATGCCTTTTTTAAGCACGCACTTTTTGTAGTAAACCCCTACGTTGAATTGATCACCGTTAGAGAAGGAACCCAACTTCTTTCCAGCATTCAGTCTGGTACCCATGCTGATATGGTATTTCTGGATATCGGTCTGCCCAGAAAAAATGGATTTGAATGTTTATTGGATATCAGGACTTTGCTCAGACTTGATCTCCCTATCATCGTTTATTCTACTTCAGACGAGCAACATAATATACAAAATGCTTATAGACTAGGGGCCAATTTTTACCTCACCAAACCTACTACTTTAAAGAGACTGGAGGAGGCTATCAAATACCTGCTCTCCCCTGCAACTCCCCTGCATCAGCATGACATGGAATCTTTCGTGGTTGGCGGAGGAGTTCGGATGGCTTGAGTTTTTATGGGGTAGCCTTCTCCACCTTCACGGTATCCTCTTGTGTGTAATAATGCGAAATATTAAGTGAATGTGATTCCTGTGGTTGAACGGAAACGGTAACCGGAGTACGGGCATTGGATGAAGGATTTGCTGCTTTTTTCTCAGGTTCTCCCTGAAAAAAACTGATACCCAAATATACCGCCATGCCTGCCAGACCAATAACAATGGGCCATTTGAACCGGAAAGCGATCATGCTGAATATAATTAATATGCCGAGGGCCGATATACTTTTACCTAAAATGGGGTGAAGATCCAGGTCGGGCATTTTTCCCCAGAAGTTGAGGCAAAAAAGAATGGTGGCAGCAATGCTTAGCTCAAAAATCAACTCATTTGACATTTGATTGAGTTTATTTTTCTGACGTTGCCAGAAGTGAGTTTTGTTGGGTTGAAGTGGGGAAGATTCCATAAAAGATATTGATAAGTAGAGTTTAAATAAATAGTTGAAACGGACGAATTGTACGCCCTGATTTTCCTTTTGTTTCAAGGTTTTGGCAAATTATTTTGGGGGCTAAACGTCTTTTTCGATTTAGGGAATTTTTTTGCAGGTTTCTGCTGTTTTTGTCATGTACTGCACCATCTCATATCGAGAAAATTTTCTCAAAAAAAAATTAAAATGACAGCCATGTCTTTCTTTACTGCTCATATTCAAAGAGGTGTGAAGCGCCCAAGAATTGGTACAATATTTTCAATACAATAGATCATTGTTTTGAAAAATGTATGAAGCATTTAGCATATATAATCGCAGCCCTCCTTACCCTCACCTGGGCTATTGGGTATTTCGCGATGCAGGCCGGAGAGAATATGCATATCATATTGGGACTTGCCATGGTTTTGATTATTCATCAATTGGTCATCACGAAGAAAGCCCCCCTACACCCAAAAGGACATACGCTAGGACGTAAAAGGCAGAGACATTATTAAATGCAGCAGAATTGACCACTGTTTTCGTTCAAATGATCTCCTTGACCAAAATTTTCCGTTCATGAAAGGTCAATTGATCCCCTGACTTTTTTCCTTGCAAGGCTTTTCCCATAGGAGAGGCCAATGAGATGGCGTAGAATGTCTCAGACTCTAATTCAATTTTTCCAATACCAACGGAAATAAAATAATTTTCATGATTGGTAAATACCAGGCTTCCCATTTCTACCTGTTGATGCTCTTTTTCCCAATGGATGGTTGAAAATTCTTTTTCCAGGTGCAAAGCTTTATCCAGTTGTATTTCCAACTTATCGATTTCAATTTGTGCCTGGGCCCTGGAGGTTTCGTGTTTATCACCGACACTACTCTTGGAATCACTATCCCTCGATTCTTTAGCAGAAGCGATGGCCTGAAGGACCTCTTCTTTTCTTTCGGAAAGAAGGTATTGGATATGATCGAAAAGCTTTTGTTTTGTTTTTTGAGGATGCATATTCTACCGAAGGTAAATAATTTAAAATAATCTTCTTTCTTTATACTAGGGGATTCCTGCTTTCGTGGTAATGACGTTTTTTGAGATAGCAGTACTTCGATCAGCCCCTGGCGGATCGAAGTGCTGCTATAAAACTATCGTGTCATTCCTGCGCAAGCAGGAATCCCTCTAATAATGACATCGGCACTCTTCGCAATCGTCTTTACTTCCAAATCCATACCCGCTACAACCCCAATAGGCGATCTTTTCACATTGATTGGAGTTCCAGCTATAGAACCATCGTTCGTGCCTTTCGTTGCAGGGAGCACCTGCAGCAGGTGGCACCAGGTCGGCGCAATGCGGCCTGCTATTTGATTCACAGTGATACACACATCCCATTAGATGGAATGCAAGGAAAACCATGATGACACCAAGCGTTTTCATAATCGTTTTTTTATAGTAAGCCACAAAACCTACACCATTCGGAGGTTGTATAGGAATGGGGAAGATCGATCTTTATAAATCCTTGAAAGAATGGAAGTTTGGAGCATTGAAAGATATGATGGCAGTATTCCAACCAATAGATGAAGGCTGATGAATTCTCATAAAGAGAATTTGCGAGGTTTTTTTAAAGAATTTCACTACTGGTTTACACAGCTATATTCATAGGTAGTATAGTCCTCTATACTTGCATTGTTAAATAAAATAAGCTTCCCTTCATGATCAGCAGTGATATCATAATTCCAGGTTCCTGTTAACACCGATGATGAATTATACATGTCCCGTTTACTCCGTACGTATTCCGATTGTTCTACGCTAGGTCCCTGGTACATGAGAAAAAATTCTTGTTTAAGAGAGGCATGCGGACTTTTTACATTCGAATAGGTGTCTATTACATAGGAGCCACCTATATAATGGATTTCGGTGAGGTTATCATTGGTCCATACATAGGTGAGCCCGGGACTCAGTGGACCACCAGGTGGATGAAAGAATAAGGCGATCACCTGGTTGTTGCCATTGTATTGATAAGTAATGGTTCCAATAAGACTGTCTCCTACATCATCTCCATCGGTATCATCATACATACATAATGAATCTGCCAAACCATTTGTATTGTTATATGGAACTACATCAAACATCAAGGCATTATTCCAGACATAAAATATTGACATAGAGGTAATATCTCCATTGGTATTTCGCTTAAACAGGTAATGTTCAGTTCTTGCACCTGAACTATCAAAAGCCTCAAACCGCATCAGTTTTCCGTTCTCATAAGTATAGGCCCGGCTTACATAACCATTTATATATTCTTTTTCCAATGTACAAACGGTGGTATAGTTACATGAGCCGAGCATATAGATCAGCATAACTAGTAAAAAAAGATTTTTCGATTTCATGGGCTGAATGTTGTTAATCAAAAATACATTTTAAAAAGATAAAAATAAAGCAGGATCATTATTTTTTACCTTTGTTTCCATGGAAACTTTCGAAATTACTGACGATTATATTCAACTTAGCCAGCTTTTAAAGGTCCTTAACTGGGTAAATGATGGTGCCCATGCACATGCCCTCATCGATGAAGGATTGGTGAAAGTAAATGGGAAACAGGAATTTAGAAGGAGAAATAAAATTGTACCGGGTATGGTGGTGGAATTAGGGAAGAAGAAAGTGAAGGTGGTAGGAGGAGGGGAGTAACTGTTCTTCGTAGCTGGGGATTCCTGCTTGCGCAGGAATGACGGTGGTAAGAAAGAGCTGTCATTCCCCCCTATCACAGTTTTTTCCTACTTTAGAGCCATGGATCGAAACAAGAGCAATCAATCACAAAAACCAACCAACATCCCTGAAGACATCGTCGCGATCGAATTCGTGAACCGGGAAAAACATATCATTAATTTTGTGAAGGATAAATCCCTATATGGATTTTTTAAGTATGGACCTCAACTCAAGAACCCTCAAATAGGAGATCTGCTCCGCGTAAAACTTCAAAAAAGCGTTGACAATAATTATTACCAGGTAATAAGCCTTCAACCTGCACAGCCTGATGATGCATGCGAAGCCCTGATGTCTTTTAAAGGTCCCATCAAGATTGCCCATAAAAGCGGATTTGGGTTTGTGGATGAAATTTTCATTTATCCCAAAATGGTGAACCAGTTAAAACTAACCAACGGACAAGAAATAGAAGGAAAGGCGGTACTGTCGTATAATAAAAAGAAAGATAGTTGGGGTTGGATAGGTTTTAAGGTGGAGGTGGCGAATCATTAAAAGGGCATTAATTTTTTTTTGGTTTGTGCCGTGGTGTTCCTTCTTGCAAATAAAATCATAATTTTATCCCGCTAACCATACCTTAAAAAAATGAAAAGCCAATCTCGACTGTTAAGCACTTATTGCATCTGCCTCTTACTTGTTGGAGCTATTTTCTCCTGCTCCGGTGATAGCAAAGCAAGAAATGAAGAGGTACTCAAAACCCTGAATGATCTTCAAATTCAAAATGATAGTTTGCATGCCGGCAATGCAGGTCTGTTTAATGAAATGTCAAATAGATTGGTGGTTAATCCAAAGAATCTGCAGATAAGAATCTATTATGACTATGGAGTAATGACATCTCATTTGGCAAAAACCTACCGCGATCAACTTGAAAAGATGAAAGTGGATTTGATCGCGAAGGTGGATGATGTTGAAGGTTCCATAGCGGAGGAAAGATTAAAGGATCCTACTAAAATTAAAAACAAAGGCAATGTTATCAACACGGATCTTTTTTTCAATACGCCGGGACCTTACAACGCTGCTGATAAAGCCGGCGGATTAAAATTGCTAACCATAGATCTTGAGGAAAAATTTGTTGAACTGATTGACCTTGTCGAAGCTGGTTTCCATGATTCCATTCTTACTTCTCAGGAAATAAATGAAACACGAAATAGTTTGAAATTATTGGATATGCCGGGTGAAGGAAAAGAATGGGAAAAACAACATTTCTCAAAAAAATCTCAATTAAGTTGCATTGCAGAGATCAGTCAACTTCAATTGAATGCCTCGAAAGCAGAAATGGCGGTTTTGTTATATTTAAGTAAGAAAATGGATGTGGCGATCAACGGGGCGGTAGTGGAGTAAGCCTTAACTCTTCCTCCTCACCAATCTCCAACCCACTCTAAATACAAAGAAAGCCAGGATCACCAAAACGATGGGAGTAAGCCATACTCCAAAATCGGAGGCGTTTTCAGGATCCCCGGAGATCAAGGCTCCATACACCACGGTAATGAATACCATAAACAAAGTGCTGAGTAACATGATAAAAATTCCAATTACTTTGGCGATGACATCATTGCTTTGTCCTGCGGGCAAGAAGCGGTATAAAAAAGGTTGAACTTTTACGGTCGACATGAGTTGCCGGAAACGAGCCAAATCATTTTCATTGGCAAACCTATTTTTGGGAATAAAATATCCTTGCTTTCCCTCATACATGATTATGAACCAACGCTTGGATTCTTTAATGGTTTTTATATCGGGGAGTTTTACACTGGATTGAAAACTTTCTCCTTGTACCGCGATCTGATCTTCCGTAATGGTATACACCAAATTTTCGGACCAAAAAGGGTCATTTTTACTCGCCCTTATGGATATGATATAAGCAGAGACTGGCATGATCACCACCGTGATGAAGGAAAATCCCAAGCCCACAGGTGTCCAATCGTTGTTAGGGATTGCATGGATGAACAATGCATCCAGGCTCTTCACTGCACCTATTAATCCGAGTAAAGTAATAAAGATCACGAATGGGATCCTGTATCGGATCTCAAAATTCAGTTGGACTACTTCTTTGGTGGTAAGTTTTACGTTGATTTGGATAGGGTCCATGGTGGGTTGATCGATTATTTAGATAGATGTTCAATAAAAGTATTAAAAAAACAGGAAGTTCCATATTCCATAAAATAAAATTTATGGAGCGTTCAATTTTTTTGCATCTATTCTTTAACTTCTTTTTCAACCCTAGGCCTTAGCTTAATAGCGATAACAGTTTTTATTGCTCAATTTTCCACTACCGTGGAGGGTTTTATTTTGAATTGCTGACACAATTCAGACTTTTCTTTTTTTGCCTCCGGCGGTTTCCCTCCGGGGGCTTCTTTTTTTTAAAAAAAAGAAGGAAAAAAATCGCAACGAAATGAACTCCCGGCCTCGTTACACCCGCAATGCCTCCTCGGCCAAATGCCTTTTGCCTTTGCTCAGGCCATCACACAGGCATTGCCGAGCGCTACCGTATCCACTCGGACAACCCATCCCACACAGCCACCATTTCGTTGCATGCCATCCGGCAGATTTCTTCTCGGATTTTTCCCTACCCACTAACCACATCATTTGATATTTTCTAGGTAAAAGAGATTGCACGTGAAATTGCAGGTAAGTGAAAACTTGATTAACTCTCCATCTTGCAGATAATGTGGCCTGCGGGAGGCAAAACCCGAAATGGCGCGAACTTTGGGTTTTGCGGCTTATGCGGCGGTTGGGCCTAGGTGAAAGCAAAAGCCCAAAGTTAGCATTTCGGGGCTCCTTTCTTTTGTTTACTTTTCTTTGGAGAAGCAAAGAAAAGTAAAACCCTCGCGGTAGCGAATCAGAGTAAAGGAAAACCAACAAATCAAAAAATAAACCACCAAGTGGTAATTATGGTTATTATAAAGTAGATGATTGCAGCCACAAGAATGCATAGAAAGAACAGTGTCTTCAGCCTTCTGCTAAGCTTATATCCGGTAGAGAATGTTTCTTTGGTTTCTTCATTAAAAACCGATGCTGGATACTTAGGGCTTTCATTTTTTAATTTCAATTCCTCCTCATGTTCCCAATTGATATCAAACTTTTCGTTCTTATCAGTAAGCCAATACGGATGCGCTACTTTGCAATGTAACATGGGTGGGTTATCTTTTACCTTATCCTGGTATTCAGGATCAAGGGATGATTTTGAATAATAGCGGATATCAACTATTGTTAGGTCTTCCGTGGATCGATAAATAAATAAATTTATATCATAAAGATCAGCATAGATCTTTAATAATTCAGGCATGATCTTATAAAGTTCCACTGGAACTTTTTTATCGTTTTCAATTTTTCTCTGCATTCTTTGAACATGTGCATTCTCCTCGCTATTTTTGATCTGGGTTAGAATGAACTTACAATTATCTGAAATTTGATTGAAAGTAAGCCCACTGGCAATATCCAGCAACCTAGGGATCGCTTTACTTATTTCATGTATTAAAGTTCCAGACGTCATTATAACTATAAATATCTGAAATTTAAAATCACATCATACCCATACCTGGCGATCATGAGTAGGACGATCACCAAAAAGATGATCCTGATAAATCCATTTCCTTTTTTTAACGCTAACCTACTCCCGATCAAATTACCAGTCATATTAAAAACCGCTATGAGAATTGCAATCTCCAATATATAATTTCCAGCATTGATGAATACGATCAATGCGGAAATATTGGTCATACAATTTACGATCTTGGTATAAGCGGATGCACGGAGAAATTCAAATCCCAATACCACCACAAAGCCCAATACAAAAAAGCTCCCTGTTCCCGGACCGAAAAATCCATCATAAAAACCGATCACTATTCCCAGCAATGAACCATAAATGAGTTGTTTTTTGAAGGGTAAATTTTTTGACTGGCTGGCACCCAAATCTTTTTTCAAAAAAGTAAAAATGGCAATGCCGATGAGGATAACGAGTATCAAGGGTTTTAAAACATTCACATTAATATAACCAATGATCTTTGCACCCAGGAATGCAGCGACAAAAGAGAAAAAAGAAATGGTGAGGAGTAACCTGAAATCGAATTTTACTTTTCTCGAATAGGAAACAGCCGCTACGGATGTCCCCGCCAATGAACCAATTTTATTGGTACCAAATAAACTTAACAAGTGGGTATTGGGTAAATTAATGAGGAGGGCTGGCAATTGGATGAGCCCGCCGCCACCAACCACTGCATCGATGAAACCTGCCAGGAAAGCAAAAAATACCAGGGCCACTATGGTAAAGGTGGTATAATCAGCAAACAGGTCAGCGAAGTGCATACACGAAGATAAAAAAAGTAAGATTATTCGCCTACTTAAGGTTACCTATAATATTCATACACATAACTCCTCCTTCTCTTCACAACTCCATCATATCTATTCTCCACATCAAACGACGAAACAAGAAGTCCATTTTCGTAAGTATACTCCTTGTATTGAATCACATTCCACGGACCGTTTTTGGTATACTTCACCAATCGCTTCAATGAATCATATTCGTAAGTATAAACAAGCCCGGCAAATCTCTCAATAAGTAGTCCGTTTACATAGGTGGAGTATTCATCCTCTTTCGTATTTTTTACCAGTGTCGTATCATTTTTATATTGGTAATAAGTTTTGTTTTTCTGTCTTACCGTAGACTTGGTTACTGGTTTGGATTTTATGTACAACAAGGTTCCCAGTTTATCGTAATAAAGTTTGTTGGTTTTTATTTTCTTATATTTTGGATAGGGCTCACTCAATGTATGCATCACACGTTTGGCAAGAAGCCCATTTTCATTGTAGGTATATACATATCGATCCGTTTCTTTACTTTCAATCCATGTACAATAGGTATCGGTAACTCTATCAAGTGAATCATAATAATAGGTGAGCAATCTTCCTACCAGGGTATCGGCTTTGTAATATACCCTATTGTAGCATAGTTTTCCTTCCACATCAAATCTCTGTTCGCTTACTATTATTTTTGTAGGTATCGAATCCGAGATTCTTTCTTCGTAGATCTTACAAGTTTTAACTTTTTTCTCAGCGTAAACCGTTTTGTTATAATAATCCTCAAAATAGTAGTACTCATCCAGCTGAGCTGTAACGATAGTTGCGTTCAGGGCAAGAAGAAATATGACTAAATACTTTTTCATTGGTAGTTTGATGGGTAAAGATAAATTATTTTGTCCACCACTGGTAGACCAACTGCATAAATATTAAGCGACTTTGGAAAGGCATCATAAGAAGAAATAGAAAAAACAAGGATAAGTGCAGGTTAATGAACCCATGTCTGAGTCGGGGTCTGAGACCCAGCGGTCCAAATTTTTGTAGAAAATTTGGGTAACAGCGTAAATAAAAACCCGCCACGGTAGTGGCAAAACTAGCAGATCCGAATTCTGTATCAATTAAGTTGAACTATAGCAAATGGGGAACACCCGTGAATCCCTTTCCGGAGACTCACGGGTGAAAATATTGAATTTATTTTCTCTTGATTTGCAATCTTGGTGCACAATGTCCATCAAATTGGTTGATGCAATAAATGGTGATCTTAAAATATTCATTCCATGGAATGAAGTGCGCATCGCTATAATGATCACCAGGAGTGGTTCTTCGCAAGTTGAATAAGGTATGTTGGATAAGGTTGGTATCGGGCCCCCATTCCCAGCTCAAGGTATCCAGCCCAATGTTTTCTGGGGTTTTATCCAGATATCCATTGCTCAAAAATCGTTCTCGCTTAACAATTACCGGACAGCTCCAAAGGTTAGGTGTAATAATACATTGTTCATTAGGTCCTATAACAAAATCAAATTTTGCTATTCCATCGCATTGCAAAAAGTCGACAGTGTCTTCCTGTGCGAATTGATTCAACTTTGCTTGATTTTCATCATAATTATATTGTCGAGGCACGGGTACGCCACAGCAAATAAGTGATGATACAATAAAACCAAGTAACAAAAATAAGGGAGGTTTGGTTTTGATAAAATGATGATTCTTCATGTGAACTGATTTTTTGGTTATCCCGGATCAGGTCCGGGAGGAAATTTTTGTTTCTAAAACTTACACATGTTTTAAGTTTAGGTTCAGTAACTAACCGGAGTAAATACTCAAAAATGTTTATGCATCACTGGTAAATAAAGGGCTCTTAAAAGTTTCTTAAAGATTTGCTGGAAGGGTTTAGGTAAATTGCTTCACCCGTTAGTCTCCTCCAATGAAATGAGAGGGACTTAAGGGGAATACAAGCTTTTACTTTGGGGTTAGGGATTCCTGCGTGCTCAGGTAATGACCTGCGCTTTGGCTGGCAGGTTTCTTCATCCCTGTTGTATCTTTTGGTGTTTGTCAACCGTATTTGTCATCTCGACCTGGGACAGGGCGACCGGCCGGAAGGGAGTGGAGAGATCTTAAATTTAATAGCGAGATTTCTCCACTCGCCGCAGGCAGATCACCCAAGGCCGGGTCGAAATGACAAACGCCAAAAGGGCACTGCTCCTATTCGGGATGTAAACACCAAAAGTGAAAAAACAAAATAGCAAACCTACACATATTCAGGGTTAACCCTTAGTACGGGCAAGATGATCATTTCTATGTTTGCACTGTAAAACAACCTATCCATATATGAAAACATATACGTTCTATTTACTGCTCGTATTGTTCTGTATCGGTCAGTTCTCCTGTTCCATTTCCATTGAGAAAAGGAGGTATAGACCTGGATATTATGTCAACACGGTTAAACCTCATCACCTCAATACCCAACATGTTTATACGCCTCAAGTTGATTCCGTCAATCAACGAGTACATGTGGATCGCTTAGAACCCAACCTTGTTTTGCAGGAAAATAAAAAGAGGGGAATGGAGGATCACCAGGAAACGAAGCAGACGATCGATCACCGATCACCCGTTAAGCAAACCGTAAAACCACCAACAGTTCAGTTTCGTAAATGGGACCTGCCTGATAAAAACAAAAAAATTCCTCAGGCGATGGGGGAAATGAGTAAGAGAAAAATCACCGCCTGGATATTGGGTGGAATTTCCATGCTGATCGCTTTATGTTCATTGGCCTCCTTTGCTATTCCCTATGCTCCTTTGCTGTTTTTCGGGGCCATCATGGGGATTGCCGGTATTTTCGCGATACTGGCCATTATATTCGGAGTCACCAAGTCGAAGGCTCAAAAGGAAAAAGAGAAAAAAGAGCGGGAAGAAAAAAATATTCCCATCACTGTCAATCAAAAATATTTTACCGGGAGTTTTATTTTTTCAGCCATCGTTGTATTGTTGGCGATCATTACCATGGTCCTGGGCATGTCGTATATAAGTTTCCAGCTGTCGGCGGCTCTCTATGTTCCAACCATGGTATTGTTTGGTATTACAATGACTGGGGGAGTAGTTGCTGCTGTTTTGGGATTTGGGGGATTGTCAAAAGAAAATAAATGGCGGACCAAACTTACCATCATCTTTGGTTTCCTGGCATTGATCCTGGCGACGATAGGGTTTTTGTTGCTTATTTTTTAAGGGTTTTTTTATGGCTCCTTTTCCCGTCTTCCGCTTTAGTGCCGGTTGGGTATGCCAAGCACAACTAAGCACCACCTGGTATTCCTCTGTCTACTCGCTGCTCCCAAGTTGTGCTAAGCACACCCAACCACCAGCTATCGCTGCCGCCGGGGGGGATGAGATAATTTCTTTTTATCTTACTAAAAAAATTAAATATGACCTATCGAAAGGACGCGGACATTTTTCGCATGATGGCAGAAACGACCAAAAGCATGAAGATGTTCCAACAAACACAGGATTTCATTCACAAAGACTTCCCTTTTCTGATAAAAAACCTGGCTGTATATGGGTGGTATATTTCGGGTGATATAAGCCTAATCGACTTGGCACATCTAAAACCTGTATTGGTGTCTAAGAATACCCAAAAACTGGATGAATTTATGATTGATTTTTACCAAAAAGAAATAGATAGGATGGTAGATGTTCTTATCAAAAGATATCCTGGAAGAGAAGCTTTGTTGAAGGAGGCCAGGGATTGCTACCATGAAAAAAAATACCATGCTTCTACTATTCTTCTTATTTCGCAAGCAGATGGGATTTGCTTGGGGAAATTATTTTTGGGTGCAGGGGGTAAGGCGAAGATGAGGGATCATTTAGCCGATTTAGACACCAATAAATATATGACGGGTATTTTATCCGTTCTTACGGACCCTTCAACGATCGATAAGCCTACTTCCAAACATAAAAAGGGAGAACTCACCCGGCATAGTATTATGCATGGTATTAATACGGAATATGGAAATAAAAAAAACAATCTCCAGGCTTTGTCTTTATTAAGCTTTATAGTGGATTTTATGGAGAAATACCGGGATGAATGACATGACATGAATCAGTCATCCAACTTCAGCAGACCTGTAAAATAATTGGAGAATTTGTTTTTGCCGTATTGGACATAGTATTTTTTGAAAGTATCGTAGGTGGTTTTGTAAACCGTGGTATGCTTGTTCTTTAATACTTCCTCATGCACATGCTGGCCCCAATGTGGTTTGCCCTCGAAATCATCCATCATCATCTGGTTGAACATGGCCAATGTATCTCCATTCTTCCGCTTAAGTGTTTTAATAAAACAACTGAGTAAGGGAAATTCGATCATGCAGGTTTCGCGGTTATGCTGTGCTCCTAAAAGTCCGGTTCCACTGCCTACAAAACGAAATCCTAAAGGAGAAGTGGCCGGATGTTCTTCGTAATTTTCGCCTAAGCGTTTGAACAATGCATCGGCAGCTGCAGGAAATTTTTCGTAAGGAATTCCACAATTCGTGGGATCTACATCCGCTTCGTTGGGTGTTCCGAAATTCAATGCTTCGTAACATTTGAGCAATACATAATCGCCCTTATGCTCGCAACTGCTTAAGGAGCGATGCAGGATCCAGGGTAAAATAGAGGGTAGCAGATCCAAGGCAAATAATAAAAAATAACCGGCACTGCGGATGCCTTCCATTTGTACGCCTGTTCCCCGGCTTCCAGCGTTGGGATCGCCCGGCTTGGCAAACTCATAAGTAGATACGAGGCACCAGATCTGTTTATCACCTGGTCCTTTTCTATTATATGGATAGGGATTGAACCAGATATGTAAACTATGCAGGTCGTCTTTACGCAAAAGTTTATCAATGGCATTGTCTTTTTTTAGATCGTCCCAGGCATGAAATTCTCTGCGCTCTTTTAAATAAAAGAAATCTTGTACCTGGAGGATATAGGATAGTACAATGCCCAAAGAACCTACCGATACCCGGAATGCATTCATGCGATCATCACTGTCATTCAATACCTCAATACCGGTTTGTTGTTCGTATTTTTCTTTGTTGGTGATTGGGTTGGATGCTGATTCAATTCTTTTTTCGACCACCTTCCCGTTTTCTATTACCAATACATTCATCGAAACTATATAATCAGCCAGGGATTTTATACCTATGCCTGATCCATGCCCTCCGACCAGGGCAACTCCTAAATAGGTGAGTGATCCGAAACCGGGTTGGTTCATGAGGGCCAGGTCTTCGTCTTCCAGTTTATCAGTAAGATGATCGATGGTGGCTCCGGCCCCTATTTCTTTTAAGTATAATTTGTTGAGTGTTTTGTTGCGGTACATGGGATTTTCCAATACTGCATCAAGCAATAAGGTTTGATCGATGTCTAACACCTTATTAAAATTCCGCATGCTTATAGATACTTCCTTGGAGATCTTTACATCAGTAAATGCATGGTGTGTACCGTGTGCCCGGATGAATTTGGCAGACTTCATTTTATCCTTGATGAGCTTGAGTCCGGCGGGAGTGTCGGGAGGCGTAATGACCACTGGTTTTGCAACAACAGTTGCCACTTTTGCACCTTCGTCTTTGGCATACATATTCTTAAAGTCCTGCTGTAAACTTGGACTTGAACTTACCTTTTCTATTAATGCATTGGCTTTTTCCCCGCTGTCTTTATCATGTAAAAAAGAAACGGTGAGGGCCATAAATTCCATGGCCTGGGCAGATTTGAATTTGCCTGCCATGCCCATGAGTTTTTCCTGACTTAGATCTGCCATATTTTTTTATTAAGGTATCAATTCTTTCGCTCTTTCTGTTCCATGTGCCCGGATCTGGTTTCGCAAGGTGAGGTTACTAAAGTCCATGGGATTGCCTTCGAACATTTTATTGGGCTCTAATAATTTCACCGAGTTTTTATTGATGCCTATTTCCTGGAGTTTTGCTTTTCCCAAGTCAATATTGCTCTGCGCCATTTGAATGGGCATGATGTTGGTTAAGGTTCTTAATAAAATTTCCATGCTGCCATCTACTTGCGTAGTTTCAACCGTCATTACTTCGTGGGTATAGTTGTTGAGGATAACGAATTCTGCCTCTGTATATCCTTTGGTCTTGGCGATTTCGAATGCCATGATGGCAATGTCGAAAGGAATGACATTTCGAATTCCCCCTTCTACAAAACGATCGCCTCCCATGGCTTTGGGCTCAATAACAAAGGGAACACAACCTGCTGCAGTGATGAGATCTGCAAAAATAGTTCCCATATAATGTCCATCCGTTGGATCGAAACTAATCCCCATTCTGCGTTTATGGTTGACATCTTTATTAAAGAGTTCCTGGTGATTGGTGGCCCGGTAGATCTGTCCATCATTTAGAGAAGTGAGTTCAACCACCCAATTGTTTTTGTTTTTGAGTTTTTCCCAGGAGACATTGGCTTCAATTACTTTTTTGAGGTTCTTGTTGCCATAAATGCCCCCTTTCTTTTTGGAGATCAAAGCTTCTAAAGCTCCGAGTCCGGCACCTAAAAATGGTTCATCAAAAAGATCTTCGGTCCCTTTTAATGTATCCCAGATAGCGGTGAGTTTATCTGATCCTTCCAGTAAAGTATCATATTGTGCCAGGATGGAACAGTTCATGGATCCTACACCCGAGCCCGCATAAAAATCGAAACTATGGTATTTGGAGGCAAGGTGCGCAATGGCTCCGACCTGAAATTCTCCGATGGCTCCCCCCGAGCCGAGTACTAATGCTTTCCACTTCATGGTTGATGGTTGTTTGTTGATGGATGTTTGTTGATGGATACTGGTTGTGTTGGGGTAAAATTATGTAGAGTTATTTGTATTTGCAATGGATGAGAGGGGTGGAGGCATCCGTATTTTCCCGGATGGGGGGAGGGTTACCGCGGATGATTTACTTGCTGCGCTGCGCTTAGCAAGAAATAGTTCCCGCAGAATTTGCAGAATTACCCAGACTCTTTCGTCACAATTACCCAAACGGCAGAAGAACTCGCAGAAGGGAAGCGTTTTGCGCTTCTGCTGCGAATTCGGCGGGAACAAAATAAGCAGCAATAGCTTTCAGGAGAGATGACATAAAATCCATATCTTAGGCATCATGCAGGCGACAATAAAGTTGGCGAAAGATTGGTTTGAGCAAATGGGCTGGACGCCACAGGATTTCCAGTTGAAGGCATGGGAAGTATATTTACATGGAAAGAATGGAATTGTAAATGCACCCACCGGCAGCGGAAAAACCTATTCGGTTTTGTTGCCGGCGATCCTGAAAAGTGTTGATCCGTTTCAAAAAGGCCGCCAAGAAAAGATCCTGAAACAAGTTCAGGATGACGGCCTTAAAATCCTCTGGATCACACCCATCCGTGCATTGGCCAAAGAAATAAAAATTTCGGCCGACCGTGCGTTGGAAGGGTTGGGCATTGATTGGGAAGTAGGCATCAGAACCGGTGATACCAACATCGCCGATAGAAAAAAACAAAATACAAAACCTCCACACATACTTATTACCACCCCCGAAAGTTTGCATATTATGTTAGCTACTAAAGGTTATGCTAATATATTTGCGAATGTTGATTGTTTAGTTGCCGATGAATGGCATGAACTCATGGGATCAAAACGCGGAGTGCAAGTGGAACTGGCTTTGAGCCGCTTAAAAAAACTAAGACCCCAACTGCAAGTTTGGGGGATCTCTGCTACCATTGGCAACCTGGAACAAGCCATGGACGTGCTGTTGGGAGAAGATTCGAAAAATGGGATCTTGATCAAATCTTCCATTCAAAAGAAAGCCATTGTTGAAACCATTATGCCCGATGATGTGGAAGCATTTTCATGGGGCGGACATTTAGGTATCAAACTTATCGATAAAATTTTGCCAGTGATCGATCAGAGCGGGACTACATTGATCTTTACCAATACCCGTTCCCAATGCGAAGCCTGGTACCAACGTTTGTTGGAAAAAAGACCCGACCTTGCCGGCTTGCTCGCCATGCACCATGGAAGCATCTCACAAGAAATCCGCAATTGGGTGGAAGAAAGATTGTATGAAGGAAAACTAAAAGCAGTGGTTTGTACTTCGAGCCTGGATCTGGGGGTGGATTTTCGCCCGGTAGAAACCATTATTCAAATTGGCGGACCCAAAGGGATCTCCCGTTTTTTACAAAGAGCAGGAAGAAGTGGACACCGCCCCGGAGAAACCAGCAAAATTTATTTTGTGCCTACCCATAGTCTTGAAATGGCCGAAGGAGCCGCCCTTCGATCTGCCATGGACCAGGGCATTATGGAAGATAGAATTCCCTATCTCCGCTCTTTTGATGTATTGGTACAATACCTGGTTACCCTGGCCGTATCCGATGGATTTGATCCCAAACTGATCTACAAGGAACTCATTACCACCCATGCGTTTTCATCTTTATCAAAAGAAGAGTATGAAGAGGTATTGCAATTTATTGCTACCGGCGGTCCATCGTTACATGGCTATGATGAATACCATAAAGTAGTTTTTGAAAATGGATTGATAAAAGTAGAAGATAGACGGATCGCCCAGCGACACCGGCTTTCCATTGGCACCATCGTAAGCGATGTAATGATCCGTGTAAAATATTTAGGTGGAAAAAATATAGGCAGCATTGAAGAAAGTTTTATCAGTCGCCTCATGCCTGGTGACGTTTTTAACCTTGCCGGGATCAATTTGGAGTTGATAAAAATAGAAGGGATGACAGGTTATGTTCGTAAATCACCGGCCAAAAAAGGAATGATCCCCAGCTGGGGTGGTGGACGTTTACCTTTATCGGCCCAATTGGGAGATGTATTGCGGCAGAAAATTTATGAAGCTTCCAGTTCCAGTGAACATATTGAACTAAGGGCTTTGATGCCTTTGTTCGACATCCAGAAAGAGATCAGCATCGTGCCGGGAGAAAATGAATTCCTCATCGAAAAATTCACCACCGAGGAAGGTACCCATTTACTTTGCTATCCGTTCGAAGGCCGGTTCGTACATGAAGGAATGGCCGCCCTATTGGCCCATCGCCTGGGGCATATCGGTAAATTTTCTTTTTCCATTGCCATGAATGATTATGGTTTTGAATTGTTATCCGATCAGGATATTCCCATCGAACTTGCCATTGATTCGGATATATTTTCTACCGAACATTTATTGACCGATATTCAAGCCAGCATTAACAGTAACCAAATGGCGCGGCGTAAATTCCGTGACATAGCCACCATAGGTGGGCTGGTGTTTACCGGATTCCCAGGAAATTATAAAGCAGATAAACATTTGCAATCGAGCAGTCAATTGTTTTTTGAAGTGTTTACGGAACATGAACCTAACCATCTTTTACTTCGACAAGCGTATGAAGAGGTATTCGAATTCCAGTTGGAGCAAACCCGAATGAGAAATGCCTTGGAGAGGATCCAGCGACAAAACATTGTACTGAAATACCCTGAGCGGTTAACTCCATTTGCTTATCCGATTATGGTGGAAAGGATCAGGGAGAGTTATACGAATGAGAGTTTGGAGGAGAGGGTAAGGAAGATGCAATTGGCGTTTGATTGATACCTGCTAAGCGCAGCTGCGAGAATCATGTATTCAGCGGGAGTGGTATCGAAAAAAGTAAGAGGGTTTTAATACTCGATCAACTTTTCAATTTCCTCCTCGGTGAGAGGCTTGGGGATGGTGGTTATCATGAGAGGATCAGCAATGATGAGGTGATCGAGGAGGGGAGAATGTGGAGAAGAAAGAAGATATAATTTGGTCTTTTTTATATCGAGGAATTCGGCATCTTTATATTCTTCCAGGAAATTAAATCCATGTTTTTTTACTTGGTGCTGATCGAGCAAAATAATATCAGGTTGACGGCCCGAAACCGAATCACTTCTCAAGGCATTGAATGCAATTAAACTGTTCTTATAGGTTTCAACCACCGCATTAATGATGAACGATTTTATCCTTTCCTTATAGGTTTTGTTCTCCTCTTCATTCTCGCCAATGAGATAAATAAAAACATATTGTTGAAGCATATGCCCTGTGGTTAAGTGAGCAGCTAAATTAAGCAGTCCACTTTATATATAACAGGATGAAATACACCGGATTATGTGATATACGTCACGAAGAGAAACCAGGCTGTTTAGTTTTTTGAATGAGATAATTTATCTATTCTTTTTTCATCCAGCAAATGAATACGACGGTTCACAATACTGATGATCTTTTTTTCTTTCAGGATGGAAAGTCCCCTGGAAACTGTTTCCCTGGAGATCCCGGAAATTTCTGCCAGCTCATCTCTTTTAATGATCAATCCTTTTTCCTTGAACTCTGGAATATAATGATAGAGCATATGTAAGGTGCGTCCTAATCTTACTTGTGCCAATCCTTCGGAAAGATCCTGGATGCGACGTAACAAAGAAGAGGTACTGGAAACAAAAGATTGAAATAAAAATTTATTGGCTTCAGGGTTTTGCTGAATGAGAGAAAGGATCACTTCGCGTTTGATAATGTAAATGGTAACATCGGTAAACGCAATAGCAGAACTTTCGTAACGATTATTGTCAATAATAGATTCAAGTCCGATAAGGTCATTGCCTTTTCTAAAATCCAGCAAATATTCTTCCCCGCCGTTTTTCTGACGTGTAATTTTCACTACTCCTTCGTAGATCATTACAAAGTCAGAGGCACTGAAGCCTGCTCGATAGATATATTCTCCTTTTTTATAGGTTCTGGAGACTTTTTCCCTATCAAAAAATTCTTTTTCATCTTGGTTTAGGCAATTCGTAATACATAGGGGCTTCTCTACCCCCGTTTCACAATCGCTAACCGGGTTCAACATATTTCAAGGTTAAGAGGTAAAAATCGAACAAATCTAATCACATTTAGATACCAAACTAATAAATTTTTTACGCGATCCAAATGGCATGGCCATTTGTGATACATGTCACATTAATCAAGGGCTTTCACGGTAACTTTTATGTTGAAATTATCGTGCTTTTTTGGGTGGATTGGACGGTATGGTTTCGACCCTAAATTTTGACAGGGCAAAGATATATGTTTCTTGAAGGCACCGGGCTGTTTTTAGATATATTAATATTTTTGCTGAAAGCTGCTACCAGCTTGATTCTCTTAATTGGTTTAATATCTTTACCTTAGATTTAATTTTGCTGAAATGTGGATCACCCATTGGCTTGAAAGCAATACTGACACCTTCATGATCATCGGAAAAATCGCGATTGTGATCATTTCTGCTTTTACCATCAATTTTGTGGTTAGGTTTCTGGTGCATAACTATTTCAAGAGAGAATCGCCAAGAATCAATGTAGATCCTACTACCTATAGCTTTGTAAAAAACGCCTTTACGTTTTTAATCGTCATCATTACAACCATTTCGGTGATCTATATGATCCCTCCCTTTAAGCAAATTGCCATGACGCTCTTTGCCGGGGCCGGTATCCTGGCCGCTATCGTGGGTTTTGCCTCACAGGCCGCCTTTTCCAATATCATCAATGGAATTTTCCTGGTTATCTTTAAACCTTTCAGGATCGGTGACCTGATCGAGATAGGGAATAAACAGGAGTATATAGGCCGGGTGGAAGACATTACCTTGCGTCATACCATTATCAAAAATTTCGAGAACAAAAGGATCATTGTTCCCAATACCGTGATCAGCAATGAAATTATTGTGAACCGAAGCATTGTGGATGAAAAGGTGATCCGCTATCTGGATATTCAGATCAGCTATACGGCTGATATCGATAAGGCGGTTTCACTTATCCAGGAAGAATGTGAAAACCATCCTATGTTCATAGATTCAAGAACTCCTGAAGCCATTGCAGCCAATGAGGACCTGGTAGAAGTAAGGGTGATGCGATTAGCAGAATATGGGATCCAGCTAAGGGCCTACGTTTGCGGAGAGAACTCGCCGGAATCTTTTGTACTGGTGACTGACCTCTACAAGATCATTAAAAAGAGATTTGACAAGGAAGGGATTGAAATACCGCTTCCCTATATGAATGTAATTTTAAAAAATCCACCAACTAAATAAATGCAAGATGGTAGGAAAGAAAAATTATAAATTCAGGAAAGAGGATCCCGAGGCAAAAACTGTTCTGAAAACAGGTGTGCCCCCAGGGACCCTTATTTATACCGGAGAAAAAAACACCCAGCTTCCGGTGATCACGGCTATTCAATATAAAGAGGACAAAGTAGTAGAATATACAGCCAAATCGATTGACGAACTGGCTCAGAAATTAGAGACCGGACATCTTACCTGGATCAATATTGATGGAGTGCATGATCCCAAAGTGATCAATGATTGTGGGAAACTCATGCATCTGGAAAACCTGACGCTGGAGGACGTCATGAATATTGAGAGCCGACCGAAATTTGAAGAATTTGAGAGCTATATTTTTATTATTTTAAAGGATATGCATTGCCCCGAGCAAGGTAATTTTGGGATGGAGCAGATCAGCATGGTGATCAAGGAAAACATGCTCATTACTTTTCAGGAAGAAACAGGAGATGTTTTTGATGGAGTAAGAGGAAGGATCAGGGCAGGCACTTCGAAGATAAGGGTTCGTGGGATTGATTATTTGGCCTACGCCCTAATGGATGCCATTATCGACAATTATATTGTGGTTACCGAAACTTTTGATCATTACCTGGATGACCTGGAAGATCTTTTATATGCCACTACCCATAGGCGTCAGCTGATCAAGATCAAGGAAGCAAAAAAACATTATAATACCCTCAAAAGAGTGGTGCACCCGATGAAAGATGTGGTGTACAATATGTACAGGACCGAACATCGGCTGATCACCAAGCGGACCCATATTTATACACGTGATCTATACGATCATGTAACCAGTATTGATGATACCATTATTCAATCGCGTGACAAGGTATACGGACTCATGGGTATTTACCAATCGGGGACCAATAACATGATGAACAGTATCATGAAAACCTTAACGATCGTATCAGCTATATTCATGGCCTTGTCGTTAATTGCCGGAATTTACGGGATGAACTTTGATCCCGAGGTATCGAAATACAATATGCCTGAGCTGAAATGGGTATATGGATATCCAACGGCTCTTGGATTAATGGCGGTTACTGCCTTGGTCCTGATCATTTATTTCCGTTTCAGGAAATGGTTATAGACAGATAGCTATAGACTAATATTTTTGCGAAAACTTTTTTGATTGCCTGCTGTTCGTTGTTGGTTGTTTGGCAGCGGAAAAGGCTGGAGTGATCGGGTGGCTTTTTGGGGATTCGGAAGGATCATGGTCCAACCAAATCACGAATTATTAGTTATCAATCCCCAAATTGAGGGGAGGGAGAGGGCAGCCGAAGGATGTGACTTTTGACACTAATCGGTTTAGGTTTAGGCGAATACCTAATGTTGGTGAGGGTTTTAGCCATCCTTAGGTATTGTTAAAACTGAAAGATCGATTATTTTCTTATTTAGAATCATTTTAAATAAGCAAAGTCCTGAATTTTTTTGGCTCTACGCATACGTAATATGCATGAATGTATAATTTTGCACACGAAAACTTGACCTTTTTTAACAGGTTTGGAATTAGTAGAAAATTTCTATGAGCAGCGAAAAATCCTCCACTAACCACCACTTAAAAGCCCTACTGGTAGCCTTTTTCCTGGTGATGACCACCGCCTTTTCCTGGGCAGCCGGAAACCCGGATAACGGAAAAACAATTTTTAAAGCCAATTGCGCCCGTTGCCATTATGTAACGGATCAGAAGATGATTGGTCCTGGCTTGGCTGGGGTAAAAGACCGTTGGAGTGATGAGGCCAACTTGCATAAATGGATCAAAAACTCACAGGAATTTCTAAAAACCGGCGATAAATACGCCAACGATCTTTTCGCCCAATTCAATAGTTCTGTAATGCCTTCCTTTAACTTAAAGGATGAAGAAATAGCCGACGTTTTAGCTTATATTGAAAAAGGGGAAGCCCCTGTTGTAACTGAAGGACCAGTCGTTGGCCCAGGCGGTGAAAAGACTGATTCCAAAGGCAGTACTAGCAGGAATATCATCATTATAGTATTGGTTATTGCGGCCATTGTGCTGTTGGTGCTGGCCCGTGCATTGAGCACTGTAAGCCGGTCGATGGATAATATCAGCCGAAAAGAAACCGGGGAGGACCTGCATCCGGAAAGGACCCCGTTCGACTTCTTTACCAATTTGTGGAAATGGCTGGGTGCCCATAAAAAACTAGCCCTCTTCCTTGGAATTATTTTAAGCTCATGGTTGTCGTATGAAGCCTTTATGGCTCTGAGCAAACTAGGAGTTTATACCAACAATAAACCTGAGCAACCGATCAAATTTTCACACGTTACCCATGTAAAACAAAACGGGATCGATTGTAAATACTGCCATTCAACTGCCGAGAAATCACGTCATGCAGGTATTCCTTCCTCGAATGTTTGTATGAACTGTCATAAAGCAGTGAATGAGGGTCCGAAAACCAAAAGATCAGAAATTTCAAAAATATATGCAGCCATTGGATGGAACCCTGTTGACTTGAAATATTTCGACAATTACCAATCCATGGATCCTGAGAAGATCAAAAAAGTATTTAAGGAGTGGCTGGCAGAAGAACCTGGATCTTTTGAAGGCATGGAAGCACAAATACAGAAACCGGTTAAATGGAACCAGGTACACGTATTGCCTGATCATGTATTCTTTAGCCACCAGCAACACGTAAAAGTGGGCAAAATTGATTGTGCTGAATGTCATGGTAAAATTGAAGAGATGGAAACAGTTGAGCAATTTGCTCCTCTTACCATGGGATGGTGCATCAACTGTCACCGCAAAACGGAAGTACAATTTGCCAGCAATGGATATTACGAGAGACTACATAATTATTATAAAGAGCATTACGGTGAATACGAAATGAGAAAAGGACAGGCCTTTACGGTTGAGAAGATCGGCGGATTGGAATGTTCAAAATGTCATTATTAATTAATTAAAAATAATATCCATAAGGATCAAATCATATGAGTAACAAGAAAGTTTACTGGAAAGGTTTCGAAGAACTGGAAAATGATGCAGACTTCCTGAAGAACAAAGAAAAAGAGTTCAAGCAGGATTTGCCAATGGACGAGTTCCTGGCAGATGAAAAAACAGCTTCATCAAGCACCAATCGGAGGGATTTCCTAAAGTTTTTAGGATTCTCTGTAACGGCCGCTACTTTAGCAGCCTGCGAAACACCTGTTAAGAAAGCAATTCCTTATGTAATAAAACCCGAAACCATTACACCGGGCGTAGCCAACTATTTTGCATCCGCTTATTATGATGGAAGTGATTATTATGGAATTCTGGTAAAGACCCGTGAAGGTCGCCCCATTAAGATCGACGGAAACAGACTATGTCATGTTACCCAAGGAGCAACGAATGCAAGAGCCCAAGGATCTGTTTTGTCTTTATATGATAATAAAAGAGCAAAAACCCCGATGAAAGGTGGATCACCTATTACCTGGGCTGCCGCAGATAAAGAGATCAATGATAAACTAACAGATATTGCAGTAAAAGGAGGAAAAATTGTGATCTTGTCGAACACGATCATCAGTCCATCTACAACGGGTGTGATTAAAGATTTTACTACCAAGTTTACCAATGTTCAGCATATACAATATGATGCAGTATCTTATTCTGCATTCAGAGAAGCGAATTTATTATCCTTCGGTAAATCAGTGATCCCTGGTTATCATTTTGATAAAGCCATGGCGATTGCTTCTTTCGGAGCTGATTTCCTGAACGGATGGTTGATGAGCGGAGTATATGAAAAACAATATGCGGTTACCCGTAATCCTGATAAAGGACTTATGAGCCGCCATTTCCAGTTTGAATCTATTATGTCGCTGGCAGGAGCCAATGCTGATTACCGCACGATGGTAAAAGCATCGGAGATTGGTGTTGGACTGGTTGCTATGTATAATTATTTAGCGGTTAAAGCCGGCCGACCTACGTTGAGCGGAAGCAAAATTGATTTCGAAAAAGATATTGCAGTCGCTGGAGATTATCTATGGGCCAACAGGGGAAAAGCCTTGGTGGTTTGTGGATTGAATGATGTAAATGCGCAGCTGATCACCAACAGCATTAATGATATGTTGGGTTCTTATGGCAATACCATTCACCTAGATAAAGAAGTGAAGTTATACAACGGCCAGGATAAGGCGGTGATGGATCTTGTAAAAGACAAAGCTGTAAAAGCAGTGATCCTTTACGGAACCAATCCTGCTTATACACTTCCAAATGGTGAGGAATTCAACAAATTTATCGGAGGCTTGGAACTTTCGGTTTCGTTTGGTGATCGCAGTGAAGAAACAAATGCCACTTATTTATGTCCGGATCATCATTACCTGGAAGCATGGAATGATTATAATCCACAAGGAGGACATTATATTATTCAGCAGCCTACTATCCATCCTTTGTATGATACAAGATCAGCGCAGGAAAGTTTAATGGTATGGTCGGGTTTTGCAGTGAGAAAAGATAAAACCGGAGCTGCATATAGAGAATATATGAAGAAGACCTGGAAGGATACTTTGTTTGCTTCTTCAGGATATTTAACCTTCGATGAGTTCTGGAATGTTACTTTACATGACGGCTGTTATTCAACCGGACATGGTACAAGTACAGACCAACCTACGTTGGGACATAACCATTCTGGAACTGATTCAACGGTTGTAAATATTACTCCTAATATTGAAGGCACTACCATCATTACTACCGGTAGTTTATCTATTGGAGATGCTGCTGCCAAATTAGTAGAGATGCAGAAAGCCAGCAAAAGCTGGGAAGTGATCTTGTATGAGAAGGTAGGTATCGGAACCGGTACCCAGTATTTTAATCCAATGCTACAGGAGTTACCTGATCCTATTACACGTTGTGTTTGGGATAACTATATTACCATGTCTCCCGAAGATATGGATAAAGCCGAATTCAAGTTCAATAAAAAAATGGGAGAGATGAACAGTGCAAATATTGCTACTGTTTCGGTGAACCAAAAAAGTATTGATCTTCCGGTAGTGGCCGTACCAGGACAAAAACCAGGCACCATTGGAATTGCAGTGGGTTATGGAAGGATCTATGGAACGAACCTGGCGGTTTTTGGGAATAAAACAGATCAAATGATCGGTAAGAACGCTTACCCATTCATGGCCACTTCAGGCAACTACTATATGAATGTTGCTTTGAATGCAAATGTTACCAAGACGAATAAAAAATATAAAATGGCGAGTACCCAAACTCACCATACCATGATGGGTCGTGATATCATCAAAGAAACTTCTTTGAAAGAATTCAAGCTTGATCCTAAATCAGGGAACTATAAAAAGACCATGCACACCAATGTGAAGGATATTGCTCCACATGGTCATGCAGATATTGACAAGATCGATTACTGGAAAGATTTCAAAATGATCAATCACCGTTGGGGGTTGTCGATCGACCTGAACTCATGTACAGGTTGCGGTGCTTGTGTGGTGGCTTGTCATATTGAGAACAATGTTCCTGTAGTTGGTAAAAAAGAAGTTCACGTATCACGTGATATGCATTGGTTACGTATCGACCGTTATTATACTTCTGATGCAGATGAAAGCCATCGTTACGAAAGTGGTATTTACAATATTTCTCAGGCCAAGAAAATGGAAACTCCTTCGAACAATCCGAAGGTGGCTTTCCAACCGATCATGTGTCAGCATTGTAACCATGCACCTTGTGAAACAGTTTGCCCGGTGTTGGCTACAACGCATAGTACCGAGGGATTGAATCAAATGACCTATAACCGTTGTATCGGTACACGTTATTGTGCCAACAACTGTCCATATAAAGTACGTCGTTTCAACTGGTTTAAATATGCCGACAATGATAAGTTTGATTTCTATATGAATAACGACTTAGGCAAAATGGTGTTGAATCCAGATGTTACGGTTCGTTCACGTGGGGTCATGGAAAAATGCAGTATGTGTGTTCAAAGAATTCAGTCAGGAAAACTGGAAGCTAAAAAACAATCGAGGATGGTAAAAGACCAGGAAATTCAAACAGCCTGTTCGGAAGCATGTCCTACGAATGCGATCATTTTTGGAGATTACAATGATAAGGACAGCAAGATCACCGAGATGGAACAAAAGAATCCAAGATCTTATAAATTATTGGAAGAGATCGGTGTTAAACCTAATGTGATCTACCAAACCAAGATCAGGAATGTGGAAGAAGAATATAAACATGAGGATCCAAATGCAGGTGTTAGTCATGAAGAAGGAGAGGAAGCGCATTCAGAAGGAGGGGAGAAAAAAGAAGGTGGACATGAAGATCACGGAGGACATTAATTATAAATAAGAGAATAGTTAAAAGCTTAACAGCAGTATGAATATAGAGTCGCCAATAAGAGAACCGTTAATCCTGGGGAATAAATCATACCACCAGATCACGGAAGACATTGTAAAGCCTATTGAGGGCAGGGCCAATAAAATGTGGTACCTGGTATTTACTATTTCTGCCATGACTGCCTTGTGGGGATTAGGATTGATCTTCTATACATTCGGTACAGGTATCGGGGTATGGGGTTTGAATAAAACAGTAGGATGGGCCTGGGATATTACCAACTTCGTTTGGTGGATCGGGATCGGGCACGCAGGAACGTTGATCTCTGCGGTACTTTTATTGTTCCGTCAGAAATGGAGAATGGCCATTAACCGTTCTGCTGAAGCGATGACAATTTTTGCGGTGATCTGTGCCGCCACTTTCCCAGGAATTCACGTAGGTCGTGTTTGGGTAGTATATTGGTTCTTCCCATTACCGAACGAGTTTGGATCTTTATGGGTAAACTTTAACTCTCCACTTCTTTGGGACCTTTTTGCGATCTCCACGTATTTCTCCGTATCACTTGGATTCTGGTATATAGGATTGATCCCTGATTTTGCAACGGTCCGTGACCGACAGATCATTCCTTTCATGAGAAAAATATATAGAACAGTAAGTTTTGGGTGGAGCGGGAATGTGAAACAATGGCAGCGATTTGAGGAAGTATCCTTGGTATTGGCAGGTTTATCTACCCCCCTGGTACTTTCGGTGCATACGATCGTATCCATGGACTTTGCTACTTCGGTTGTTCCCGGTTGGCATACCACCATCTTTCCTCCCTATTTCGTTGCCGGTGCGATCTTCTCGGGCTTCGCCATGGTGTCTACCTTATTATTAGTGATGCGAAAGGTGCTCAACCTGGAAGAATATATTACGATCAACCACATGGAATCGATGAACAAGATCATCATGCTAACGGGTTCCATTGTAGGGGTAGCTTATATTACAGAGTTAGTGATCGCCTGGTATTCGGGTGTACAATATGAACATTATGCATTCCTTAACCGAGCTACCGGTCCTTATTGGTGGGCCTACTGGAGCATGATGAGTTGTAATGTGATCAGCCCGCAGCTCTTCTGGATCAAGAAGATCCGGAGAAGTTTGATGTGGTCATTCTTCTTATCCATCATTGTAAATATTGGTATGTGGTTCGAACGTTTCGTGATCATTGTTACTTCATTGCATAGAGATTATTTACCATCAAGCTGGACCATGTTCTATCCAACATGGGTAGATGTGGGGATCTTTATCGGAACACTTGGGATCTTCTTTACACTTTTCCTATTATTCTCCAGGTCGTTCCCGGTAATTGCCATTGCAGAAACGAAATCCATTTTGAAACAAAGCGGTGACGGTTGGAAAAAGAAAACAGAGAGTGATTACGAAAAAATGGGTAATACAGAACATCATCATTAATATTCCATAAATGCTAAAAAGATTATGAGCAGCAAAAAGGAAAGTAAAAAAACAATATTAGCGGTTTTCGATGACCCGGATAATACGTTGGCAGGTGCCAAGGCATTAATGGGGAAGGGTATCAAGATCAGGGAGATCTATTCACCATTTCCGATCCACGGAATTGATCATGTATTAGGAATAAAACCTACCCGTGTATCTACCATTGCATTTTTCTATGGAGCTACCGGTACTTTTCTGGCTTTATTGATGATATGGTATATGAATATCGAAGACTGGGCGATGGATATCGGAGGTAAGCCAAGCTTCTCGCTGGCTCAGAATCTTCCGGCATATATTCCTATTACGTTCGAGTTAACTGTATTGATCGCTGCTCACTTGATGAACTTTACATTTTTATTTACTTCCAGGTTATTTCCAGGTTTAAATAATATGAATCCTGATCCAAGATCTACTGACGATAAATTCGTGATGGAAATTGTATTGGATGACAATAAAAAAATGTCGGGTGATGATATAAAATCTGCCTTACAAGAAACAAAAGTGGTTGAAGTGAACGATTCTCATTTATTATATAAAGACTAATTCATCCTATACATGAAGATGAACAAATTAAATATCAGTTTGATGGCAATAGCAGCCACGGCTCTTTTGCTAACATCCTGTCAGAAAAAAGATAAGAATAGCCCGGGTTACGAGTACATGGGAGAATTTGATATGTACCGTACTCAATCTTATAAGGCTTACGAGGATAACAATGTATTTCCAAATGGACTCACTATGCAGAACCAGGTGGAGGGTACCATTCCTCATTCTTTCGACAGAGAGAAAATGATCAATTACATGCCGTTTCCTTACCCAAATACATTGGGAGGAAGAGATTCTGCCATTGCATTCTTAAAAAATCCTTTGCAAAAAACGGAAGCCAATATGGCCGAGGGAGAAAGATTGTACAATATATATTGTATTGCTTGTCATGGTAAAAAAGGGATGGCGGATGGACCGGTTGTAAAGTTGTTGGATAAAAGAGGCAATATGGGATTGCTCCCACCAGCTTATAGCTCTGATCAGGCGAAGAATGCTACAGAAGGGCAAATATTTTATGCTACCCAATATGGTAAAGGGAATATGGGACCTTATAATGCTCAGTTAAGTGCATTTGAAAGATGGCAGGTAGTTATGTATGTACAAACTTTACAGGGTGGAGGAACTTCACCTGACAGTACTGCGGCACAAAATGATTCAATACATTAATTTAGAATAAAAAGCTTTAAAGATGAACTATACATTCGGCGGAAAAACAAAGATTTTAACTATCGTCCTGGCGGTAATAGGATTGGCTGCGATCATTTACGGAGCAGTAGCTACACCGGAGAGATTGTTACCTAATTTATTATTGAATGCCTTTATTTTTACTGCCATATCTATTGGCGGTACGGTATTTATTGCTGTGCATTATGCTGGTCAGGGAGGTTGGTATTCAGCAGTAAAAAGAGTTCCTGAAGCATTTGCTTCATTTCTACCGATTGGCATGTTCTTGCTATTGGGATTGGTGGTTTTTGATATGTTCTCCACCAGCGAAACGTTTAAGATCTGGGAATGGATGGATCCTGAATTTCAGAAAACTGACCGTGTATATCTTAATTCCGGTAAAAAGACCTGGTTAAACAATGGATTTTTTATTGGCCGTGTAATCGGTTATATTGCTATATGGTGGGGCTTTTCTTATATGCTTCGCAAATGGTCAAGACAAGAAGATATCATCGGTGGTTTAGGGAATCATAGGAAATCTATGATTGCCAGCTCTATTTTCTTGGTATTGTTTGGAGTAACTTCATCTACCGCTGCATGGGATTTCTTAATGTCGATCGATGCACACTGGTTCTCTACCATGTTCGGATGGTATACATTCGCAGGGATGTTCGTTTCCGGACTTTGTATGGTTACCCTGATTACTTTGCATTTGAAACGCCAGGGCTTAATGCCATGGGTAAATGAAAATCATATTCACGATTTAACCAAACTGATATTTGCCTTCAGTATTTTCTGGACCTATGTATGGTTTGGACAGTATATGCTGATCTGGTATGTAAATCTTCCTGAAGAGATCAATTATTTCCTTGAAAGGTTTAGTACCAACTATAGATTTGTAACCTTAACTGCTTTGGTGTTAAACTTTGTATTCCCATTGATATTCCTAATGGGAAGAAAATCAAAAAGAAGATATGGCTATGTAACTTTTGCAGCTTGTATTATTTTATTCGGACATTATTTGGATTGGTTCCAGGTAATTATGCCAGGTACAATAAAAGATAAATGGTCAATTGGTTTTACCGAGTTAGGAATGTTTGCAGGTTTCCTTGGCTTATTTTTATTTGTAGTACTTAATTCATTAAGCAAACATGCGCTGGTTCCTAAGAACCATCCATTCCTTAATGAGGCGAAACAACATCATATTTAATATTGATATTTAAAATTATAGAGAGATGTACATGAATATTCTGCTAATACTGGTTATACTCCTCACAATTCTTACCTCTTTCAGGTTAATGAAAGTATTTGATCTGGCAGCTAAATTAAGGGGCAAGGAGCCTTACGAGATCAGTGAGTCGGAAAACAACATGAATGCCCTGTTGGTATTATTATCATTAGTGGGCTTAAGTGGGATGTTCTTTTTCCTTAACCATAAATATTATCATCCGGCCACCATGTTACCGAATGCATCTAAGCATGGTATCGAGGTTGACAAGCTTTTGCATTTGAACTTCGTGGTGATCAGCATCGCTTTTCTTATTTGCCAGGTTTTCTTAATGTGGTTTGCCTATAAATACCGGTATAACAAAAAACGCCGTGCGGCCCACTTTGCCCATAACACCAAACTTGAGATCGTATGGACCGTTTTACCAGCCATCGTACTTGTATTTTTGATCGGAAAAGGATTGATCGTTTGGAACCTGCAAATGTGGCCGGAAAATGATCCGAATAAATTAACGATTGAGATCTATTCACGTCAGTTTGATTGGACAGCCCGTTTTTCGGGAGAGGACAAAACTTTGGGAGATGCGAATTTCACCATGATCTCCGACGATAATATTTTAGGGGTGATCACTCCGGAAACCATCGACCGGCAATTGGCAAAATGCAGAAAAGACCTGGCTGAACTGGATTCCTTATTGAAGTTTTCGTTCCCGAACAAGAAAAAATACGGAGAGTTGAAAACTGCCCGCAGACGGAAAAATTTCCAGATCCAACGGGTGATCGAATTTAAAAACCAGGTAAAGGATAAAAAATTTACCACCGGATATGATGATGTGGTTTTACAACAAGAGATCCATTTACCGGTGAACAGAACAATAGAATTGCAAATCCGTTCGCAGGATGTATTGCACTCTGTATATTTCCCTCATTTCAGGGTTCAGATGTATAGTGTACCAGGTGTACAAACCAGGTTTACATTTATGCCGATTGTTACTACAGCCGAAATGAGAGATAAATTAGGAAAACCCACTTTTGATTATTTATTGCTATGTAACAATGTTTGCGGAGCAGCTCACTTTAACATGCAGATGAAAATTGTGGTAGATACCCAGGAGGATTGGGACAAATGGATGAAAGGACAAAAAACATTTAGGGCTGGGTTGATGCCCGAAGTAACTGTACCTGATTCGGCAACAGTAAAAGCTGATTCAGTTCCAGTAGTTACAATGAATAATCCACATTAATAACAGGTAGATAAAAGATATTAATATGAGTGATATGCACACTACACACGTAGACAGCCACACAAAGGACCACCATGATCACGTACATGGTCATGATGAGCACCATGTACACAAGGACTCTTTCATTACCAAATACATTTTCAGCCAGGATCATAAAATGATCTCCAAGCAGTTTCTGATCACAGGTATGATCATGGGATTTGTGGGGATGATGTTGAGTATGTTCTTCCGTATGCAGTTAGGTTGGCCTAACCAACCCAACCCGATCCTTGAAACGTTTCTTGGTAAGTGGGCTCCAGGTGGTATTATGGACCCGAACTTTTACCTCACTGCAGTAACCATCCACGGAACCATTATCGTATTCATGGTATTAACTGCAGGATTGAGTGGTACGTTCTCTAACTTACTTATTCCATTGCAATGTGGAGCCAGGGATATGGCAGCACCCTTCCTGAATATGCTGTCGTATTGGTTCTTCTTTATATCAAGCTTTTTAATGTTGATCTCTCTCTTCGTCGAAACCGGCGGGGCCTCGGGTGGATGGGTAGTTTATCCTCCATTGTCTGCTTTACCGCAAGCTGCACCAGGTTCAGGATTGGGGATGACCCTTTGGTTATTCTCGATCGTTGCCTTCGTTGTTTCGGTGCTATTGGGAGGATTGAATTATATTACTACAGTTGTTAACCTTCGTACAAAAGGGATGTCGATGACCAAACTTCCACTAACGGTTTGGGCCTTCTTAATTACGGCTATTCTTGCATTGATGTCTTTCCCTGTACTTTTATCCGCAGGTCTTTTATTGATCTTCGACAGAAGTTTAGGAACCAGCTTCTACTTATCGGATATTTTTGTAAGCGGACAAGCATTGGAGCAAACCGGTGGAAGCCCGATTTTATTCCAGCACTTGTTCTGGTTCTTGGGTCACCCTGAGGTATATATCATTTTGATCCCGTCGTTGGGAATTACTTCGGAGGTATTGTCGGTTAACTCACGTAAACCTATTTTCGGATACAGGGCAATGATTGCTTCATTGCTGGCCATCGCTTTCTTATCCTTCATCGTTTGGGGTCACCATATGTACATTACCGGTATGAATCCATTCCTTGGATCTGTATTCGTATTTACTACCTTGTTGATTGCGATCCCATCGGCGATCAAGGCATTTAACTATATCACTACCCTATGGAGGGGAAATATCAGGTTTACACCAGGTATGCTTTTCGCCATCGGTGTGGTATCCCTGTTTATTACAGGTGGTGTAACCGGATTGGTACTTGCTGACTCGGCCCTCGACGTAAATCTTCACAATACATATTTCGTGGTGGCTCACTTCCACATTGTAATGGGAGTTGCTTCGATGTTCGGAACATTTGCCGGAGTATACCATTGGTTCCCGCGGATGTTTGGACGAATGATGAATAATAAATTAGGATATGTACATTTCTGGTTGACCCTGGTAGGTGCTTACGGAGTATTTTTCCCTATGCACTACATTGGGCTTGCCGGTGTACCACGTAGGTATTATAACTATACTTCCTTCGAAATATTCCAGGGATTTGCGGATATTAACCAAGTGATCTCATGTTTTGCATTCGTTGGCGGATCAGCTCAGCTTATCTTCTTCTTCAACTTTATTTACAGTGCGATCAAAGGCCCAAGGGCACCTAAAAACCCATGGAACTCAACTACCCTGGAGTGGACTGCACCCGTAGAACATTTACATGGTAACTGGCCAGGTGAAATTCCAACCGTACACCGTTGGCCTTATGATTATAGCTTGCCTGGTAGAGAAGAGGATTTTGTAACCCAGGATACTCCTTTAACTGAGGAAGAGACCAAGCAGCTGGAAGATTACAAGCACCCATAATTTATTTTAGATTTTGGATTTTCAAAGCTCCTCAAACAACAAGTTGTTTGGGGAGTTTTGATTTTTGGGAGATGGCTGACTTGTTGATGGGACTAAAGCCCTTCTTCATAAAATTTCTTTACCGTTGACTAAAGTCAACTGCAACAGATCAGAAAGGATCTTCAATCAATTAGATATTTATCAAGGTTACTGCTGTCGACTTTAGTCAACGGATGATGAAGCATACAACAATAATGGGTTTAACCCAATAAGGAGGGATTCCTTTAAAAAAAAAAGAAAATGCTCAATGAGAAATCAAGAACTTTCCGGTGTTGATTTTTCCATGGGCTGTCATTGCCTGGATAAAATAAAACCCATTGGCAAGATCTTCAATATCGATCAAATCTCCTGGGTTGGCATTTCTTATCAAAAGTAATTTTCCGGAACCATCATATATTTTCACCTCATGGCTATGATGATCGGAAAATTGAAGTGTAATAAAATCATGGGCTGGATTTGGTATAATGCTTAACAAAGGAACATCGTCGTGACCAATGGATACCGCTTTATAGGCGGTATTGGAAAATTGTCCGTTAAAATCAACCTGATGTAACCTATAATAGGATATTCCATCAAAAGGCTCCATGTCAGTAAATGTATAATTAAGAGGAACTGATGAGTTCCCTGCTCCATTTACTTCAGCTATATCAAAAAAATCAATCAGGTTAGTAGACCGTTGGATCTTAAAATAATCATTGTTGATCTCAGATGCAGTGGTCCATGAAAGTTCGACTTCTTCTCTTTCATTCACAACGGCATCAAAAGAAACCAATTCTACTGGCAAGGGAGCACATACAGGTGGAGGACCCGCAAGGAAAGTCATGGCTGCAGGACCACAAGGATTAGCGATCATACTATGAACCATTTCGTAATCACCACCTGCTTCATCATTGGGTGCAATCAATCTTTTAACCTGACCGTTTGCAATGGAAAAATGCATTACACCTGCAGCGTTGATGATATGTCCTAATTGATGGTGATGCCCCAGTTCATGCACTGCAACGGATTCAAAATCAAATTGAGCACCTGCGATGCCTACTTCCGGGCAACCAAAATACCAAGTACCTGCACCGGGCGTAGGGTCAAATAATAAATCTACATCAAGCAGGAACCAATGCAGACCACCGCCACTGAAACAACCATTCCATGAACTGAAAGATACACCTAATACGCCAACACCTAAAGCAGCATTAAAAGTAACTATGTTCACTCCATCACCACCCGCATTGGCTGCAATAGCGCTTGTAGCTGCACCGGCATCTACAAAATTTACACCTGTTCTAAATACCCAATTGGCTAATGCATCACGGAATGAAGCGACGGCCGGAGCGTTGCCAAAAAAACCAGTATTGAAAGTGAGGGTATAATCACCCACAGCAACTCCGTTATCATTTACCAGATCCGGTTCATAGCGTTGAAATCCTGTTCCCGGATCGAAGATGATATCTAAAGCATTATAATCCACCACCACCGCAGTTCCACTTGTAAACGTAGAGCCTCCTCCGTTGGTGATTAACTGAAAAGTTCCGGTTCCAGCTCCCGAAGGAACACGAACCACCACCTGCACATCGCTCCATGAAATAAAATCGGTGAGCAGGTCTGTTCCCACATTTACAAAGGTGGCCCCTCCATCATCTGCGTTTCTGAATCTCACCAACCCTGTTCCCCTCACTGCTCCAAATCCTACTCCATTGATGGTTAATACACCCGCAGGACCTAATGTGCCGGCCGTAACATTAGCCGGACTAAAACCAGTAATAGCTTTTAATTCACCAGGTGAAGGCATTAAATATTCATCAGGGGTTTGTTTGAGTTCTGTATAGGATGAAATGCCCATGATATCGAACATGGTTTCGTATAAATTTTGCAGAAGATTGTCCTTATAGTTATAAAAAATATCATGCACGATCCCTTCGTTGATCGATATGAAAGCTTGGGACCATCCATAATCCCTGTAAAAATCAACATGGTTCCAACTGGCGGTTATGCCTATATTTACAAAATCTGTGCTTAACTCATCCAACGTAAATACTCCGTAATCTCCGGGATTAAATTCGATCCCAGGCTCCACTTTCAATATTTCTAAACCTACTTGTCCTCCTTGTGTTACGAAGGCGACCGTATCAGGAACCTGATTTCCTTTAAATACTTTGTATACTTCAATAAAATAAGCAGTGAGGATCTGGGTATGGGCATCATTCCAATATGATGTTTTGTCGACTACTTTACCTTCCACTACTATGGAAGCATTATGGATCCTTTGTGATAAGCTAACGGGATAGAGCATGCAACTTTGTGCCTGCAAAAAACCAACAAAAAACCAACCAAGTAAGAACAGTGTTGCGCTAAATTTCTTATTCATAAATCTTCCTTTTAAAAAATGCCTGCAAGTTTATTTAAAAATAAACTTGCATTCTTTTTCTAAGGATAGGTTCCAATGACCAATTTATGAAATTTGTTGGAGAGGGACAAGAAAATGAACCGGAATATATCTAACATACTATTTTACAATTATATGCTGGGGGAGCATAGTTGATATCTAATGCTCCTATTCATCCAAACTCTTGTTGGGGGGCTTCATAGCCAGTGCTAGTTTATTATCTTTGTTTTAAATCTCACCATCATGAAAAGAATCTTTACCCTTGTAACAGCATGGTTTACTTTTTCGGTTGCATTTTCGCAACCCGCTGGCTGGAATCATACGAATGTAATTGCCGTTACTGAAAATTCAGGAGCTACCATTGCGAACTATCAGCTGCAAATTACATTTGATTCACAAACTTTGATTTCAAATGGAGAAATGAATATGGATGGGAGCGACCTCCGTTTTGGAACCTTATGTGATACCGCCAATCTCAACTATTGGATTGAATCAGGGATCAATACCCCTACTACAGTGGTATGGGTAAAAATTGATACGTTGTTTGCCAGTCAGACCCAGAATATCTTTATGTTCTATGGAAATTCATCAGCTCTTACCGCTTCGGCAGTGAATGGAACCTTTCTCGGCCCGCATTCTTCAACAGATAGTGTTGCCTCCGGAGGTGCTGGTGGAGTGGGTAATAGCCAAAGGGGGTTTCGCTTTTCTCCTACTCAGGATATCCTTGTTACTGATTTTGGTAAAAGAGAACCTACCGGAACCACCAGATATGTTACCTTATTTGACAATACTACACAAGCTGTTATTCAGCAGATCCAGGTATCAGGTCCTGCGGCCCAATACAGCTATGGAAGCCTACCTAATCCGATATGGCTTACCCAGAGTACTATATATGTACTGCAGTTATTTCAAGGGGCCAGCGACGGATATTATTTTGGTACCTCTTCTCAAATTGGCCAGCACCTTACTTATATCGATATGCGGTATTGTAATGGTTGCTCACAGAATACTTTTCCCACCAATACATTGACCAATTATCATTATGGTTATCCGGATCTTTGGTATTATACCAAGAACAATGTTACACCGGCTCCTACGTATACTTTTAATGGGGCATTTTCTGTTAACCTCGGACCCGATAGTGCTTATTGCGGACCCATTGTTCTTGATGCAGGCAATGCTGGAAGTACCTATTTGTGGAATACAGCTGACACCGTTCAAATGATCAATGTTACTTCCTCCGGAATGTATGCAGTGAGTCTGGTAAACCCACAAAACTGTATGGCCGCAGATACGATAAATATTGTTGTCAATTCAATTCCTACAGTTAGTTTGGGTCCTGACATTGCATTTTGTGACAGTGGATCAATTACTGCTACCAGCAATGGAATTAGTTTTGTTTGGAATACCGCTGATACTACACAAACTATCCTGATTACCAATTCAGGGGTGTATGATGTTCAGGTTTCATCTCCAGAAGGTTGTTTTAATTATGATACAATAAATGTTATCATCAATGCATTACCATCCGTTTCATTTGATTTGGTTTTGGATACAGTTTGTACCACAACTGCAGCATTCGCATTAACCACAGGTTTACCTGCAGGGGGAACCTATGCAGGAACAGGAGTAACGGCAGGAAGTTTTGATCCTGGGATTGGTGCAGGGGTCTATCCGATTACCTATACTTATACGGATAGTAATGGTTGTACCAATATGGATACAGCCAGCATTTTTGTTATTGGATGTGCAGGGATAGAAAATACGAACAATATGGATGTTTCCATTTATCCAAATCCAAGCACTGGATATTTTTATGTTGGATGCCCAACGATAGATGTGACCAGCTATATTTATATCTATGATATATTAGGTAAAAGGATCTATACGTCTGCTTTAACCAGTAACCTGCAACTGATCAATCTTCAGGTAAGTCCAGGAACCTATATTGTTGAAGTGGGCAGTTCTCATGCATCCGTAAAAAAGAGGATATTGGTGAAATAGCAACCAACTTTCGTTGGGACCAACATTTTCCTTATTTTTGTGCAAATGTCTGTACCAAAAAGATATACGGTTACTTCGGCTTTGCCTTATGCCAATGGGCCTTTGCATATTGGTCATATAGCCGGTGCTTATTTGCCCGCGGATATCTATGTAAGGTATTTAAGACTTTGGAAACGGGATGTAGCTTTTATTTGTGGAAGTGATGAGCATGGTGCAGCGATTACCCTCAGAGCCAAAAAAGAAGGAATTACTCCTAAAGAGATCATTGATAAATATCATATCCTGAATAAAAAAGCATTTGAGGATTTTGGGATCTCGTTCGATATTTATCATCGCACCAGCGATCCATTACATTATGAAACTGCCCAGGAAATTTTTAAAACATTGCTGAAGAACGGGAAACTTACTGTAGAGACTACAGAACAATTCTATGACGAAGAATTTAACCAGTTCCTGGCAGATAGATATATTATGGGTACTTGCCCAAAATGTGCTAATCCAAATGCGTATGGTGATCAATGTGAAAAATGTGGAACGGCATTAAGCCCAACAGATCTGATCAATCCACATTCTATCCTCAGTAAAAAACCTCCAGTGCTAAAAACCACGGAACATTGGTTTTTACCTATGCAGGATTCACAGCAATGGGTGGAAGAATGGATCAAGACCGGCAAGTTTACGGGTATGGAAAAGCCGATCGCCTGGCATGATCCTGAAGAATGGAAAGGGAATGTAAAAGGACAATGTTTAAGCTGGTTAAAAGACGGGTTAAGACCCAGGGCCATGACCCGTGATCTGGACTGGGGTGTTCCGGTTCCATTGCCTGAAGCCAAGGGAAAGGTATTGTATGTTTGGCTGGATGCTCCCATTGGTTATATCAGTGCTACCAAACAATGGGCAAAAGATGCGGGAAAAGATTGGGAACCTTATTGGAAAAGTGAGGATACCAAGTTATTGCACTTTATAGGTAAGGACAATATTGTTTTCCATTGTATTATTTTTCCTATTATTTTAAAAGAGAATGGTGGTTATATATTACCAGATAATATTCCTGCCAACGAGTTTTTGAATTTGGAAGGAGATAAAATTTCCACTTCTAGAAATCATGCAGTTTGGCTACATGAATACCTGGAAGATTTTCCTGGACGACGTGATGAACTGCGTTATGTTCTTACGAGTATAGCACCGGAAAATGGGGATAGTGAATTTACCTGGAAGGATTTTCAAACAAGGGTGAACAGTGAATTGTTGTCTATTCTTGGAAATTATGTGAACCGGGTAATGGTTTTGTATCATAAATATTTTTCAGGTAAAATAGAATCCGCCACAGATCAACTTGATTTTACGGATCAAGCCTTACATGATTTTGTAGGAAAGATATATGATGCATTGGGTGCAAACCTGGAACAGTATAAATTTCGTCAGGCACAATTTGACGCCATGGAGTTAGCACGGTTCGGAAATAAATATTTAACGGATCTGGAACCATGGAAATTATTTGCTACCGATCCAGTGAAGGTAAGAGAGATACTTAACAACAATCTCATTCTCATTCTTCACCTGGCTGCAGTGATCCAGCCCTTTATGCCGGATACTGCTAAAAAAATATTCAGAATGGTGAATATGCCCAAGGAAGTGTATGGTTGGGAAGATGAATTAACCCTACCCAATCATCATCAAATAAATCCTGCGGAACATTTATTCAGCAAGATCGAAGACGATGTGATCGAAAAACAATTGTTGAGATTGGAAGAAGCTAAAAAATTGAATATGGAACCAACGAACATTCCTGCACAAAAAGAAAGCATTAGTTACGATGATTTTTCGAAAATGGATATCCGTGTTGGAACTATTTTGACTGCGGAAAAAGTGGCTAAGACCAAGAAACTATTAAAGCTTACCATCAACACCGGTATTGACGAAAGAACAGTGGTGAGTGGAATTGCAGAATATTTTTCTCCGGAAGAAGTGATAGGTCAACAAGTATTGATATTGGTGAATTTAGAACCCCGGATGCTGGCAGGAATTGAATCACAGGGAATGATATTGATGGCGGAAGCACCTGATGGAAGTTTGAAATTTGTAAGTCCTACAGAAGGCAAATCACCCAATGGGGCGATTGTAAAATAAATGAAAGAACTAAAACCCTTCTTATTGATTGCCATCCCTGAAGTAATACTGGGGTTATTGGTGTATTTAGGAGTTTGGTTTAAAATCCTTCATTGGTCTTTCGCCAATCTTACACTCACCATTAGCTTGCTTACCCTTGCCACATATTATATGTTGCTAGGCATTCTTATTTTTTCGAATGTAAATCCAAAGGATCTGATGAAGAATCCCAAAGGCAATGTATATACCATTGCTAAAATGATCTTTGGACTTGTAGGCGGACTTTGTATGGCTGTTGTTACCATTGGTCTCTGGGAATCCATGTTGAAACTTCCAATGGCTCAAATGATGCTAACGGTGGGGGCAGGTTTTTTGATCCTTCTTACCTTGGTAAGTATTGGTGTTAGTTTTAAATATCCCCACTTCCTGTTGGTATGGGTAAGACTTCTATTGTCGGTATTGTTTATCTGGGCCCCTTTTGTTGGCTTGTCTCTCCTTCGCAGGTGAGGTAGATAATGGACTGAATTTCAATAAAAAACCAGGATTAATACCTATATTAAATAATTATGTATTTTCATCCCATATTTATCAATAGACCACTGAACATATGAGTTTATTCAGAACAAAGCCTTTAGGCGACATGCTTGCACAGGCAGAGGATTCAGGGAAAGGATTGAAACGAACCCTGGGAGCCGGGAACCTGATCGCCCTTGGAATTGGGGCCATTATTGGTGCAGGATTATTTGTAAGAACTGCTGCTGCTGCTGGCCAGGCATCAGGACCCGCTGTTACGTTGGCCTTTGTAGTAGCTGCCATTGGATGTTTATTTGCCGGCTTATGTTATGCGGAATTTGCTTCAATGATCCCCATAGCAGGGAGCGCTTATGCTTATAGTTATGTAACCATGGGTGAGGTGGTGGCCTGGATCATTGGGTGGGCCTTGATCATGGAATATGCCTTGGGGGCAGCCACTGTTTCAATTGCATGGAGTGAATACCTTAACAACTTGTTAGGAGGCAAGATCCCCTATGAATGGTGCCATTCCCCGTTTGAGATGTCGAAATCCGGAGTACGGGGAATTATGAATATACCGGCCATAGGAATCCTTGTAGCTCTTACTTTATTATTAATCAAGGGAACACAGGAATCAGCCGTTATCAATATGATCATTGTATTTGTAAAAGTGGCGATCGTGTTGTTATTTATTTTTATCGGATGGCAGTTTATCAATCCTACCAATTATACCCCTTACATGATTCCTGAAAACACACCTGATGTGTTGAATCCGGATGGAACGGTTCACAATAGTTACAAGAGCTTCTTTAGACATGGATTTGGGGGAATATTGGGTGGAGCTGCTATAGTATTTTTTGCTTTTATCGGATTTGATGCCGTTTCAACTGCAGCACAGGAAGCTAAAAACCCAAAACGCGATATGCCTATTGGAATTCTTGGATCATTGGTCGTTTGTACCATTTTATACATACTCTTTGGACACGTATTGACAGGTGTTGCCAACTGGAAAGATTTTGCGGATCCTGCAAAAGGTGGCGAAGCGTCGGTAGTATATGCAATCGATCATATGGCTGGTCATTTTGAACCAATAGCGCATACAATGGATGCAAATGGGAATGCCATTGACGCCGCCGGAAATATTGTAGATCCCAGAGGTACCTGGATTCCTAGATTTAGCTGGCTTTCCACTTCGGTTACCATAGCGATCCTTGCAGGATTTTCATCTGTAATTCTGGTGATGCTAATGGGACAAAGCCGTGTGTTTTTCTCTATGAGCAAGGATGGATTATTACCAAAAGCATTCAGTGTTTTACATCCGAAATTCAAAACTCCTTATAAAGCAAATATGATTCTCTTTGTTTTTGTAGGCCTATTTGCAGCTTTTGTGCCAATTCACGTGGCCGGTGATTTAACTTCTTTCGGGACGTTATTCGCCTTTGTTTTGGTGAGCATAGGCGTATTCATCATGAGGATAAAATCACCCGAAATAAAGCGACCGTTTAAGGCACCATTAGGCCCGCTAGTGGCGGTTTTAGGGGCAGGTATTTGTTTGCTGATGATCATTAGCTTGGATTTAACTACTTTAAGTGTAGCTGCCATTTGGATGGTATTAGGGTTGATCATTTACTTTGCCTATGGTAGAAGGAGATCTAAACTTCATAACCCAAGTGATATTATGCCGAAGGCATCCGACTTCGAGAAAAAAGATTAAACAAAAAAGTCGCCCCGGTTCAACCGGGGCGGCTTTTTTAATGCTTATTTTGTTTTAAAGAAATCAGCAATCGCTTTTCTCACATCTTCCCACTCTCTTTCAGCTGAATCAAATGCTTCGTCCATTTCTTTTTTAAGCTGCTTCCAATCCTTTTCGGTTTCTTTATCAAACCGGTCCATTTTTACTTGCAGGCTATCACTGGCTTTATTCAAACGATCAATGGACCTATCATAAAACTCAGTGGCCTCTTTTTCCTTGACTTCTTTCTTTTCCTCTTTCAACTCCGCAATACGGTCGTCTATTTTTTTCTTTTGCGCCTCCAATTTCATGTTCAGTTTTTCTTTTTCCCGCTGAAGGCTGTCGATGTCAGCCTGGGTTTCAGCTTTTTCTCGGCGTGTAGCTCCATTGTTGCAGGCAGATAAAAAGGAAATACCAAGGAGGAGAATGGCCGGATAAAATATTCTTTTCAGGGTTTTCATAATCATTGTTTTATTTGATAAATGAATAAATCCCCAAATAAGATGCCCTGCAGGTCATTTTTTTCATCAAGGGAAAGAAAATAATTGGAGAAGAATAAGTTAGGATGAATGGATATGAAAAGCAGGGCTGCGTATTTGAAAAAATGAGACTCCATTTCTCATTTTGAACTTATTTGGTGAACAATTGTTCAAGTTCGGCAAAGTCAGGTTCATGGGCCAACTTCCTTTTCAATTCATGCTTATAAATCAGCCAGGATAAGTTTTGCAAAAAGGGCATGCCTACATCGGCATAATCATATTTATTGTCAAGCAGCACGCCGTCTTCGTTAACGTATATAGTGGCGGATAAAAAGAATTCCCGCTTGTTTTTAAAGTCTGCCACATACGCAGTTTCAGAAAGAAACCCATAAGCCATGGCCACCTTATTGAATATGCGTACCTGGGGCATCATAGCAGCATGCCTGCCTTGGCCATAAAAAAAATAGTTGTTGTAAGCCGGCCAATACTCATTCATATCATATTTTGGATCGATCGACTCTTCCGGATTTAATCCCAGGTATTTTCTCATCAGGTTCAGGTCGTCCTGGTTTAAATTGAATTGTAGTTCTTTGGGCATTTGTTTAGGAAAGAAGACAGCCATCATGAATTGGTGGATATGATGCAGAAGAACCCGGTTTGAATTGGAAAAGTCTTTACCACCTCTTATTTTCTTGCGGCCATCCATGATATAGTTGCCGATCATGAAGGTTGAATCCTTGCCATGCATATAGTGGGCATTGTATTGTTCAGGTTGGCGGTATAATAAATTGCTATCGGCATCAAAAAAATTGATGGCATTCGTATAGCGGTTCCCTTCTTCATCACAATCACTTACAAATCGCTGAATAATTCTGGTACCTTCAAATCCAATCTTCTTTAATCGGTTTTGAATATATTCCTGGCCCAGGAATTCATAGAGTCTTTTATAGGGACTATTTTCGCTTACGATCAATGCTCTTTTAATGAAATGGGCAATGTTGGGATATAAGCAGATACAGGTGGAATCCCATACTTGTTCCTGCTGGCATTCCTGGCTTCTCTCAAATAACGTAGGACTGTACTTGTCGATCCCATATTTGCTCAATTCGTTATTGACCTTTTCCATGGCAAAAATGGCGGCAGGGACTTTTACAAAACTGGCTGGATTAAAATATTCATCAGAGCTTAACCTCCAGGTATGATGGGTAAAGCTGGGATTATTTTTTGCATCTCGGTCTATTTGGGTATAAATGATCTGGATCTTATAGAAATTTCTAAAATTGGCATACTTCTCGAAAAAAGATTTTTCGGTTTTGAATAAGCTATCGATAACGGGGGAGAAGGAATTCTCTGAAAAACTAAACTGGGCAGAAGAAAATACACTAAACGACCAATAGAAAATCAGGCAACTAAGGGTTGTCTTTAGATTTTGATATTTTCTTGTTCGGACTAATTGCATAAATCACTACCCCAAGTACAGCAAATCCCAGGCCAACAAATGATTCTACAGGCTTTCTATAGAGACCAAAACCCAGCATAAACAAATATATCAATATGAACAAGGCAGGTACTACCGGGTATCCGAATACTTTATAACCATGGGTTGTTGATTGGGTCTTTTTATCCTTTGCCCTTAGGATAAATAAGCCGAATACGGTGAGCATGGTAAAGATATTGAGTGTAAAACCAATAAACACGATCACGGATTCAAAACTGGAGGTAATGATAAAGACCAGACTGATCAAGGATTGAATAAGGATGGCCCTTTGAGGCACCTGAGTGGTGGTTGCTTTGCTGAACCATTTAAACAAACCGTGATTTTCTCCCATGCTTCGGGTAACCCTGGGCCCGGTAATGATCATAGAGCTAATGCTTGAAACAAGAAGAATAGAAATCACCAATCCTATCAATCCACCAATGATATCCCCAAATATCTTGGTAGAAAATATCCTGCCTACATCTTCCTGACCTTTGATCTCGTCGAATGGAAGTACCAGCATAAATGCAAGATTCAGCAATACATATAATACAGTAACAATACCAGTTCCTAATAATAGACTCCTGGGGATATTCTTTTTGGGGTTTTCTATTTCTCCCGCTATATAGGCTGAAGCATTCCAGCCACTATATGCATAAGAAACAAAAAACAGGGATATAAAAAAAGATCCGGAGACCAACTCGTTCCATTGAATCCCTTTGCCAAAACTAACTATGGTAACATTGTGATTGATAAAGATAAATCCCAGGCTGCAGATAACTGCTACCAGAATGATCTTAAAGGTGGTGGATATATTTTGAAAAATGGCCCCTATTTTTTTGCTGACGAGTTGAAGGATCGTGAGCAGGAGCAATGCATTTACTGCAATTACTTTTGATATGGCTACTTCCATACCTGCTACATATACATTCGAAATATGCAGGGAGCGGCTGAAATAAGTTCCCAGGGCAATACAAGCTGCAGCAATGGGTGCTGCAAAACCTACGGTAAAAGAGATCCATCCTGCTGAGAAGCCAATCGCATTCCCATAAATCTTTGATAAGAAGTTATATTCCCCTCCTGATCCTTTCAGCCGGGTAGCAATTTCTGCATAGCATCCGGCCCCGAACAAGGATACTATCCCCCCTAATAACCATAGCCAGATAATAGAATAACCACTCGATAAACCCAGTACCTGGAAGCCAAGGCTGGTAAATACACCAGCACCGATCATATTGGCCACCACGATCATGGTGGCTGTATATAATGAATAAGAGGTTTTTTTAGACACTAGTCCTTAACGTTTTTCTTTTTCACCTTAGTGACTTTCGTTTCCTCCTCTTCGCCTTCATCTTTGGCCGTCATATCCTCTTTGCGGATCTCTTTGAGGAATGGCTTTTTATTAAAGTCCCTGACACAATATTGCAGGTTCGATTTTCCGATCGAAACATTGTAGCCAATAAAAAATGGAAGTTTTTTTGTTTCGCCTTGATCGTTATATGCTTTTTTCAAATCTGGTTGATTGTAATTATGGAATAAAGGCAATACTGTTTCGAAATCACCCCATAGTTCCACTTTCCAGGCTTCGTTGTTCAAGCTACTATATGGAATGCCGCTATCATCCTGGATAATAACGCTGGAAGTATTCAGCATATAGTTATGTACCAAAGTATACCCGGGATATTGTGATAAATAAGACGCTGCTTTTAAAAATGTATAATGTCCGCCAAACGAATCCATGAATTGAAAGATCGGGTCCTTTTCCCCGGTCAGCATGGGGTTCCATATATTGTATCCCAGGTAGTAAATGGATTTATCGCTTCCTTTGTCATCTGTATAGCTCACCTTTACCCCCTTTTTATCATTTTTCTCCCCGTACACGGCTTTGGTATATTGAGGTGCACCGGTGCTGGGATCCAGGTCAAAATAATTGATCCCTGTAACCTTATAACCCAAACGAACTACATAAAATAAAATATTGTGGACAGTTCCGTTCAAATGCTTTTTGTTAAAGTCAACCCTCATGGAATTGGTCCTGTAAAACCCTTTGTCGTGACTTACACCCATGGCATTGTCATTCTGATATAAATAGGTCCCTACCTCATCCTTGCTCATCTTGTCAGGATCGTTCAGGGATCCCGGAGGTTCCAGGCCAATCAGGATATAATTGTCCGCATTCGGAAAAAACAAATTGGCATATAGAAAATCGGCTCCACTGAATGGGTAGAAGCAAGTTTTATTTCCTTTCAGGGTATGGTTTACATTTTCGGTAGTCCATTTTAAAATGGGTTGCCTAAAATCCTTCTCCACTTTATTCCACTCAAAGTCCATTGACTCTTTATATTTTCGATAGAAGTTACTATCTGTTGCATTTTTATAATATTGGTTGGTTGGGAGTCCACCCAGCAATCTTGCCAGGTCATCCAATTGAATATCAACTTTGGGAGCAGGTTTATTTGCTGTGGAATCTACCTGAGTAGAATCGTTTTTCGAATTCTTATCCGTGGTTTTTTTGTTGCCGCAAGCTGCCAAGGCAAGCATAGATACGGCAAGGACAAAGGCTAGTGGTTTCATATTGTTTCTTGATGATGCACAAAGGTATAGAAAAGAATGATATGTGAAAATTATGTTAACACTGGTGATTTTTTCTTATCGAATGGAGCTTGGGCAGCCTCTACCTCTCACCTTCTTGGATTTACCTAAGGTAGGTCGCTTCGCTCCGGCCCTTTTCCGTGCCACTGTGGCCTATTTTGCAATGGATGTGCTTATTCATTACTTTTGCGGCGGGTTCTTACCCACCATGGCGCCGTAGTTCAATGGATAGAATAGAAGTTTCCTAAACTTTAGATATGAGTTCGATTCTCATCGGGGCCACAAAAGCGAAGCGGAAGCTTCGCTTTTTTATTAGGTCCTTGCCAATATCATCGGTAATGATCCCATTTAGAGGTGATCATTTTAGCGGTATACCTTATTATAAGAGGATACATTTATCCATTTAGGTGTCTATTGCTTATCTAAAAAACATATCTATCCTATATAATGAACTCATAGGTACATCCTTTTTCCAAGAGGTGGTTACGGTGTTTACCGAGAAGAAAAAGGGGATTTCTAGTGGGGAAATGGCCATTTTCATAGGATAGAATCGGATTTCCAAAGGGGAAAACCGGGTTTTAATGAGGGGAAACTTGATTTTCACAGGGAAAAAGAGACATTTTCATAGGGGGAAAATGGGTTTTTAAGGGCAAAAACAGAAATTTTCATAGAGAAAAGGAGAATTTTTACAGGGAAATATGGGAAGGCTAATATAAAAAAGAGGGCCAGAAGACCTTTCTTTCCTGAAAAGAATAAAGGGGGTATAAAACGGGCCCGTATATTCTGTATATGCTTAATCTAGAGGGATGCGAAGAGATAAATCTCCTTCGTTTTTGTATTATTTGGATACCATTTTGGAGGGTATTCTCTCCCTATAGGCTTCCCTGTAGAAAACTTATTAACAGAAAAGCGTGTAAAGATGCTGAAGAAATTATTTGGATATAGGTTTCTATTGAATACAAATACTATATATTTGATTCCGTTAATCACTGAACATCTATCAAATCTAAATTAAATTAATATGGCAAAGAAAGTTGCAAAAAAAGCTGCTAAAAAACCAGCAGCAAAAAAAGCTGCTAAAAAACCGGCTAAAAAAGCGGCAGCAAAAAAAGCTACCAAAAAACCAGCAAAAAAAGCTGCTCCTAAGAAAAAAGCTGCTCCTAAAAAGAAAGCAGCCCCTAAAAAGAAATCTGCACGTAAACCTTCTGCAGCATTCATGAAACCACTTACTCCTAGCTCTGCATTAGCAGAAGTAGTAGGAAGCAAAGCTTTACCACGTACTGAAGTGGTGAAAAAAATGTGGGCTTATATCAAAGCAAATAAATTGCAGGATAAAAACAATGGCCGCATGATCAATGCTGATGCAAAACTAAAACCAGTTTTCGGTGGCAAAGGTCAGGTATCTATGTTTGATATGGCCAAACATCTTTCAAAACATTTGAAATAATAAATGGGTTTATTAAAAGAATGGGATTCCGGCACTCAGGGCCCGTTCTTTTAATTCCGTTTTTTAACCATCTGTTATAATGAAGGGACCCTTTTCGGGCCCTTTTCTCTATTTTTACTCCCTCAGGAGTTGGACCTTATTCTGTCCAGAAATTCTTGCTTTTTCCTTCTCGAAATCTCAAAATTCCATTTATCTGATAGCGTAATGATGCAAGGCTCACCCTTGCTATATTGGTTAATATAGTTCAGGTTAATGATACAACTTCTGTTTATTCTAAAGAACTGCTTAAACTCTTCTAGCATTTCTTCCAGTTTACCCAGGTTTTTCGAAGAAGTGTATTTTTTACCCTTTGTCTGGATCAAAGTATAGTTGCTATCACCCTCCAGGTAAATAATCTCATCCAGGGGAATAAAAACAACATGATCATTATCATGCATGGCCATCTTTTTTTCCAGGCCCGTACTTTCCATATTAAAAATCACGTTCAATACTTGTTGCTTATGGGCTTTCTGATTGATGATGGTTTTTTGAATTTTTTGTACCGCCTCCTTTAAGTCTTCCACCTCGATCGGTTTCATTAAATAGTACAGGGCACTAAATTTTACTGCTTCAATGGCATATTTATCATAGCTGGTAACAAAAATAACCTGAAAGGGAACTTCGGGAAATTTTTTCAATAAACTAATTCCATTTCCTCCAGGCATTTGAATATCCAAAAACACAATAGAGGGCTTCAAATCAATGATCTTTTGATAGGCATCGTTTACATTGCTGGCTTCTGCTAAGAGAATTACCTGAGGACAATACATCTTTAGCAAAGTTTTTAAAACACTTCTGCTTGAAGCTTCATCATCTACTATAATACCGGTTAGTTCCATTTTCTACACATTTAACAGGATATCCACTCTTGTGCCAGCAACACGGCCGGCCTCATTGTATAAGTCTGTAATAATAATTTGCGAATTATTTCCACTAGTTGCCTTTAACATATCTAACCTTTTTTGCGAAAACAGTATACCCACCGATTCATGGTCTTGGCCTGTTTTTAACTTTTCCGCAGCTTTTCTGCCAATTCCATTATCCCTGATGGTTATTTTCAATAGCTTGTTTTCTATTGAAAAGCTAAGGAAGAGTTTGCCATTTTGCCCTTCCTCCAAATTCATGATCCCATGCCATATGGCGTTTTCTATAAATGGTTGTATGAGCATGACCGGAATTTTTATCTCATCCGTTTTTATTTCCTTATCAATGCTTATTTCATAACTAAACCTGTTTTGGAACCTGCGTTGCTCAAGGTCAATATAGATCTCTAAAAATTCGATTTCTTTGTTTAAACTAATGGCTCCTTGCTCGGAGTTCGACAATACCAGGCGGATAAGTTTGCTAAACCTGGCCAAATAATCATATGCATATTTTGTCTCGTTGTTGAGGATATAATGTTGGATGCTATTTAAAGAGTTGAAAATAAAATGAGGGTTCATTTGAGCCCTGATCACCTTTTGCTCAAATTCTATCTTTGTTTTTATTAATTCTATTTCCCTTATTTTCTTTTGATGCCGATTCCTGGCAATATATAAGGTGGTAGTAAAAACCAATAACAGAAGTAATAGCAATCCGCTGATGCCCAGAACCGCAAACCATAATTTTCTTTTTTCTTCATTGGTTTCCAGCAACCTGTTTTCACTTTCCAATAAAGTAATGTTTTGCTCTTTTTTCTCCGTCTCATATTTTACTTTCAGGTCTTCAGCTAGCAAACTCGCTTCAGATACTTGATTTTGTTTATCCATTTCGATGATGGCCTTAAAATGCATCAAGGCTTTTTCTGGATTACTCACATCGCCTGTATATAATTGATATAGCTGATCGTGGCATAGCCTTATATGTGCCGGATCTTGTTCCGCTTCCGCAAATTCCAACGCTTTTTCATAATCATTGATAGCAAGACTTGTTTTATTAGTAACCAGGTAAATTTTCCCTCTTGATAAATGGGTGTACATGTATAAGGTATTGTTTTTTAAGTCGTGATACCTATCCAAATTGAACTTTAAATATTCGAAGGCTTCCTCTGGCCTTTGCAATTCCACCAGAGCACTACTTAATCCCAAATGGATGGTAGGTAATAGATTATCTAAACCGTTTTGCTGCGCAAGAACCAATGCTTTTTTATAATAGATGAAAGAGTATTGAAAGTTTTTTAAATCTTGATAAGTGCCTCCAAGATTTATATACCCATAAGTTAACGATATGGGATTATTTATTTTTTCTTTGATCTTAACGGAGTACTTCATTGCCTCCAATGCCTTTTGCATATCATTCATATTTCTATAGTCCGACGCTAAATTCGAATAAGCGGAAGAGATAGATAGAAGGTCCCCACTTTTTTCTAAATATTTGATAGCGTAAAACCTATATTTAACGGTTTCTTTAAATTTACCTTCGGAGGTATACGAAGAGGCGATCATTCCAAAGGCTAATCCAATTCCTGCATTGTTACCCAATTGCTCATACAACTTCAACGCGTTTAACGCTAAATTCCTGGATTTTTCAGGCTGCTGACTTCTCAAAGCTATTCCGGCATAGGTGATAAAACCGTCAGCTGTTAGCTTCTTATTTTTCAAATCTATCGCCGTTTTAAAACCAATATTTGTGTACTTTAAAGAAGAATCAACATGGGTGGCAATATAATATTGAGCCAATAAATAGCATTTCTTGGCCAGTGCGCTGTCCATTACTTCAGCGTTCGCAATATCCTTTTTCATTTCCTCCACGGATTGCGTGTAAACAATATTTACCCGGAGTGCAGGAATAAACAGTAGTAAAAGGTATAGGAGATATTTGTTTTTCATTTTACTTGGCCATCTTGATCGCAAAGTTCCATACATTTTTTGATCGATGTAGAAAGATTAGCTGGTTCAACAGTTCAGTAAATATATCATAATAAATACATTGAAAAATGACCTCCTGGGGTTTGTGCTAAAAAATTATTGAAGGGATCTGGATTAAATAAACAACTTTAGGGTTGGACTACTGGACTATTCCTTCATCCAGTGGTATCAATTAAAAAGCAGCTTCCTTTCGAAAGCTGCTTTTTTTCACCTTAATAATCCCACTTATACTATCGTCTAACAATGATCTTTTCATTTTGAACCCGACCATTATTTTCAATATTGATAAAGTACAACCCCGAACTTAGGTTCATCAATTGAATAGGTTCAATGACGATTCCATTAATAATGGTATTGAACACCACTTTACCGGTTTGGTCTAATATGCTTATTTTATTTTCACCCTCCTGATAGGTTTGTATAAATACTTGTTCTGTAACCGGATTTGGATAGAAGCTCAACATCTCACCTGAAATTCCACCGGATGCCCGTTCTACGGAAATGGTTTGAAAGGTTGTTTTTGCTCCATTATAATCTGTTTGACTTAACCTATAATAGGTAGTTTGAAATGGAACGGGATCAATCATGGAATAGTTGTGTACCTCGTTTGAATTACCGGCGCCATTCACTCTGCCCAGTTCGCTCCAGTTCATTGCATCATTGCTTTTTTCAACCGTAAAATATTGATTGTTGACTTCAGTTGCAGTGGTCCATTCTATTAAATTATTCGACTCCTGGGCTTTTCCCATAAATCGGGTAAGCACAACCGGCAAAGGAGTACAATCGAGCGGAGCACTTCCGGGAGTAAAGATGAGATCGAATGGCTGTCCGCTAACACTAAAATTATCAATCACCATAACATATACTTCACCCGCCAATACATTCAGATCTTCCACGAATTTATCTCCTCCTGCTCCCTCGGTATTGTCTCCGGCACCATTCAATAGTCCCGTATTCCCGCTTAAACCGGAATAGGAACATCTGGTAGGGAGGTCTCCTGAAATATATGGACAAGTAATGCTTGGATAAGGACCCCAAATAGCAAAATCATAATCATCGGCAGCATTTTGAGGTGAAATGGTAAAGGCCACAAATCCGGCAGCAGTTGGAGAGAAATAATACCAGGAGCTTTGTCTTTCATTCGTGCTTAAACAACCTCTGTTGGTAGCCGAAAGTTCCTGAAGACCTACCCCGCTGCTATTGGCACTAAAGGTGCTGTTGCTACAAATGGTCATTCCCTGTCCACCTACACAATCCTGTGGAGAGCCACCTGGAGGGTTGGCACCTGGAGCGGCAACGCAACTTATGTTGGCCGAGAATCCAGGGCGGGTGGTAATGGCATTTGTGGTAAAACGAAAGCTTAAGCAACCGCCGGGGTCAGAAGAGGTAATGGTAAATGGTAAAGCTGGCAGACCTGAATAGGTCCCGATCAACGTGCCTCCAAAACCTCCATTGAAAACAAATAGTACGTCTCCTCCTGCCTGGGTATCAAAAGTAGTAAATGTAACCCGTACATATTGACCAGGAATGCTGGGACAAATGCTAACCGTTCTTTCAAAGTTATTGGTATAAGCTCCTGGATTGTCAATAAGAGTTCCTCCGCATTGGGTTGATGTAGATAAATGTACAGCGGTTGACATATCTACTACTTGAGCATTTATATTAATAGCTAATATAAAAACGCATATAATTGAGTAAAATTTTATCGATTTCATAATAAATGGAATTATCAGGTTCTTAGTGGTTGAGTAAGTATTCCTGCTGAGGAGTAAGATATAGAAGAGAGCGCATAGAATAAACGGTAAGTTTGAATCCATGTTTTGGGTCTTCATATATTACGTTGATGTCTTTTTTTCTTAAGTATTCATATTTGCTGATGTCGAAGGTTGCCGGATTGATTTTAGTACAATCGGAGCAATCGATCATTTCTATAGCGTATGATTGCGTAAGAAAATAAGAGAAGATTTTATAATCCTGTGGATAGAGTGTTTCCATTTCAATCAACTCATCAACTGAATAATGATTGAGAAGGCGAACATCATAAGATGGTTTTGGAGTATTATCATTTGCCACAACATTGGATTGTGCCTGAACACCTATCAACGCTGAAGCGAAGATGATAAGGGCGATGAAGAGTTTTTTTGTTCCCATTAGTTGAGTTTTTTTGTACCAGATTTGATTTGTGGATTGTATGTGGATGTGATGGGAGTTCACAGATTTTTTTTCTGATGTGGGTCTTTGTTTTTTTTAATGGTTATCTATTTAATAAGATGCTAGTGAGTTGTTGGCAAGTTGCATTTAATGATTATTTAATCAACTGAAGCGGTTTAGTAGGTCTGTTTTATGAGTTTTATGATCTTATCCTCTTTGTGGTTATACGATCATATCAATCAAAAAATCATTTAAAACCCATTTGAAAACCATTAAAAAAAACTTCATTCTGTTCCTTTGGACGAACTTTTTTAAATTTTTTTTAATTAAAGCAACTATCTCTGGTTAAATACCATCTAAAAACAGAACACCAAGTTTATAAAAGAAATGATGAGGAACCACTACACTCAAGTATTCCTGGGAATTGCCTTTGCATTGTCTAACCATCTTTTTGCCCAGGACTTTAAAAACCAATATAATGCATGGCCGTCCATGTTGACCTGCCAGCGTGAATTAAATAATGGCAATTATATATTGCTTTTTAGCAATCAGCTAATGGAAACAAATGCAGAAGGCACACCCACCTGGACTAAGGAATTTACCAATGGTGTCATCCCATTGGGTGTGAATGCCTATCTTAGATGTATTCAGGTAACTTCCGACAATGGATATATAATTACTGGAACATATGGGGCGGCAGGAAATAATGATATAGTTCTAATAAAAACAGACAATGCAGGAATAGTTACCTGGAGTAAAAGTTTTGGAGGGCTGGGAGATGATAATGGTATTTGGGTAGAGCAAACCTCCGATGGTGGCTATATTATTGGAGGCTCGAAGAATGTCCCTTTAGGAATGATACCTCCCAATGTTCATACAAAAGGAGACATTTACATCATTAAAACAGATAATGTTGGAGTTGTACAATGGCAAACTGTTTTGTCGGTGCCTAGTGTTGGAAGTGCACAGAATATTAAACAAACAAGCGATGGCGGTTATATTGTAACCGGCAATAGTGGATCTGAGGATGCAATGCCCGTCAATATGTACGTGATCAAATTAGATAATCTGGGGGCCATCACTTGGCAACATCAATATAATTTGGCATGTAATGCAGGTATAGCCTCTTCCGGACGTGAAATATGGGAAATTCCAGGCGGATATATTGTTGGAGGCTTCGTAGGTGGAGAAGTGCCTGGATTTAAAAGTAAGGCAGTGATACTCAAACTCGATTTGGCTGGTAATATACTTGATATTGGAGCATTTGAACATACTTTAGGAGGAGGAGGAATGACAGACCTGGGTTTTGCATCATTGGATGTATTAGCGAATGGAGAATATATTGGTTGTGGAGGAGGGTATAATGATCATGGACCGCTTTTTTTATTGAAAATGAATGCGAACCTGGATATGGTATGGTGCAAGGGTTATCTTTCATTTGTAATGACTTCAGCCACCTCTATAAGAGAAAATGCTGCTTTGGGCTTTTCCCTGGTAGATGGAACTTCCAGTTTATTGAAAACAACCAATGATGGATCGATCCATTGTGAAAATCCTACTTCAGTTTTTCAGTCTATAGCTAATGGAGCACATGTTAATTTACCAACCGTTGTTGAGGTGCCTGGAATTACATCCGTTCTTAATGTACAAACCCAGCCTTCTTTTATTGGCTTGAATATAATCTGCCCGGAACCATTACCGATTGAGTTGGTTTCTTTTAGCGGGTTTTACCAAAATGATGAAAATGTTCTGGAATGGACAACAAATATTGAAGTCAATAACCAATATTTTACTGTTGAACAATCTGATGATGGAATAACCTATAGAACTATAGATATAGTGGACGGAGCTGGAAACAGTAATAGTGTACTAAGCTATCATTCGTTCGACAAGAATCCTGATCCCGGAATTAATTATTACAGGTTAAAACAAACGGATATAAATGGGGAGTTTAAGTACTATCTGGTTATTAGTATTGATAATTCGGGAAATGCTTCTTTGAATGTATTTCCAAATCCAAGCACGGGACCTTATACCATTACTCTTTCAGGAAAAGCCACATTATATGATATAAAAATCTACGATGTTTGCGGAAATATTATTTATTGTCCGCAAAATATAGCTGCCCATCTTGCTTCAGTAGATCTTTCAGGATATAAAAATGGGATGTATTTTATGCATATGAACATTGACGGAAAAGAACTGGTCGAAAAACTGATCATACAACACTAAGACAATAATTGCAAATGTTTTGTTAAACATTTAACTGGTTTAATTTTATATATACATTTGTATCGGTTCTTTACATTACTTATCAAGAAAGACGGAGGGAATGGCCCTATGATGTCTTGACAACCTGCTTCTGCTATCCAAGGATAACAGAGGAAAGGTGCCAAATCCAATTCTGACGTAATAGTCAGGAGAAGATAAGTTAGATAAAAGTGATTATATAAAAACTCTATATAAAAGCTCTTCTGACTTGTCGGGAGAGCTTTTTTTGTTTAAAAGGGTTCTTTCGATAGTTTTTTGGTAAGTAGTGTAAACAAAAAATAATTGTTTAACACTTATACTAAAAGAAAATGAAAGACCAGACAAAATTAATCCATCAGATCCCGGTGGACCCATTAACCGGATCAATTGCCGTACCCATTTACCAAACTTCTACCTATGTACAGGATGCACCTGGGATACATAAAGGGTACGATTATGCAAGAAGCAATAATCCAACCCGCAAAGTGTTGGAGGATTTAATTGCTTCTCTCGAAAATGGAACCAGCGGCTATGCCTTTGCCAGTGGATTGGCTGCCATTGATGCAGTGGTGAAATTGCTTGAAACAGGTGACGAAATTATTGCAGTAGATGATATTTATGGCGGTGCATTTAGGTTATTTACCCATATCTATCAAAAATTCGGTATACATATTAAATATGTAGATACCACCAATGCCGATCATGTTGCGGAGGCGATTACTTCTAAAACCAAACTCATCTGGATTGAAAGTCCAACCAATCCCACCTTAAAAATTTCGGACATAGCTACTATTGCCAAAATTGCAAAGGCCAACAATTGTCTACTTTGTGTAGATAATACCTTTGCTTCGCCGGCAGCACAAAAACCAATCGAGCTGGGAGCAGACATCGTTGTTCATTCAGGCACCAAATATTTAGGAGGACATAGTGATTTGATTGCGGGCTTAGTGGTGACAAAAACTGTTGAATTAGCAGAAAAAATAAAATTTATCCAAAATGCCTCCGGGGCTATTTTAGCTCCATTTGATAGCTGGTTGGTAATTCGTGGAATTGAAACGTTGAATTTAAGGGTAAAGCAACATGCCGAGAATGCACAACAGGTGGCAGAATTCTTAACTACAGTAGACCTGATTCAACATGTATACTATCCTGGATTAAAATCCCATCCAAATCATGAAATAGCCAAAAAACAACAAAAATACCTGGGCGGAGTAATTAGTTTCGATCTGAAAGTGGATGACAAAGAAGTGGCCTCGTTGATTGTAAGCAATACCAAATATTTTAAGCTCGCAGAAAGCCTGGGAGGTGTAAAAAGTTTATGCTGCCTGCCTTGTGAAATGACACATAAATCAGTTCCACGGGAAAAAAGATATGCTGCTGGAGTAACCGATAGTTTGATCCGTTTATCCGTTGGATTAGAGGATGCAGAAGATCTGATAGATGATTTAAAAACGGTGTTTGCATTGGCGAAAGAAAAAATAAATCAATTGGAGAGGGTTTGATGCTCAAAGCCATATTGTAAGGACGGACGATGGTCCGTCCACTTGGGTGAACGAAATAAATCTAACGAAGACGTGATAACTATTTATTCCCAACATAAGCAATCGCCTTTACTTCGATGGCAATGGGCGTTGGTAAGGATTTAATCTCTATGGTAGTTCTGCAAGGCTGATTATCCTTAAAATATTCTGCATAGATTTTATTATAGATCGGAAAGTCATCTTTCATATTGGTAAGGAAAATGGTTACATCCACCACATTTTTCCAATCAGCACCGGAATCTTCCACCACATATTGAAGGTTTTTAAATACGGAATGACATTGGGTGGCAATATCATAACTGGTAATATTCCCTTTTTCATCTAGTTCAACCCCTGGAATTTTTTTTGCCCCTTTTTCTCTGGGACCTATCCCACTATAATAGATAAAGTCGCCAACTTTTCTGGCATGTGGATATAAACCAACCGGCTCAGGAGCCTTACTGGACTCGATTTTGATATTATTATTCATTTGAAATCGTTGATATATAGGCAAAGATAGGTATTTACGTGGCTTTGTATAAAATATGAATTGTTTTTTAGCCCCATTTTTCTATATTTGAGATAAATTAATTGATATAATGGCAGGGATAAATAAAGTGATTTTAGTTGGGAACCTTGGAAAGGATCCGGAAGTGAGAACGGTGCAAAGCGGGGCCCAGGTGGCGAGGTTTTCTTTAGCTACTTCAGAATCTTATACCAACAAGGAAGGCCAGAAAATAGAAAATACCGAATGGCATAATATTGTATTGTGGAGAGGTTTGGCAGGGGTAGCAGAAAAGTACCTGAAAAAAGGGAACAAAGTTTATATTGAAGGGAAATTGCGTAACCGGCAATATGATGATAAAGACGGAAACAAAAAGTATGTGACCGAAATTGAGGCTACGGATATGTTGTTGCTGGATAAAGCACCAACCACAGGTGGCGGTGGGTACACAAATAATTCCTACAATAGCGGCACAAACGATAGCGGTGCGCCTTCTAATACCTATAGTTCAGGAAATATAAGTAATGAAAACGCTCCGCCGGAAAATGACGATTTGCCGTTTTAACTAATTAATATACCCAACATTGGACGACCCTCTGAGTTACACCGGTACCTCGTTAATCACCACCCTCCCTTTGACCAGCTTTCATATTGGCGGAGTTTTCTGGTATATCCTGGCCATCCTGGTGTTATTGGTTTGTGTTGCCACCATGAGTGCCGCTGAAGTGGCTTTTTTCTCTGTTACCCGCAAGCAAATCGACGAAATGAATGAGGGCCTGAGAAAAAATGTTCTCAAGCTGCTCGATCGCCCCAAAAAATTATTGGCCACCATATTGGTTATTCATAATGGGGTTAATTTATCCATTATTATTTTATCGGAGTTTTTAAAAGAAGAACTAATCCCACCCGATAGTGGTATACATCCTGGGGTTTTATTTTTACTACAGGTGGTGTTGATCACTATGATCATTCTCTTATTTGGCGAGGTGATCCCTAAAGTTTATGGCACTCAATATCCTAAATCCATTATTAAATGGATGGTACAACCTTTGTTGTTGCTAAACAAATTAATGATATGGATGACAGCTCCTTTGATGCTATCCAGCTCTTTGTTCGATCGAAAGCTCAGACGGAACAATACTGGATTAAGTGCTGATGACCTGGAAGCTGTGATCGAATTGACCAAGGATAAAACTGTTACGGAGGAGGAAAAAAAAATATGGAAGGGAATTGTGGAATTTGGCACTATATCAGTGAAAGAAACCATGAAACCCAGGCTGGATGTAATTGCTTTGGACGTTGAATACAATTTCAAGGAGGTAATGGCCGTTATATTAAAAGCCGGGTATAGCCGTTTGCCTGTTTATAAAGGAAATTTTGATAAAATTGAAGGGGTGCTATATATCAAGGATCTACTGCCATACCTTGACAATGGTGATGGTTTTGAATGGCAGAAATTGCTTAGGCAGGTTTATTTTGTACCGGAGAATAAAAAAATTGATGACTTGCTAAAAGAATTTCAGGAAAAAAAGGTACATATGGCCGTAGTGGTGGATGAATATGGCGGAAGTGCAGGGATCGTTACCCTGGAAGATGTAATAGAGGAAATTGTTGGTGAGATCAACGATGAATTTGATGACGAAGAGATCGTTTATTCGAAATTAGACGATCATAATTTTGTTTTTGAAGGTAAAACACCTCTCATCAATATGTGCAGGATCATTAATATTGAATATTCGGATATTGAACCTTATGTAGCCGATGCCGATACGATTGCAGGATTGTTGCTTGAATTAAATGGAAAACTTCCGGAAAAAGAGCAAGTGATCGATTGTGATCTTCTGAGGTTCAAAGTAGAGTCGGTAGACAACAGAAGAATTAAAAGAGTAAAAGTTACCAAACAGGACATGAGCCCCGATTTAATCGGGGCGAAAGCATGAGCTTCTTTAAAAAAATAAATAATTTTGCGAATAACTATTGGATGAAAAAGAATAATTGTTTAGCCATCGTAGTTTTGATCCTATTAAGTGTAGGATTATTTTCATGTACTGAAAAAACCTATACTCCTAAACCCAGGGGTTATTTTAATATAGAAACTCCTAATCCCGAATATGTAAAATTTGATTCTACCTGCCATTATACGTTGGAAGTGAGTAAATATGCCATCATGGTTCCATCACCCGATCCCAGACAAAAAGGAAATTGCTGGTTCAATATTATTTATCCGCGGTTTAATGCTACGATTTATCTTACCTACGATCCCATAAAAAACGATCTTAAAAAATACCTGGACGATTCACACGAATTGGTATATAAGCATGTGGTAAAATCGTCGGGCATTCAGGAATCCTTGATCTCAGACCCGGAATCAGATGTATATGGGATGAAATATCGGATAGAAGGAGATGCCGCTTGCCCATACCAGTTTTATTTAACAGACAGTACACACCACTTCTTCCGGGCTGCGTTGTATTTTAATTTTAAACCTAACTACGACTCATTGTACCAGGTCGTTAACTTTCTTGAAGCGGATATGGATCACATGATCCAGACCTTTGAGTGGACATTTAGACCTTTTCGGGGAGTTGGAGTAGTAGACGGGTTTTGAAGTAATTTAACTTCTTTCCACCCATTTTTTGCCCGATAATTGGTAGTATTGTATCCTTAAACAAACAAAGAATCATGACCCGAATCCCGGTTAAGTCGGGATGAGAGCATGAGCTCAACTCAAAAAAAACATATATGCGAATGAAAAAATTAATGATTGCTATTGGCCTTCTTTTTCCGGCGTTTTTAACTGCTCAGGGATTTGAAGGTACCATCAAGTTTTCGATGGACTATAAAGGTGACCAGGCTGAAATGATCAAACAACAAATGCCATCAGCGAATATTGTGACCATCAAAGGAAGCAATACCAAAGTAGTGATGGAAGGTGGGATGATGAGCTCAATGATTGGAGATGTGATCAACAAAGGGGACGAGAAGACCACTTATTTCGTACAAGCTGCCAATAAAGTGGTTTACAAAGTAAAAAACGACGAATTGAAGGGTGGAGACAATCAGCAAGACAATCCCAAGGTAACCAAGGAAAGCAGCACGGCCACTATTTTAGGATATAAATGCCAGAAATATAAAGTGGAAACCACCAGTGGAACCAATTATGTTTGGGCTACCAAGGATATTGATATCGGAACCGTTGACTTCAGAGGCAAGATAGCGTACAAAGGAGTTGAAGGAGTGGTGATGAAACAGGAAATGAACATTACCGAACAGGGGATGACTTTTACCATCATTATGACCATGGTAAGCTTCGATAAAAAAACGGTAAGTGATTCGGAATTTACTTTCCCTTCAGATTATGCGGTAAAGGAAGAAGTGCCTGCCATTATCAAAATGCAGATGGGTAAATAATAAAGATCTTTTTTTAGAGAAAGCCTCATTCCGTTTGGATGGGGCTTTTTTGGTTTTACCGGTTCGGTCGAAGAACAATTGGAAGCAGTCCTTACTTCAATATCGTCTTGTTAATATACCTGTACAGGAAGAATAAGATGAGTCCGGCATACACTACACAAGCGATCCATGGAGCTTCCATAGGCAACGGGGCCATTTCCCCATCTATTTTGAAGTTCCTGGTAATCGCAACGGTGGTAAGTTCATCGGCCGCCTGTGTAAATAATAATTTAGGATAAGTGGATTTGAAAATAGCCACCAGGATCCCTACTGCGATGTTTTCGATGAAGACCGTATACCCCAGGTATAAAATAACCGACAGGGCAGGACGTTTAATAAAAAATCCAAATACAAGTGCAAACAACATTTGCATAACGGATGCAAAGAAAAAAGTTCCGAATACTTCAAAAACATCCGATGTTACATGGAAGGAATTTTCAGCAAATATCAAACCGGCAATTAATGCGCTTGCCATGAGCAGCAAAGCGGAAAACAGGCTGAAAATAAGTACGAGAATAAGTTTGGAAGTTATAATATCATTTCTTTGTTGACCATCAATTACATTTTGTCGGATGGTTCTGCTTTGAAACTCATTGCCGATCATTAATATCAACAGCATCCCCCAGGCAATGTTGAGCCCATTGTTAAGATAGGCTGCTGTAAAAAACACTTGGTTGAAATCAAAAGGACCACCCAGCAACATTTTAATTCCTTGCGCATTTTTGGCAACATTCTCTATGATCCTGCCAAAGCCCATGGTTACTGAGGGGAATAATAAGATCAAGAAAGCAAAAATGATCCAAAACGCCTTATACTTTTTTATCTTGAGCCATTCTATTTGTAATAAAGTCAACATGGGCTTAATTTTTTCGGGTTATTTCTAAAAACTTATCTTCTAATTTGGTACCTACCAATTCTAATCTTGATAGAACGATCTTGTTTTCAAAACAAAATGCATTGATGTCCTGTGGTAATATTTTATCTTCCAACGATAGAACCATCCTATTCTTAAATACATCAATGGATTGAATGGACTTGAATTTGTTCTTCAGGAGTTGATCTAATCCTGCAATATTATCTGCCTCAATCACGATCGTATAACTTGCTCCCAGCAAGTCTTCTACTTTTCCCTGGGATAAAAGATCTCCATATTGAAGAATGGAAACGTGGGTACAGATCTTTTGCACTTCTTCCAGTAAATGGCTGGCGATAATAATGGTTTTTCCTTCCGCTGCCAATTCCATCAATATTCTTCTCATAAAAGCGATCCCTTCAGGATCTAATCCATTGGTAGGCTCATCCAGTATCAGTACATCCGGATTACCCATGATGGCAGCAGCTACTGCTAATCGTTGCTTCATCCCCAAGGAATAATTCCCGAACTTAATATGGCTTTTGTCAAATAGGTCCAACCTTTTTAAAACGGATTTGATCTCTTCATTATCTCCCCGTCCACTAATGAGCTGGGTAATTTTTAAATTATCAAACCCATTCAGATATGAATAGAAGTTGGGAGTTTCAATCAAGGATCCCACTTTTTTTCTTAGGGTATAGTCATTTCCCTGACCGAACCATGAATAGGAACCTTTATCTGCTTTCTGCATATCCGTAACAATACCCAGCATCGTGGTTTTGCCGCTTCCATTGGGACCCAGGATCCCAAAAACGGAACCTCTCGGAATTTTAAGACTTACATTTTTAAGGGCATGTACTTTCCCAAAACGTTTGTCGAGATTGGTTACTTCTAGAACAATTTCTTTACTCATCCAATTTTTTTTTGGTTAGTGGTTAAAAAGATAAGGAGTGAACGAAGGCTCTTATCATTACAAATATATAGGAACATTGAAAATAGCCTTAAAAATTTATCAGAACCTATTCACAATTAAGAAATCTTAATAGATAGAAGAACCAAGAAGTTAGACCGCTTCGCTGCAAGAACCAAGACCCCTGACGAAGTCGGTCTTGGCTCTTGCTTCTTGCAGCGAAGCGGTCTTGGCTGTTAGTTCTATGGCTACCCCGTAGGCTGCCCAGAATATTTTAAATACCTTTGCTCTATCGAAAATAAGGGCATGAAGAAATATTATATAAAACAGGCCACCATTGTTAATGAACGCAAGAAATACGAGGCGGATATTGCCATTAAGGATGGTTTGATCGAAAAAATAGTATACCCGTCAGGCATTTTTGATTCAACCGGGTACGAGGTGATCCATGCCAAAGGAAAATGGTTGATACCTGGAGCCATTGATGACCAGGTACACTTTAGGGAGCCAGGATTGACCCATAAGGGAGAAATATATACGGAAGCCAAAGCCGCAGTTGCCGGAGGGGTTACCTCTTATATGGAAATGCCCAATACCAAACCCGGAGCAGTTACCATTGATCTGTTGGAGCAAAAATATACCCGTGCGGCCGAATGTTCACTCGCCAATTATTCATTTTATATGGGTACCACCAATGATAACCTGGGGGAGATATTACAGGTGGATTATAAAAAAGTTTGTGGAGTAAAGATCTTTATGGGGTCGTCTACCGGTAATATGCTGGTGGATTCTACAGAGGCGATAGAGCAACTTTTTAAAAAGGTAAGAGTGATCATTGCTTCGCATTGTGAATCGGATCCTATGATAGCCCAAAACCTGGAAAAATATAAAATGCAATATGGAGAGAATATCCCGGTTGAGTTTCATCCATTGATCCGGAGTGCCGAGGCTTGCTACGCCTCCAGTAGCAAGGCCATAGAACTGGCCACCAAGAATGGGGCCCGGTTCCATGTTTTGCATATTTCAACTGGGAAGGAAACCGAGCTTTTTACCAATAAAATTCCTTTGGCCGAAAAGAAAATTACCGCGGAGGCCTGTATTCATCATTTATGGTTCAGTGATAAAGATTATGCCACCAAAGGAAACCTGATCAAATGGAACCCAGCGGTAAAAACGGAAAAAGACAGGGAGTTGATCTGGGAAGCTTTATTAGACGATAGAATTGATGTAATTGCTACGGACCATGCTCCTCATACTTTGGAGGAAAAATCATTGCCTTATACTCAATGCCCTTCGGGCGGACCACTGATCCAGCATTCGGTAGTGGCCATGTTTGAATGCTGGCATAGAGGAAAAATAAGCATAGAAAAAATAGTGGAAAAAATGTGTCACAATGTGGCTGATCTTTTTCAGATCGAAAAAAGAGGGTATATCCGCGAAGGATATTATGCCGATCTTGTATTGATCAATGCGGATACAGAATGGACCGTGAATAAAGATAATATTCTCTATAAATGTGGTTGGAGTCCTTTGGAAGGGGAAACCTTCCATTCTAAAGTAGAAAAGACCTTTGTGAACGGAAACCTGGTGTATGACGGGGGAAAATTTGATGAATCGGCCATGGGAATGAGGCTTGGCTTCACCAGATAACATCGTTTAACAGATGATTCTTATAATTTCTGCTTACCTTTGGGGAGGATTTAAAAGAGAATCCTCGACAACGTTAAACCCGCCTGCCGGCAGGCAGGCTTTCAATTTAATCAGTTATGTATCCAGATGAAATAGTAATTCCTTGTAAAGAAGAGTTGACCAAAAACGGTTTTGAATCGTTGGAAACTGCCGATGCGGTTACCAATACCTTGAATAAAAAAGACGAAACGGTACTAGTGGTAGTGAACAGCGTTTGTGGCTGTGCTGCCCGTGGTGCCCGTCCAGGGGTGATCAAATCCCTGGTAAATGACCATAAGCCCACGAAGCTAGCAACTGTGTTTGCCGGAGTTGATTCGGATGCGGTGGCCAAAGCCCGTGAATATTTTCAACCATATCCCCCCTCATCTCCAGCCATTGCTTTGTTTAAAAATGGAGAGCTGGTACATTTCATTGAACGTTACCAAATAGAAGGTACACCTGATCATGTATTGGCAGATCATTTAAAGGAAGTATACAACGAGTTTTGCTAATTCATTAGCGCAATTCCTAATAATCGTAATATAAATTCTGGAGTCGAGTCCTTAAGCCTATATAGAAAAAGGCAGTAGTGAAATTCTGGATCTGGGATTCCTGTTGTCTGAAAACAAAACCCGCCTCCACACGAAACCCATAAGCTGGATTTATGATATAAGATGCCTTGGCTTCCGCATATAAAATGGAAGTTTGTACGCCTTGTCCTACAAAATTTCCGTATTCATTCGGATGGTTCACATCCAATACGATCGGGCTGCCTCCATAGTTCACCCCTGCGGTATCTACACCATGGATGGCATAGGAGAACCTGGCCTCAGCCATGATCCTTTTGTTCTGGTAACGCAAAAAGCCGATGGCCTCCCAGAAATTAGCTCCCAAAGGATGGGCCAAAGGCTGGTTATAATGGGCATAGTTGCTGTTGAATTTATAATGAGAATAGGTATAAGGCCGTACATAATTAAACTCGGCCTGGAAATTCAGGTTTTTAATTCCGGCTACATTAAAATATTTATATCCCACCTGGAACCCTTGCTTATTTGCTCTCCAGCCCTTTTGTGGTTTTCCAAGCATGGCACTCAGTAAAAATTCATCCAGGATGATCTGTCCATATACCTGGTGATCATCATGGGGCCGTATTTTTACATTGAAGCCCATAAAAGCATTGTCCTGAGAACCTAATCCATATTCAATGGGCCTGTAAAAAATGATAGGGTTCAAATAATTAGGATCAAATCCCCGCATGTTCCCGCTGGTATCCTGTCCACTCCAAATAATGGATTCGAAAAAGCCGACCGAAAAATACTTGCAGGCATTAAAATCCAGGTAATGAAAAGTGCCTAATTTTTTATTGTTGATGTTATCCAATACAAAACTGGGGGAATTGTCCTGAAATTCCGCCCAGATATTTACATACTTGATCTTCCATACCTGGGTGGATATTTTTCCGTAGAAATAGTTGGGCGAATTATCGCTGAGCAATAAAGACCGGTAACCATCGCCAATATGGTTTTTGCCATGGCCCAGCTCGAAACTTACATATTTAACGGGGGTAAAATTAACGTAGCCGGTGGCATAAGCGAAATCATAACTCGATTCCTTGAATTGCTTGGTCCTTCCCTGGCTGGGGACCACATGGTTGGAGTCGATATAGGCTCTTACATAGTCTACGAAAGCAGCCTGATTCTCATAGAAATCGGTATAGAAGGAGAACATTTTTCCTAAACTTCCTTTGGCGCTGAATCCCCTGGTATTTACCGTGGCATTTTCCCCCGCCCCGAAGTTCCGGCCAAACTGGAAGTTGAAAATAGGATTAAGGGAGGCCTGAAAAACAGGTGTTTTTATATAGAGCAGGTCTTCCTTAAAAAGCCTGCGACCTATAAAACTCCTGGAGAACCGGGTATTGTAGTTTGGGATATCCCGCAATGAATCTAGGGCTATATGCTCTTTCAACTCGGCCTCCCGATAACCTTTTACCGAGGTATGGTAATTGACATCCAGGTTATTAAGATAGCCCTCGAGTTGATTATATTCAAACTGGTCGAAATAATACTGGTAATGCTGCGAATGTGCCCGAAGGCCACAGAAAACCATAATAGTAAAGGTTATGATCAGGTTCTTTAGCAACACAATTAGCGTTCAATTATATAGCTAATATACTTCATTTTTAGGATTTTATGACCAAATTGATAGTATATTTGCCCATTCATTAAATGTATTATTTTTTGAAAAGGATAATCATCATTTTGTTGGCTTGCTTAGGAGTAGCATATTGCCAGCCCGCTTATGAAGTTTTCGAACTCCCCTTAGGGAAGTTAGAGGACTGGAAAAGGAATAAAACAACCAATCCTAATGCCACAGATAAATTGCCGGTATATTATGTTGCTGGGGATTATTTGTTGAGAATAGAACCAACCAATAATTATTATACCCAGTTGTTCAACAAAGATTATAAAATGGTATGGGAAACGAATACCCCACTATTGGTAGGATATGGTATTGACTTTACCAATCATGCCCAAACAATTTTTCATAACAACAAATATATTTACCAGGTTGATTATGGATTGAATTATGGCGGGGGTATATTAAAAATTATTAGCCTTGCTTCGGGCGAAAATAAATCAACACAGTTTACGATTGGATTAGGCGAGGGTAATTTACCTACTTCATTGCACGATAAAGCAAATCCATTTTTTGTTGATGACATGATGTACATTGTTTTATCCAAAGGTGAAAAAACCTATTTATCTTCTATCAACAATTCAGGTGTTATCGTCAACAAACTCCTTGATCTTAAAGGGACCTCAACTTCAGGCATGAGACAATTAGGATTTCTCTCAAACGAAGGAGGATGGGTATATGCGGAGGTTGAAGATATTGGGAAATACCTGGTACGGAAATTGTCTTTTGATTATAATAGAACCATCCTAACCAATGAAACAGCCTGGATGAGTTTGTCTGGAACAACCACCTCAGGAGAAAAAATAGAGATCCCTTTCGGATCAAGAGACCTTCGTGATGCTGAATCTTTTTGCTGGATGGAAAATAATGTGACAAATACGCTGATCGTTACTTTAGCGAAAGGAGATAAATCCGAAAGCAACAGAACCTTTTTAACTTTAAACAAATTTGTTGAGGGAAATTTGGTAGTCAGGGAGGAATATACCTATTGGGATCAGATAAAGATAGATTCAAATATAGTATTGGGAGGAACTGATTATAGAATTACCCATCCAAAAATGGCGGATGGAAAATTTAATTTTAAGATTGAATATTATAGAATGGGATTATACTGGTTGCTTGATTTTTCCGCTGATAAAGATCTAAAACTTAATCATAATAATAGTCTTGATAAAGATGCCTACGAAACTGCGATCAAAAATATGGTAGTTTATACAGAATCCGGGGGCTCAACTCCAAGGTATAAACCACAATATTTTGATATCCATAGAAGTATTCATCAATATATCAATGCAAAAAATCGTGTTATTGATAAGCACTATCGTTATATAGGACTTTATTTCAATAAAAAATATATTTTGATCAGAGATGATTATTATACAGTTAATCCTACAGTATTCCAGTTTAGTTTTGAATAATGAAAGTAATCGAAAAGATCAGGTCGCAGAAGGGAAAACCCCTGTTTTCGTTTGAGATTTTACCTCCGTTGAAAGGGAACGGTATCATGTCGATCTATGATAGTATTGATCCCCTGGTGGAGTTCAATCCATCTTTTATTAATGTTACCTACCATAGAGAAGAATATACTTATAAGAAAAGAGAGAAGGGATATCTTGAAAAAATATCCATGCGTAAAAGACCCGGTACGGTGGCTATTTGTGCGGCTATTTTCAATAAATATAAAATCGACACCGTTCCACATTTGATTTGCGGAGGCTTTAACCGTGAAGAAACCGAAAATGCCTTGATCGATCTTCAGTTCTTAGGAATTGACAATGTATTGGCATTAAGGGGAGATCCTATTAAAACCGAAACCCATTTTAATCCTACAGATGGGGGCCATGCATATGCAGTTGACTTGGTTACTCAGATTGATGGAATGAATAAGGGGTCGTATATCGATGATGAGCTAAGGGAAGCCCAACCTACTGATTTTTGTATTGGAGTGGCCGGTTATCCTGAAAAACATTTCGAGGCACCTAATCAATCGGTTGATCTGCATTATCTCAAACAAAAAATTGATGCCGGGGCGGAGTACATTGTTACCCAGTTATTCTTTGATAACAGTAAGTTTTTTCAATTCGTAGATAAATGCCGTGATGCAGGGATAACGGTTCCCATACTTCCGGGAATAAAACCCATTACCAATTTCAAGCATATTAATTTTATGCCCAAGTTCTTCCATGTGGAATTACCTGAAGCGTTTACCAAAGAATTATTGAAATGCAAAACAGATGCTGAGGTGAGCCAGGTGGGGGTGGAATGGTGCATTGCTCAAAGCAAAGAGTTGATGCAAAAGGGGGTTCCGGGTATCCATTATTTTACCATGGGTAAATCTACAGCCACTAAAAAAATCGTTCAGGCAGTTTTTTAAATCGATCATAAAAAAAGCGGAGCACTTTTAAAAAGCACTCCGCCCGATTGATAAGTTGTGAAGTTTAATTACAACTTTGACTAGGTCATCCTTAGTTTTAATTACATCCTTGACCGTAATCTACTTCTTTCACTTTAATATCTTCTCCGTAAGTAACAATTTTGAGTTTATATTTTTCTCCATAGTCAACTGTTTTCCAGTTACCTTCTTTGTCTTCACCGTAGTCTACATATTTTATTTTCAAATCCTCTCCATAATCCACCCATTTAATTTTGTAGTCTTCGCCATAATCCACGAATTTGATTTTACCATAAACATGGCACCCTTTACCATCATCATCTTTTTTAAAGGAAGATAATCCAATACCTGCTGCTAAGGCTATACCCAAAAACAGTACAGAGCCAATTTTAAATTTCATAGTTTTTTTGATTTAATTGTTTGTGTTCAGTATAAGCAATTGATAAGCCAAGATAGCAAAAAAACGATAGGTTTCTGGGTGAATTGAGTCAATGCCATTTATTCGAACGTAAATGAGGCTTTTTAATGAGTGAATTCTTTTGCCCTTGAGTCTTGTCAGATCTCTACTTCGGAATAGTTTTCCTTGATGGCCTCTAATACTTCAAAAACCTCCTCCCCCTTATTCAGGGTTACCAATTGTATCCTGAACTCTTTAAAATGTGGAATGCCCCGGAAATAATTGGCATAATGTGGACGCATTTCAAATATTCCCTCCACGGGGCCTTTCCATTCAAGCGACATTTTTAAATGCTCTTTTACAGCATCCACACGGTCGGCAATGGTAGGAGGTTCTATATGTTGGCCGGTAGCCATATAATGCTTGATCTCTTTAAATATCCAGGGGTAACCAATGGCGGCCCTTCCTATCATGATCCCATCCACCCCATATTTATTTTTATACTCCAATGCTTTTTCGGGAGAATTGATATCCCCGTTTCCAAATACCGGAATATGAATTTTGGGATTATTTTTTACTTTTTCTATTAAAGACCAGTTGGCTTCGCCTTTATACATTTGCGACCGGGTACGTCCATGAATAGACAATGCTTGTACACCAATATCCTGCAAACGCTCTGCTACTTCAATAATATTAATGCTTGCATCATCCCAACCCAACCTGGTTTTTACAGTAACCGGTAAATGGGTGGATTTGATCACTGCTTTGGTGAGCCGTACCATCAACTCTACATCTTTTAAAACAGCGGCTCCGGCTCCTTTGCAAACTACCTTCTTTACTGGGCAGCCGAAATTTATATCCACCAGATCAGGCTCAACTGCATCTACGATCTTTGCACTCATGGCCATGGCCTCTTCATCTCCTCCAAATATCTGGATCCCAATAGGGCGTTCATAATCGAAAATATCCAATTTTTTCCTGCTCTTAATGGCATCCCTGATCAATCCTTCGCTGCTAATAAATTCGGTAAACATCAGGTCGGCCCCATGCTTTTTACAAAGGGCCCTAAAAGGCGGATCACTTACATCCTCCATAGGAGCGAGGAGCAAAGGGAATTCCCCAATTTCTATGTTGCCGATCTTTACCATTCTGGTTATTTGAAGTTTGACGCTTCGCTGTTTGGGGTTCGAACTTCAAACCTCAAACAGCGAAGCGTCAAACCATTTCAAACTTATTTTGTTTCGAGCTGCTTAAAAGCTGTTTTTAGCTGATGTTTTTTACCCTCTAAATGTTGAATTTCTGCTTGCAGTTTTTCAATTTTATCGGTATAGGTTTTTTTCATGGCATCTACATTGGCACCTTTACTATAACCAAAGAAACCTAAATTATTTTCAAGCTGAGCCACTTCTTCCTGTAATTTACGAAGCCTAGTACCAACAAAACTACGTTCTTCACTCAGGAGTTTTTGTGCCTGTGGAGACTGAAGCATTTGTTCCAGCTTCATTTTATACTCCATACGGAATTTTTTATCCTTATCAATGTTCAATTTTTCCATCAAACCATTGATAGCTTCATCGAAAGCTTTTTCTATTTTTTGTTTTTGTGCAATGGGAACAAATCCCAGGGCGTTCCATGCTTTACGTTGATTATTGATATAGGAAAGATTTTCTTCAATCGTTTCGGCCGGAGTATACGCTATTACTTCATCAATAATTACCTGCTTAGCAGCCAGATTTTCATTCTCACGGTCTCCTTGACCAGCATTGAATTGCTCTTTAGCATGAAAGAAATGATCACAGGCTGCCCTAAAACGATTCCACACCTCATCCGATCTTTTTCTTTCAACAGACCCTATTTTTTTCCAATCTCCTTGGAGTTTGATCAGTTTTTGGGTTGTTCCCTTCCAATCGGTATTTTCTTTGAGAGCTTCGGCAGCTTCACATAATTTTACTTTAGCCAGGTAGTTTTGTTGGAGTTCTTCACGAACATGCTTCAATAAATTATATTTCTGCTTAAAAAATTCTTTACGGGCAGCTTTAAATCTTTCCCAAATACTCTCATTAAATTTAGTAGGGACCCTTCCAATTTTCTTCCAATCCTCGTCTAACGCTTTTAATTCCGTTTCTTTCTCTTTCCATTCGGCCATTTTCGTGTATTCGGCTTTGGCGAGGGTTTCTGCTTTTTCGCAAAGGGTGGTTTTCAACGTCAGGTTTTCGTGGCGTTTTTCATCCCGTTGTTTTAAATATTCATCGCGGCGCTTATATACGTTGTCAACTGCGGTTTTAAAGCGGGTCCATATCTCATCGCTTTTGTCTTTATGTACAGGGCCCATCTCTCTCCATTCTTTCTGAATAGAGTGCAGGCTGGCAATACTGTTCTGAATGGAATTTACCTCTAACAAGGCCTCTACCCGTTGTACCAGGTTTTCTTTGGCCGCCAGGTTCTTTTGTAATTCTACTTCAAAAAGCTCTTTATTGATCTCAACAAACTCGTAAAACTTATCACTAAAGAATTTATAATTGTTCCAGAGTTCGGTGGCAAATTGGGCAGGTACCGGACCTGCTTCTTTCCAACGGCTGCGTAATTCATTAAATTTTTCAAATGCCTTTTTAATATCACTTTCATTGCTAATGAGGTCCTTCAGCTCGTGTACAATATCCCTTTTAGCCATCAGGTTGGTCTGCTGTTGGGCTTCTTCCTTTCGGCGTATTTCAGTTAGTTTATCCTGGTAAGCATTCAACACCTCTTTTACCTTTACCATTTCGGGGGTAAGGGTAAATTTAAAGTCTTCCGCTTTTTCACCACCATCAATAAAGGTTTGGAAAATGCGGTTGCGCTCTTCTTCAAAAATTTCTTTATATCTGCGGCGGGCATTTACAAAACTCTTACGAAACTCTTTGAGTTTATTGTTGTCCAAGATATCTTTTACCCGGGTATAGATCTTGGTAAGATCATAACTATCGAAATGTTCTTCTTCTTCCAGTTCGGCGATTGCCGCAACTACCTCAGCATCCTCGTGCGACTCTGCTAGGTCCACATTTTCCTCCAGGCCTGCCAGGGCATCCTGCTCATTGTGTACATTCAAATCTTCTTGTTCTGGCGTATTCTTGTCCATTCTAAACCCTTATAACGTCTACAAAGATACATTATTTCCTTATTTATTAGCGGTTTAGGTGTCGGGGCGCTAATTCCCGCTATCCACAGTACTCCACACAGCCTCAGCCATATACAGTAAACAGCGGACCATGTTATTGCATAAATTCCCGCTGTACTCCATGGCTGGCTTCGGCTATGGGGCGGTACTTGCTTCTATCGGGGGCGCAGGATAGGTCATCCAATAAAGATCTCGTTTTAAGAATTTCTTATTTTTATATCACCTAATCCAACGATCCAAACGGCATGACCATTATTCATAAAACGACGCTCATTTGCGTGACCTGGCTTTTATTTTTCCCAGCATTCGTTATGGCACAAAAGGATGCTGCTCAAAACCCTTCTCAAGCCAAGTCTTTAAAAAAAGTGGAATTCACTTTGTTCGAAACAGACTTTGGATACGAAACTCAGACCATCGATTTCGATAATTTTTCTTTGTGCCGCCATTTTCATTACAAGATGATCAACAACAACCAGGCAATTGCTAAAGAAATGAAGGTAGATGCCAGGGCCGACTGTCATTATTTACTCGAAAATGATTCCTGGGTCTATCACATCGTTTTCCTTGATTTTAATGTGAACACCGGTAAAATAAATTTTGGTATTGGTAAGCCGCCTCATTACAAGCATCAGGGAAGCCTATCAACCCAGGTTGGGGTGGATCCAGATTATAATGTACTTTTTACTATTCCTTCTGCCTATACCATTCGTCTGGCCCCTGGGGCAGGTCCGGCTACTGAATATATGGTGGTCTTTTTCTGCTTTATGGTACCCAATAACACATATCTTGAATCCTGTATTCTCCTTTTTTGTAAAACTTTAGAGGGAGATTTTAGTTACCGACTTTTGCCCTATCGGCAGATCAGCACTTCACCCTACGCATTTATGGATTATAATTGCGATGGATGGTTGGATTATATTCATTTCAATCCCTATGCAGCGAAGCCTGAGGTGAGTTTTTACGATGGCAAGGGAGTAAATTTTATCCGGAACAGTTCGTATAAAATACCTGTTTCTTATACAGGGGACCAACTATTTGCTGTAGATAGCTTAAATTTGGCTTTGCCGGACTCATGCCGTTAAAACATGAATATGAAAAACCTATTACCGCTTATTTTTTGCTGTTTTTGTTTCATTTGGATTGTAGGCATATATGCGGAAACTCAAAATCCAGGTAGGCTAGGCGGAAAACCTATCAGACCTGTGCAATATTCTATATTCACAACAGATTTTGGCTTAGGGGAAGAAGAGATCAACTTTAACAACTTGTATTTGCTCAAAAAGTATTTTCACTTTCGTTGTTTTGGAAACAAATTAAGAAGCGTAGTTACCGAGGTGCACCAAAGAGGTGAACAGCATGATTATGCGGTAGGGGAGTCAATTGATTATTCCAATTTCCCAAATTCTAATATATTTTTCCATTATAACCACCAAAACAACCGCATGTATTTTGAGTGGGCCGATCCCATGGGCCGGATCCCTTTGCTGAATATTCCTCTTTTATCATGGGTGGATGAGGAAGACCGTGATCAGTTTTATGTTGAAGGGTTATACATAGTGAATTTTACCCGGGGACATTTTGATGATACGTCCTATCTCCTGGTTTACTATACATTTGTGGTGGAGAATGGTTCGCAGCAGCAGTATGGCTGCATTGTTTTCACCAATTATCGTACAGGCCTACATAGCGGAGGTTTCAAAGCGGATTGCATCAAGCGGCCCATAATAGCACCAAGTCCTTATGTATTTTACGATTTTAACAATGACAATTGGTTGGATTATCTTTGTATCGAAAAAGAAGGAAAACGGCCATTGGTCAGTTTTTATCTGGGTAGCAAGAAGGAAGGTTTTATAAAAGCCCCGCAGCAGATCTTGTTGGAAAGCATGCCTCATGGTATGTATCAAATAGCACCGGGCCAGGCAAAGAGTCGTTCATTGTTTAAGTGATTCTGCTACGTTTGTTTTTAATATTGGTTGATATCGTACATTTGTGCTGCTTTCATTTTTCCATATTTGTTAATTAGAGAAAATTATGTTTAAAAAACTTATTTCGCTTGTTTTATTTTTAATCGCGGGAATTGGCCTTCCTGCTCAATACTTAAAACCTTCGACCGAAAAAAAATTATTGGCCCATATAAAATACCTGGCAGATGATAAGCTGGAGGGTAGACTCACAGGCTCACCAGGTGAAATGCTATCCGCTGTCTATATCAGTAAGAAATTTAAATCTCTGGGAATAATACCAGGGGGTGATGCCAACAGCTATCTGCAGGCTTTCGAATTTATTGCAGACGTACAACCAACTGAAAAAACATGGCTCAAGGTAAATGGTGAAAACTGGCAGGCGGGTACGGATTATTATCCCGTTGATGGCTCAGGGAATGGATTAGTGGGCACTGACCTTTTTTTTGCAGGATTTGGTATCAAAGCCCCGGAGCTTAACTATAGCAATTATGATGGAAAGGGTGATAGGAAGGGAAAAATATTTGTGATTGAATTAGGAGCACCTGATGGAAATCATCCACATTCAAAATTTGCCGATTATTTAAAGCTAGATAAAAAAATATCAATAGCAAAAGAGGAGGGAGCAGCCGGGATTATTTTTATCAATAAAGGAGATGCGGAAAACGACCCCTCCGATGAGTTGAATCCTAAAGTAACCCCTTATGATATTCCGGTTGTTTTTGTAAAAAGAGAATTTGACTATCTTGAAGTGGACGATATAAGTTTACAGGTAGATATAGAACGGGTAAAATCAGAAGGGCATAATGTTCTGGGCTTTATCAATAACTGGGCACCCCATACAGTGGTGATTGGTGCACATTATGACCATTTGGGTTATGGTGGCTCACATTCATTATACCGTGGAGAACCGGCGGTGCATAATGGGGCCGATGATAATGCCAGCGGGATCTCATTGATGCTGGAGTTAGCTACCCTGCTTAAGAAATCGAAATTCAAGAGTAACAACTATTTATTTATTGCTTTTAGCGGAGAGGAATTAGGGTTATATGGATCTTCGTATTTTACTAAAAGCGGTCTGATGGATCAATTCAAGATCAACTATATGCTCAATATGGATATGGTGGGCCGACTGGATCCTTCAGAAAATATTTTAATTGTGAATGGAGTCGGCACTTCCCCCTCATGGAAGGAAGTGATGGGAAAAGTTCAGTTTGGACCCGATACTACTTTTAAAGTAAAAACTACAGAAGGAGGAATAGGTCCCTCCGACCATACATCTTTTTATTTCAAAGATGTGCCAGCCATCCATTTTTTCAGTGGTACGCATAACGATTATCATAAACCTACCGACGATTGGGAAAAGATCAATACGACTGGAATGAGGTTAATTGGTGACTATATGATGAAGATTATTTCCGAACTCGATTCAAAAGGCAAACTGGAATTTACCAAAACAAAAGACACCGAAGGTGGAAAGGTATCAGCATTTAAAGTTACCTTAGGAGTGGTGCCTGATTATGCGTATGAAGGAGAAGGATTGCGGGTTGATGGAGTAACGGATGGTAAGCCTGCTTCGGTTGCAGGCATCATAGCAGGCGATATCATTATCCAGATGGGAGAGCATAAAATAAAAGATATCTATGCTTATATGGGAGCATTGGGTAAATTCAAAAAAGGAGATGTGGTAAAAGTAACTTTAAAAAGAGGGGCAGAGGAGAAAGTGGTGGAGGTGAAGTTTTAATTCTATTTCTTAGGCTTTACATTCATTACTTTTTTTACTCCACCTATTACATAGAAGGGTTGTGAGGTGCTGATCTGGATCGTCTTATTATTTACATATTTAAAACCTGTTCTTAGTTGCAAATCAACGGGTGGAGATTGTAGATTGTTTTGAAGTTTGGCTTTTAAGTTTCCCCCAATCGTATCCTCCGATTCAACAAGTACAGACATTCCATTCACCTCGTAGGTCCAGGTACAAATAAGATTTCCCGGCTCGTTGAACCATCTCAGGTATTTTTTTCGGGTATTGTCTTTACTGCTATCCAGCATGTCAATAAAATCCCCTGTAAGCAGATCAATGGGCACAAAACTTTCGATCACCACTTCTGTTTTTTTAGAGGTTTTGATAAATGCCCCTAGCTCCAGGTCTATTTTATTAAAATAATTCGTGTCCAAATCCAGGAATGCATGAATATCTATACCAGTCAGTCGAGAAACACCACAGGAAGATGGTTGACCCCGTTTAACAATACGTTTCATTTCTTGCTCACTGAGTCCAAGATTTTCGAGAGTAGTTCGGGTGGAGGTAAAATCTTTTTGCCATATGGTACCCACATATAAGGTATTTCCCACTCCTAAAAACCTGGGACTTTTACGAACATCGTTTTTTAAACATTGCCAATGCACGAACATCCAGGGGTTCTTAACTGGATACATGGGCTGGTATTGAGCCAGTAAGTCATGCATCTGAATTTTTTCAGGTGCATCTTCTAAGGTAAATTCAAATTCTTTGGTTTTATATTTAGTCCTCTCTATAGAGTTGTTGGAACTGTTTCCCCGAATGATCCAAACGGTGATCATTGTTCCGGCAATCAAAATAAGGCTTATAATACTCCCTGATTTTCGACTTTTTTCCATTGATTAAATTTATGCAATCAAACCCATATATGGAAGAGGTGTTGAAAAGAATTTGTCTATACTTTTACCATTCCACTCTTAATGGCATATAAGACTAAGCCGGTTCTGGATTTTACCTGTAGTTTTTCGAAAAGTGACATTCGATAGGTATCTACTGTTTTTGGACTCAGGCACATTTTATCTGCAATTTCTTTATACGTATCATCCGAGCAAACCAACTCGAGCAATTGTTTTTCGCGTTCCGAAAGCGGGATAGAATTTTCATGATTCAAGGAATCGTCTTGTAAGGCTCGAATGAGTTTCCCAGTAACATGATCCGTATAATAGTATCCTTTGTTGTTGATGGAGATAATGGCAGTATGCAATTCTTCGGGCTCAATATCTTTGGATAGATATCCCCGTATCCCCAAACGCAGCATTCGGATCAATGCTTCTTCCTTTTCAACCATCGATACTACTAGTATAGGTAATGAAGGATATTTTTTCCGGACGATTTCCGCCAATTGATATCCATCCATGATAGGCATGGTGATATCCATCATGAGGATATCAGGCACCGATTCCTTTTCAAGTCTTATCAGGCATTGTTCTCCGTTGTCCGCTTCCCATATTACCTGGTATCCTTCTTTGAGTTCATTGATGAGACCAACCAATCCCTTGCGGAACAAGGTATGGTCGTCTACTACGCCTATGGTGAGTTTTTCTGCCATTTTATTCGCTTAAAGGTAATCGAATTTTTACCTGAGTTCCATTTCCTTGCTTGGTGTTAATATTTAATTCAGCTCCAATAAGGAAACAGCGTTTTTTTAAACTACGCAAACCTGTGCTGGTTTTGTTCCCGTTTTTTCCAATTTCTTCCAGGCCAAAGCCCTTGCCATTATCTCTGATCTCTATACTTAATTCTTTTTCATTCCCATCTACTGACAGGATAAGTTCGGTAGCCTCCGCATGCTTCAACACATTGCCTATTAATTCCTGTACCATGCGATAGAGGAAGATCTCTTTGCCAATGTCCAATAAGGGTTGAGAACCAGAGGCAGCAAAAATTGCTTTGATCGATCCGGATCTATTGAGCCGTTCACATTCCACTTCCAATATTTTGAACAAACCTTCATCTTCCAGGTAATCGGTATTCAAGCTGATCGACAATGCTTTTAGATCTGTTATCAGTTTCTTCATCAGCTCCCGGGTCTGTTCCAATTTACTGGCAGCTTCCTGTGGGATATCTTTGGGAAAAGTAACCAGGTTCAATTTGATCAAAGCAGCTACTTGCCCGAGATTATCATGGATCTCCCCAGAAACCTGTTGTAATAGTTGTTGTTGGATCTCTATTTGGGATTCTAAGAGGGCTTGGTTGTATTTTAGTTGCAGCCTTTTTTGTTCCTGTTCATTTTGGATTTGTTTTTTGCGATAGAAGAAGATAAAATAGGTGATAAAACCTGTAATTAAAAGACAAAAGCATATGCCGGATAAGGTAAATATTGTGTTGTTCATTTTGCGACCGAATTATTTGCTTTTGCCTCCAGATATATGGACAGTCCATAAAATAGGTACATTATGATGTTCATTGACCATAGTATGTCAAATAGAAGTTGAAATAAGTTAGTTGTAGCATCCATAAATTCAGATGAACTGAAAATAAAAAACGCAATACTGTAAAAAATAAAACAACCTGTTGTTAGCCAAAATATTCCTTGTAAATGCAAGGGGGTGTTTTCGGTGTTCCTGATCATATATGCATACATACTCAGACCCTGAAAGGAACATAAAACACTTGAAACGATAATGGGGTATATTGGAAACTCTTTCTGGGATTGTAGGAATAGTATATTAGTAATGCTAAAAATACAAACCGCAATGACACTAAGGACAATAAAGACCTGTGACCATTTTAAATTTTTCAAAGCCAGATGATAAAGCACAATACTTAACATACAATATTCTATAGGTACAAAAAAATGATATACAATGGCTGCATTTTTAGTAGTAATTTTTAATAGAAGGGCAAGCAGTTCACTCAAAAATGTAACTAATAAAAGACCTGTTAAGAAGCGATACGGACGTCTTAAATTGGCAAACTTGCAATACCCAAGTATAAAAATGGTCCCTATTATTACTAAGTGAATAATGGACCGTATCATTAAGTTCATCATACGGTCCATAAAAATACATTTTTTTATTAACGCCTGCGCTTCAAGCTATCAACATTTGAAGGACATTTGGGAGGACAGGGGTCGCAATATTCGTACAAAAGATGTGTATCTGTACTCATTGAGTCGTCTGGTAAAAGTATTAAGGCGGATTTATCATCTACATACTTATCTACAGCGGAAAACATCAAAACATAGTTTTGTTGCCCATCTTCATCTTCCTTTTTTCCAAAAAATATAAAAATCTGTTTTGGAAGAATAAGAATACTCTGTTTTATTCGTTTAATATCATCCCGATCCAAGGCAAAACCAACAAGTGTTTCCTTGGAACCATCAGGATGCGTGTATTTCAAAGCAGTAGTATCGTCTAAATATGCTTGGTGCCACTCCCTTGTGGAATTCAAGGATACATCTATAGATGTTATTTTTTCAATGCTCCCACTCTTTGGAATATTCGAAATATACATGAGTAGTATCACGGCAAAACCTATAGTTATTAAAACGGAGTATCCTACTAGGACTTTTCTTTTTAAATTTATCATATTTTGGAGGGTTAAGTAATATTATGCCTTTTTTGTTTTTGGATCTTCACAGGGAGTATCATACTCGCAGTTTCCACAACATGGTAAGTCTCCTTGACTAGCTCCAATTTCCGAATATAAATTTACGGGGCATTTAGGAGGGCAAGGATCACAATATTCAAAAACTGGTTCTTCAACATCATCTAGCATTAACTCTCCACATTCTCCACTTGTTTCAGTTGGTTTTACACCCGCAACGATTATAGTAAATCCTTGCTTTTCGGGATCTTTCCCAACACATTTTGGACTAACCGCAAAAGAAATAAAGACCTCAGTTGCGCCTCTATTTATTAAGTCTTGCAGATCAGCGGAGTCAATTCGGAACCCTTGTAGGATTTTTTGAACCGGTTGACCTGTTGCAGGATCTTTGTAAATTTTAGTGAGTTTTTTTGGATTTGATCTGTATTCGGTAATCATGGGAATGGCATCGGACCATTTAAGAGGTTGAGATGTAAAGCCTCTCGTGCCATCCTTTTTTGTATAGCCTTTGCCGCTGGGAGTTAATGGGAATAAATTGTTCATGATATATATAATTTAGTTTAACAATATTTGAAATTATTTTTTTCGCGACATTTATGTCATTTGCTAAAGAAGGGCTCATACTTTTCGGCAATAACATTACTATTGCTTAAAAGTAACAAAAGGGATGGCTGTTTTAATACCTACAAATACACGTTGTGTG
>JANWKT010000043.1 GCA_025451235.1 Flavobacteriales bacterium | reverse complement strand
TTGATCCTATCAGGATGTGGAACCTCCTCTGCATCCGTGGATAAAAAAAAGGTGGAGGTCGACACCACCGTTCAAACCACTCCAGTCCCAGTTCCAAAACCGGCTAATGAGCTTTTCACTTTATCAGAAGCTGAAAAAATAATAGGGGAATCGGCGCATTTGACGGACAGCTCTACATCGAGAAAAGATGGTACCACCACCTATAGCTCCGCTTATACAGCCAACGAAAAAGAATCCAAAACAGGAAAAACAGGCAATGTTTATTTTTTAATGATTGAATATAAAGACCTGGAAACTTCCAAAAAAGAATATGCCTCCGTTTTAAAAGCCAATGAAAAGAATGAAGGAGTGGAAGTCCTCAGTAATTTAGGCGATGAAGCCTATTTCCATAGCGACGGAGAAAATTTTTATTTTATCCAGGTAAGAAAAGGGATCAAAGTCTTCCGGATAAAGGTGAATAAATTGACAGCAAAAACTTCGAGAGAAAACTTCGACCTGGTAGCAAAGAATATTGCGGAACTCATGTAATTCCAGAGAGGCAGCCTCCAACAGGGCGTTAGCAAACGATAAAAAAGCAAAAAAACGAAAAGACCGTCATCCTGAACTTGTTTCAGCATGACGAGTCCCTGGTTGCTTTTTTATAGTTTGCCCGGACCCCAACATCATTTATCCAGTTTCCTGAAAAAATTCTCGGTAAACGAGGGGTCGATCTGCGTATAAAAACCAATGATGAGCTCCAGTTTACATTGAAGACGGGGATACTTTTTTACTGTTTTCCAAAAATGGTTGTTAGGAGTAAAAATATTTTTGGCGAAAGAATTTACATCATTCTCGAAATTGGAAGTAGCATATTGGTTCAATATCCCTTGCTCATTCAACGCTTCATCAAAATCTTCATCAGTCTTATTGGTGCGGATGGCTTCGGATCCAGATCCTCCATAGGTAAAACTGGTGGCGTTACAACCTAACCAGGTTGTTTTATTGAGATAATAAGATAAGTTGCGCAGCAATATGCTCGAAAACTCCGCATGGAATAATCGCTCCACATATTGATCGGTATACCCCTTCTCCATTCCCCGGTTGGTAATATATACCGCATCGGTTGAATTGGTTCCTCCGTATCTTAATCCATAAAAATTGATCTCATCGAGCACATAAATTTTTTTAATATGCTTGGTAAGCACAGCTAAGGGATATTTTTCCAGGGCGGTGGCAACAATGGTCTTACCACGTTCGTATTCCGCTTCATTCAAGGCCGTGGCTTTTGCATTGATATTGCCTCCCCTCCAACTTTCAGGGAACATTTCATCATCTGTAATAAAGGAAACAGGGATCCCGGTTCGTGCATCTGTATAAACCGACTGTGCAAAAGTAAATGTACAAGCAGAAAAAAATAAAAGGAGGAGAAGGAATGTTTTCTTCATGGGTTATCCTATTTTACTTCCATTCTTTACTAAACGCTCAGGTTGCAATAAAATTACTTCTTTGTTATCTCCATATACTCCCATCACCAAACATTCACTCATGAATTTCCCGATCTGCTTAGGAGGAAAATTCACCACAGCCATTACCTGCTTGTTCACCAAGTCTTCTTTTGAATAGAGGGAGGTAATTTGGGCAGAGGATCTCTTGATCCCCAACTCCCCGAAATCAATGGTGAGCTGATATGCCGGGTTCCTGGCTTCCGGGAAATCATGTACCTCCAAAATGGTACCTACCCTCATCTCTATTTTTTCGAAATCTGCCCAGGTGATCATCCCTTATTCCTTTTCTATGAATGCTGCATCTTTTAATACGGATCCACTATTGTCGTACACTCCGTATTGAAATCCTTTTTTGGTTGAATAAGCTCCATATTCTCCTTTTTTATTCAATGCCAGGAAACCGATGATCATATCTTTGTTATACTTCGGACTTTTTTTGATGATCCGGTTGCAGGCTTCTTTACATGCATTGGCCGGGGAATAGCCCTGGCGCATCAATTCAACCACCAAATGGGTCCCACATATCCGGATCACTTCTTCACCGGTTCCGGTAGCTGTAGCAGCTCCTACTTCGTTATCTACAAATAATCCAGCTCCGATAATGGGAGAATCGCCAACACGTCCATGCATTTTATAGGCCAGTCCGCTGGTAGTGCAAGCACCCGACAGGTTCCCGTTTTTATCCAATGCCACCACACCAATGGTATCATGATTGTCTAAACCATGTTGTGGCTCATAATTGTTTTTCTTTTTCCAATCTTCCCACGATTTTTTTGAACTCTCTGTAGGGGCATCGTGTTTGGTATGGCCATTGTTCAATGCAAATTGCTGGGCACCTTCACCCACTAACTGGATATGAGGGGTTTTTTCCATCACCAGCCTGGCTACAGATATAGGGTGTAAAATATTTTCGAGGAACATCACCGAACCACAATTCCCTTTTTCATCCATGATACATGCATCCAGGGTAACAAATCCATCACGATCAGGCAAAGCGCCTAAGCCCACTGATTTTTGGCTAAGGTCCGCCTCTACAAACCGGGCAGTACTTTCTACGGCATCTAATGCGGTGCCTCCCTTCGACAAAATATCCCAACCAGCCTGGTTGGCTATTTTTCCAAAAGGCCAGGTGCTGATCACAATAGGTTGATTGATGCCCCCCTGATCATTTTCATCGGCATTCGATTCGAGAGTGGCTGCTTTTACCATGGAGCCTGCTAAAGGAAGAGCAGCCACAGAAAGTCCCAGCTTTTTGATAAAGCTACGTCTTGATTTCATGAAGAGAAATATTTTAGTGTGGTTCTTTTACCAAAGAAGCAGCACCTAAAATAGCAGCATGGTTCATTGGTAATTGTGAAGTTAAGATTTTAATCTTTCCTGCATATATGCTTAACAGGTTTTTAGTAAAAAAGTTCTCTATAGGATCGATTAAAAATTCGCCGCAGTGCAAGGGTCCTCCGAATAAAAAGATAGCCTCCGGAGAGGTAAGGGCCGATACATTGGCCAATGCCAGCCCAAGTATTTCACCGGTCTTCGCAAAAGTAGCCAATGCATTTTTATCACCTGCAGAAGCCAGTTCGGCAAGGTGATCAATTTTTTGGCCGGGATCCAACTCCTTGCCGGAGATCTCCAAATATGTTTTTTTGATCCCGCCGGCTGAGCAATAGGTTTCTAAACAACCTTTTCTTCCGCAACCGCAATTCCGCCCTCCGGGTAAAACAATAATATGGCCCAATTCACCTGCAAATCCATCATGACCCAATACAATATTTCCGTCCACAATAATTCCACTTCCTACCCCCGTCCCTAAGGTTACCATGATGAAGTTTTTCATTCCCATGGCGCCGCCGAACTTCATTTCACCCACAGCAGCAGCGTTGGCATCATTGGTTACTTTACAGATCAACCCCGTTTTTTGTGTGAACAATACCGACAAAGCGATTTTACCTTTCCATGGAAGGTTAGGTGCAAATTCAATACATCCGGTATAATAATTTCCATTGGGAGCACCAATACCCACACCTTCTATATGAAATGAGTTGCGTAATTCAATTAGCTTATTACCTACATCATCCACAAATTTTTCGGGGGTTGCATAGCTTTTGGTGGAAAACTGGTACGTTTCAACCACTCCTCCGTTTTCGTCGATGATCCCTAATGTGGTGTTGGTTCCTCCAATATCAATGCCTGCGAAATACTTCATGCTATCCGTTATAATTCTATCTTTTGTTTCCTTAAAATACCTTTCACAATAAATCCATAAAATGCCAAATATCCAAAACAGATCACCGCTATCCAATAACTATTATGGATACCAATGGCCGGAATATCTGCTAATTTCCCCTGTAGCGGCGGAATGATGGCCCCTCCCAAAATCATCATAATAAGAAATGAAGATCCCTGAGAGGTATATTTACCTAAGCCAGCAGTGGACAAAGAAAAAATACACGGCCACATGATGGAACAAAATAAACCACCACTTAAAAATGCATAAGTGGCAATTTGTCCTTCAGTTAATAACCCAACTACCATAGCTACTAATCCGAGTATCCCGAAGATCATCAAAGTGAGTCTTGGTTTCTCTTTCCCTAAGAAGAAACCGATGATCTGAAATGCAACCACCCCGGCATATGCGTATAAGGGTGAAAAGTCATTCCCTACAATGAGATTGGTGCCCATCACTGTTCCAAATGCCAGGTAAGGGACGAGGATGAATAGAATATTTTTAAGCCATTTACCGGGTTTGAATACAGTTATAGCCCCTGCCCAACGTCCTATCATCAGGCTACCCCAATACATAGAAATATAAGGAGATAAGTTTTCCTTGGGAATACTTCCGAATTCCGGTTGATTTAACAATTCTCCCAAATTACTCTGAATAGTTACTTCAACACCCACATAAATAAATATGGCCAACATTCCTAAAACCAATTGAGGATATCGCATGGCACCCCAGCCTTCCGGTTTCTTAGCAGGAGAGATGCAAGCAAACAACAAAATGGAAACAACTATAATAAAAGCGGAAGTAAGAAGGATCATTCTTCTTTTTTCCAAAGGAGCATTTAACGTTTCTATTTCAGCGTTATTGGAAGAAATACTTGCTTCGATCGATTTTTTTATTCCCTCTTTTGTCTCTATTACAGGAATTTTTTCGACCACCTTTAACGAGTCCTTATAGGTAGTGTTCTGTTGATTCAATTGTTCTACCCTAAAGGCTTCTTTTGTATTATACGTGCTGAAGACCACACCAAATAATGTGATCAAGGCAAGTGTAAGAGTAACCAGGGTGGCCAGCGCTTTAGGTGATTTTTCGAATGTAGCATCCGACTTGGGATTAGGTAATTTTTTCGAGAAAAAGAATAAAAGGGCCGCTGCAAGAAAGAGAATGCCTACAGCTGCATATAGTAAATTCATTGAACCCAAGGTAGTATTTGCAATATCGGCATCATCGGCTTTAGCCTTACCAAAAAGTGCCAAGGCCACGGTTATAGGGCCGATAGTAGTACCGAACGAATTCACTCCACCAGCCAGGTTGAGTCGATGTGCTCCCGTTTTTGGTTCTCCCAATGCAAGCGCAAAAGGATTGGCTGAAGTTTGTTGCAGCGAAAAACCAAGCCCAATAACAAACAAAGCAATCAAAATCCCGGCGAATCCACCAAAATTAAATGCAAACAACATGAGTGCAGCACCGGCAACGCTTATCAGCAATCCATAAATAATGCCTGTTTTATAGCCCCAATGATTCATGATCTCTTTACCTCTTATGCTGGAAGCAATAAAAAGGGCCAGGGCGCCCAGGTAATAAGCCCCGTAAAAGGCAAAATCAATCAACTGGCTCTGGAACTGATCTAAATCAAAATGTTTCTTACAAAAAGGGATAAAAATCCCGTTTCCTGCTGCAATAAAGCCCCAAAAGAAAAAAACCGATATAAGTATTGGTAAGGATCTGTTGTTCATCCTGTAAACTTCGCTAGGTTGCCTAAAAGTAATAATATTTATATAAGAGCAATCATTCAGCTGTTTTTTATCAAAAATGCCCCTCTCCAAAAGATATTAACATTCGGCGTTACCTGTTTATAACCATGCAGGAGCTAGTTTCAAAATTTCTACATTCGCTTTCCTAAATTTTTTAGATCACTATGGGAGTATTGAATTTTGAACAAGCAAGGATTGAAAAAATATCCATACACTTTGTAGGTAACAGAACCGCAGGTGAACAATTACAAATTACAGATGGAGAATTCCAACTCAATGATGAAGCATTGTATGAAGCATTAAGGACCTACTTTTTCAGTTCGTTTAAAGGGGAAACGTTTTTTTGTTTCCAGGATATGAATGCCGCTACTGCAAAAATAGTGCAACAGGTTTTTGAAAAACCCGCCTCCTTCCATAGTAAATCCAAAGAGCTGGCCCAATACCTCTACCAATGTGCTACGCATAAAAAAATAAAAAGTGGGGAATTATACGTTACCTATTTATCAGATTGTATCATCGATGATGAGGTGGTAGATGCAATAGGCATTTTTAAATCGGAGAACAAAGACGTATTTCTTAAAGTAAAACGCAGCAGCTCAGAAGCAGAAGTACATGCTGACGAAGGAATAAATATTCATAAACTGGATAAAGGTTGTATCATCTATAACACTTACCAGGATGAGGGCTATAAAATTGCCATGATTGACAACGTGTCCAATATCAATGCTGCCCTCTATTGGAAAACTGATTTTTTAGGACTGATACCTGTGGATACCGAATACTTCATGACCAACCAATACATGGAAATGATGAAAGGATTCAGTAAAGATTATCTTACCTCGGAGCAAGAAGTTCCACGTGAAGAACAACTGGCTTTTTTACAGAAATCAAACGAATATTTTGCCACCAACGAAGTATTCGATACCCAGAAATTTACCAAAGACGTGATCATTGAGCCTGAAATGGCTGAAGATTTTATGAGCTATAAGGAAGGATTTGAGTCTGACAAGCATTTACCCACCTTAGAACAGTTCAGGATCTCACAACCTGCCGTAGAAAAAAATTCACAGAAATACTTTCGGAGTGTCATTAAACTGGATCGGAATTTCCATGTATATGTGCATGGCAACGCTAATCATATCGAAAAAGGATACGACGAGAAAAAGAAAATGCACTTTTATAAGTTGTATTATAACAACGAAGAATAGATTTTTTCTAGTACTTTTATAATCGGC
>JANWKT010000042.1 GCA_025451235.1 Flavobacteriales bacterium | reverse complement strand
TGAAAAAAGGAGAAAAATCAAGGTTAATAGTACCCTATTACCTGGGCTATGGAGATAAGGGCAATGCTCAGGTCCCCCCTTATACGCATTTGCTCATAGATGTTGAGCTATTGGACTTTAAGTAAAAGATCATTTAAATAATTATATCATAAAAAGAATTACCTTTAAGGATGAAATTAATCAGAGGTATGATTTTTTTGATCCTAATCCTTTTTTTTCTTTCATGTCGCCCCGGACCTAAGACTTATGCCAACCAGTTTTGTACCATGATAGAAAAGTATCACCAAGCGGCAAGCACCGGTGAAAAAGCAAAAGCTGATTCAATGGTGGTGGTAATGGGAGAATGGTTGACTGCATTCCAGGAAAAGAACAGGCAACGGTCAAAATTTCTGAAAGAGTTTTGGAGAATGGCAGATGCTTGCCAGGATTCAATGATCAGAAAATATAAGACCAACGAAAAAACAAATCTGTAAAAAAAAATATCATGAAAAAAATATTAATTGTACTTCTCAGTGCTTCCGCTTTCAGTCTTATTAGTTGCGGCCCGTCCGCCTCTTCCATGGCTAAGAAACATTGTGACCTCTATGAGCAATATGTTCAGGCAGAGAAAGCGGGTGATAGCACCAAAATGAAACAGGTGGAGAGTGACCTGGTTAAAATGGACACTGAGCTTACCGAAAAATACATGCATAAAAATCCTGAATGGCTGCTAAAGTATGTACAGCTAAAGAACAAATGCATCCAGGATATCCTTAAGAAATAACTGAACAGTGAAACTTAAAGCAGGTATAAAGGCTCCCGATTTTACGGCCAAGGATCAGGATGGAAATGATGTATCCCTCAAACAATTGTTGGGTAAAAAGGTCATTTTATTTTTTTATCCCCAGGACAATACACCTACATGTACGGTAGAAGCATGCAACTTAAGAGATAATTACCAGGCCCTGGTAAGAAGAGGATTTCTGGTATATGGCATCAGCCCTGATAAAGAAAAAAAACATCAGAATTTCATCGCAAAATATAATTTGAATTATCCCTTGCTAACAGATCCAGATCTCGTGGTGCACAACTTATATGGAACCTGGGGCGAAAAAATGTTGTTCGGACGGAAATATATGGGAACCTTACGGACCACTTTCATTATTGATGAAAAAGGAAAGATCCTGAAAATTATCGATAAGGTGGAATCAAAACGTCATACAGCTCAAATCCTCGAAGCATTGGCATAAATGGAAACCCCTGTTACCGTTCGTCTCAATAAAGCCATCAGTGATACAGGGTTTTGTTCACGGAGGGAAGCCGATAAACTCATCGAACAAGGCCGGGTTACCATCAATGGAAAAAAAGGGGTATTAGGCGACCGTGTGATTTCCACCGATCAGATCAAAATCGATGGACAACTCATCACCAAAGAAGTGGAACCGGTTTTTATTGCATACAATAAACCAAAAGGGATCACTTGTACTACCGAAAAGCATATCAAGGGAAATATTATTGACGAGATCCACCATCCTTCACGCATTTTTCCCATAGGCCGGCTGGATAAAGATTCCGAAGGATTAATATTTCTTACGAATGAAGGAAATATCGTAAACAAGATCTTAAGAGCGGGTAATAACCATGAAAAGGAATATATCGTTACTGTTAACAAACCTATCAACGAAAAATTCATTGAGCAAATGAGCAATGGGGTCCCTATTTTGAACACTATCACGAAAAAATGCAAGGTAAGGCAGATCGATACCCATGTTTTCAACATCATCCTCACTCAGGGATTGAATCGACAAATAAGAAGGATGTGTGACCATCTTGGATACAACGTTGTTAAATTAAAGCGGATCCGCATCATGAATATTTCATTGGAAAAACTCCCGGTAGGCAGTTGGAGGGACCTCACGGAAAAAGAAATGAAAAGTATCTTGAAGCTGGTGGATGATTCGGTGAAAACGGAAGAAGCGTCAGTGAAGAAAAACAATGAATAACTTTTTACAATGGCATTTCTATCAAATTATTATCATCATCAAACCAATCGGAAGATAAGTCCAATAATTCAGGATTTATAGACCTTATGAGATTCCACTTCCATTCTTTATGCCATCTTTTCAATTGCTTTTCCCTGGCAATAGCATCACCTATATTCCAAAATGCTTCAAAATAAACCAAATAATAGCATTTATATTTAGCGGCAAAACCTTCATTCAATCCATTTTTATGTTCATGCATTCTTCTGTGGATATTATTGGTAACCCCAATATATAATACTGTTCTGGCTTTATTACTCAGAATATATACACAGCCACCTTTAACCCTGATCTAATGTATTAAATTTTTCTTTATTTGCGCCAGGGATAGCAGCAAGTAGCTCCTGCCTCGCCTTCGGCGAGTGGAGGACTACTGCGAATAGCCCGGTGTAAAAATCTAGGCTAAGTTTTTGTTTATGAGAAGGCCGTCACCCTGAACTTGTTTCAGGGTCCCTATGGTCTTCTGTTGAGATGCTGAAACAAGTTCAGCATGACGAAAAGCAACAAAATAAACAAAAACTTAGCCTAGATTTTTACAGGCACCCTAATAAACTATTTCTTAATGATCTTCTTTCTCGAAATCCCTTGATCCGAAACAATCTCCAATACATATACACCCGGAACCAGGTAAGCTATATTGATCGAAAAATAAGCAGAATTAACAGGCTCCACTAATACATTCCTGCCATTTATATCATATAACCGTAGCAGCGTATTCCCAATAGGCGAATTCAATTGAATATTCAATATATCCTCTACCGGGTTAGGATAAATCCTCATGGTCATCTCACCCTCTTCTTCAATACCTATCTCGTTACAAGGCACCAGGTCCATACTGGAAGCGGAGAAATCTATGGTATAGCCCAATACAGCATCTGTATCCTGGATAGAGGTGGTAACATATAAGTAGAACAAAGCAGGTGTTGTTAAATGTACAGCAGGTTGGTGTCCCTGTTGCACCAGACCTGATGCCCCCGTGGTAAAATTCCCTCCCCCAATTCCACTTGCATCGCATCTCACCTCGTATGAGGGTACTGAAAAAATATCTGTACAATTCGCCCAGTCTACACGGTACAAGGCCCAATCGAAATCAGTGAGTGTATCAAAAGGAGTAATGGTAAAACGTAGGTTGCCGGTATCATTCACTCCGAAAGTATACCAGGTGCCTCTAATTTCTCCAAAGAAAAGACAGGAAGTGGGTCCGATTTCATCGGCCGTAGTGTCTTTGGCCACTTTTATGGTATCCTGTATTTCAACGGAGTCGCAAATGCTGGTGGCAGAGGTACAATGGATAGGAGGGATCACTTGGCCATTCAATTGCCAGGTTAACAATCCACATACAATCATTAAAAAAAGATTTTTCATCATTCGTTTTGTTCCGGATCAAGAACCCGGCGAAGCTCAATCAGCTCATAAACCTTGTTCTTCATCCCAATTTTTTGGTAGGCAAAGATAAGGTTTGTAATCATACGGAGCAAAATGGTGGTATTGTTGCATGGTTGGTAGTATTCAGGCTTTTTAGCACGTTTCAGCTGATTCAGAAACTGATCAACCTCCCTTTCACTAAAAATCGCACCTTTCGCAAAAGTATTCAGGTAAAATTTCACTTTCGGTTGTTTTGTAGGCAAGGGATCTTTATCGTCAATGTCTACATAGCACATAATAAAATTCTCGGGTAGGTTCACCCCATATACCGGTAATTTAAAATGGCGGGCCACTAATATATAGATCACCGAAAGCAATAAGTGGTTCCCTTTTTTACTTTCCAACACATGGTTAATATAATTGTTAGTGGGTGCATGGTAATTTTGCCGGTTACCTAAAAACCGGTGGATATCGAACATGGCATGGTTGATCACCCTGATCTTGTCAACCGGAGAATCCACCAGGGAAATTTCCAGGGCAATATCTTTATACAATTGCTCCAGGTACTTGGTCACTTTAGGTTCCTCCAGATCGGGATACTGATATCGGGCAATAATAATAGAACCTTTGAGTAGATCATCTTCCCTCAAATCCCGCCATTCGATCAATTGGCGTTTCACGTCATCATAATGGATCTCATGAATAATGGTTTCTATACGTTCCTGCAGGATCGAATCGAGGGTCCGTTCCCATACTTCTTCAAGCGCAGGTACAACTGGCTTACCAAGAGAAAGGAGTTGATGGCGTATCATACCAAAGATCTCAGGGTCCGGATCGTCCAATAGCTGGACCATGGCCTTTAATTCTTTGATATGTTTCCGGTCAACCTCCATATAGCAAGTATATTTTTTTTAACGCATAAAACCTATTGGAGTTACTATTGTATTTTAAAAAAGATTTTATATTGATAGGACATACCCCGCGGGCTGAAAGGATCTTCTTTGAGTTAAAAAAACATTAAGGATCAAAATGGTCAATACGTCAAGGTCAGGACTCCCCCGATGGCTATCGGGGGAGTCCTGACCTTGAAAAAATAACTATCTGGAAGATGTTGAACCTTACAAACTCTTCACGATAATATTATCAAACTTTATTCTTTCCGAGTTTTCCACGTACAATTTAATATAGGTCCCTTCCGGAATAACAATTTCTTTTTTATATAACATTTGTCCATTGGCATAAAAACCTGCTTTTCCATCCTTATAAGTTATTTCCCACTTATTTTCACCCTCTGCATACTTTTTAATGGCACTCGATTCACTCCAGTCAACAAGGGTCTCATATTTTTTCTCCTCCGCATTCCATTTAAGCAGGCGGCGGTCACCGTCGGCATACACCATAAAATAATAGTCAGCCAATATAAATCCATAGGCGTTATAAGCTCCATCATTTCTCTTGTTCCCTATCCATTCGGTAGTAACACTGATGGAGTAGTTGGTGGCAGGAAGGGTAAAATCCGGGACCCGGATCCAATACCCACCCTTGTTGGTTAAATACTTGTTGCATTCTAAAATAAATTTCCCATTCTCTATTTTTCTTACCACGTCCTTATCATCCCCTAAGTTCCAACCCCGGTCATTTTCATTGAACCTTTCTTCCAAAAGGATTTTCTGACTCATTACGTTACTTGTTAATAGTACGCATACTGCTAGTAAAATAATTGTGTTTTTCATCGTTTTAAATCTTAATTGTTCATATCATTTTTTGAATTCGACGTAGAAGGATACATATCTGGAATAAAAGGGTTCAGAAAAGGGTGGCAGGTTACCTAAAAATGAGTATATTGGTTTCATGAAAAAGCTTGTCCTTCTTTTTACCATATTGGTTTCTGCAAACCTCTCTGCCCAAAACCCCCTGTATGAAGACCTGATGATCTTTATACCCCAGCATGGAAATTATTTACCATTAAAATATTCCCAGCACGGAATAAAAAACAGCTATGGACCTTATATCCAAAAATACCTGGAAAGCAAAAACGAAAAGGTAGAGGATTATTATGTATTCGAAGACAATGTGGTGTATACCACCTCCAATGGAAGTACAATTGGTGAACAGCATTTTGTGTGGTTGCCGCTTTATCATATCGATACGTTTTGGAAATTAAGGGCATTGAAACGGGAGGACGAAAAAAAATACAACGAGCTTAACAATGGTAAAAGAGATGTGTATGGAATGATGGGAAATGCCAGTGGGAAAGATGGAGTCATGGAGATCAACACTACCACAGGAGAAGTTAAATTTACGATTTGGGAATGAGAATGAAAAAGACATGGATTATTCTTATCCTCCTTCTTTCCGGAAATGTTTTTGCACAGAGCTATCGCATTCCTTCCAGGTTTTCATCCGATCCTTATTTTCAGCCAACGGATATCCAGGTCGATACCAATATTTCTTATAAAGAAGTTACAGGTCTCATTCAACCACATCCAAGTTCTAATTTCAACATATTTTATCCAAAACTTTCGATAGATACGCTTAAAGGGCGCCCATTTATTCTTTTGATCCATGGAGGAGGTTTTCAGATGGGTGATAAAAGAGATGAAAATGATCTTTGCCAAATGCTGGCGGAAAAGGGTTTTGTAGCTGCTACTATCAATTATAGACTCAACGCAAGCGATCAGCCCGGCCCCACGCTTGAACAAGGCTATATGGCACAGCAAGATGCCAATGCTGCCTTAAAATATTTCAGGTTATTTGCCAATAAATATGGAATAGATACCAACTGTATTTTTATTGGCGGAGAAAGTGCAGGTGCCATAACGGCTTTGGGTGTAGGATTTATTTCCCAAGAAGACTGGAACCAAAGAGTACCCGGAATTGAAAAAAAACTAGGAAGCTTGAACAACCATTTTTTGCCTGCTGGTATCATTGATATGTGGGGAGCTATTGGAGATACAGCTTATATCTCAAACGCAGAAGCGAACAAAATGCCTATTTTAATGTTTCATGGTACCGAAGACATGGTTTGTCCATTTGGGATGATGGGGCCTCCTCTCCTACCTGAAAAAATATATGGATCTGAGCCTATTTCCATCAAATATAAAAATGCCGAAGCCTGCTATCATCTCTATACCAAATTCGGTGCCGGTCATGGAATGGGATTCAGCAGGGAATTTCTTGCTGGCGAAATCGCCTGTTTTGTAAAAGCGGTTGTATGCCATGAATGTATTTCCCTTCAGGAGGAAAACGTCGATAACCAGGTCACATGTTATTGCTGTGGCGAAATGAAAATAGTACAGGATGATTCACCACCCCCAAAGCATCTGAATCGTCTGCTGAAAATGTTATTTTCTCTATGCCTCATTACCTTCCTACCGGTTATAATAGGATTTGGGATTGTGTATATAAAAAGAAAAAAAGGGAGTCTTGCAGCTATACGGTATGTAAAAACAGGGATGATTGTACTCGCTGCTATAAGTATTGCCGGCCCTGCTATTATCAATGTCGATTCAATGAGCCTTTATACCCTCCAGGATCATTCTGGCTTTATTATTCTCCTGCTCATGTTTCTCTTGATGTACTTACTGCCCTTAGTTGCATTATTTATTTTGGTCAAAAAACATTGGAAAGAAAAAACAAAAGGATTTCTTTATTGGTTATCATTTGCTGTTTACACCATTCTCATGTTTCTAGACTTTAATGCACAAGGCTTCTTTATAGAAAATAACATGATCAGTAATATTATACCAGCCATCCAGAGCTTACCGATCATTATTGTAATCGCAGGAAAATTCAAAAATTACCGTTCGACCATCAAGCTTTCTATCCTATTAGGTGTTTTGGTTTTAACAGGGGGAATTCTTTATGATGCCTTCTTTGTGGGTGCATCTTGTGCATTTGATTCCAATGAGGCAATGGAGCAAATGTATTACCGAAGGATGATTGCACAATCCTTATTTAATATCGGTATGTTATTTATGCTAGCTGGTATTGGGGCTGCTATCGAGAGAAGGGTCATAAGATCAACTGGTTCATAATATTCATTTGTTAAATCTCCCTCTTTTTCCCAAAATCTCTTAAAATCATTTCGGCTTTAACATGAATCCCCGCAATATTCCTGAAATTGGTATCGTTTATAGCAAACCTGCGGCAGTTGTAACCGTTATCCGTTAACCGTTAACGGATAACAAATAACCCCCGCCCTTAACTACTCAATTT
>JANWKT010000041.1 GCA_025451235.1 Flavobacteriales bacterium | reverse complement strand
CGATTTTTTTAAGTAGAATTCAGCTTGATCATAATTGTTTTGCATTTGGTAAAATCCTCCAATATTCGAACAGGTCGACATATATTCATAGGATGCCGTTCCAGTCAGTTCTTCGGTTATGATCAGCAATTCTTTATAAGTTGAATCAGCTTTCTCTACCTCACAGAGGGATTGATAAATGACCGCTAAATTTCCCAGGGTGGTGGTATACATTTCTCCCTTAGCACCCGGTATGGCTTCCTGAAGACGCAATGACTCCAGAGAAAGGACCTTTGCCTTTTTATACTGACCCGTCAACAAATAACATTTGGCCAGTACGGAAAGACACGAGATATAAGTAATTTTGTTGTTCTCAAATGTTGGGGGGTCTATTTCTCTGATCAACTCAAAAATCACTTTTAATTCAGAACCATAAATGATCGCTTTATCGAAATCCTTTATAAAAAGGGTCATTTCGGTTAAAGAACTAATAACAGTGAGGTACTGTTCGCTGTATACCCCATACTTATTTTTTATTTTTGGCAATGCTTTTTCCATGTAAAAAACGCATTTTTCATAATCCCCTTTCTCGTACGCCACCTCGGCATTTGACAGTAATTTTGGTATACTTTGCGAGGCCAACGAATGAGTAATGATCATTGCCAGGAATAATATAAGTCCGCTTTTAAGAACCCTGTTGGTCCACCGAAAAATCTCCATTCTCATCATCAATATTATCTTTTTTTCAACACATACACCCTATGATCCGCTCCCCAAAAAGGAAACAACCATTGGGTCTTTTTCTCGGTGATCTTTAATTTCTTTCCCAGCCAATTCATATACGCCCCGGATAAAAGGCTTCCGGTGGCATATTTTTCTTCCAGGTGAAAATCAGCAAATATTTTTTTTACCTCTTTCGCAGAATAATAATAAATATCCAAGTCATGGTACTTGGCTTTTTTACTCAATCTTCTTACCGCCTTTTTCCACATGAGTTTATTGAAAAAGTATAGAAATTCCATCAGGCTCCATGAATGCATAAATGTGAGGATCATCAGGCCACCAGGATCGAGAAGATTCCTGAATTCTTTGTTCAATTCGATCAATCTTTCAGGAGTAATGCAATTCAGTCCACCGAAATTTGAAAATATGAGATCAAATTTTTTCTGGAATGCCGGGGGTTTGTTCAAATCCCAGATAGTAAACTCCACTTCGTTCTTCGCCAGCTTGGCTTCCGCCTGATGCAACATTTTAGGGGAAACATCGGTTGCAGTTACCTTACCATATTTGCATAAGAATAAGAGATCTTCACCTGTACCGCAATTGATCTCCAATACATCCAGATCCGTTTTCCCCTGGAGTTGATGACTTACAAATGTATGAATGTTTTGACGTTGAATTTTCCCAAAATAAGAGTGGGAAAATTCCTTGTCATATTCTTTGGCCTTTTCATCAAAAATGTAGGGGTCAGACATGTGAAACATTTTTTAGTTTCTGTCTATACCTCCATGCGGAATAGGAATAATAAGGCAAGGCAACACTCTTCCTTAAACTGGGTGGAGTGGCATGTGTGGTCTTGCCGAAAATATTTTTGATGCTGTCAATGGCCTGGTGCTTTCGGTAGTTCTTGTGAACATACCTATGCAGGGTCTTGTAAAAATCGGGAGAATAGGTGTTTTTGAACATGAGGTCCAGGTCATCAGAGTCCGTCCAATTGGTTTTTACCTGCAGATCCTCCTTCACCTTTTCATAGAACTTTGTGCCTGGCAATGGGTATGAAACAGATACTCCGATATCTTCAGGTAACAACTCATTGATCAAAGCAATGGTTTGATCAATGTCAACCATTTCTTCTCCCAAATATCCAAACTGAATAAAAAAGGAGGGTTTGATCTTATGCTTCTTCAATAGCAAAGTAGCAGTTCTGATTTCATCCACTGTGATCCCTTTGTCCATGGCATCCAGTATTTTCTGGGAGCCACTTTCGGCACCCATCCAAACGGATGTACAACCTGAACGGGCCAGATCAGCAACATAATTTTCTTGTAACAATAGATCAGCACGTGATTGAATTTTATACCGGACCCTGATCTGAGCTTTTTCGAGTAAATCGGCAAATTCATGCACCCAGTTAGGTTTTAATCCAAAAATATCATCACTGAACCAAATATTTTCCACCTTGAAATGCGTTTGGAGCCATTTAATTTCTTCCACCACATTCCTTGGTGACCTGGAATTATATTTTTGGCCATAAATAGGTTTTGCACACCAATTACATTTATAAGGACATCCGCGGGTGGTCCCCATATTGATCATGAAATATCCGTTATGATCGTTCCATATCTTTTTATAGGGAGTGATGTCCAACAAGTCCCATGCAGGCATGGGCAATGCATCCAGGTTACGCAATACCTGCCGGCGATTGTTCCGCGTTATTTTTCCCTGCCCGTCTTTATATACCAAACCTGTCAGAGAGTCGTTGATCGGGATCTGTTTCTCCAGATGGTCGATGAGTTCAGATAAAGTTTCCTCGGCCTCCCCCAACAATACATAATCGACTCCTTTTGATATATATTTTTCGAAATGATCAGTGCTATCGGAACTTGAAATAATAACCGGGATGTTTTTGGCTGAGGCAATAGAAGCCATTTCGAAAGCCGCTTCCCTCATATTGGTCAAACACATTTTAGTGAGATAATTAAATCCATCGTCGTAGATCACAAAATAATCAGGCCTTTCTCTTTCTAAAATTTCTTTTATATGGGATGCTTCTTTTTCGAACATAACATCATGCACCTTTACCTCAAAACCACGTTCTCTCATCACGGAGGCAGCATACAAGGTCCCCAAGGGAGGATAGGGTTCCCCGAGCCTTTCCTGCTTCGGATCGAAATGTAAAAAATAAGAATGTGTAAAAACTATCTTTTTCATTGTAATGAGATACGAGTGCTGGTTTCAAATTCTTTTACTCGAAGTTGAAGGGCATCTATTACTTTTTTCTGAAAACCACTGGGATGGTGCTTCGAAATACTCCTGCTTGATTTAAAGTTAATATTAAATTCCTTGTTCTTCATCTCGGGGAATTTATTTCTCCAATATTTCAGGGTTTTTTTCATCGACCATATATCAAGACTTTCTCCCAACTTCCCCTTCAGCAAGGATTCTGATATTTTCTTGAACAGGTTGGGTTTTCTAGTGATCAAATAGGTAGTATCTACATTGGATGATTGTTCATAATACTTGTTGGTCCAATTATTCTTTTGAATAAATTCACTTAAGAGCTCATCATTCACCATTGGTTTGAGAAAAGAAATTTCGGTAGCCGTAAAAATATTCTTCTCCTCAATTTCCAGTGATGATGTATCAATAAAATAATTCAGGCAAAAGTATTTCCGGGAATTTAACAACACTGTCTTCTTAAAAAGGATCAATAAAGTGCGGCATATCCATAACCTTTGAGGGGAAGTAATAATAAAATAATCTACGTCTGTTGTTTCGTCTGCCCAATCTTTAGAAAGACTCCCGGATATATATACCCCTCTTACAAATGGAAATTGATAGATCAATGCTGCATATTTTTTTGCTTTTTGATAGAAATGCGAAGACATTGATTTTTCGGTAATCCGTTTTGTATATCGCCTACCTTTTAAAAAGTACCATTCATTGTTATTTTCAATAAGATTGGCAGCTGCTAATTCTTCCAAATATTCATCCAATTTATCGGGCTCACCAACAGCCAAAGAAAGCTCGGTCTTATTCAGGGGATACTGAAAAATGTCGAAGTACAAAAGCATTCTAAGTATGCTTTTATGCGCTATCCTGATATCCGTTAATATAATGGTTTCCTTCACTCCACCTGTATTCACAGCCAATTTAATGAATTATCTTCAATATTTGGTAAATAGTAATTCGGAAAATCCTAAGGTCTTACCGGCTACCATTTACTGATTGCCATTCACTTTATTGTGTTTTGCGTTTTTTGATCTCGTCGCGGATCTTGGAGGCCTTTTCGTATTCTTCATTGGTAATGGCCTGATCAAGCATGGTTTCGAGTTCCTGTACAGTAGCAGTACCCAGGTCCATTGAAGAAGAAGCGGTAGGTTCCATTTTGGTTACTTCCTCCAGTTCCTCCTGGGGTTTATTTTCATCATCCAGCACAATACCTGCTGACGATAAGATGAATTCATATGTATATACAGGGCAATTGAATCGAACTGCCAAGGCAATAGCATCAGAAGTTCTGCTATCGATCTCTACTTCATTTCCAGACCCGTCATCACAAATCAGCTTTGCGTAAAAAATGCCTTCCAATAAGTTATAAATGATCACTTCCTTTACGGATATCTTAAATGCTTCAGCGAATTTTTTAAATAGGTCATGGGTCAAGGGTCGGCTGGGGGCCATTTTTTCTAATTCAATGGCAATTGCTTGAGCTTCAAATCCTCCGATAATGATGGGCAATCTTCTATTTCCTTCAGACTCACCTAAAACCAAAGCATAGGCTCCAGTTTGTGTCTGACTATATGATAAACCTATAACTTCGAGCAGAATCTTTTTTAATGACACGTCCTGGTGGATTTTTAAGGGTCTATAAAATTAGGCAAACCCATAGTACTTTGCAAATTAATTTTGAGAAGCTTTAAAATTTTTCACTGCTTCCACCAATTTTGGCAACACCTGGAAAGCGTCTCCAAGTACCCCATAATCAGCCGCTTTGAAGAATGGAGCCTCCGCATCATTATTGATCACTACAATTACTTTGCTTTGGTTTACTCCTGCTAAATGTTGGATAGCACCTGAAATTCCAATGGCTATATAAAGGTTCGGTCGAATAGCAATTCCTGTTTGACCCACATGTTCATGGTGTGGTCTCCAATGGGCATCCGCTACCGGACGGGAACATGCAGTTGCTGCTCCGAGTATCTTTGCCAATTCTTCCACCATGGCCCAATTTTCAGGTCCTTTCATTCCTCTTCCAGCCGAAACTACCAACTCCGCTTCAGGCAAAGGAATATCTCCTTCCTGTTTTTTTACTTCCACCAATTTGATCTTCGATGCATTCACTGAAGGAGCAAAATCTTCCACAGTGGCTGAACCACCCAATTTTTTTGCACCCACTGAATTGGGTGTAAATGAAATTATTTTCTTAGCTGTTGTAATTTCTACTTCTGCAATTGCTTTTCCTGAGAATACATTTTTCTTTACCTTAAAACCTCCTGAAGTAGTTGGATAACTTAAAGCTCCACTTACCAGCCCGGCTTTTAACTTGGCTGAAAGCCTTGGTGCAATGGCTTTTCCTGCATTATCGAATGGGAATATAACAATATCCGCATTTTCTTTTTCGGCCGCGGTTGTCATTGCCGCTGTAAAGGCTGCGGCATCCAGGTTATTAAATAGATCGCCTTTTGCATGCATTATTTTCGAAGCTCCATATTCTCCCAAAGAAGAAACTTCTGCTCCATCTGCATTTCCAAAAACAACAGCAGTAACTGTACTTCCTAACTGGTCGGCAGTATTCTTAGCGTAACTTACACCTTCAAATCCTGCTTTTTTTATTTTACCATTGGATGCTTCTACAAAAACTAAAACTGACATATTATTTAAATTTTTTAATTCTACAATTGATTTCTAGATAACCTTCGCTTCCGTATGCAAAAGTTTTACCAACTCATCCATATTCTCAGGATCGATCATTTTTACCCCCGCTTTTGCAGGAGGTAATTCAAAAACATTGATCTTTATCTGTGGTGAAATAGCCGCAGGTTCTACAACCGCAATAGGTTTGGTCCTCGCGGCCATAATTCCTCTCATATTCGGGATCCTTGCTTCAGCCATTCCTTTAGCCGCTGAGATAACCAATGGGGTAGTTGCTTCCAGCACCCTGGTAGCTCCTCCTACTTCACTTTCTATTTTACAGGTATTGCCGGTTACATCCAGTTTGTTACAGGGAGTAACATAATCCCATCCAATCAATTCTGCAATCATTCCTCCTACCTCTGCATTGTTATAATCAATGGTTTGGTTACCGGTAATGATCAAGTCAAAACTTTTTGTTTTAGCGTATTCTGCAATTTGTGCAGCTACATAGTAGGAATCCTTTGCATCCGAATTGATCCTTACAGCATCGTCGGCTCCGATGGCCAATGCTTTTCTAATTACTGCATCATCTTCTGCATTTCCAACTGTAATGATCGTTACATTCCCTCCACCGGCTTCCTTTAATTCAAGGGCCCTTACCAATGCATACCATTCATCCGATGGGTTCACAATCCATTGCACTCCATTGGTATCGAACTTGCTGTTGCCATCGGTAAAACTAATTTTTGAAGTGGTATCAGGTACTTTACTTATACAAACTAAAATATTCATAATCAATACTTTATAATGTTACGAAAGTTAAATGTGGGCAAAGTTAAAAATAATGATGAATACTTAGGTGGTAAAAGAGCCTATATGTCCTATTTCGAATATAATTTATAATTTTGACTTCTTAAGTAAAGACGTAGGATTCAGGACGTAGGACATTGGATAAGTTTCCTGGTCCTACATCCTAAGTCCTGCATCCTAAGTCAAAAAATTATGAGAGAAATTCAATTTCGCGAAGCCTTAAGAGAAGCCCTGCAAGAAGAAATGCGGCTGGATGAGAATATTTATTTGATGGGAGAAGAAGTAGCCGAATATGATGGGGCTTATAAAGTGAGCCAGGGCATGTTGGCAGAGTTTGGTGCCAAAAGGATCATCGACACACCGATTTCTGAATTAGGTTTTGCCGGTATTAGTGTGGGTGCTGCCATGAATGGCCTTCGTCCGATCGTTGAATTTATGACCTTTAATTTTGCTTTGGTGGGTATCGATCAAATCATCAACAATGCTGCCAAAATGTATCAAATGAGTGGGGGACAGATCAATATTCCGATTGTGTTCCGGGGACCGACTGCTTCTGCAGGCCAGTTAGCTGCCACCCATTCACAGGCATTCGATAATTGGTTTGCGAATTGTCCTGGGTTAAAGGTGGTTGTTCCTTCCAATCCGGCGGATGCCAAAGGGCTTTTAAAGACCTCTATTCGTGACAATGATCCGGTTATTTTTATGGAATCAGAACAAATGTATGGCGATAAAGGTCCGGTCCCAGAAGAAGAATATTTAATTCCATTGGGTTTGGCAAAAGTGATCCAGGAAGGAACAGATGTTACCATCGTTACTTTCGGTAAGATTACCAAAGTAGCTATGGCAGCCGCAGCAGAATTGGAAAAAGAAGGAATTTCTGTTGAACTAATAGATTTACGCACCGTGCGTCCAATTGATTACGATACTATTATTCAATCTGTAAAGAAAACCAACAGGCTGGTTTGTGTAGAAGAATCATGGCCATTAGGTAATATATCCACTGAGGTGGCCTTTAAAGTGCAACGAGAAGCATTTGATTATTTGGATGCTCCGGTACTTCGGGTGAATACTGCTGATACTCCTTCTGCTTATTCTCCCTCCTTATTGGCTGAGTTTTTGCCCAATGCCGAAAGGGTGATCAAAGCAGTAAAAAAAGTAATGTATAGGGATTAGTTCCCCTCTTTTTTGATAGGGAAAGATCAACCGGAACTCTCCCGAAATGATAGAAACCTCGTGAAAACCTGTTTGTTTTGCAACTCAGCCCGGCATCGGCCATTCGCTTATCCCGAAATTAACTATAACGGAAAGCGTTTTAAGTATTTACAATGTAAAGACTGTCAATTGGTTTTTATTGATCCTTTACCCAATGCCGATGATCTTCAACTCATGTTTCCACCCGAATATCATCCTACCGATGGAGAGGCAGAAGTAAGATCCTATTACCATGACCAGATCCGCATCCTACAAGAATATTCAGCCTTGACAAATATGGCAGATTTCGGATGTGGCCCCGGACATTTTCTTTCATTTCTTGAAAAACAATGTAAGGGCCTCACTTTAACCGGGATCGAATATACACAACGGATGGTGGATCAACTGAAGCAACAAAAACCAGGAATGAATTTTATCACCTATGAGGATTTTAAAAAAAATACCATCCCCCAATATGATATCATCCGAATGAGTCATGTGTTTATCTGCTTAACTGATCCGGTTGCTGAACTTCGGAATATATTTAATCAACTAAAACCGGGTGGGCTCATGATGGTGGATGGACCTATTGAAAGAAATTTTACACTTACCAGATGGATGATGGATACTTATTTCTTCCTCAGAAAAAGAATGGGAGGTAAATTTGAAACCAACTATCCTCCCTATATGGTGATACAAACCAATCGTTCGAACCAGAAAAAGATCCTGGAAGCGGCTGGTTTTTCTACGGTCCAATGGAGAGTATTTGATGCACGATGGCCTTTTCCGGAATCTTTAAAAAGCGCCCATCCCGTTCATGTAATGAAGTATATATTGGGAAGCATCAGCTTTTGGGTGAGTAAAATGATTCCCGGATTTGGAAAATTCTATTTGTGGGCCGGTAAAAAACCAGTTTGAGGATATTGGGAAATTATTTAATATCGGGCAATGAATGATCGATGAACTTTTATATCTTTCAAGTTAATCAGAAGTAATATACCTGTCATGAAAAGGATCTTCCCTTATTTGTTCATCGTGTTCTGCACCACGTGTACATGCTTCGGCCAGTGGGACTCCCTATCATTCGGCATGGACGAAACCATCCATGATATATCCTTTATCAATGCAGATACAGGATTTGTGGCCAGTGCCAAAGGGATCTATGGCACAACAGATGGTGGCCACCATTGGATATGTAAATCAACATCTATTGAGGAAAACAAATCATTCTATGCGATCTACTTTGTTGATCACCTGATCGGATATGCAGCGGGTGGTCATGATAAAATATGGATGACCCGAAATGGAGGTGAAACATGGTTGGCCGAAACAACGGGGACCTGGGGAGGTATATCCTTTCATTCGATCAGTCCTGCCCACCTTGATATTTTTATTGCAGGAAGTTCGGGAAATTTAATAAAAGGCTCCATATATTCTAATCATTGGACACAAATCGATTGTGGAATTTATGAAGGTTTCCAGGATGCAGATTTTCTGGATCCTTCTACCGGTTTCCTGGTGGGTGGAAAGGATGGCCTTATTCTCAAAACGGTGGATGGAGGAATATCATGGACAACTATCAGATCGGAAATAAAAAACTGGTGGAGCATGTCCGTTTATTTTACGGATACAAAAAACGGGTACGTCGCCGGAACTTATGGGATGATCATTAAAACAACGGATCTGGGAGTAACATGGGTCAGACAAAATTCAGGTACAACTGCCGACCTGCACTCCATCTGTTTTTCTGATAAGAACCATGGTTATGCAATAGGCGCAGGAGGAACCATTTTAAAAACCAACGATGGAGGACTCAATTGGATCCTGGAAGAAAGTAAGACATTGAATTATTTAGTACAGGTTTGTTATGCAGGTAAAAAAACCTGGTACATTGTTGGAGGGCACGGGACCATTCTGAAAAAAGTAGAAGATTAATTCTTAATAAATTTCTTACTCAATCCTTTTTTACCATTTGAAATGGTAAGTATATAATTTCCGGAGGGAAGATCAAACACTTCTATAGAAGTGGAAACTCTCTGACTGGATAAAAAGCCGAGGTTCTGGGTTTTGATCAGCCTTCCTGAAAGATCGTGCATGGTGATTAAATATTCTCCTTCTTTTTCCACTTCCATATCAATATTCATCCATTCGGTGGAAGGGTTTGGATATAAGGTATACTTTAATCCCTGCACAAAATAATCATCCTCCACCGAAGCGGTCACCATGTCTACCAAAGGGAAAATAGCAAAGTCAGCATCCAACCCCCAGGTATTCAGGATGAGGTTCCAGGAGCCATTCCATTTTTCCCAGCTCATCAAAGAAACAGGGGGATCTCCGTCGGTACTCATCATCACCGATATGGTGTCTTTATAGTGTAAATGTTCCATGGTAAAACCTGCAGAATAATTGGCACTCACCGGTTGAGGCGTGATCATCCAGATATTTACGCCTCCGGTGAACTGTGTATCTGCCACTAAAGAAGAAATATACAGTTCAGAAGAATCAAGTACACTAAAGGGTGATAGCCTGGAAGAGCCACCGATGATGATTGAATAATCGTTTTTCCAGAATCGGAGCATCAGCCTGGAACTATCGGTAGCAACCGATTGTTGGGCTTTATACCCGAACCAGTAGAGGAAACCTTCTACATTGTATGAAACGGTATCTACATCGAATTCCTGTGCTTTGGCGGTTTCACCGAATCCACTGTT
>JANWKT010000040.1 GCA_025451235.1 Flavobacteriales bacterium | reverse complement strand
GGTACCAGGTATTTGAATGAATTGGTAATTGGGATCACTGCTCCACGAACAAAGTTAGGGACCGTTGATGTAGCGGTGGACCTAATATTCGTTCCAAACTGTTCTGCTGCAATGGTAACAAATAAAGCCCAATAACCGGTACCTATACCAAGGAGCACACATATAAAATAAAAGTACTCATCCGATTTATTATCCATGGTGAATAGATACAGTATGATTACACCAACACTAAATATCAAATATCCAAAAACTACTTTCAGTCTGGATTTAAATACCTGGCTAAAGATCCCGCTTAACAGATCACCAACGGATAAGCCAATATAGCAATACATCACCGCACTTCCTGTGCTGATATCGGTCTTCAGGCAAAAGGCCTTGTCTTCAAAATATGATTCGGATAAACTAATCAGAATACCTACCACAAACCAAACAGGAAGTCCCATGACAATGCACAACAAATAAGTACCTAACCTTTTTTTATTATTGAACAACATCAGGAGATTTCCTTTTTGCACTTCTTTTTTTTGCGTATGCATTTGTTTGAACATGCCCGATTCAAATGCACCTACACGTAAAAGCAATAAGCATAATCCCATGATACCTCCCACCCAATAAGAGGTTTGCCAATTGAATTTATTAGCGACCAATGCAGCGAATACTGCACCCAAAGCCCCAAAAGTTACCACGATCATGGTTCCATACCCTCTTTTTTCTTTTTTCATCATCTCGGTGATCAACGTAATCCCTGCTCCCAGTTCACCAGCCAAACCAACCCCTGCAATAAAACGGACGACAGCGTAGGATGTTTTGTCCCAAACATATGCATTCGCAATATTGGCCAATGAATAAAGAAGGATAGAGCCAAATAACACCTTGAGCCTTCCTTTTTTATCACCCAATATGCCCCATAAAATTCCGCCGGTTAGCATTCCTCCCATTTGGCAATTGAACAAAAATATTTCCAGGTCTTTTAGTTGTTCAGGCAAAAAACCCAATGATAGAAGACTTGATTTTTTTACAACGTTAAAGAGGATGAGGTCATAGATGTCGACAAAGTAACCCAAGGAAGCAACGATGATGATGAGAATTTGATTTCTTTGATTTTTTCCTTCTTCCTTGATGGTCATTGGTCTTTAATTACTGCGCTAACATATAAAAACTTTACCAATACTTGTATTTTAAGGGATAAATGGTCAATAATGTTAACTGGAAGAAGGATAAATTTCGTAAATTTGCGTGTTAGCAATGGCCTCCTCGGCATTTATATTCCTATTATGAAGAAATTTTCATGGGTGATCCCCTTTTTACTTGTTTGCACCTCCGCAATTATTACTACTAAAAATTACTTAAACAAAGAGCCCCGGGAAAAGGAAATTCCGGGAAATCCAGGTTGGCAAGCTCAATGGTATGATTTGAAAAAGAACCCCCAAGGGATCGTAGATTGGGATTTGTACAGGCAAGTGCAAAACGAAGTAATGGATATTCGGGCCATGAGGGCAGGCGCATTGTTTTCGAATGTGGTAGAAAGGGGCCCTAACAATGTGGGAGGAAGAACCCGGGCACTCTGGGTTGATTATGCCGACTCATCAAGAGTTTTTGCAGGGGGTGTCTCCGGTGGGTTATGGGTTTCTACCAACAGTGGTGCAAACTGGAATCCGGTGGATGATGATATGGCTAACCTAAGCATCACCTCTATTACACAAAATCCATTCGACCATGATGTATTTTATTATTCAGGTGGAGAACCTGCTGGTAATAGCACTTTTATTAATTATTATGGGGCCGGTATTGTAGGTAACGGTGTGTACAAATCAACGGATGGTGGTGTAAGTTTTAGTTTACTTCCTGCTACTGCTATTGGTGCCTTCAGTTATACCTGGCAGATATCACATTCTATATCTGATACCAACGAAGTATATGTGGGTACAGCGAATGAAGGTTTATGGAGAAGCCAGGATGCAGGTACCAGCTTTGTGAATGTATTACCTAATAAAGAGATCACTGATATAGAAGTTTTTGCCGACGGGAGTATTATTATTGCAGCGCATACTGATGGATTGTATTTTTCACCTTCAGGTGATTCGGCCACCTTTGTTGAAATTGCTGCAGGTTTACCTTCCGGAGGTTTCGAGAGAATTGTATTGGCCAGTTGCAGAACCGACAGGAACTATGTGTACGCCATGTACGAAAATTCTTCCAACGATGCGGTGCATTCTTTCTGGCAGTCCACCAACCAGGGTGTTACCTGGACTCAAAAACTAAGTCCTACCGATGACGGGATCAATATGCCTTTCCCCTGGTATAGTTTAATGTTGTTGGTGGATGACAATCAACCACAGTTGGTGATTGTTGGAGGAGTGGACATAGCGGTAAGTTTTAATGGTGGTTCTGGATGGTCACAGGGATGGGATTCGCATGCGGACTATCATGTGGGGCTTTCAGATCCGATGAATCCGGATTATTATTATATAGGTAACGACGGTGGTGTACATAGATATGATATCAATTATTTCAGCAACAGCTCATGGGAATTAAACAATGGTTACAATGTAACCCAGTTTTATGCCGGAACTTATTTTCCGGATAGCATTCGGTTCTGGGGTGGTACCCAGGATAATGGAACTCAATCATGCAGACCTACCACCATTTCGCATGAACATATTTTTGGAGGGGATGGAGCTTTTTGTGCTGTTGATTTACAAAGTGATTATGAAGGATATGTTTCGTGGCAAAATGGCCATATTCAAAAAACCTTTAATGCACATACTACCTATCCCACCTTTTTCGAAGTGATGAATGAAATGGATGGTGATGCAAATGGAGATATTGACGATAATACCTGGTTCATCAATCCTTTTGAAATTAATGAGCTGGATGGACAGCAATTGTATTTTCCAACCAGGAACAGGGTATGGCGAACCATTAATGGAGCCAATAATTGGGAGATCCTTACCAACCCAATTACAGATATCTATTCCATTGGAATTTCTTATAGCACTGATCCTATTATTTATTGCGGCGGATCGAATAGGTTGTACAGAGTACCTAGCGGTGTAAATTCAACTCCTGGCGACCAGGTGAATTTGTCTTCCAGTATTCCCTTTTCAGCATTGGGTAGTTCAATGACGTGCATCTCCGTAAGTCCTAAAAATGCAGGTACTTTATTTATTAGTTTGGGATCGATTGTTGCCAGTCCGAGGGTGTATAAGGTAACAAATGCTAATACCGCTACGCCAACATGGACCTCTATACACGGTGACCTTCCAGCTGGTATAGGTGCAAACTGGGTGGATGTGAGTCCGTATAACGAAGACTTTATTGTATTGGCAACAGATTTTGGAGTGTTTACCACCAGTAATGGAGGTGTGAACTGGTTGGTGGAGAATGATATTCCCAACGTACCGGTCCACCAGGTAAAAATCAGGAACAGTGATTTAAAAGTGTTTGTGTTTACCCATGGTCGTGGAATATGGACTGCTGATATCCCAACCACAGGTATGGGAACTGAAGATGAAATAGAAATCCATGCGAATATTTACCCCACCATTACAACAGGTGAAATTAATATTACCACCGAACTGGATGATTTTGAGGTAACCGTTTATAATTTATCAGGACAGAAAGTAGCAGGAACCAGGAATAAAAATATGGTTTCCATTGGTGGTAATGCTTCCGGAATGTATTTGGTAACTATATTGCAGCAGGGTAAAAGAGTATATACTGAAAAAGTATTTTTGAGAAAATAGTTTCTTCTATCCATGCAACCTTATGTTGTTGTTGAGCGTCTTTCAATTAAACAACCGCATATGAAAATTATTTACTCGCTTGCTTTCCTAAGCTTGATAGCTATTCCTCAACTTATCCATGCACAATGCACTCCGGTTATACCTGCCCATGCCCAGGTGATACCCTTTGGAGTAACAGATTCGAGTGTTAACCATCCAGGCTCAGTGCACCACGTATGTTTTAATTCATTCTATTATTATTATAACAATAACCCGGATACCATCTATCTGGAGGGAAGTGCCCGTTTAACCATAGGCTTTAGTACCAACCTTACTGTTTTTATGCAGAACAATTGTCACCTGATCATTGATACAACCACATCAGGCCTGTATGATATTAAAAAGATTGTCTATGATCCTACTTTTACTTTATTCGTTGATACTTCTCATGCAACAATTGACTCCCTGGTATCTTGTCCCGGAATGACCTATAATTATTCCAACTTTCCCGGTGGTCAGTCACCTTGTTTTTTAATGGATATCAATCAAGAGGAGCTCAATCATTTTCATATTTTTCCTTCTGTTACCCAAGGAGATATTAATATTCAAACCTCTTTAACGGACTTTGAGATCAATATTCATAATATGGTTGGTCAAAACATCCTCAGCACTTCTAATAAAAACTGGGTTTCTATCGGAGAACAACCTGCAGGAATTTACCTGATAACTGTTTCGCAAGGGAAGAAAAAAATGTTTACCCAAAAAATAATTTTAAATAAGTAACTTCTTCTGCCTCTGGGGCAAAGTGGTAGCTTGACGAAGGCGAAGTACACAAGTTCGTAGCAAAGCTGTTCGGTTGAAGAAACATCCTTTTATTGTGGCCACAAAAATTATTCGTAGTCGTTTGTAGAGATGGGTAATTACTCACTATACTATTTTTATAATAGGTGTTCATGAGCTCGGCTGCGCCTCGGTTGCCCGTCTTTGCAATCTTATTTTAAGATAATAGTGAGGCGTAATAAGAGATAAAGTGTTCCGATAGCTATCTGGAAGCGGGAAAGGTGGCGACAAAAGTCTATTCTTCCAGGTATTCAAAATCATCCAGGTCTTCTTTTTTTTCGCCTGGATCTTCTTTCTTTTTTCGATGAACGGTTACTTTGGTCTTGATCAAAGGTTCGGGTTTAAATTTGAGCAATTCTGTAATATCCACTTTTAATGCATGTGCAATTTCCATGAGGGTATCGATGGTAAAATTATGTTTACCACTCATCCATTTGCTGATCTCGGAAGGTGACTTACCCATTTTGGCTGCAAACTCCGACTTAGATATTCCTTTATTTTTTAAAAAACTTTCTAATGCATTGGCCAGGTTGAACTTGGTTTCTACCTGCACCTTTTCGATCTCCTTCATTTCTTCAAAGAGATTCTTGAGCACATTCCCTTTAAATATGTTTTTCTTATTGTTCAACATGCTTCTGATACAGCGAATTACTTGCCAAATTACGAAATCCTTTCCAAAACAGGACTTAATTTTACTTTTAAGTTAAATTTTCTGCCATATGCAGACTTAATGTCAGTATTGGCAGGCATTTGACAGATATGTCAGTCACTTATTTAACTTATAAGTAAAATTTTATTAGGCTAATAATCAGCACTTTAAACTTAAAAGTGAAATTTTGTCGTCTGCCAATATGATTTTGCGCATAGATTTTGAAAGTAGGTCGATATAAATTTGAAATATCAAATAAACAATAAACTTTAAAAATCAAGATTATGGAACTTAACACAGCAGTAAAAAATTTCTTACACGCCGGTGTAGATTTAATGGCCAGTGCTTCAGAAAAATTCGAAACTTCGGTAAACGAATTGGTAGCTAAAGGAAAGATTAGCTCTGAGGATGGCAAGAAAATGGTAGATGAGTTTTTGGCAAAAGCAAAAGTAAAAAGAGAAGAAGCTGAAGCTAAATTCAATGAATTTACCGAGAGATTTAAAAAGAAAACCAAAGAAGAAGAATTGGCCGACTTGAAGAAAAAAGTGGCTGACCTGGAAACTGAACTAGGAACTACAGCTACTAAAAAAAACAAAGCTGAAGCGGTAAAATAAGTTCTTGCGGGAATTTCATTATAACCAGATGTAGAGAAAAAGCCGGAGGGAGTAATCCATCCGGCTTTTTATGTATCAATACTTGACGATATAGATGAAGTTCTGTGAATAAATCTGCGACCCCAATAGCTTCCCGATAGCCATCGGGAGAGGCTGCGGGAAAGGTATGCGGGCTGCGAAGCAGCTAAGCATGTTTGATAAGAAGCTGAAGGATTTAACATCATTATCCATGGATCATTCGATGACAAAGCATAACGTTTTTTAAATATCCGCTTTCCTATCTCTCAACATTTTTAATACTTTTGCACCCTGCCACCAGCACCAACCAACACATGCTCAAGCAAACATTTCGGAATATAGGACGTGTACGTGAAATCATTTCCATACTTATTAAGTATGGATTTGAAGACATTGTAGTGAACTCTACCTTGCGAAATTTTGTTAGTGAGAAAAAGAGGATCAGCTGGTCGAGAAACGAAAAACCTGTTTTTGAATCCACCCGTTGGGAAAGGATTCGCATGGTGGTGGAAGAATTGGGACCCACTTTTGTAAAGCTGGCCCAGATCATGAGCAATCGTCCAGATATGCTTCCCGAACCTTTGATCAAGGAATTTGAGAAATTACAAGACAATGTTCCTCCTTTTAGTTACGAAGAAGTAAGAAGGATCATTCGGGAAGAAACCGGAAATGAACTGGAAGATATATTTGCTGAATTCAATCCGGTTACCTTGGCATCGGCCTCCATAGGCCAGGTGCATATGGCAAAACTCCATAATGGTGATAAGGTGGTGGTAAAAGTTCAGCGCCCTGAAGCCCAGGAATCTATTGAACGTGACCTTACCATCCTGGCCGATATTGTTCGCAGAGCCGACAGGTATTTGAAAAGACAAGGCGTACTTAATGCCGGTGATGTAGTGAAGGTATTTGAACGGAGCATGACACGTGAATTGGATTATACCAATGAAGGAAGGAATATTCATAAGTTCCGTGCCATGTATGCGGACAATATCAATCTATACATTCCAAAAGTTTACCGGGAATTTACCACCAAGCGGATGCTTACGATGGAGTATTCTGACGGATGTAAGATCACCAATGTAGAACAATTAAAGGCCTGGGGATTAAATCCACAAAAACTGGTGGAGCAGGGAATGGGCATTTACCTGGAAATGATCTTCGAAAAGGGATCCTTTCATGCCGATCCGCATCCCGGAAATGTATTAGTCAATCAGAAAGGTAAAATTGTCTTGCTGGATTTTGGAATGGTAGGCCATCTCATGCGCCGGGATAAGTACAATTTTTCCATGGTATTTATTTCTATTGCTCAACAAGATGCACGGGCCGCTGCAGAAGCTTTGCGTAAACTGGCCATTGAAGAAAATATTACAGATACCCGTGCTTTTGAATACGATATCCAGGAACTTATTTTGGATTATGCCAACCTCGACGTAAGTGAGGCCAGCATTGCTGACATGATTGCCCGCCTGCAAAAGATCATGCTCGATTACCAGCTCAAAGTTCCCGGTGATATTTATATTATTTTCCGTGCATTGGCTATTTTGGAAGGGATCGGTAAGATCATGCATCCCAATTTCCGTACCTATGATTTCATCAAACCATGGGGGACCAAGGTGATGCAGGAAAGGCTGAAGCCCAAGAATATTATTTACGACCTTAATGCACGTTTCAATACAGTTTCTTCTCTTGTTACTTCATTTCCTTACGAAGTAAAGCAGATCATGCAATCGATGCGCAAAGGGAAAATGCGGTTTGAAGTAGAGCACCAGGGATATGGATATTTGTTGAAGAAAATGGACAGTGTTACCAACCGCATTTCTTTAACCCTCCTGATCGTTGCGTTGTTAATAGCCAGTTCCATAATGGCCACTGTAAAATTCCCCGATCATATGATGTCGACCTGGGGACTTAATTATTTTTCATTGAGCGGATTGTGGATCGCTGGTGTGATCTCTGTTATATTAGCTTACTCTATTATCCGAAGAAGGAAGTATAAGTAATATTTTATTTCTCCTGCGAGCCTCCTGGCCTTTTTGCAGGAAACCTACAGGTGAAAACCATTTCTCCGGGGGTCTCCACCTTTTGGGAGGGGACTCACGGGTCAAATATTGCGGATGGTTTACTTCATTAATGAATTCTTCAGCCTTTCTGAGATCCCATTGAGGGCAAGCTTGCATTCCCGCTGCGATTTTACTGATATATTTTTCCGCTCCCAATCATTGCGGCAATAGTTCCGGTTATCCGGAGAAAACCCATTTGCAGTATGAGTAAAAAGGCATCTCAGCAAAATATACTCATTCATGATTTTGAGTACATATCCCAATATGGGTTTTGGAGAGCTTGTCATGCGACCTTGGTAATCGATAATAAAACCCAGGTCTTCCAATTGGATCTGCCATTCTTTCACAAACCCATCTGTATATGGTTCCATGTTTTTCTTATGAGCAAACAAAACGATGTCATCTAAATATTTTTTGATCATGGGATGAGTGTTGGTTTTCTCTATTACAACGGCGCCCAAGTTTCAAGGTTGTCGGTAAACAAAATTAGACTCACAAAGAAGGTTAAAGAGAAATTTATTTAGCCATGTTTTTCTTCGAAAAAGTGTCTGTATCAAAGGAAAGGATGCAATGATTCACATTGGATCCGAAAAAAGAAATATGGAGTAAGTATTTTAGAAAGGCAGATCGCCTTCCCAGTTATTGTTGGTATTGTTGTTGCCAACACCTGAATCTGTAATAACTCCTGGTTCGTTGTTCGAGAAAGGAACATAGTTGTTCGGTTGCTCATTGCTGCCACCTGTATCCCCTGTCTGGATCCTCCAGGCCCTGATATCAGTGTACCATTTGCCGTTGTATTCCCGGCTGCTGATATCCAACGAGCAAGTGAGCATATCACCTATTTTATATTTTTTAAATTCATCTACTTTATCACCCCAAACATTCATGCATATCTTTTTAGGATAGGTATCCATGGTTTCAATCACAAATTCCTGCTTTTTCCAGGGACCGTTTTTTCCTGACCCTTCGGTAAGCGGTAATATTATTTGTAACTTGCCTTTAATTTCCATAACTGCTTTTGCTTTATGATTACCACAATATTACAGAAAATATCATACCCGTTAATATTTTTTTTAAGCCTTTATTCACAAGGACTGGCAGCCCAGGTGGTTCCCATGCAATACAAAGAGAACAAGTCATTTACATACGAGGAGACCATTGATTATTACCGCCAGTTGGATAAGAAATACAAGCATGCTTTTCTGCTCGAGAAAGGGAGCACGGATGTAGGTAAGCCCTTACACCTTTTTATTATGTATGGTGGAAAAAATTTCCAGAAAGAGGTGATCGAAAAAAAACAAATACCCGTATTGTTGATCATGAATGGGATCCACCCCGGTGAACCGGATGGTATTGATGCTTCTTTACTTCTTTCGGAATGGATACTTTCTACACAGGATTCCTTGTTAAAAAATACATGTATCTGCATTATCCCTGTATATAATATTGATGGATCCTTGAACCGGACCTGTTGCAGCAGGGCCAACCAGGATGGACCTGAGAAGTATGGATTTCGTGGCAATGCCCAAAATCTTGATCTGAACCGGGATTTTATCAAGATGGATACCAGGAATACACAAAGTTTCGTGCAGATATTTCAATGGCTCCAGCCTGATCTGTTCATCGATACCCATGTGAGTAACGGTGCCGATTACCAATATACATTTACTCTCCTGACCACTCAAAAGAATAAGTTGGAGAAAAGCATGAGCAGCTATTTATATTCCAATGTTCTCCCGGCTGCTGAAAAACATATGGATTCAAAAGGTTGGCCAGTGGCTCCTTATGTGAATACGGTTGAAGAGATCCCTGATAGTGGCCTGATCGCTTTTTACGATTCACCCAGGTACAGTACGGGATATGCTGCCTTGTTTAATGTTCCAGGTTTTGTGTTGGAAACCCATATGCTCAAACCTTTTCCGAAAAGAGTAGAGTCGACCTTGGAATTTTTAAAATTTGCCTCTATCTATATTCATCAGAACGGAACAGAATTGAAAAAAATCAGGATAAAGTCGGACCAGACCATTGCAGCCAGCAAATACTTTGGCTTGCATTGGAAAACCGACCGATCAAAAAAATCATCCATTCAGTTCTTAGGCTATCAGGCATGCTATAAAAAAAGCATGGTAACCGGAGGAAATAGATTGTACTACGATACCCAAAAACCCTTTGACAAAATGATCCCTATGTATTGGGAATCTACATGCACCGACAGTGCCCGAAAACCGGAATATTATATTATTCCTCAAGGCTGGTCGGTTGTGATTGATAAACTGAGATTGAACCAGGTGCCCATGGCTTTTTTGCTGGAAGACAGGACTGAATTGGTAGAAACCTATAAAATCATCTCCTATCAATCTTCGCCTACTCCTTATGAGGGGCATCATTTAAAGAGAAATGTAAAACTGGAACCTGTTGAGTTAACCAAACAGTTTTATCGAGGAGATGTATTGATCCAAACAGGAACCCGTTTCGATTATTTTCTGGCGACCGTGTTAGAGCCAACAGGGTACGACTCCTATTTTACCTGGGGCTTTTTTGATGCCATGCTGCAGCAAAAAGAATGGTTTAGTGATTATGTTTGGGAGGACAAGGCGTATGAGGTGTTACAGAATGATGAACGATTGTTGTACGATTTCGAGAAAAAAAAGGCATCGGATACAGCATTTGCCCATAATAACTGGGAACAACTCTATTATATCTATAAAAGGTCCCCTTTTTTCGAGGAATCTTATATGCAATACCCTGTATATAAGCTCTATTAAAAATAGTATTTGAATTAAAATTTATATATATTTACCTATCAAATCAAACTCATTATTTATGAAAAAATACGGAAAACTCATTTTATTAAGCATCGGAGTGGTTGCCTTTATGGCATCATGCCAGTGCAAAACATGCAAAAGGGACAATGATCCTACGCAAACTGTTTGTAAGGACCAGGGTAGTGAGGATGATTATAATAATGCGATCAATGCACTTGAGGCTTGGGGCTATACCTGTAACTAAGCAACTTAAACTTTTTTTAATTTAACTCAAATTAGATATGAAAAAATACGGAAAAATGATTTTATTGAGCATAGGTGTGGTTGCTTTTTTGGCATCCTGCCAATGTAAGACCTGCAAAAGAGATAGTGAGGTATCTATTACTGTTTGCAAAGACAATGCTACTGATGATGAATATAACCAACTCATTGGGGGCTATCAACTGGGAGGATACTCCTGTGATTGATCATAAAGAATTCTATTTGAAGGGAACCATTGGTTCCCTTTTTTTATCCACACTATTACCATTGTTTAACTATGGACCTATGAATTATGTAACACCTGGTGGTTGGGTAATCAATACTTTTATATAGTTTAATTTAATATGTAAAGTATGAGAAAATATGCAAAAACAATACTTCTTACTTTGGGAATAGGTCTTTTCCTTGTTTCCTGTCAGTGTAAGACATGCACAAAAGCAGGTGAAAATGATGTAAAGGTTTGCCGGGATAATTATTCGTCAGAGGATGACTATAATGAAGCCCTCGGATTTTATCAGTTGGGTGGTTATTCATGTAATTGATCATTATCACCAAATAAAAAAGAGCCTCGATCAGTATCGGGGCTCTTTTTTTTGGGTAGGGACTCATCTTTATTACCATTGTTTAACGCAAACCTATGAATGATGTAAGACATTTTCCACGAAGGTGAACTAATTTTAATATATAAAATTGAAGTTATGAAGACATATGCAAAAATAAAATCATTCCTGGTTATACTATGTATGGGGTGTTTGTTAGTAGCTTGTGAGTGTAAGGTATGCACCAAGCCGGGGGAGAATGACGTAAGAGTATGTAGGGATAATTATGCCACCCAGGAGGATTATAATCAGGCCCTGGGATGGTATCAGTTGAGTGAATATAGCTGTAATTAAAATATAATGGTTATGAAAAAATATATAGGAATTCTGATTTGTTCGATTGGAATGATTGGGTTTTTAAGCTCATGTGAATGTAAAACTTGTAAAAAGGACAATGAACCTATTTATACCATCTGCAAAGACCAAGGTTCTCAGGAAAATTACGATAATACAATTATCTTTTTAGAGGCCGGAGGGTTTAACTGCGAATAGGATGGGTTGTTTAATTTAATCTAGGATGTATGAAAAAATATTCAAAAATCATTTTTTTGGCTTCTGCAATGATTGCCTTTTTGGTATCGTGTGAATGCAAGACCTGTAAAAAGGACAGCGAAATATCCATACAAGTATGTAGAGGCGATGTATCGGAGGATGATTACAATGCTGCGGTGGCAGCCCAGGAGGCAAACGGATATACTTGCAATTAGAGCGTCTTTAGGTCATAAAAAAAAGGGCCGAAGCCCTTTTTTTATTTAATTCCTAATTTGGTCTTAATCTCTTGTGGTATTCCATCTTTATGAACCATAAAATTCATGGTCCTTAGTTTTACATAGTTTTCAGAAGCGTAGAAATATCCACCACATTCATTTCCATGGCCTGTTCCCCACGAATTTTTCACCTTGAACCATTTGGTGCCATTTTGATCTTTATACATACCTGTGATCTGCATTCCATGGTCATCTGTAGTTACGAAATTATCATAGTCTTTCTGACGCATTTCCTGGCTAATATTTTTTTGTTTGCAGGGTTTGAACCAGATGGAATCTTTATCTGTTTTACTCATCATATCCCAGTCGGTTTCCGGTATCAGGGCTAGGCCATTTTTATGTGAAAATCCTTTATCGCTTACATCAGCTCCCCAAGCAACTGTGAATCCTTTGCTCAAGGCATATTCCAAAACGGTCATCCATTCATCGATCGGTAAATTGTATACTTCATCCCAGCTCCAGTTATCAGGGATCTCCAATTTGAATTTCTGATAGAATGGATGATGGGTATAGGAGGTAAGGTCTATATAGTCATCAGGTTTGATACCTATATAATCACTAAAAGTTTTGGAAGTATAGGACTTGCCATTATAGGTAAATGATTCAGGCTGTTTGCCGAGATAGGCATCCAGTATACCATTGTAGCCTGCGAGCCAAGCTGGAGAAATCTCTCCTTCACTTTTTGCAATGGTCTCTACATAGGCTTTTAAAACTTTATCCATTTCGCTATGGTCGATCTTACTGCCAGGAGCAATCGTGTTAGGATATGCAGATTCAGGCATCATTCCAAAATCCCTGATACTATTCAATGGATCATGGAAGGCCCCACCCGGACCGAAATTAATGGTCCCATGGGTTCGTACATATTTAATGGCTTTCTGTACATAAGCATTTCTAACAATGGTCATTTCGCTCAGGTCGAAATCTCCTTTGCCCATTCTTTTTAATTCCGATTCAAAAAAGGAAAGCGTTGAAAAACTCCAGCAAGTTCCTGATTTATTTTGATCTTTTACAGAAGTAGCTTCCGTATCGTACACCTTTGTAAACTGATATTTACTTCCTTCTTTATTGGTGATGGTTTGTGCCTGGATTGCCAAGGCCGACAAACCAATAAAAAATAGTACTATTCTTTTCATATATGATTTAATTATTAGGAACGTAAAAATATGGAATTATATGAATTCAACCAGCATTTAGAAGATTTTAGGAAGTGTTAAAGCCTGAATGTCTTGGGAACGAACCGTCTTATCTTATTATATTTATCTGCAAACGTAGCAATTAGCCGAACCTAATGGGAGGCCCCGGTTAATGATTTTTATTTGCATAGGTTAGAACCAGTCCCACTGCTTTTTTAAAAGCCGCCTGATCAGCCTGATCAATAAAACATTTGCCGCTGTTACTTACCATATACACTTTCCCGTCAATCGTAAACCGAAGACTTTCTCCGCCCCGGTCATATACTTTTTCTTTTTCGGTATATTTTATGATAAATGCATTGAGCTTGTTTAATTCGTTATACAGGTTTTCAAATCCCGGTTTATCTTTATTGACCCAACGAAAACTATGTGCATCTTCATTTATTTTATTTCCTTCATCCCGGCAATCTCCCAATTGTAGCACGATCGTCTGGTTATCTCCTGTCATACCTGCTGCCCATTCATATTCGATCTTAAAATCAGCCGGCATTTTTTCGGGAAAGGCAGAGGTACTATTGGTGGATGTTCTACTATGTACCAAGGCATAATCCGCTATTAATTTTACCGACTCGTTAAATGCAGGCAGGTCCTGTTTGGTAATAAAACGATTTCCTCTATTGCTTACAGCATAGGTTTTTCCATTGATAGTATATTGAATACTTTCTTCCACTTTATCTCCTTCATTCGCATATTCTTCAGTTTGTAACCCAAATGCATTGAGCTTTCGAAGTTCAGTATATAGATTTTCAAATTCTGGTAAGGAAGTATTTTTCCATGAATATTCGAATCCTGTTTTATTAAATACTCCCTGATCGCTGCAATTGACCTTGGTAAGGAATAAAGTTCTGCCATCTTCTCCACCTGCATATTGGTATTCGATCGTAAAATCATCCGGCATTTTTTCAGGAAAGTCATCCGATGAATATGCTTTCATTACTCGATGCGAGGATGTATAGGCCAATATAAGTTCAATGGCCTTATTAAAAGCGGGAGCATCTTTTTTAGTGATAAAATTGGATTGGCTATCACTTACCTCATAATCTTTGCCGTTCATGGTAAATTGGATGCTTTCACCACCACGGTCATCTACGTGTCCGGCATTTTTCGATTTTAAGGTAAAGGCATTCAGCATTTTTAAGTCATTGTATAAAACTTCCAACGCTGGGATGTCTTTATTTTCCCATTCATATTCATAGGGAACTCCTTCGTCTCGGCCATGATCGGAACATTTTCCTTTTTGAAGGGTAATGGTACGGCTGGTATTGATCATCCCACCATCCAAATGATATTCAATCTTAAAATCATCCGGCATTTTTTCGGGAAACCTGGTAGAATTACAAGTATTGGCAAGAATAGCTAAAAAGATCAGGGGAATAAATTTCATATAAATGTTATCAGTGGTTGGATAAATATACACATAGTCAACAAAAACAGTTCAAACCGCCTTTATTTATTTAACTTTTGTTTTAGGTAGGGAAGGTGCTTAGTATCTGTTAGAAATAAATATTGCAATTCGCGGTTTCCCATATTTTGGCCAACTTCACTATATTGAATAACTTTAAAAGACCAGGCAATGAGAGTCTTTTTATAATTGTCGCCTTTTACACTCCATTCGGCCGATTCCCATCTCTCATAATATTTGACACCTACAATGTCATTTAGGAGTAACTGAGAATACTGCACCAATGTGTATATCTCATAAGGAGGATAATCGTGAGGTGCCATGATCGTATCTACGCTTACCACCGGAAATATAAAGGGAGAATTGATCGATAAAATACCCTGAGGAGTTCGCCAATATTGAAGATTTTTTTCGGCACTGGCCTTCTTATATAAGCTATCTGCAAATATTTTGTATTTATGGGGTAGGTACCGATACATGAAGTTACCATCTACATCTTTTAGGATAGAATCGGGAAATGAGATCTCGTATTGTATCAACTTATCCACACCTTGGGCATGAACGATACCCAAAACAAAAATGCATATGACTAGGATTCTTTTCATCGTCTATTGTAATTTTTCTTTGAGTGTGGCAAGGTATTGAGGATTTAAAAGAAAGATATAAGGTTCAAAATTTTCTCGTGGGTTCACTTTAGCCTCTTGATTGGCCTTCTTACAAACAAGGATATCTGCAACATCAGCATATATATTGTATTCGTTACTGCATCCTCCATATTCGGGGCGTAAAATAAAAGAGAAGGCGATCGTGGTCTTTTGATATCCTGAATTATCTAGTTTTAACTGATCAACCGTCCACAGTTCATAGATCCTGAGTTTTTCAATGTACTTGAGTTCAATATTACCCATCAACACTTTTTCAACTTCATCATAGGGAGGATAGGGCAAAGTTTCCAAATATGTTTGTTTGGTGAGCAAGGGGAATGTAAAACTTTTTTCAGCTTTGGTTAAGCTACATCTATAATAACATTCATACTTGCCTTTTTCAATATCATTCCAGGTTTGTTGGATAAAGCTCAACGTTTTGGGTAGAAAGAAGGGAATATTATTTTCGCGTAAACCATCGATCGTAGTATCTGCCAGATCAATATCATAAGAAACCACCATAGGTTGTGTGGTTTGCGCATGAATTTGAGTAAAGCTAAAAACTAATAGAAAAATAGTTCTTCTCACGGTGCTTGATATATGTGGTTGGATAAATATACAAATTCAATTGAAAAATGTTCAATCATGTTCAATAGTTCAAGGGGTTCAAAAGTTCAAGCTGGCTAATTGTGTTCGGTATTTTGAACTCCTTGAACTATTGAACCTTTTGAACGTCAGCTTTGTTGTTTTGCGCCAGGGATGGAAGCGGCATCCTTTTCAGAGGCCAGAGGTCGGATGTAGGTGTTCAGCCATTTTTTGCTGATTTTCTTCTAATATCCGACCTCTGGCATCTGAAAAGATACAGCGAACAGCCCGGTGCACCTGGGTTACAGGTGTGGGCAACAGGGGAGGTGCAGGCGCCTATATTTTCCTTGTAAAATACCTCCCAATTCCCTAAATTTGCCGTAAAATCAATAGAATAATGTCAACTGAAACAACTAAAGCTGTGAGCTATAAAGTAAAAGACATCTCCCTGGCCGAATGGGGTCGTAAAGAAATAAAACTGGCTGAAGCAGAAATGCCAGGTTTAATGGCTATTCGTGAAGAATATAAAAATGAACAACCCTTAAAAGGTGCAAGGATCGCTGGTTGTTTACATATGACCATTCAAACCGCCGTGTTAATTGAAACATTAACAGAATTGGGTGCCGAAGTAAGCTGGAGCTCCTGTAATATTTTTTCTACACAAGACCATGCTGCCGCTGCCATAGCCGCTGTCGGTATCCCTGTGTATGCCTGGAAAGGGATGAATGCAGAAGAATTTGACTGGTGTATTGAACAAACCATTTTTGCTTTTAAAGATGAGCAGCCATTGAATATGATATTAGATGATGGCGGTGATTTGACCAATATGGTTTTTGATAAATACCCGGAATTGTGCAAAAACATCAAAGGACTTTCTGAAGAAACCACTACCGGCGTTCATCGCTTGTATGAAAGAATGAAGAACGGAACTTTGGTAATGCCTGCCATCAATGTAAATGATTCGGTTACCAAATCGAAATTCGATAATAAATACGGTTGCAAAGAATCTTTGGTGGATGCTATCCGCCGTGCAACAGATGTTATGATGGCCGGTAAAGTGGCTGTTGTGGCAGGTTATGGTGATGTGGGTAAAGGTTCGGCTGCTTCATTGCGCGGCGCTGGTGCCCGTGTAATTGTTACGGAGATCGACCCGATCTGTGCTTTGCAGGCTGCGATGGATGGGTATGAGGTGAAGCCAATGGCCAACGCAGTTAAACGTGCAGATATTGTTGTTACCGCTACAGGAAACAAAGATATTATCCGTGGTGAGCATTTTAAAGCCATGAAAGACAAAGCCATTGTTTGTAATATTGGGCACTTCGATAATGAGATCGACATGGCCTGGTTAAATAAAAACTACGGTAAAACCAAGAATACAGTAAAACCACAAGTGGATATTTATAATGTGGAAGGCAATGAGATCATTATCCTGGCCGAAGGTCGTTTGGTGAATCTGGGTTGTGCTACCGGTCATCCAAGTTTTGTCATGTCCAATTCATTCAGCAATCAAACCTTGGCACAAATAGAATTGTGGAAAAATGCTGCCAACTATAAAAACGAAGTGTACGTATTGCCTAAACATTTGGATGAGAAAGTAGCCAAACTTCACCTGGCAAAAATTGGGGTGGAATTAGAAACATTGACCAAAGACCAGGCAGATTATATTGGAGTAAAAGTAGAAGGCCCCTATAAATCGGATTCTTACCGTTATTAATAAACTCCAAATTTTTAGGATACCTTGTAGGGACGGACGATTGTCCGTCCTTTTTTATTATTATAAATCGGGCTCTAAATATTTTTTTATTTTTATTCTATGAAGGAAGAATTTACCTGCACCGTACAAAAGAAATCAAAAGTAAATGCCGCCGCATGGATCCTTGCCAGTTCGATCATGTTCGCTCTTTGCTTGGTGGTCGATCTCATCATGGGGGACGAAAGCCCCATGAAGCAATTTGACCCTTACTTTTTCATTCTTGCAGTTGTTTTATTTATCTGGTGGTTCATCGTCAACAAGCGTTTAAAACTCAAGTTGACGGTATATAAACATGAGAATGGGAGTTTTTCCATTGTGGTTCCGTTAAAAGATGGAACAGAGATCAAAGCGGATTATATAACGGCTATGGAGCCTTTTTTCGGAAGGGTATTCTACGGAAAAGGTCCCAAGGTAAAAGAGATCTACTTGAAATTATACAATGTTCAGGGCAAGAACACCCTAACTTTATTTTATTCAAAAGGCGCCATCCATGGTGAACCTGATGGATTCCAGGAGTTGGAAGAAATGGATCTGATTATCTATGATAAAGGACCAGCCCAATATTCCTGTCCTGCCTTTCAGGATATATTCTATATATTATCTGCCAACAAGAATATCCAGGTTCGGTATCCGGTAACCAATAACCAATAACCAGTTCTTCCCAATTACTAGTTACCGGTTACCAATTACCTAAATATAGGTACGAACGTTTTTTCATATGGGTTGTAAGTTATGCGTCGAACAATTAAAACCATATTTAAAAACATGAAAACTAAAATCATTTTTGCCGCAGCTTTAATAGCTTTTACCTTTGTAAACAACACGTTTGCCTATTTCAACCCTAAAACCATCTTCGAAGCCAAATGGACCGGATATGGAAAACAGATGGTGGACGAAACTACCGGAGAACAGTTCATCATTCATTATGATATGTATGATATTTATTTTGATGCAGTATCCTTTACCTTTACCGGTAAGAAAAGAACGTCGGTAGAACTGGATGGTCAGATCTATTCATCTACCGTTCAATTCAAGGCTAAGTACCAAGCCAATATCCAGGAAGTATATATACAAATGGGGGCCTTAGTAATGGAAGATGCCTTACCAGGTCAAATGCAATGGGCGCATAACAATATGAGAACTACCCTTATTCCTTTTGTTGCCGGATTGTTCAAATACCAAATGAAAGGGGCTACTGTGGATTTGGAAGGGAACTCCATTTTTGAAGTAGAGTTTTACAATGAACCAACCGTTACCTGCGATAACCCTTAACCTTTTTTTTTACTGCAGGGATAAAAAGCCTCATTCAGCAATGGATGGGGCTTTTGTGTTTAGTTTTTTTACTTAGTTCCGTTAGTACCGAAGTGCGAACCTTACCGGAGTTTACCTATTTCTAAGTACAATCATTCCTCATTTCGTAGTGTAAGTATTCATGTCGAACCATTAAATATGTATTACCATGAAATCTAAAAGATCTTTTTATCTCTTGTTCTCGATATTCAGTTTAGCGATCATTGCATTTTTCGCTTCGAATATCAATGCCACGTATGCTACTTTATCTCCTAAGGGAAATAGTAAGCAGCCTCATCAAACTGTTCATTCAGAATCAGAAGGTGAGCAGGTTCATTCTTTTCATTTATAATGTAGGCTTTTTGTTCGTTTTCATGATAGAAGCTCCTGATCTAACCGTCAGGGGCTTTTTTTTAGCTCTGTTTCCCCAACAAACGACCTACAATGAAAACGGCAAACAAATGAGCAAACAACGATTCGAATACCATACAGTTGCGGATGGACTGAGGATAAGTATTCGCCGGTATATCAATACCGCCGAGTATATAGGAACTGTTCATCATACAGGTATGGTATAGACTAGAAACCTCTTCATTCGGTACAATGGTACCTGGCATAATGATATTAAGACTTACATAGAAGAATGCAAAAATACTCCCGATCAATAAGTAAATATTAGCAGCTCCTAATAAGGCCTGCAGGATCTTTACCCTTTCGCCGAATATATCCCTAACTGCACAGTAAAATGAAAAGGAGAGAACAGTTATATTAAAAAAGGTGGCCAATCCGAATACCAAACGGAAGGTGCCAAAATTTAACTGGTCTAGTTTTAAGAGGGTACTGGTAAAATTGAGGGCAACCGAAAGCCCCACCAATAGGAGCATGGTCCAGAAGTAAATTCTTTTTTTGATAAAGTGATGGAGAAAGACCATGTTCACCCCGGTCAACGACAATACGATCACCAGGTCGATCAACATAGCATTTTCCAGCGAAAGCATGGTATCGGGAGTTTTGGAAGCTGGAATAAAGATCTGGTGAGAAACAAGACTTAAGGCCTGACCGGTAAGCATCAGAGAATAGATTAAGGTCCTCCGTTTATCAAATTTCGATAAAACAGGGGTTTTAACCGCTAATTGGTCCTGTAGGTCGATGGCCATACCCAAAGGTAAAAAAACTTTGCAAACCAATTACCTAAAAACAGGTATGCTTTTTTTTTAGCTCAGGTGTAAAATATACGTCGAACAATTAAAAATATAGAAATGAAAACAAAATTCACATTATTCGCCCTTTTAACCCTCTTTACCTCTTTGAGGTCGTTTAGTTTTAATCCTGAACCGGTATTTGAGTCAGACTGGAAAGGATACAGCAAGCAATATACCGACCTGTTTGAAGGTGGGCAGGCTGTACTTCTGCATTCTATGTATGATGTAAACTTTGATGTGAATGATTATACGTTCACCGGAAAAATGAAATCCACCATTAAGATTGATGGATATACTTACCAGGCCTCTATTAATGTTAAGGGTACCTATAACTATTCAAACTTTGAAGTATACATCCGGCCTACTTCTGTTATCTCCGAGGATGCGCTTCCAGGTGATCTGTATTGGATCTATAGTACCATTAAAGCCACCTTATATTCGGATCAGGAGAATAGCAATTATTATATTCTGAAAGGTTATACACTCGATTTGGGTGGATACAATGAGTCGAGCATTGAGTTTTCCACCGATCCATATTATTATGAGTAAGTTTCACCATCACTTCACAGAAAGGGTACTATAATAAATTCTTTATATATTAGTTATTGAATTATACACCCTTTCCTATGAAGCGATTGAGTTTCTCTTTTCTGATTGCCATCATAACTATGGCAGGTTTTAGCCAAACCACTGATATTTGTGTTACGGCCGACGAACAAAAATTATACGATTTGATCATGAAGTATAGGGCAGACAAAGGATTGCCTAAGATCCCCATGTCAAAATCCCTCTCTTATGTGGCCCATCAGCATGTTTGGGACCTGGAGGTGAATCAACCGGTAAATGGTACATGCAATATGCACAGCTGGTCGGGAAAAGGTCCATGGACCTCCTGTTGTTATACTCCGGATCATAAGCAAGCATCCTGCATGTGGAATAAACCCAAAGAGCTGACCACTTATCAAGGATATGGTTTTGAGATTTCATGTGGAGGAACAGATCCACTTACTCCCCAGGGAGCGTTGGAATGCTGGCAGGGGAGTGTACACCATAATGATGTGATCCTCAACAAGGATATTTGGGAGAAATATACCTGGCAATCAATTGGTATAGGCATTTATGGCAAATATGCGGTGGTATGGTTCGGTAAAGAAGCAGACGAAGCAGGAGAGCCAGAAAAATGCACTCAGTAAATCTTCTGATGAAATGGTATTGAATTTGTCGACCCCGCCAGAGGCGGGGTCGGTTTTTATTTTTATCACTATTTTCTATCAAGATACGACCCTTTCAGGTTCATGATCGAAATAGTTTCTGAATCAAATGATTATTTATTCGGTCGTACTGATGTTCATTTGCCCCGTAATATTTTTACAATTCGAGGTGGAATGAACACATAGCTTCACATTCTTTACCGCAATGGTCATCATGCTTCCTTTTATTTTTACAGAAACGGAAGTTTTACCCGGATCAACAGACCAGAACTGGGTTCCAAATGCATCTGTAAGCAATACCACACCCACTTCATTATCGGCTGTTCCTCCCTGAGTAAATCTCAAGTGATCCACTACTTTATATTTACCAGATTTGGTAGGAATTTTTTTGAAATATACCTGGAAGCTTCCATCGGCCGAATTCATCACGGCAATTTCACCCACCCAGACACCATTGCCCATGTTGGAATCATATTTTACACCATTAAAGGTATAGGAGTTGGTTTGGGCTTGCAAACCTGTTAATAAAAGGCAAATAATTGCCGCAGATGTAAAGATGGCTTTCTTCATAGTTGTTTTTTTAAGTTAACGGTTATTTATTTTTAGAATAGGGGTTGCAAAAAAATATTTTCATTAGGTTTTGGGAATAAGTGATTTCAAAAATAAGGAATTATTCAATTCCTTCCAATAATTCCTCTAATTCTGCTTTTGACTTCAAATCCTTTTTAATGGCAGCCTTTTCAATGCCCTTTTCAATATAGGTCCTGGCCACATCTACTATATCGATTTCAATATATAGAATACCCAGTTGGTAATACGCTGCTATATAGTTTTCATCAAGTTTTAATGTCTGTTGAAATGCCTGCATGGCTTCCTGGTAATTTTTCTTTTTAGCCAGTTCCAATCCCAGGGCATAATATAAAAACGGATCGTTCGGATCCTCCTCAAGCATTTCTTTGAGCTGTTCGATCCTATCCATCAGAGAAACTTCTTTAAAAAGAATCTCATGATGCCCAGTTTTTTCGGGGAATAAGGAGCATATCGTAAAAAGGGATCCAGCATATGGGGCATTCGATGCATCACTGATTTTCGATGTGAAAAAGTATCGAAGCTGTATTTTCCATGGTATCCGCCGATCCCACTTTCTCCAACCCCACCAAAAGCCATGCTGCTGGAACTAATATGTAATACGGTATCATTTACACAAACTCCTCCTGAGGAAGTAGAGGTGAGGAATTTCTCTCTGACCTTACTGTTTTTTGAAAATATATAGGCCGCCAATGGTTTTTCCCTTTCATTGATAAAATCTATCACCTCATCCAATTCTGTATACGTATATACCGGTAATATAGGGCCGAAAATTTCTTCCGTCATTACTTTGCTATCCTTGGGCGGGTTCAACAGGATGGTAGGTTCTATCATTTGTTTTTCATCGTTGTATTTTCCGCCAGCAACCACTTCACCATTGTTCAAATAACCCTTCAACCTTTCATATTGCCGTTGGTTAATGATCTTGCAATAATCCGGATGATCTATAGGAGTCTCTCCATAACTCTTTTTAATCTGTGATTTGATGGACTCGATCAATTTGTCTTTTACATCTTGGTGTACAAATAAGTAATCAGGGGCAATACAAGTTTGGCCGCTGTTGATCACTTTTCCCCAGGTAATTCTTTTGGCAGCCAGGTCAACATTTACATGTTTGTCAACCACACATGGGCTTTTACCACCCAATTCCAATGTAACAGGAGTAAGATGTTTGGCAGCTGCCTGGTAGATGATCCTGCCGATCTCCGTGCCACCCGTGAAAAATATATAGTCCCACCGGTTCTTTAAAATATCCTGTGTTAATTCAGCATCACCCTGCACCACATGGATATATCCTTCATCGAAATGCTGGTTGATGAGATCTTCTATTGCTTTAGAGGTATGCTTAGAATGTTCTGATGGTTTGATCAAAACACAATTACCAGCACTCATGGCCCCGATCAACGGAGATATGGTCAATAAAAAAGGATAGTTCCAAGGTGATATCACCAACACATTCCCATACGGCTCTTTATACACTTTGCTATTGCCGGGTAAATGAAAAAGAGAAGTTTCAACACTTTCTGGTTCCGCCCATTCCTTGATATGCTTCAGAATATGGGATGCATCTGCAAAGGCAGGACCTATCTCAACTGAAAGAGATTCATAGTTGGCTTTATTCAAGTCTTTTCTAAGTGCCTCACTGATGATCGGTTCATTTTTTCCGATCAGCTCAACCAATTTTTTTATTTGTTTGATGCGCCAGCTAACATCTTTGGTTACTCCTGTTTTGAAGTAGGCACGTTGTTTTTCAACGATGCTTTGTATATTGGTTGGAGTGGCTACTATTTCCATGATCGAATATATTAATATCTGAGTCCGATTTTTTTATAAATAAAATGCATCAGCCAGGCAGGACCGATCAACAAAAACTGGAGATCTTTTAAGAAGGAAGGTTTTTTACCTTCAATGCCATGTCCAATGAATTGGGCTATCCAGGCCAATGCGAAAACAAAGATGGAAGCCACCAATAAATAAATCCTTCCGGAGCTGAAAATAAATTCATTCCCGATCGTCACCAGACCTCCGAACAAAATAAACCCAATGGTTAGGGAAAAACTTAAACTCATATAATAAAGAAGAGCAACGGCCAAAAGGATGGATGCCCAGCTTAAACAAGGTACCTGATCAAAAAAAGAAGGAGTAGGGATGGAGCGTACCAAACCAAAAATGGTAAAGAAGATAATGGGAACACAGATCCAGTGAATAGATTTATTGACCATGTTTTTATGACTGGAACCATATTCTTCCAGCAGCAGGTCGATTTTTCGATTGGAGGCAACCGGAGTTGACATAAATAACTAAATGTTTAAATTTTCATAAAATTACGAATTTTAGTATTCATTATTCAGCATGCATACTATTTTTGTTCTATCCGATTAACTTATTTTAGGAAGCATCTCAAAATTATCTTAATCCCATTTACCCATTTCAAGACAATGAAAAAGGCCTGCATTGCTGTTTTCGCCCTACTGGTATTGAGCCCGGTATATTCCCAGTATGTACTTCAGGAAGAAGTTCTTATTCGAAAAGATTCCATTCAGATCATACGTGATCATTTTGGGGTCCCACATGTATATGGGCCAACCGATGAGGAAGCGATCTATGGTTTAATGTATGCCATGTGTGAAGATGATTTTAGGTCTATGCAGGAGGCATTGTTCATGTCGAAATGCCTGAACGGAGAATGGAAAGGAGTAGAAGGGGCTACCACAGACTATGTGGTGCAGTTTTTAAGAATCCCTCAAACGGTTCAACAAAACTATGAGACCTCTTTTTCTCATAAGTTCAAACGGATCCTAAAATCTGCTTGCCTGGCTGTGAATAAGTATGCCGAACTCCATCCGGAGGAAGTATTGATCAAGAAGGCCTTTCCTTTAAATGAATATGATTATGTAGCAGGTTATATCTTGGGTGAATCCTTCATGTCGGCCATTCACGAGGTATTGCCAAAAATGTTCGAGGATAAACTGCCTCCGCTTGATCCAGCTAAATTACCTACAGGTTCAAATGGGATAGCAGTACATAAATCCAGAACGGTTGATGGATATAATTACCTAGATATAAATTCTCATCAGCCGCTGGAAGGTCCTTATTCCTGGTACGAATGTCATGTGGAAAGCAGGGAAGGATTACATATGATGGGTGCTGCATTGATAGGTGCAGTTACTCCCAATATCGGCACCAACGGGAATATAGGCTGGACCCATACCATTAACTATAACGACTATTATGATCTGTTCAAATTAACCATGCATCCTACCCGAAAAGATGAGTATAAGTTTGATGGAGAATGGAAGAAATTGGAAAAGGAAAAAATAAAACTCAAAGTAAAGATCAAAGGCTTGGGTAAATTATCCGTGGGGAAAGATGCCTATTGGAGTGTATATGGTCCGGTTGTAAAAGTAAAATCAGGGGCCTATGCCCTCAGAGGACTACCTTATCAAACCCTGGGTGGCGCGGAGCAATGGTATAAAATGTGCAAGGCAAATAATTTTCATGAATTCTATGATGTACTTAAAATGCAACAGATCCCATGTCTGAACATTGCATACGCCGATAAATTCGATACCATTTTCTTTATTTCAAACGGATTGTATCCGTCCGACCGCGATCCAAGTTTTAATTGGAAAAATGTGGTTCGTGGTGATACTTCACTTACACTTTGGGATTTGAAGAAAGTAGTTCCGATTGAAGAAATCCCTCAGCATATTAATCCTGGTTGCGGTTATCTTTATACAGTTAACCAATCTCCTTTCTTAACCACAAGTAAAGATTGCAACCTGAATCCGAATGGATATTGTCCAACCACTGGTTGGCAAACAAGGCCTTTCAACCGAAGTGTTAGGTTAGAACAATTAATGGACACCGTAAAGATATTTGACTGGGAAACTTTTAAGAGAATTAAATTTGATAAGATAATGACAGATACCGTTCCATTCATTGCTTCGGTCGAAAAATTCTATCAGATCGATACTATTAAAAATCCAGATCTGGCATTGCCTGTAAGAATACTTATGAGTTCAAAGCGATCTGGTGAAATAACCGATACCACCACTTCTTTGTTTTTATTAGCATTTATGAATTTAATGAAAGAAGTAAAATTTGATGTAGAGTTTGTTCCTTTCAGTGTTGAGTTACCCATAGAAACATATGAGAAATGCCTTCGCAAAGCCAAAAAACATATGTTGAAACATTTTGGCACTTTGTATGCTCCTATTGGCAAAGTACAACGGTTACGCAGGGGAAACAAGGATTTGCCACTATTTGGCCTCCCTGATGTGATGTCACCTATGTATTGCGATTATGCAAAAGATGGGACCATCCGACCCAATGGCGGTGAATGTTATGTAATGCTTTTGAAAATTTCCGACAAAGGGATCCATATGGAAACGGTTCAGGTATTTGGTCAAAGCAGTAAACCTGATAGCAAACATTATACTGATCAGATGGAAATGTTCATCAACCATCAAACCAAAACGATGACCTTTGATAAAGAGGTGATCCTGAAAAATGCAGAGAGTATAACGAATCCGAAATAATAAGATGTTGGACTTTAAACTCAAGACATTAGATTTTTATCTCATGTCTAAAAGCATAGTGTCCCGATAGCTATCGGGATAAAGTCTAAGGTCTTTTATTTTTTTGAACGCTTTACAGGCCCTACGTTCCGGGCTTCGGTACTCCTTTCAGCCGTACTTCCCATCCACCCGTCTGAATGTCCGCCCGGATAATCCATTCGGACGGGGTAGGCCGGGCGGACATCGGTGGCACATTCCGTTTTTATTTGTAAATTAGTTCTAACCAATAGAACCCTTGTATGAAGAAATTTTTTCTTTTTTTTAGTCTGGCATTTACATGGCATTTTCTTTCAGCTCAACCGTATTTTTTCTCTAAATCGAGCGGAACCTATACTGCTATTACTAATCCAACAGTGGTAAGTGGTTCCACCCCATGGTCCTCATTTCAATCACATACAGTTCCCATTGGTTTTACTTTTAATTTTTTCGGAAATAATTTCACAACCATTTTTATTGAAGGAAGTGGTTTTACCCGGTTTGATGTGAACTATTACTACCTGCTGAATCCTTATACGGTCGAAATGCAGGATGCCGGTACGGGTGGACCCACCTCTTTGTCTCCACTAGCCTATGAACTTACCGGAACTACCCCAAACAGAATATTAAAGATCCAATGGGAGAATTGCGAAATGGCAAATGATCCGGGCTCCTTTGCCAACTTTCAGTTATGGCTATACGAAACCGCTTATACCATCGAAGTACATATAGGTAATTGTACAATCAATAATCCAACAGCAGCTTTCCAGGGAAACGCAAATCCAGGTCCTGTAGTCGGGCTTTTCGATTATGTTCAATCAATTGGCTACGCAGTGAATGGAACGCCTCCGTCTGAAACTATGGGATCTTTTTCTTCTATTACTACTGTTTTTGATTATAGCATGAGTGGAGTTCCAACGAATGGAACGATCTATACTTTTTATTTGGGGTTAGGAATGGATCAAACTCAAGCGGATGAAATAAAAATTTATCCAAATCCAACTACCCAACAGATCAGATTAAAAGGAATACATGCGTTTCCTTACAAATTAAAAAATGCCCTTGGAGAAATAGTCCTGGAAGGTGTAGCCAATGAGTTCATTCATATTGAAAACCTGAAACCCGGAATTTATTTCTTGGAATTTTCATTGAATGGGAACTGGTATGCTAAAAAACTAATGAAACAATAGGGGCGGTATATTGGGGACCAATATCATCTACCCAATTTCGATTCTTCCCATCTTTTAGGGTTCATAAACGATGGACAAAACTTAGCCAATTCACAATGATCGCAATCCGGGCTCCTGGCGGTACAAACATATCTTCCGTGCAAAATGAGCCAATGATGTGCAATATGCAGATCTTCTTCAGGAATATATTTTACCAGTTCCTTTTCCACTTCATAAGGGTTTTTGGAGATCATAGGTACCAATCCTAATCTTTTCGAAACTCTGAATACATGGGTATCTACCGCCATGGCTGCTTTCTCAAAAACTACACTCGCCACTACATTGGCCGTTTTTCTGCCAACTCCAGGTAATTTGATCAGGTCTTTTTCATCTGAAGGTACTTCACCACCAAATTCTTTCATCAGCATTTGGGCCATACCCACCAAATGCTTGGCTTTATTGTTCGGGTAGGAAATACTTTTAATATACTCAAATACTTCATCAGGGCTGGCGGCAGCCATGCTTTTTATATCTGGGAATCTTTTAAACAGGGCTGGAGTGGTGAGGTTCACCCGCTTATCGGTGCATTGAGCGGATAAGATCACTGCTACGATCAATTCATAAGGATCTGTATATTCCAGTTCTGTTTCTGCCACAGGCATATGCTTGCGGAAATAATCGAGGATCCTTTTATACTGATCAGCTTTTTTCATCCGGATAAAAATAGTATTTTTATGAATAATTGTTGCCAACCATCATGTACATTCCATCATATTATAAACAGGAGGACAAAAATAAGCTGATCGGCTATATGAAGCAATTTCCATTCGGGATATTGGTGACTGCGAATGAAAATAAACCCTGGGCCACCCATATTCCTTTTGTAGTAGAAGAGGAAGATAACCATATTGTTTTATACACACATATTTCTGCTGCCAATCCACAGGGTAAACAACTTACCAACGCAAAAGTATTAGCTATTTTTAGAGAACCGCATGCCTATATTTCACCCAGCTTGTACAACAAGCCCCAAAATGTGCCTACCTGGAATTACATAGCCGTTCATGCTTATGGGAAAGTGGAAATGATCGAAGGTAAGCCGGAGTTGATCCAACTCCAGAAAAAGATGATCGACATGCTGGAGCCTGCCTATATGGAACAATTTGATAACCTGCCGGAAAAATACCTGGATGATTTATTAAAAGGCATTACAGGATTTAGAATTGTGATAGATGAGATCTTTGGTAAAGAAAAACTCAGCCAGAATAAAATGGAGGATGAAATTGATCGCATTGCGGATCATTTGACCGATAGCAAAGATCCCATGGCCCATCAGTTGGGAACCATCATGAAAAAGAAGAAATAGACCATGCATTCAACCCTCAAAAAATACGGAATTATTTTTCTCCTGTTTTTGGGGTTTTTGACTCCTGTTTCTTTTTCCCAAAAACAGGTAAAGCTTCATGCGGAGAGCGGTTTTTCAGCGATGGATACGATCGAATTCTATTCTTACCATAAAGGGCGGCGGCATCTTTTAAAAAGCCTGGTATTTAAGGATAATAAACCAATTTATCTCGATCAGTCAATGCACCCTGGCTTGTATTTACTGAGTTTAAAGAACAGCCTTGTACTGGCTGAATTTATCTATAATCCCAACGAGGAGATCAGCATTGAATTGAACAAAGAGGATTTGAATAAGGGAATATTGTCTATCAGAAACTCAAAGGAAAATATTACCTATGTTGATCTGCAGAAAATAAATGCGGTCTATGATGCTTACCTCGACTCTCTTCAGCAGGTAAAGGATTTGATGGATGTAAATAAAGCTGATTTTTATAAAAAAAGCTATCAGCTCGACTCTATGTATGAAAAAATTGCCCAGGAAAAAAACTCCAGGCTCACGTATCTTCAGTTTAATGATCCCAGCGGCTATACATCATCGGTATTGGTCCCGTTTCATTTAATTCCCATACGATCAGAAGAGGAAAGGTCGTTTTACCAGACCCCTGTATCTTATATCCTCGATCATTATTTTAGATACCCAACAATCGATAAAAAAGTATTTGATCATTATGTATTGGAGAATGCTATTATCCGTTATTTAACCGTTTATAGCCGGGGAGATGAAGCCTCTATTATCCATTCCATTGATTTTTTACTGGGCAAATTGAAGTCTGATCCTGAGGTCTACAGTTTTTCGGTTGATTTCATGATCGAGAAACTGAACGAACTTGACAATAAAAAATATTCCATGTATGTTGATTGGAAAGCATCCAATGGCTGCAAAATGGAAGTATTTAGTTGGGAAGGATTGCTGAATGCCAACCAGGATCATGTGAAGGATGGAAATATAGTGGACGATATTGTGATGAACAACATCCAGTCACAACCGGTATCGTTGAGCAATACATGTAAAAAAGCAGACTTTACATTGCTTATATTCTGGAATGCAGAATGTGAGGAGGCAAAAAAAATACTACCTGATGTTTGGAAGGTATTGAAAGCAGATAAAAAAATAAATGTTTTTGCTGTTTATCTGGACGATAAAAAACCGGATTGGGAAAATTTCGTGAATACTTATGGACTTAAATCCTGGGTACATGCTTCCGAATTAAAACCGGTTTCCGGCTCGCATTTGGTGGCCAGGTTCCTGGTAAGCCGTTTGCCCATGATGTATCTACTGGATAAGGATAGAAAAAAAATATCCTCGATCGTTAATGCAGAAGCCCTTAACTTTGAATTAAAGTCGAGGGTTAAATAATTTCTCTAAAAAACTTCCTCCTATCTTTACACAGTGAAAAAAGATCTTTCGGAAATAAAAGACCTACTCGAATTAAAGCACCAACAATTTAATCATTCTGATTTTATTGAAACAGATCCCATTTCCATTCCTCATTTATTTTCAAAAAAAGAGGACATCGAAATTGCAGGTTTTTTTGCTGCAACCATTGCTTGGGGGCAAAGGATCACCATTTTAAGAAATGCCCGTCTACTGATCCAATATATGGAAGACGAGCCTTATGATTTTATATTGAACGCCGGAAAAACGGATCTTACTCGGTTCAAAAAATTTGTGCACCGAACTTTCAATGGAGAAGATGCTATTTATTTTATAAAAGCGTTGCAAAAAATTTATTTGAGCCATGGTGGACTTGAAATAGTGATGAGTAAATATCCTGAGGAGCTGGGAAGATCTATCTCCTATTTCAGAAAAATATTTTTAGAAACCGGAAAAACCACGAGAACTCATAAGCATATCGCCGACCCTTTAAAAAATTCATCAGCCAAAAGAATTTGCATGTACCTAAGATGGATGGTTAGAAAGGACCATGCGGGGGTTGATTTCGGGATCTGGAAGAAGATCAAACCGGCACAATTATATACTCCCTTGGATCTTCATTCGGGTGCTACTGCCCGTACCTTGGGTTTGCTTAACCGTAAACAGGATGATTGGAAATCGGTAACTGAATTAACCCACCAACTCAGGAAATTTGACCCCCAAGACCCGGTTAAATATGACTTTGCCTTGTATGGGCTGGGAGTTTTTGAGAAATTCTGATTTTACAATCCACCTGGCAGCGGATAGTTTCCTGCAGACCTGATAGCTATCGAGGTCGCAGATTTTCTCTCTAATACCTTCATTCCCCTCATCACCGAATCAGTTTTTTTTATAGCTTTGCGCCCTAAAAAATAAACCTTTACGTTCAGCTATGGCTATTGACAAAATTTCTCAACTACTTGGCGATAAGGCCGATTACTATTTAAACCACCAAAGCAAAACCATCGATAAAACCACCTTACATTCTGCAGGATCAGGATTTATAGATGCCAATTTTACCCTTACCAACAGGAATAACCAGGTCCTTAGAAGTCTGCAGGCCATATACGGAAACGGGCGACTGGCCAATACCGGTTATGTATCTATTTTGCCGGTAGATCAGGGAATTGAGCACAGTGCAGGTGCATCTTTTGCTCCAAATCCACAGTTTTTCGATCCTGAAAATATTGTAAAACTGGCGATCGATGGGGGCTGTAATGCGGTTGCCTCTACTTATGGGGTATTGGCAGCTTGCAGCAGGAAATATGCCCATAAAATCCCTTTTATTGTAAAGATCAATCACAACGAATTCATATCCTATCCTAATAAATTCGACCAGATCATGTTCGGGTCAGTAGAGGAAGCATGGAACATGGGGGCAGTAGCAGTAGGAGCCACTATTTATTTTGGTTCCGACGAAAGTACCCGCCAGATCGTAGAAGTAGCCCAGGCTTTTGAAAGAGCTCATGAATTGGGAATGGCTACCATATTATGGTGTTACCTGCGTAATTCGGGATTTAAAAAAGATGGAGTAGATTACCATGCATCCGCTGACCTTACCGCACAGGCCAATCATCTGGGGGTAACTATCCAGGCCGATATTATCAAGCAAAAACTTCCGGTAAATAATGGGGGATATAAAGCCATGAACTATGGTAAGACCCATGATAAAGTATATTCAGAACTAACCACCGACCATCCGATCGACCTATGCCGTTACCAGGTAGCCAATTGCTATATGGGCAGGATAGGCTTGATCAACTCAGGTGGCGAATCTAAAGGGGCCTCCGACCTGGCTGAAGCAGTGACCACTGCTGTGATCAATAAAAGAGCAGGGGGGCATGGATTGATCAGCGGAAGAAAAGCATTCCAAAAACCTATGAAAGAAGGCATTCAATTGTTAAACTCCATTCAGGATGTTTACCTTTCAAAAGAAGTTACCATTGCCTAACTTAGTACTAAATTTGAAGACCTATGTGGTTTAAAAGGACAAAAGAAGGGATCACTACCTCAACTTCGGAAAAAAAGGAAACTCCCGAAGGTCTATGGTATAAATGCCCCGATTGTAAAGAAATTACTCCTGCCGAGGACCACGAAAAAAATAACTGGGTTTGTAATGCTTGCGGTTATCACGAAAGGATCGGCAGTGCAGAATATTTTCATATTCTTTTTGACGAAGGCAAATATAAATTGCTGGATGAAAAGCTAAAAGCAATAGATGCCCTTCAATTTACCGATACCAAACCCTATGCAGGCCGCTTAAAGGATGCACAGCAGAATACCGGATTGAATGATGCCATGCAAACGGGTACTGGAAGGATCGAAGGATTACCTCTGGTAGTATGTTGTATGGATTTTAGTTTCATCGGTGGATCTATGGGTGTTGTGGTGGGTGAAAAAATAAGCCGTGCTATTGACCATTGTATAAAAAATAAAAAAGCCCTGTTGATCATTAGCAAATCAGGAGGAGCCCGAATGATGGAAAGTGCATTTTCATTGATGCAGATGGCCAAAACGTCTGCCAAACTCACTTTATTGGCCGAGGCTGGCCTACCTTATTTTTCCTTATGCACTGATCCTACTACAGGTGGTGTAACTGCCAGTTATGCAATGTTGGGTGATATCAATATGGCGGAGCCAAATGCGTTGATAGGTTTTGCAGGACCCAGGGTGGTAAAAGAAACCATTGGTACAGATCTGCCTGCAGGCTTCCAACGTTCGGAGTTTTTGCTCGAAAAAGGATTCTTAGATTTCATCGTTCACCGCAAGGAGTTAAAATCCAGGTTAGCGAAATTGATCACCATTTTTAACAACGAAAAAGTAAAATAATTTCTTTTCGTCCGTATAAGTTTGAATACATATTTATGGGAACAACTTTAGTGATCGGAGCTTCGGATAAACCGGACAGGTATGCGTACAAAGTAGCGATGGGTTTGATTAGCCGTGGTTATCAAGTGGTTTTGTTTGGGATTAAACCGGGAGAAGTAATGGGCGTAAAATTCGTTACTGAATTCCCAACGCAGATTGACGATTTAGATACGGTTACTTTATATATCAATCCAACAGTTCAGGAGAACTATTACGCAAAAATATTAGCATTAAAACCAAGGCGCATCATTTTTAATCCGGGAACAGAGAATCCTGAGTTCGAAAAAATGTGTGAAGACCAGGGAATAGAGGTACAGGAATCCTGCAACCTGGTCATGCTCAGCACAGGGCAATATTAATTATCGTTAAAATTTTCTGGCCATCCTACCGCTCGATAAATAAATTGACCATTTAAACCACCTGAGATTTTAGGGCATTGTTTTTGTTCTAGATTGGGTCTAGATTAAATCCCATTCTATGAAATCTCCTCGTCACTTTTTCTACTCAATACTCATACTGCTTTGTTTTTCGTCCTGCGACTTTTTCGAACCAGAATATGAATACTATATGGTGCAGGAATGTTGCACAGGACAATGTTCGGTGATTGGGAATATCAATGAAATGGAAGGTCACGTCGTTTATATTCAATCCAACATTCAAGGCCAGTATTTCGATAAATGGTTGATCCTGCCGGACCAGCCTTCCGATAAGATCTATTTACCCTGCAATTTACCGGATACACTTAAAAGAGATTGGCAAAAGATCTGGTTCAGGGGTCATGTGGTGGATGATAATTTTACGGATACGTTGGTAGCCGGTATGGAGCAGATTGAATTAACCCAAATATGGACTGAAAAATAAACTTAAATACATCCTTATGAAAAAAGCATTCATACTTTTAATTACAGGATTATTAATAACTACAGGCTTAAGGGCCGGAGGATATTTTTTATGCATATATGAACACGATAAAATTGAAGGGGTAGCCGCGGCTTCTTATAATTTATTATTACCCGTGGGTAATTTTAAAAACGCAGGTCGCGATCCGGGTGGATTTGCCCAACCAGGACATGGATTGGAAATTGAAGGTCTATACTATTTTGAATTAGGCGAAAGATGGAGAGTAGGTGTTGGAGGAAATATGCCCTTTTATTTTTTCCCCACGAACGATGTATCCCTTCAACAAAATTTAACCTCAGCATTTAAAGCAGATACCATTGGGAATACTCAATTTGGTTTACCCAAACACAACCGATGGTTTGCCTGGGGCATTGCAGCCCAGGGAGCTGCATTGTATAGATGGGACCGTTTAAGTTTGGAAGGAAATTTAAAAATAGGATTGCTGGTAGCAAAACCACCTGACTATACCATTTACAATGGTAATTATGTCCCGCCCGATTACAGTGTATTTTTTCCAACCGAAGGACATCCCACCAAAGCTGGGTTTTCGCCTTATTTTTCCACAGGGTTGCAGGTGAATTATTTTGTAGGTGATTGTTTTGGATTATTTGCAGGGGCCAGTTTTACCTATGCCAAGCCTAGTTTTGAAAAAGATCTCTTATATACGGAGATGATCAACAACGAACCCACCCTGGTTCGAAGACAATTTACCACTTCACAAGAAATGATGTTCTTTCAGTTAAGACTAGGTGTTATCCTACATATTCATACAGAATTTTATTGATGATTTCACCACATCTTGCCGTTCAATAATTAAACTAACCATTTAAACCTTTTTAAGTTTTACCCATTCTTATTTCATTTAATTTAGTTCTAACTAAAGCCAAACTTATGAACCCACTCAGAAGTAGATCTTTCTTTCTTTTGCTTCTTTCCCTTTGTATATCTTCCTGTAGTTTTTTCGGAGTTGATACTTCACCTCCAGTTCCTGTGGTATCGTGTTCCTATTCATCCTCTCCGGCCATACTTGATACACTCGATCGTCAAATGGGGACCGTTTCGTTGATTGATGTGGAGATCAATGGTGTGCCCGAAAAAAGATGGGTCATCCTTCCGGATGGATCTTCTTCCATTTATTATCCCTGTAATCTACCCAATGAAGTAAAGATCAAATGGGAACGTATTTATTTTTCAGCTTTGGTGGTTGACCGCATTGCGATTGGTCAGGATTCTTCTCTAGGAGGCTTACAGCCTATTGAACTTACTCAATTAGAAAAATAGTAAAAACCTAACCACATGAAAACATCAACAAGCTTAAAAAACACATTCATTATTTTTAGCCTTATTTTTATCGGATTTCTGGTTTCTCACCAAAGGGTTTTTGCCAGTGGAGGGAAATTTTTTGAATACGAAAAAATAGGACCGGTTGTATCTGCTTCGTATGGTTTTATTACACCTGTAGGAGATTTTGCGAATGCGGGTAGGGGAGGTGAAGGCTATGCAAAGCTAGGTCATTCGTTTGAATTGGAAGGTATGTATTACCATAATATAGGATACAGCGACCACTTTAGGGTAGGTACAGGAGTTACCTTCCCCATGTATTTCTTACCGATCAATTCAAGTAAACTCAATCCGCAGTTACAAACGGCTTTTGCCAATGATCCTTATAGCAATACCGGGTTTACTTCACCTAAGAACAGTCAATGGTTTGCCTGGGGTGCAGGATTTGAAGTCAGTGCCTTATATGTCATGGAGAAATTCAGCGTTGAAGGCACGTTGAAATTTGGATTGATGTACGTATATGCACCCAGGTACAGGATTGTTGGCGGAAGTTATGTTCCGGAAGATTTCAGTCAATATTTTCCTTTTGAAGGAGGTTCAGGTCGTTCCACAAAAACCAGTTATTATAACTTGGGTGTACAGGTCAACTATTTCCTCAACGAAGAAGTATCCATCTTTGGTGGAATGGCATTTCAATCTATGAATCCGACGTACAAAAAAGAATTGTTATATGTAGAAGAAGTCGACAATGAATTAAAGATCGAACGAAAGCATGTAGAAGCTCGGCAACCCATGCAATTCTTTCAATTCAGGGTGGGAGTGGCAGTGAATATTCCAATTGATTAATTTTTGGAACATGTTGAACGGATTATTTCATGATCCGCATAGGGCATGCCTAAGGTCAAAATACAAAAGCAGCTTTCAGCTGCTCTTTTTGTTGAATAAAGATCCTTATGCAAGCTGGCGCTTGCATCGGATCTTTATTCAACAAAAAAGCTCCCCTTAAGGGAGCTTTTTTGTATTCTCTGAGGTCCCGAGCGGACCTCACATAGTGTTTTGAGGGTTTCTTATGATTCTTCTGTATCCCTTTGTTATCAATATGTATAGATGTTTTGTTGATTTTTGAAGAACCCTGAAATCACCCTTAAAATTAGGTAAAAGTGTTGCAAAACTGTTGCATAAAATCCATATAAATCAGTAGTTTTGGTCTAAACTTAGTATAAAAAAACAATTCTGCAACACCTACCATATGCCAAAGTACGGAATCGCAAGAAATTCAATATACCTGCACGCCACTATTGATGGGAAAACTCACAAGTTTTACCCAAGGATTTCAATTGAGCAGGGAAAAATGGATTGGAACCAGCAAAAGCAAATTTTTCGTGGTGAAGGGGAGTTGGTTAACTCAACAAATCAATGGTTAAAAAAATTCCAGCATGAAGTGGATACATTTATCCTAGATGCAAAAAGGGAAGGTAGGCCCATATCAAAGGAAGATGTTATGCAACATTTAGATAGGAAATTTTTTAAGCTCATTTCAAATAGTGCAAATAATAGTTTTATAGAATACTTCAGAAGACAGATCAACACTCTGGCACATAGCTATGGGACAGTTAGGACCTATAAAGTTACTTTGAACAATGTCATAGTATATTTACATTCACAAAAAAAGGTTGACTTATGTTTTGAGGATATGACTAAGCGATGGTTTAATGAGTATGAGAATTGGCTGAAGAAAATTGGGACCTCCGGTATTTCAACCATAGATAAGCATAAAAAGATTCTTAAAACATTTCTGAATAGAGGACTGGAAGAGGGTCTTCACAAAAATATTGACTTTCAAAATGTTAAAAGAGCTAATAGAAGTGAATTGGCCGAGGATACTATTCATTTATATCTAAATGAACAAGAGATAGAAAGTATTGCTAATTTGCAACTAACCGGTAATGAAAATAGAGTTATTAGTGCATTTTGTTTTTCCTGCTATACAGCAGTTCGTTTTGAAGATACTACTCGTTTATCGAAGGAAAATTTCATTCATAAATCAAAAGAGGGCTATTGGCTCAGTTACAAGCAAGCTAAAACTGGAATACAAGTTGATGTTCCAATTATTAAGGAAAGGGCGATAAGAATTGCCAAGCAAAATAATTACTCATTCTTACAAATCTCCAATCAAAAGGCAAACGAAATAATTAGAAGGGTTTTGAGTGAGCACAATCTGTTGCAGGAGAAAATAAAAGTCAATACTACCCATACAAAGGGAATTTTCCGAAAGGCAGATCTTATAAGCTATCATATATCAAGGAAAAGTTTTTGCACCAATATGTGGTTGAAAGGAATTCCGAATAATCTTATTATGGCAGCGTCCGGCCATAAAAATGAGGCTGTTTTTTTAACATATATCAAAGCAGATCAAAAACAAAAGGCTAAGGGCTTATTGAGTTATAAGGACTATTGATTTTTTAGAAATTGAGGTTTAATTCTTGGCCTAGTTTGTAATACCTGGATAACATGGTTACGCTCAAACAAGAGATATCGGCCCCCTTTGCACAGGGGCTTTAGCTGGCCTATTTTTTTTAATAATTTCAAAGTTTTCTGACTTATCTTAAACTCTTTGCTAATATCAGCATAGGTTAGAAGTTGTTCGGTAGTTTCAGACGGTTTAGGGGATTGCTCCTGCAATTTTTTCTCAATCCTGTCCAATTTATCCAATATGGAGGAGACTGCATCCGGTAATTGATCAAATGTTATTCGATCCATAATGTAGGATAATGGAGATTAAATATTTGAAACAAGATTGACCTATGCATAGTTTTGGAGTTATTCAGGGTTTTCAGGGCGCTTAATATTTTTGATAATTTCATTTTCGTGTTCAAGGCTTATTTCCTTATAATTCCCCTTTAAGATAATATTTGTAAGTTGGGCTCCCGGATCCACTATTTGATTTCCTTCCAAAATAGTGTAGTAGAATTTTTTTTCTCCATCTTCGTTTATCACTTGAATTTTTATCTTTTTTCGGGAACTATGAGTTCTTGCTATTCGAATTAATTCGTTTTCTTCCTTATTCAGAATTTTTTGGTAGAACTTTGTTTGATGTTTATTTGGAAGTAGCAGAATTTCTGCGACAATTGAATTTAAAAGTATGCAGATATGCGGCTGTCTTTTAAAATCTTCGGCAGCCTCCATATACTCCGAATCGTCAAGCTTGGATTGATGTACTGGAAAGAAATTGCCATCTGAAGTAACTAAAATATAGATCGGGTTTCTTTCATAAATGCAGGTTAATATGGTTAAACCAAAAAGCGTTGCTGCAAACCACTTTTTATAATCTTCGTAATCCAACGAATCAAATATGGATATAACCACCTCGGCCTGCTCATTTCCAACTTGGTTCTGTAGCTCTTGCTTGACAATTTCATTCTTAAAAGCCTCCTTCAGATCAGGCACTTCTAATATTGAATCCTTCAGTCGCTTAATTGTACGTATCGAAAGGCCGAAATCTCTTAGGATCTTAATTAATTTTACCCAACAAGCCTCCAGAAAAGAAAAAATTCTCCTTTTGCCGATTTCTGTTTGGTAAGGCAATAATCCCAATTCATTCCAACTATTGATTTTTCTATAGCTAATGTCGAGCTGATGGCCTGAAATCCTTCTTTCAAGAAGATCCTTAAATTCAGCCATTTTCGGAAGTGATTGATAATTAGATATTTCCATATTTAATCGTACATATATGTACAAATATAATAATTTTATACTTTAATGTATAAAATAAATTATATTTGTGGAACATTTAATTTTTGAATTGATGGACCGGGATAAAAAAATAGTGCCTGTCTATGACTCTTCTATTGGTAAGTTTAGAAGAACCTGCCATAATCCATATTGTATTGAGCCTAATTTTTGGGGACGTCAGGACCAGCTCTATTGCAGCCGAGGATGTAAAAACCTAGTGGGAAATAAGAAATGGCGGGAAGAAAATCCAAAACTAACGTCTCATGAAAAGGAGATTCGAAGGAACCATCGAATTCTACAGGTTATAGCTTCAGAGCAAGGCTATAACAAATGGCTGGCGAAGAACACCTTGGCACAATATAAATTTAACGGTAAAAAATATCATTCCTATACGGAACGACTACTTCAAAACAACATTGTTGCTAAAGTCATTACTCTTTTTGACTTGGAGGTACTCATTCTTGATGACGGAAGAACGCTAATTAATAAATCTATACAAAATGGAAGCAACATTTGATGCACTAAACCCTGAAGTTTTTCAGAGTTTCACTGAACAAAAAATTCAAACTATTAAACTGAAATACGTTAAAATAGCCATTGTAGCAGGTGTTATTGGCCTGTTAGTAGGAGGTATTTTGGTATACGCATACTATCAAGACGATAAAGAATATTGATCGCGTATAAACTTATGTGATCAATTTCATTTTATACGCCAGGGTCAATAATTCAGTTGATTTCCTGGTCCCTGATTTTTCAAACATATGACGTTTGTGAGACCCAACTGTCCTGGCGCTGATCGCCAAAACATTGGCAATTTCCTTGTCTGTAAGTCCGTCCCTGATGAACCTGATCACTTGTTTTTCACGATCGGTAAAGTGTATGTGGGGCAAATGTTGCTCAGCATCTTCTTCAGGGATCTCTTCCTCTGCAGGAATGCTCCCAGCTAGCCTGTTCATGTGGAATGCATAGTTGATCGCGGCAGATGAAGAAATGTACCTTTTGTCGTTGATCACACTTTCCAACAAATCTTCAAAGGGTTTTTTCTGTACCTGCTTGGTAAAAAATGAGTGAGCACCTGCCTCAAACATTTGTTGAACTTTTATTCCATCATCATCAATAGAAACAGCTATAATTCGGGTTGAGGGATATTTCCCCATAATTATTCTGGTGGCAGTAGGTCCATCTATCCCAGGCATAACAATGTCCATTAATATGATCTCTGGCGGATTAACCTCATGGTTAGCTATCAATTCTTGCCCGTCGGAAAACATACCAACCAGTTCCAGGTTGTTATATTTACCAATAAGCGTTGCCAGGGCCATTGAAAACATTTCATGGTCATCAACAATAGCGATTCGATACTTTTTTTTAGATCGATCAATCATAACATAGGTACTCATAAGTGGTACCCCCAATTTACTAATAATATCACTCCTCAAGAGTAAAATGCCCTGATTTTTGATTAAATCAACATTAATTTATTGTCTAAAATGCCCCCAAATATTGGGTAGGTATACAGTGTACTGGTATTCAGAATTTTGCTTGGGGATTTTGTAGAGGTGTTATAATTGGGCAAAATTACTTGTAACATAAAAGTCACTATGCGTATTTTTACTCATATCCAATTATTGAATAGTTTTTTAGTGAGGCATTTTACCTATTTAACCAGATTAGGTAAAGCAAGAACTTTGCGTGAATATTCTGAAATATGAAACCTTTTCTGAACACCTCTGTGGAGTTTAAAAAAATATTAGAAGGCTTTATTTTGCACTTAAGTTCGGTAAATTATGCAGCACGTAAAAATTTTATCCGTTCAGCCTCCGAATTTTTCGAATACATGGAATATCAAGGTATTACTGCCATAAAGAAGATCCGATCGGAAGATGTATATGGATTTATTGAATACTTAAAGACCAGACCCAACCAACGAAAGGCGGGAATGCTTTCAAAAGTAACCATCAAGAATCATCTTTTCGGGATCAGGATCTTATTCGATTACGCCCATTATGCGGATATAATTCCATATACAATTGGCTTCCCCAAAAGGATCATAGGTAATAGTAAGCCTAAGCCTGTACTTAGTATCGAAGAAGTGAGGGACTTATTCAACGCCGCTGAAGATAATCCCATTGGAACTGTCTTACTTACTTTTTGCTATGCATGTGGAATGCGAAGGAGAGAAATATACTGGTTGGAGGCCGTAGATGTAAATACGCATTCGAGAATGATTACTGTAAGAGAAGGGAAAGGAAGAAAATCACGAACCATTCCTTTAAGCTCCAAAAGTATCTTTTATCTACAGGAATATGAGCGAAGAATAAGGCCAGGGCTTTTGAAGCATGGAACCCATTCAAAACCGGAAACTGCCTTTCTCCTCAATACCTCCGGCTGCCGGTTAAGTTACGATAGTATCCATAAAAATATAGTAGAACTGGCAAATAAAACGTCCAATCCGGGGCTTATCGAAAAAAGGGTCACCCCTCACTTGCTCCGACATAGCATTGCCACTCATTTGATAGAGCGGGGAATGGACATCAATTGGGTCCAGCAATTCCTTGGACATAGCTGCTCAGATAGTACTCATATTTATACCAGGTCAAAAAAACAGCTTTTTCCTGGCCTCAGGCAATCCAAAATCAAATATTATGAATGAAATGTTATTTGAAAAATATATGCAGGACAAAGTGGGTAGTCCGAAAACTATCCAGGCCTACCTGTTCGACATTGGACATTTTATTTCGGCCAACCCCGAATACAATTCTTATACTTACCAGGATGTTACCAATTATTTGGCAGATCTTAATAAACAGTATAGACGTAAAGATGGCCGAATATCTACCAGCATAACGAGAAAAGTGGCCGCTATCAAATGGTTATATCATTTCCTGGTGCATATTGGCAAAAGGAAAGATCATCCCTTGCCTCATGGGTTTTCTATAAAAGGAGCAAAGAAAAAGGGAATAGTTTTTTCTGATCTTTTTTCACCCGGTGAGCTGGATGAATTTTTTAGTTTTGTTCAAAAAGAAAACCCCCGATACATTTTTGCCCAACAACGAAATATGGTGGTCATTTCTTTGCTCATTTACCAGGGACTGACCAGTGAAGAGTTGCTCTGTCTAACTGTTAATGATATAGACCTGTCCCAGGGTGTCATTTATATTCCGGATACAGTTAGTGGGCAAGCAAGAAACCTATTCTTCAGTCCGGTTCAATTTATGGTTTTCCAAACCTATTTGAATGAAGGAAGAAAAAAACTCTTAGGTGATATTGCTGAAGAATCAATTAACACGCTCATTGTAACCTCCAGAACACAAAAGATCAGTTCCGACAGTATTGGCAGCATTATAGATAAATACAAGTTATTATTTCCTGGTAAACGCATGACGGCAGAATTGATCAGGAAAAGTGTGATCCATAATTGGCTGAATATCCATAAAAAGCCTTTGGAAATAGTCCAATACTGGGCCGGCCATAGATGGCCATCGACCACAGAAAAGTATATCAACCGGATCAATTATAATGATCCACAAGCCCTGGATAGTATACATCCTATGGAAATCATTTAACCTGTAGTTCATAAGAAACATTGCCGATCTCTGTCCGTATGCTAAATTTGGGCCAACCGTGTTACAATTAATAGGGATTTTATTTGAATTGGCCAGGAAATGACTATTTTTAATACATGCATTTAGCGTCATCCAATTGTAGACTTTTGTCAACTCCCTGTTTTTCAGAGGATAAGGGTAGAGGGCGCTACCTCTTCGGCTTCAATGGGCAACTCAAGGACAACGAGGTATACGGAGAGGGTAATGGGTATACAGCGGAGTTTTGGGAGTATGACCCTCGTATTGGTAGACGGTGGAATGTTGATCCGATTGTATTTCCTCATCAATCCCCATATGCTTGTTATAACAATAATCCCATTTATTATGCTGATCCAAACGGAATGGTTGCTCAAGGGGGACCTGGAGCGGGTGATGCTCTAGCATCAAGAAAGAGCAAAGATGAAAATAAATTATCATCATCTAGCAGCATGGGTAAAGGATCTCATGGTACTCCTGGAACTGGAATTAAAACTTATAATTCTTCAGCTAGCCCTGTTGGTGCCCCTAAAACCCAGCCTGTAGGTACCTCTCCTAGTAGCGGAGGAGGTACTGGTGGTGGGAATCTTTTAGCTACCTTAGTTACTATAGGTAAATCATCATATGAACTTGGTTATGGCATTGCTGAATATGCAGATACTCATGAAGAAGAAATAGGATTGGTGTTGGTCGATTTAGGATTTAGAAGAGAGGACATTTTTGCACCATATGAAAGGCCTGCACCTGGAACTGCAGGTAGGGCTTCAGAAATTCTTGACCCCTCTAATAGTAGTGATGTATTTGATATACCAGTGGAAACAATAGATATGGATCCACCATCTAATATGTATGTACACTATACTGATGGAACTGGAGTGGTAGGAATAACCTCTACACAGGCTATTTTCCCAAATCAAAAAGGAAAGGTTTATATAACTCAATCACTCATGAGCGCTAAAGATGTTGAGCAAAATATCTTTTTAGGTAATCCACTTTATAAAGGCAGAGGTGATTATGCAGTAGTTTTCTATGTTAGAGTAAGTCAAGAAATGAATATTTCAAAAGACCCTACTCATGTTTATGAATATATATATCAGGGAGGAGCTTTAAGATTAAGTGGACAAATTCTATATGCCGGACCTAATTTAATTCCAAATAAATAATAATGGAAACAACAATAGAATTTACAAATGAAGAGATCAGACTTTTAAACTCGATTTTACTATACATGAAGTTTGAACTTGAAGATGAAGAAGCTATAAAGTATGCAGGAAGTCCTTACTTTGCTTCGGTGTTAAACAAAATATTTCCATCAATTATTCAGGAAGGGAAAAAAGTATTTGGCGGAAATTATGGAGAGGATCTTGATTTATCCACTAGACCGGAATTGAAAAAGGTAAAAGACTATATAAAGCAAACAGGCTCTTGGAGAAATCTTAGTTATGACGAAAAAATCAATTATATCCAAAATTTAAGTGCTCCCTACGTGGTTAATTCACTACTATTGCATGAACTAATCGCTGAAAGAGATCAGGCAGGATAAAGTTCCTTGAAATACACCACTTCATATACATTTTCAAAAGGGCACATAAGCTCTTACAGCTTCGGCTTCAATGGACAGCTCAAGGATAACGAGGTATATGGAGAGGGAAACGGGTATACAGCGGAGTTTTGGGAGTATGACCCTCGTATCGGTAGACGGTGGAATATTGATCCTATGTATGGTAAATATCCTGATCAATCTCCTTATGTAGCCTTTAATGATAATCCAATAGCTACAAGTGATCCTAAGGGCTTGGAAGGAGAAGGAGGGCCAGGAGATAAGTTAACGGGCACAGGTGGAAGTGGAGCGGCAGCTTCACTCAAAAAACGAAAAACTGAAGGAACCACATCTACTACATATAGTGTATCAATGACAACACCTAATTCTCCATCGTATGCTGCATCGGATAAGGGCAGTAAAGAGGGTGAATATGTTATGGATGTTGTTGAGGGAGCTAAGAATGTTGTTGTGGGTATGGCAATGCCAATGTCCGTAAATTTGACAGTTGCACAATCTCAAGCATGGCAAGGAAATTTTAAACCTATGACTAACCTTACTATTGGAGGAACGGGCTATGTTGATCTTTCAAAAGAAGGTATAGAAGGTGATGATCATACTAAGCTTCGTGTTGCTACTGAAATTGGGATAAATCTACTATTATCAGTGGAGGCTGTAAGAGGGAGTAAATCTTCATTTGCACCAAGGGATATAACAACAACAGAAACAGGCAATTTAGGTAATCCGTATAAAAACTTTAATTTAAATGAGGTAGCAAGTGGATTTGATAAACATGTTCAAAGTGGAAAATTAATACCTAAGTATACAAACCCTACCACAGGAGCAAAATCTTATTATAATACTCAATCGGGATATTCATACAATCTTGATCCTGGAGGAATTTATGGAAAAAATGTTGAAGGTCCACATATAGATGTAAATTACCCTAATCCTAAACCCAAAAATGTTCCAGCAAAGAAAAAATTACAAGTATCAGGAGGATTCTAATTATGATAACATTTGAAGTAGACAGCAGTAAACAAGGTGTAGAAATATTCTTAGATTCCAACGGAGTTGATGAATTAATAGGTTATCTACAATACATTAAAAGTAACAACGATCATTTTCATTTAAATGCTGGGAATGAACTACAAGAAAAAAAAGAAAGTTCTGATGCTAGCAGCACCTTGGTTAAACATGTTAAGATTGTATATTTAGAGTAAAAGTGGATGTTTTTTAGAACATGCAATTACAGCATAGCTATATTTCAAAAGGGCGCATAAGCTCTTACAGTTTCGGCTTCAATGGAAAAGAGAAGCTGAACGAGGCTTACGGAGAGGGTAACGCATATGATTATGGCTTTAGGATGTACGACCCTCGTATCGGTAGGTTTATGTCTGTTGATCCTTTAGCTAAAGATTACCCTATGTTAACTCCATATCAATTTGCTAGTAATACTCCTATTATGGCAATTGACATTGATGGTCTTGAGGCAGTAATTGTTATTTATAACAAGGTCTTATTAAAGCAGATTCAAAAAAAGATAGATGAGGGTGATGTCATTGGAGCTCAAGAAATAATATATATTGCGGCGCATAATAAAATGTATAAGAACGAAAAAATCGCTTCATTTACTCCTGATGCAAATGGCATTAACGGATTTGATGTATTTGATGCAGAAGGAAATCACATTCTTGGAACTGTTGACAATATTGTTTATGACGACAAGCAGCTTAAGGTAAAATTCTTTGAATCTGTTATTTCTATAAAAGAAAAAGAGAATGAGGCATTTGAGCAAGAAAAAAGAGAAATAAATTATCAAATTCGTGTGCTTGAGAGTGAAGAGGCAGAGGTATCAAAAAATATCCAAGATGGTTCTGAGGGCGACGGTGGAGGCCATGGTGGAAATTATGGTACTGTTAGCGCCAGTATGGTTTATGGAAAGCTAATTCGAGCACTTGAAGATAGGAAAGATGTTGTGAATGAAGTTATTAAGATTAATAATTTGGAAATAGAAAACGCAACAACTGAAAAGAATAAGCTTACAACAGAAACCGAAAAATAGATTTTTTGTGCAAAAAGTATTTTCCTTTATTATTGAATCTTTTTATTGGTTTTTGACCTTTTTATCTCCCTTCCTGGGCTTTGGTCTAGTTGGACTTTTTCTTATTACTGCTGTTAAATTACCTATTATTGCTCTTTGCATCCTTTTGGTTGTTGGTGGTGTCTTAGGAATATTACTCGCTGAAAGAATAAGAAGAAAATATGGATGTTCAAATTATTGGGGAAGAATTTTATCCACTCCCGATATTTGGCCAACGCCTACTGATGAACAAAAAGGCAAACGGGATGAAAAAACTCCATCCAGCAACCTAGAGAATAAAAAATTGGATAATTGACATTAAATTGCTTAAGATGTTTTATTGGATCGAGGGCTTATATGGTTTAAAAGTATTCTTGCTCCAAAATAGCAAAGCATTATTCCAATAATACAAATAATGAAGAAAAATACCCCGATCCCTATTTCGGCTAATACCTTTTTATAGGATTGGTTAAATACGACAATAAGAACCCATAGCAAATTTGATAATGAATGTAAAAAAATTGAATATATAATTTTGCCTGTGCGATAGTACACTATGCCACAAAAAATTCCGAATATAAAATTGGGTACTAGGCTGGCGGGATTGCTAATGTGAATAATGCTAAATAATAAGCTTGATATTAATAGTGATGTTCCAAAAGTATATTTTTTCATGAGACCTCCTAAGATGTAATACCGAAAAACTATTTCTTCTAAAATTGGAGTGAGCAACAATGCCCAAAAAAACTTATATAAAACAAATGGATCAAATTTTATATTACTAGCTATTTTATAACTTGTCCCAAAGTAATTATTAGATAGAGATTTCCAGTGATAAAACGGCAAACTAACCAAATGTTCTCCAACAACAATTAGTAGAAACGCAATTATTACAAAACCTAAATTTATTTCTTTGATGCTTATTCTCAGATTCTTATATCTTTTCAAATAACTTAAGATTATTGAATAAGCAATAATCGTTGGAAGAATATATGAAAGCCCGATAATATGTTTTATGTATTTTAGATCGACAGGAATACTAAAAATAAGAAATTGAAATGCTGTTGATAAGGCGAAAAGTAGAATAGTAATTATGAAGCTTACAACAATGGGCATTTTATTCATGGGCACATCATTTTATTTCAATTTACCCAATAAATATAAGCCGTTTTAACACAAAACAATGAATAAACTGATTTTCACTTCCCTTTTGGCGTGTCTAACCATGGGTATTTGGTCTCAACAGAGCCTTAAAAAGTTCATGAAAACTCACAAAATGGATCTGTGCCCGACTACCCAAAAGACGGATTCAGCTTCGCTCATGGCTAATGTGATATTGCTCAAACAATATATTTCAGAGAACAAGAATTTTGATCCAGAGGCATATTATCTGATCGGTATGGAATACTTTAAGATAGCCGGCAATTCAGATACTTCCAATACATTCAAGTATTATCGCCTATACCTACATCATCCAAAATCCAAGGACAAGGCGAGTGCTTGGTGGAATATGGCTCTCTCTTGTACTTTATTGAAAACAAAGGATTGCACAAAAGCAATTGAGTACTTCAAGTAGCATGCTCGGCTTCTTGGAAACTGCATAATGCAGTTCATCTACTAGAGCATTGTTCAAGTTTTAATTACGATTAAGTTCTCATAGTATTCTGTATTTAGATTGTTTTGTTTCTTCCCAAAGTTTGGATGGGTAAATTTCAAACTAACTTGATTAGAATGAAACAATGAACAATAAGTTCTTTAACTTGATAGACGATCTTATAACCGATAAGGACGTGTATCATCGAAAAATCCACGATTTGCGTTATAAAGCATCATTTAGAAGAATAGCAAAGTTTGTGCTTGAGAATAGGAACTCCGCATATAACAAACATCCTTTTCGCTTTACATACTTTCTGCTTATACGCATTTTAGACTGTGAGGGAATTTGCGATACCGATTTCAGACATAGATATTGTATGCTTGAATTCACTCTCTACATCCAATACAACCCCGATATCTTAATTGATATTTATGGGGAAGGTTTATAACCTCAGGAATCATTTTCCAAAACTTATGCAACAACAAAGCCCTCAAATGAGGGCTTTGTTGTTGTAATGATTTACGCTTTCTAGAATTCCATGTTTAAAACAAACATTCTATCCAATCATAAACACGTTCATTACGAGCAGGGAAGATAAGGTTCTCTACCTGATCCATAGGAATAACCTCCGTTCTTTTATTCGATTGATGATAAAAAAACAGGTATTTCTGCGTATTACCAATATAATAATTGTTGTCATTGGAAATAATCAGAGTATCCTTGACCAAACTATCGTTTTTCAGAACGAATGAAACATTATTCATTTTCTTGTGCTTTCGAACTTCGTTTACTTCTGCAAGACTAAGCGTTGATACTACAAAAAATAGTATTACCCCATATAACAGTAATTGCAGTTGTTTTATGTTCTTACTATTTCTTGCGTGCCCCCTAAATGTGCTAGAGATAAAGATTATTGCCCAAATAATAAGGTAAACCAGTAATTTACCGATATACTGCAGGAAATGATGATGATTATGTATAAGCCCTGATAGAACTAGACCGATAAGTAGTAAAAACCCAGGTACCATGCAATGCAAAAAGCTAACCAAACAAATTTTCAATCTACCTATAATTCTCAATATCCTATTTTCAATATTTCTTAATTTCTGGAGTTTATCATAGTTTTTTTTAAGTGTACCCTGAATCTCGCCTGATTCGTTATTCCAAATTGTTTGAATTATCATCCCGATTCCAACAAATACTATTACTACAGCTAAATCCAAGAAAGTAGTAATAATTTCCGAAAAATCAAGAAAATTTATGATATTAATACCAAATGATGCGTAGTAGAGCATTAACCTAACAAATCCGAGAAAAATAAGACCTCCCCCGATATAGGATGTAAGGCCTAAATAGTTTAATTTATTTTTCGCTTCTGACATTTAACACTCATTTAATCTGATCGAAAGTACATCGAATTGTTTTAAACGCTTTGCCTGAACTCAACATAGCATCGGTCATCTGGAGCCTCTGGTGGAGCGTCTGGTAATATATAAAGGAAGCCATTACATACCGAAGGTTGTATACCACATCTAAACTCTTTCAATTCTATTATAAAAATACCTGGTTCATCCGGTAAAATGAAATTTTTACAAGTCGCGGGACTTATCACTTTTACTTCATTAGGTGGTATCTTTTCTACTCCGAATTTGTCAAAAATCGGGATTACCTCTTTTCTAACAGTTTGCTTGTTCAAATCTATATACAAGTAAGAAGCTTGAAACCAGGCATTAAATGTACTTGCTCCTTCATTAAGACAGATAACTTGAATTCTTAAGCTAATATCAATATCAATTGACCTTGGATCAGGCTTTGTATTATGGAAATAAAAGCCTCTAGCAAATACTGGAATTTGCAACTTGGAATGATCATCAACATCGCTATAATTTTGCAAGCTTGTGCTGAAAATCTTATCCGTAGTCCATGTGAAACTTTGGTCTATCAAATACTCTGGGAATAATTTGTTTAAGTCTTCTTCTGTTGGGCTGTTTGACATTGCATTGATTTTTTGGTTATGACTACAAAGGTTGTTAATCCAAAATAGAAACCAAAGGGGAAAAACCCGGATAAGCATCCGTATTTTCCCGGATGGTAATAGCTAATATTGGTGAGCATTTTAATCCAAGGGTGCAGGTACCCCTGCCAAGATCGCCTCTGAACTCCGTTCAAGGACAAAGATTAACATCTGTCCCGGAGGAAGAGGCTATCTTGCTAAGTATCCTTTCTAAAGTTAAAGCCAATGGCAATAGATATCCAGGGAGCTTTATTGTTTTCAAAAGGTTGGTAAATCCAACTTTTGGATGGTTCGCCAAAGATAAAATCGTAACCAGCAAAAAAGCCAATTTGAAAATTATTTAATTCAAAAAGATAACCCCCGCCAAATGAAATTCCAAAATTGGTGGAATTCTTTTGGGATGAATCCCTTGAATTTGATGAATTAAGTGAAATTATCCCTGGTGCTGCGAATAAAGCAAGCGTATGTGACAACGTCTGTTCTTTTCTTGATGCAAATGCCTTAGTTCCCCATTGATAACCAAAATAAGGTCCTACAGAAACATCAGGGCTTGCCTGGACAGGGAATGAATCTACCGCAAAACGTATTTTTATCGGTAATATGAGAATACCACTAGTTAATGCTTTATAATGATAGGTGTACGCATGGTTTGCATCCTTGAAAAGATAATAGTCTTTATCTGTATTAGTCATATTGACATATTTATCATATTTGGGATTTTTTTTATTTCTCAGAATTTTACCTAGGCTATCTTTAGCATAGAGAAGGTTGTCAGGATCTGAATAAATGGTACGAATACAGAGTCGTATAGAATTATTGGTTTCATTTATCATGCGAAATCGTAATCTACTGTAAATTATCTTTTCATCACCACCGCTGGAATCGTATACACATTCACCTCTTGGTAAATAGTACCACAAGCCAAAGAATTGATTTTTTGTACCATCGACTGCTTGTTTTTGAGTAGGAGTCTCTTTGTCATTCTTAGCCTCTTTGTCTACAACCGTTTGAGCAAATATAACAGTAAAACAGAATAGTGATAATATTAGTATGCATTTCATATATAGCGGTTTTTTCACAAGGTAGGCAGGTTTAATTTCATTACCTAGAGGAAAAACCCGGATAAGCATCCGTATTTTCCCGGATGGCAGTATTTGATTTCCAGGTCAATCATCCTCGTCAGGGTCTTGATCTTTCGGTTTTCCTTTTTTCAGCTCTTCATTCAGCTGGCGTCTTCGTTCTTCTTCCTCCCTACGTCTTCGTTCTTCCTCTCTGGCTTCCTGCTCTTTGCGCTTTTGTTCCTCAATCTGTTGCCGTCTAAGCTCTTCTTCGTTGCTCATATATAAATTGATTAAATGTGGTTTTTTACGAAAACGATAATCAGGATCATTCCGGCAATAAACAGTCCTACTGATCCGTAATTTAAAATATGGGTCGCTAGATTAAAACCATTGCTGATCTTCTTTACTTTTTCCTTATTCCATTGGTGTTTATTCCCCAACTGCTCCTTTATCTTTGCCCTGGTTAGGGTAATCACATAATAACTACACCAATAGCTGGTTATTTGGGATACAAGATTCAGGATCACAGAAAATCCCAATAGAAACCAGGCGATCTTTAATGGGACTAGGTTCGCTTTGTGAAAATCACCCTGTACGATGTCCTTAATAAAACCAATGGAAAATCCCAGGGTGGCAGTTGCAAGGGAAATGATCAGGATATCAAAACGCTCTAGTGAATAATGCGCCGACTTCTGTGTATTCTCCTTATGCTTTTCAAGATTTTGAATATATCGCAGTTTCTTTTGTTCTGCTGAATTTTGTTCTGGTATGGCTTCCTCCATTCTGTTAGTAGATCAAGTGGCGAAAGATATGATAATTAAAAATAGGTTAGCCATCCGTATTTTCCCGGATGGCAATACCTAATAGTGGTGAGAGATTATATTCAATTTAGATAATCTGTTTAGTTGAAATTACCGTTTTTGTTTGGTTTCCAAGAAGGCTCGAGCAAGTGTTTACTATTGTCATCCTTTCCTGTTGCTTCGATATCAGCCAATTCTTGATGGGTTGTTGTGTTTTCAATCATCTTTAAATTATTCAAGAACTCAAGTTTATGTTTTTGGGGTACTGGTGTTTTCCTTTCATTTTTTTCAACAATAGCTTTCTGATATTTATCCGGAACCCTAAGGTATGCAATAATTTCTGGAATGTCATTTAATTGAAATCTTGTACCTAGCTGCAAATAGTTTTTATCTTCTATCATCAACAAATACTGACCTTGAACAGTTAGTTAATGTATAGCCATCTTTAGAATAAATGGTTGAATATTATACTCGGTGATAAAAGGTTTAATATCAATTCTTGTACTATAATTAATCGCACCATTATCAACCAAATAATCAAACAGCTCTTTTCTGAATTTTGATGGGTCTGATTTGTCACTCACAGTGGATATTTTATTTGTTACCCTCTCTAAATTTTTGCCTAAACAACTCTACAAACTCATTAATAGAAATGCTATCAGGATTGTTTGACTTCCTGGCTTTCTCTGTTAGTTCAGAAAAAGCATCACGATAAGCGGTAAATCCATTCGCTTCCAATTCTTTTCTGGTTTTATTTTCAACATTCAATAGTATCTTATGGTACATCATTAAATTAATTTCAGAACATTCTGATCCTAATTTATAAATTGCAGCCTGTAAATTATATTCCAAGTCCTTGTCAGGATCAAATTTATAGTTCTTTTCAAGATAATTCTTCAAGCCTGAGATTTTACTAACACATTTATCATAAGTATCGATATCAATTAGATGCAAGAATTTATTCCGAATTGCCATAAAATGACTAATCTTTAACTTATCAGGGTCTTCAATTACATTTAAATCTAAAAGCAATGCAACCTTTGCTTCAAAAGTTAAAGCCCTTGAACTTGAAAAGCTAATATTTTTTTTAGCATCAACCTCTAACAGTTTTATTAAAGTGGTCGTAACAGCTGCTTCAAAGTGTAAGGAAAACATTAGAATTCCTGACCTCTTTTTCATTCCCATAAAGTCGTCACCCATAGTTTAGATAGTATAAATTATTGTTATTAACTTCCATGTTTTGTGTGTTTTATTTTCACATAATGGTTGCGTTTGAACTTGACAGATTTTCAGGAAATGAGCACCCACAAAGATATAAATATTATAATTCCTCCTAAGGGGATTTTAAGCTCTATGAAATTCTTTAATAGAAAAAGCGCCTTTGGTGAGAGTAGGAATTAAACTATTTCTTCCCATGAAATAGCTTCAAAAAGAAATCTCCCAATGCTTTAATCTTACTGTTGGGAAGAAATGCGAGAATAACAATCAGAATGATAATCAGTAGATATAAACTTTCCATTTTTGATCCGTTTTGTAGATAAATTGTACCACAATATATTTCTCTGTCAAGTGATAAAAAAGGACACGAATATTTACTGCAACTATTCTGACAATCAGTAAAATATAATTTACCCGATTACAAACGGATATTATTACTCCGGTGAATCAAGGTGTTAGAGCCCGCACCAATGGACAGATTCGCCATAAAAAAAGACACTTTCCGCAAAAAAAATGAGGGGACACTATGCCGGACAAAATGCTGAAAATAAATATTTGATTGTATTCTAGGAAAAAGCGCCTGCGGCAAAGGCAGGGATGTAGTCGGTATGCAATACCGATCTACTCCGGACAAGTGCGGCTCGCCACAGCGAGTTGAGCACAGGTCGTATACCAGGAGCCTTGAAAAGGCGAGGTATACGATACATTGCAACTGGTGGCGTGTGTTTTTGAAGAAATGCAGGGTACAGGCCTGCAGGGACTAAAAACCATGACAGCAGGCAGCCGGTGCGAAACAGCGGCGAGCACAATAATGGATAACGGAAGCATGTTCTTTACCTGGATGTAGTGAAGGGGATCTCTTCCTTTTTCAGGAAGGAATCCACCTGAACGAAGACAGGTGAAGAACAGGCTGGGAGTTATCATGAAAGTTTTAGCAGCACGCTGCAACAAACCATGACAGCCATTCTTAAAGCACATTCTGCGGCTTCCTTAGAAAACAAAACCAAGCAGTATGTGCTTGGCTGGCATGCGTTTTTGCGTGCAAGAAAACTGAATTCCGATTTTCCGGTTTCTTTCTCCCGTCGATTATTTTATGTAGTTTTGATCCGTGGAATTTCTAAAAGATATATTCGGTCAAGTGATCAGCCCACTGATTGTGATGGGTATTGTATTCCTTTTCAGGATTTTCAAAAAAAACACGGTGTTCGATTCCAGCCCCTTTAGGGTACCAAAGGGAACTCGAACACCGATTATTTAATGTAGTTTTGACCCGTGAATATTTTAAAAGACATATTCAGCCAAGTAATTAGTCCATTGATTGTAATGGGTATAGTATATCTTTTCGGGTTTTTTAAAAAAAATCAACCCTCAATACAACTGTTTGATTTATAAATAATTGAAATTGTAACAAATGAAAAAGATTTGTTACAATTTTTTTGTTCGATAGGATCGAACCGGTCTATATCTTTTCCTTTTATCCATTTTAGTAGATAACATACAAATTTCGGGAAGTACTTACCATTTTTGTAACTTTTTTGTATAAACTTACTAAACTGGAAACCTGTTGATAACTGAAAAGATTTTGTTGCTTTTTTGATCTCATAATTCGTGGGATCTTCTATATTTTTGTATAAATATTTTTTTATGACGTTTTACTACAATTATGAAGACAACAACGCTGTGTTGTTTTTTATCCAAAGCTAAACAAAGGCTTTCTAGCTTAATACTTTGATCCGCCCAAAAAATGACAGAGAATAATACCACTAAGGCACAGTTTCCCAAACATAAAGATCATTTAAATAAAACGTTCCTGGAGGAACTTGGTTACAAGACATGGAGTACTAAATGTGCCAGGTTCAATGCCAGCAAAAGACTTAATGTTATTGCCAGTTTATCTAACCTTTCTCTTGCAATGCTTTCTTGTTACCTGATTGTGATTTCGCTACTAACCGCTTTTAATATCGTAACAGAGACTAAAGTTGTTACCATTTTAACTTTGGCTACTACTGCATTATCTATTTTGTTCTTAGTTCTTAGCCAGATTGAAAATGCAAAAGATTATCGGCTTAGAGCTCACAAGTTTCATCACTGTGCTTTACTGATAGGATCACTAAACAATGAGGTAAGGATGTTTAAAACAATTGGAACACATACAGAAGCTGAGAAGGAAGTTTTTTGTAAGGATGTAGAAAAAAGATATCAGGCTATTTTAAATGATAATGAAAACCATGATTCGATTGATCATGATACTTTTAAATTGCAATTCAGTGAGTATTTTGAACTAACTCGGGGCCAACGGTGGGGGACAAGATTTAAAAAATACTATCGCACTAAGCTTATCTATCACATATACATTGGTGCTCCTGTAATTATCTGGTGCATTTATCTTTTAGTTACGAATGGTAAGTAAAAAGAAAAAATACTACCAGGTATTTGATAACCGGGGTAAAGAATGGATCCCGGAAGAAGAGCAGTTATTACTCCAACGTTTTAACAGTGGCATTAAAATAGCCGTTTTGGCAGAACTTCATGGCAGAAGCGTAGGGGCCATCAGGAGCGGGCTTAGAAAGCTCCAAGGGCTTAAATGATCAGATAAAAAATTGTTCAAAAATCAATACATAACTTCTGATCCTAATATATGTAAATTTACATATAGATTACGTAATTTTGATACAACAAAAAAGCCCCTTGCTGCACAAGAGGCTTTTTCTCAAGGAAAAGTTTTGGAAGCTTTTCCGGTTCTTTTTCACTTACCATTTTTTTGTTGATGTCGTTGGCGACATCTTAACAATAAGTTGCAAAGAACTTTTTCCAGTCAAAAAAACGGGTGGCGTTAGCCGCCCGTTTCTACTTATACAAAAGTATAAACAAAAGTTGCATATTTCGTTGCTAGGGGTAGTTAAGTACGTAAACATTTATCAACAATGTAACAATACAAATTTGTGCTACATTTCGCGCTTTTTACGGTCAGCAAAAAACTTTCCCCAATGGTAGCAAGCACTCCATGGGTTACTGACAAAGCATGTTGAAAATAGATACTGAGTATTTAAATTTCATATTTTATTGTGTTAAAAATGCTGCAAGTATTGACTTTACTGATACTCCGTGCCGCACCGCCAGAACTGGCGTGGTTAATAATTTATACATTTTCATGAAAGTTTACTTGCAAATTTGCATGAACACTTGGGTTGCAATATTGCAACCCAAAATTTCACCTGGAAGGTGAAAGCATTTCACCTTTTTTGCGCACAATTGCGCACACATTGACGCAAATCTTGCGTCCATATTTGCCAGAAAAATGAACTTTATTTACTGACTATTAGTTATTTATGTTGATTTTGCAGATCTGCAAAAGTTTGCGCATTTGTCCGACATTTGACACACATTTGATGCGCATTTTCGGAAAAGATTTCGCAAACTTTGGGAAAAGATTTCCGAACTTTTTTGCGAACAGATTTGCGAACAAGTTCGTGAACATTTTAAATGCAATTTAAACGTCATTTAAATTCTAATGAAAATTCAATTGGATCTTTAATTCTATCAGGAAAATTCAAATTCAATTTTTTAAATTCTAACAAATTGATATAAAGATAGTTGTATAGGTTTAAATTATTATATAAATTCTAATTTTCATGAATTTTAAAATTCAATTTCATGATTTATTTCTGGAGGTAGATTGAACGTCTTTTTTAACCGTTATTTTTCGGCCAATTTTTCGGTCGTAAAACCAATTTAAGTTGACTTAAATAAACTTTAGTTTCATACTATAGTGTGAAAAGTAAACTTTAGTTGCACACTTTAGTGTGGATCTTTCCTGCCATGGCTACCAAGTGTATATTTTAAGCTATATCAATAAGTTATGTTGCCGACCTTGGAGTTTTGCTACTTAAGTGTGGAACATTGGGTAATTGTTAATAAAATATAGCCCGACAACCTTAAAAACAGACCAACGTTGGATAGGTATTGCACCGCCATTTTTGACGATGCCAATAAATATGGCAAGGAAGTATAACCGGTACCGACATCCCAGGATGGATCCAAAGTTCTTACTGTTCGCTTTGGTGATTCTTGTTGTTTTGATTATGTGGTTGACGGGAAGATTGTAGATTTTTGATATTGAATAAAACAGCCGTGTTAGCTGAGCTACACGGCCGTAGTGATAATGCCATTAGAACTAGATTGAAAAAGTTGAGGTTAATTAAAACCCGTTAATCCCTTGAAGGAGACTAACGGGTGAAGTATTTTATTTAATTACCAAATTCCCACCATAATCAACCTTGTAACTTTTAACTGCTTCATGGATTGATGGAGTATATGGGGTAGTATTTTGGGGATTAGCAAAAGCATAGTCACTCATAAAATATACTGGAAATGTTTTATTTTTTATCTTCATAACACGATTAGTTGAAACATCTCCAGCTAATAAAACTTCAGTATTTCTATCTCTATAATTGAATAAAAGGGACATTGTTGAGTCTGTAAATAGTATTAAGCAAAAATTAGCATTAGACCATTCAGAACTACTTAAATCCTGATAAATTACATTGGTAGTATTCTCAGGCAGATAATAAAAGGTAGTATCAAAAGCATAATTATTATCGATCTTTTTATCTTGATTGTTAGCTTTTGGTGAATTACAGCCGCATAAAATTGCAGCTAGTAATAAAATGTTAGTTAGTGTTTTCATCTTTTATCTTTACCTCCATTAACTTCTAATGAAATTTTTAATATGTTAAATGCTCCTCCTTTTAAATCTTTTGAGGAAGCGATATTGTTGTTTTTGGTATTCTTACCATTCTGGCTAAATAAATCTATACTTTTTCCAGCCATAGTAAAGTAGGGGAAATCATGTGCAATTGCTTGTAAACCATCACCTATCATCGGATTTCCATTTGCATCAACTTGGTCCTGTGTGTATTGAAATTCATAACTTGCAGCATCCGATACTGGTCCAAATCTAGTCATTCCTCCAATATTAGCTTGAACCTGCGCATCTTGAGTTGGGTGTGTATGGATAGATCCGACAACAACTAGCCCAGTTTGTGGAATATATGATGCTCCATTACGCTTTACTACTGCATCTGAACTAGATTGAGTAGCTGAATTCGAGCCATTATTACTCCAAGGCCTATAAGATAAAGTTGCTTCCGCAGGATCTAAAACAAAATATCCTCCATTTTCTTTATTTGTCGAAGAACTTTGATTCCATAAGTTCTCATAATCGGAAGCATTATATTCAATGGTTAAAACTTTGCTGCTTTTCTGTGCCAAAAAGGTAAAACCTTCATGGATCTTTTCATCGGCTATAGCAGATTTATTATCAATAACTCCCATGTAGTACGTGAAAGTATTCCAGGTCTCCTTCTCGATAATTCTTACATTCTTAGTTTCCGCAAAATCACTTCCTAAGTACTTTCCTTGTTTGTCATAATAATCATCGTCTCCTTCAGGATCAATCATCACAAGTGGACTATTACTGAAGGCATCATATGGGCTTCTCCAAGGCTTAACAACAGGGTCAATATTCCACCGTCTACCGATACGAGGGTCATACTCCCAAAACTCCGCTGTGTATGCATTACCCTCTCCGTATACCTCGTTATCCTTGAGTTGTCCATTGAAGCCGAAGCTGTAAGAGCTTATGTGCCCTTTTGAAAATGTATATGATGTACGAAATTTCAAAGAGCTTTATTTTAGGTACTTTCCTTTTATGATATATGTTTTGTTGTCAAAACATATATCTGAAGGGTTTTTATTATAATGATATCCAAGATATATCGAGTCAGAGAAAGAATATTTGATCATAGTAGAGCTAGCGAAACTTTTATTCCACTTTGCATCAGTACCATTCCAATTGGGTGTAATCAGTTTAATAAATGCATACTCTTTATCCTTTTGAATTATTAGTGGACTTCTACCATAAAAGACAAATGAATCTGTCTTTGTAATATTATTTTTCATATGAATAGTATCAATAGCTTTCTCATTTTTATCAAAAAAAATAATTGAAGGGGGGCCGCTTCCATCCTCTCCAATTATATGAAAAGTTGTAAAAGAAGAACTGTCCACAGGACTAATAAACATATTAATGCTTTCTATGCAACAACATTTATAATAGCTATTAATTATGATTTTATTTTCCTCCTTTTTCCACCTACCATCACTGGAGCCGGCTAAACCCAAATTTAAGTGGTATGTTCTATTTTTGAAGAGAGTTATAGTACTATTTGAAGCCTCAGCAATATAAAAAGTCCTATAAATCTTTTTATTTGTATTGCAAGCCATTAACAAGATGGAAGTATATGCTGAAATAATTAAAAATTTATTCATAATCAGTATGTTGTACTAAAATGATCGTATGTTTTCCTACCACCATCTTTTAAATGTAATTCTCTATATGTTCCATTTGGGGCTTCAATTGGTACCGAAATACCAAATGGGAAATACTGTGAGTTGAATTTGTATACATCGTTATATCTTGTGTCTATTGTTAAACTCACTTGAGGTAAATGAGAGTAAACGGAATGGCTAACTATATCTGCTGTTGTTAATCTGATCATTGGTGAAGTTATATCACCATCAAACACCGCATCTCTGTTATATGCTTCCACTTCATCTGTTGCATCATATATTGCGCCTCCAGCACCACCTTCATTTAAACTGACTCTTCCAATTTCATATTGATACAAGTGCTTTATCTCATGTCCTTTCGCAGCTGGATTTCCATGAGCATACTCGGCAATTACATTTCCTTCCTCACCCAAATATATCATTCCCTCATCTTCTGGGAAGCCAAGAACACCATGATCTATTTTGACTTTTGGGAGTAAACTATACACTTGATCCGATTGTGAAAGAACGGAAAATTCCATCGAAGCAATATTCAATTCAATAAGCCGATCATTTAAGTTTTTTAGCTGGTCATTTAATTTGGTAAACTTTTTTGACGCTGGATCAATAGCCGCCAGTTCTGTAGTAATAGATTCAATTTTACTTTCAACATTACTAATTCTATTATCCAAGTCTTTATTGTAAGCATCTGCTGATTCTTGTGATTCTGGATCCCAGGTATTTCCTCTAGAATCTTTAAAGTAAATTGGGCTATTTGCAAAGCAGGCATAATTACTAATACTAACCTGATTTATGGGATCCAAATTCCACCGTCTACCGATACGAGGGTCGTACTCCCAAAACTCCGCTGTATACCCATTACCCTCTCCGTATACCTCGTTGTCCTTGAGTTGCCCATTGAAGCCGAAGCTATAAGCATTACTGCTTTTTTCTTTTCCCCCTTGCCGTTTTGCATAGATCACCCCCAGGTTGGAGGCGGTTTGATAATATGATCGGTTGCAAGTGGTCATCTTTTAGTATAACGTGC
>JANWKT010000039.1 GCA_025451235.1 Flavobacteriales bacterium | reverse complement strand
GCAAATGCAGGAGCTGCTCTGAAAGCTGCTCAAATTATGAAAACGGAAGGATGGAGGGGTAATAAGGCTGTCGCAAATGCAACCAGGTTTATTCAACTGGCGAAAGAAAAGGGACTAAATACCGGTCCAAGCAAAGATAGCGCTGTAGTACCTATCATTACAGGTAATTCGGCCCATGCATTGTTGTTGGCAAATGCATTGTTCCAGGAAGGGATTAATGTACAACCCATTTTATATCCTGCCGTTCCGGATGAAGAAAGCCGATTAAGGTTCTTCTTTACCTCCGATCATACGGAGGAGGAAATTAGTTTTACGATCAACAAATGTGCTGAACATTTAACACGTATCAGAAAAGATTATGCGGATGTTTCATTCCCCAAACAAACCATTGGATAATTTTAAAATATTATATCAAAATCTAACAACCATTAACTAATAATAAATAACTAAATCATGAGTAAAGGAAAAATTTTTGTTACAGGGGGAGCCGGATTCATTGGAAGCCGTGTAGTAAAACAATTGTTGGAAAACGGTTACGAAGTTCGTTGCCTGCTTCGCAACACCACCAATACCCGTCGTATTGATGGATTGAATTACGAGAAATTTATTGGAGATATTACTGATGCCAACTCATTAAAAGAAGGCATGAAAGGTTGTGCCGGTGTGATCCACCTGGCGAGTTTATCCAACTGGAAAGACATTAAATCTTCGAAAATGCCGCAGGTAGTTATTGAAGGAAGCAAAAAAGTGCTGGATGCTGCCAAGGAAAATGGAAATATAAAAACAGTTTATGTGAGTTCTTCAACAGCTATTGATGGAACCGACGAAAATAAGATCCTGAATGAAGATTCGCCATTAACTCTTCCTAGAAACAAGCATTATATATATGCACATGCGAAGAAAGAAGTGGAAGACTATTGTAAAGAAAGGGCCAAAGGTGGTCAGCCCATTACCATTGTAAATCCTACAGAAGTATATGGTCCCTATGATTACGATAAAATTACCTGCGGGAATTTGATCGACTTTGCTACCACTAAAACCGTACAATTAGCCAAGGGAGGAACCTCTATCGTTTATGTAGATGATGTGGCCTCCGGCATCGTTGCTGCGTATGAAAAAGGAAGAAGTGGTGAAAGATATATCCTGGGAAGCGACAATATGGAATTTGATGACCTGGCAAAAGTATCTCTTGAATTATTGGGAGTTGAAAAACCCATCAAACCAATAGGTCGTGGAATGTTGATGAACCTGGCATGGATGAGTAAGACCTTCGGTATCAATTTTGGTTTTGAGCCGGCGGTAATTCCTTATGCGGTTAAATATTGGTTTGTTGACAATACCAAGGCAAAAGAAGAATTGGGTGTTAAATTCCGTGGTGCCCGTGAAATTCTTGAACCTACTTTAAAATGGGTGAAAGAAGAAGGTATGCTGGATCCGAAAAAGAAATAAGAATTATTAAAGTAAAAAAGCATACGGATTCATCTGTATGCTTTTTTTATATGAACCACTATACCCTACCCACACATGAGATCCAGATTTTATTTCCTTCTTTTCTTCCCGGTCTTTTCTCCCATCATTATTTCTTCTCAGACTGATAACGGCAATGATACCAACTCAATTACCTTTTACTATTCCTATGATGAACTGCTGAAAGAAAAAGGCGATCAATATGATGAGTTTATAAAAATGCCGAGTTGGCAAAAAATTACGGTAGCTAAGGAGCAAAAAAAGACCACCTTTTCTTTGAATAACTTTTGGGGATGGAAATATAAGGGAGTTCTGTTTAGAGTTCAGAATACCACCGAAACCTGCGGGGCGGTGATAGAAAATGGATCGGTTGTTTATTATGAAAATGGACATACATGGATGTACTATTTGAAACAAGGGGCCAGATCCATTCTATATCCTTCCCGCTCGGGTGATAAGGAACAGTATTTATCAAAAAAACTTGACTCAGATATGGTCGCCTTGGTATGGGAAAAAGATATCAAGGAATTCAAAGCAAACAATCCGGACCTTGCCTCCTTGATAGATTGCGTTTTAAAAGATTGGACCAATCCAATCTATGTAAAAAAATGTGTCGCCCAATTTATTAATTAGAGCATCGGGTTCGAAGAAGAAATAGGTAAAAACACCTAGATATAAGATCAATAAGCATCTTAACAGGTACTTATTTTGTTTTTAGTTATTATATTTGAAATATACTTCCTACCATTTCAATAGATGAAAAAGCCGGCAGTTATTGCGATCATATTAACCCTTGGAGCCACCTTCAGTTGCATTCCTGAGGATACGCCGCCTCTGGTTATTCCATTAACTGATTCCTCCTTAACGAATCCTGATTTTGGTTATGCTGATTTTTCACCAGCCCATTTACCGGATGAATTCTGCATTTCAAAAACTCCAACAGGAGTAAGTATGTTTTATTCATATTCTGCTTATTTGGATGGAGGAATAGTGGAAGTTAAATTCTTAGGAACACATTTAACCGGAGAAACAGTTATCGACAACACCGTTTATCAGATGCCATCCATCGATGCTGTTTACGATAATGCAAATAATACAACCCGGCTTGCCTTTTTTTACGATTATCCCAATTGGACAGATCAGGATCCTATTATGGGGGGCTCTTTTTCAGGCAGTAATCTAAACACATTCAGCATAAATGATAAAAGGTGTAAAAAGGTAAGGATTGCAATGATAAATGAGTCTGTTAATAAATATGTTGTGGTAAGTCTTACCGAAGATTATATACTCTATAAATTGGTTTCCTTCACTGGTCCTACCAGCTATACTGTCTCACCAGCTTATAATGCTGGAACCAGTAATGCATTATTGCTTTTCCAGAACGGATTTCTTACTCAACTACGCGACATCCGGCTGGCCTATAACCACACTACTTTTAAAACCCTGGTTTCAGCCAACTTTAATAATTCATCTCATAATTATTTTCAGGTGATGGATGAGGGTGGAATAATTGGCTCAGCCAAAATCGTCAACAAATATAATGACGGCAACGCTCCGGATTACGATATAATTGCAATAGGAAATTATTTTCTGGTAGCATATTCATCAAATTTGAACATTGCTCAACAAAATCAAGGTAATAGTGTTCTAACCGGAGAACATGTTCGTTTAGCATTGATCAATTCAAATGGGGATATGGAAGATCTTGTCGTTGGCACCAATAATCCCGATTATGTGAATGTCGAAAAGTCTATTGCATTACCACAGCTAATTGGTTCTTCTAATGATGTTGGAAAAATTTGCCTAACAAGAAAGAATAATTCAGAAGCAGGTCTGGCTTTTGTAAGAGATGAGAAATTGTTTTTTACACGGATTACCTGTAATCAGAACAAATTGTCAATTTCACCCATACTATTGGTAGATGAAGGTGTGTCTAGTGACTATTATACTCAAACCAGAATTTATTGGGATGGGGTGTATCATATCGTTTATTATAATCCACTGTTATTCCCTGAGTATCCGGTGCTTCAAGTCTATGTATCGATTTAATTCAGCTTACTCGGTACAATCATCTTAAACTCCGGGATCTCCGCAATGAACATTTTTCTGTCCCTGAGCCTTTCGAAAGTATAGGTACCTTTCATCTTGCCCATATCGGTTTTTAAATTGCAGAAAGATTCGTAGGAATATCTTTCGCCAGGTAATAAAATAGGCTGCTCCCCTACTACCCCTGGACCTTCCACCTCCCGGTATTCGCCGTTACTATCGAAAATCTGCCAATACCTTCTCAGGAGTTGGACTTTTTCCGGGGTCCTGTTCTCTATGGTAATATGGTACGAAAATAAATATAACCTTTCCGTTGGCCTTGATTGACCTTCCTCGTAGAGAGTGTCTACTGAGACTTCAATTCCTTCTGTAACCTTTGTAACCATATTAAAAGTCATGCAATAATAACAATTATTCAATATTAATATTGCGCCTTAACAATCATTAATTAGAAGCTGGAAGCCAGAAGTCAGGAGTCCGAAGATGAATATCTAAAACTTCGGACTTCTGGCTTCCAACTTCTAGCTGGTATGATCATACACGATCAACCAGTTGTTTTTTATTTTTTTAAAGATCAGGGTGAACCAGCCCCCCACTTCCTCCTCTTTTTGTAAATGCCAGCTCCCGGTTACCATATAAGCCTTCGCGGTCATCTTTTCAAATACCAGATGATCAAAGGTTAAGAACCCCATGGCTTTCTTATCAGGATATCCTCTTTTATAATTGTCATATACCTGCTGCCAGCCTTTAGAGACACCGTTTTTCGAAACAAAGGTCAGCTCCGGATCCTTCCAATAATATCTCATAAAACCATCCACATCCCCTTTGTTCCAGGCTTCGGCCTGGCTCTGCATAATAGTCTTTATCTGATCTTCCGGACGTTGTGCCGATATTTGTACCGTAAACAGGCAGGCAAGTATTAAGATCTGTCTCATCATAGGATCATGTTATTAATCGCAAATCTGAAATCGTAATTCGTAAATTGTTCCCTACCTTTGCACCATGGCAGTAGTAGAAACTAAGCCCAATATACGAAGCTTTGACAAAGATGAGCTAAAGACCCTTTTTGTGGAAAAAGGAGAAAAGGCTTTCCGGGCCGACCAGGTTTACCAATGGTTATGGCAAAAACATGTGGTGGGTTTTGATGCTATGACCAATATTTCCAAACCATTACGCCAGTTCCTGGAGGAAAATTTCACCATCCATCAACTACAGACACTTACCAGTCAAAAAAGTAAAGATAAAACCATTAAATCGGCATTTTCGCTGCATGATGGTAAAGTTGTAGAAGGAGTATTGATCCCAACTCCCAAGAGGATGACAGCCTGCATATCATCACAGGTAGGTTGTAGTCTGGACTGCAAATTTTGCGCCACTGCCCAGTTAAAAATGATGCGAAATTTAACCCCGGACGAGATCTACGACCAGGTGGTAGCATTGAATAATCAGGCAAAAGAAAATTATAATATCCCTCTTTCCAACATTGTTTATATGGGAATGGGTGAACCTTTGTTGAACTATAAAAACGTGATGGAAAGCATCCGGCTCATTTCATCACCAGAAGCGTTGGGCATGGCTCCTCGCCGGATTACTTTGAGTACAAGCGGGGTGGCGAAAATGATCGCAAAAATGGCGGATGATCAGGTAAAATTCAACCTGGCCCTTTCACTCCATGTGGCCAACAATGAGAAAAGGAGTAAGCTTATGAGCATCAACGATAGTAATCCCCTTGAAATGCTAGCGGATGCCTTAAAATACTTTCATGAAAAAACCGGACTGAGGATCACTTACGAATATATTATTTTCAAAGATTTTAATGACGACCTATCGGACGCAAAAGAGTTAGCCGATTATTGTAAACATGTTCCATGTAAGGTAAATATCATTGAGTACAATCCGATTGAGAACGGCTATTTTGAACAAGCTCCGAAGCATAAAACAGAAACTTTTATTCAATACCTGGAAAGCAGGAATGTAATTGTAAATGTTCGGAGGAGCAGGGGAAAAGATATCGATGCTGCCTGCGGCCAGTTGGCCAATAAACATTAGGCATTCTGAATTATTTCAGGATTTCCCCTGGGCAGCTTCTGAGGCACTACCTCTTCACGGTACTGGCATTTATGTTTTATATTATAAATTTGTAAAATGCTTGAAGCTGTGATCATATTAGGAGGCAACCAAGGAAATGTTCCCACGACATTTAAGAAATGTGAGGAATGTTTTGAATCCTTGGGTTATAAATTGGTCGACCTTTCATCCCTATACTCTTCGCCGGCCTGGGGCTTTAATAGTGAACATTTATTTTACAACCGTATTTTTATCTTTGAAACTAATAAAAAACCGCAGGATCTTTTAAATGATTGTTTATCCATAGAAAATGAGTTTGGGAGGACTAGGAATAATTCTCTGGAATATGAAGATCGGGTGATTGATATAGACATCTTATTTTATGGTGAAGAAGTGGTGGTAGAAGAACATTTAATGATCCCGCATCCGCGTTTGCACGAAAGAAAATTTTGTCTTGTCCCGCTTAATGAAATTATGCCGGATTTTGTGCATCCGGGTCTGGAGAAATCCATCCATACACTTTTAGCGGAATGTGAAGATGAAAGTAAGATCACCAAGGAATGAAAAATCAATTCATAGCAATAGAAGGAAACATTGGAGCAGGGAAAACTACTTTAGCCACCATGCTTGCCGCCGAATGGGAGGCTACCCTAATGCTTGAACAATTTGCTGAAAATCCTTTCCTGCCCTTATTCTATGAAAATCCGGAGAAATATGCTTTCCCGCTGGAACTTTCCTTTTTAGGCGAACGATTCGAACAGCTCAAGAAAACGCTGGCGAATGCCGATCTCTTCAACCCCCTGGTCATTTCCGATTATTATATCCTTAAATCCTTGCTTTTTGCCAGGATCAATCTGGCCGAAGCCGAGTATAACCTCTTTCATAAATTGTTCTACCTGATTTTCGACAGTTTCCCTAAGCCGGATAAGCTCATTTATTTAAATACAACCATTCAGGATCTTCAAAAAAATATTAAAAAAAGGGGTAGGTCATATGAGTTGAACATTAGTGATCAATACCTCGAAAGACTTCAGAACAATTATATAGAAGCTTTTAAGGAGGAGAGACGCCTTCCGGTTTTATTTATCAATACCCATGGGAAAGACTTTATAACCGATTTAGGTCTCTTTGAGCAAATAAAGTCTGAAATCCAAATGGACCGGCCTGCAGGCATGTATGTGGTTGAATTTTAAATATTTATTAAATAATTAACTAAATATTCAAATATTTTGTATTTGTTCTTTTTTATTTGAAAAATATAGTATTTTCGCAACCTGAACCTACAAACTAAAATATATATGAAGCTCAGAAACATTGGATTATTGGTAGCAGCCTCTTTCTTTACATTTGGTTGCGCCAAGTTTAACTTAGACAAGATCAAGTACAAAGTGGTACCAAGCCCACTGGAGTACAAAGCGGACTCGATCGAGGTAACCATTACCGGTGAGTATCCGAAAAAAACAATGCCTAAAAAAGGAACTGCTGAACTAACTCCTGTACTTAAGTACAAAGGCGGAGAGAAGGCATTCAAAACTTTACCTGTTAAAGGTGAAAAAGCGGATGGAAGCGGAACAACCCTTAGCTGGTCAGGTGGTACTGTAAAATACAATGCCAAAATTCCATATGTTGATGGAATGCAAGAAGCTGAGCTACATGTAAAAGGTGTAGGTTACATGAAAGGCAAAGAAAAGGCCTCCATTATGACCAAAGAGCCGATAGCATTAGGAACCATCATTACTCCTTTGTTATTGAAAAAAGATGAAAAATTCGTTTATGGAAAAAACAACTATGGTCCGATTACTTTGACCAGAAAAGTGAACATGTACTTCCCATATAACAGTTTTAATATCCGTCCATCTGAAAAAGATTCAGTTGCTAAAGGAACATTCAACGGATTTGTTGATTTCCAAATAAAAGATGGTGGAACTTTCAAAAGTGTTGACGTAAATGGATGGGCTTCTCCAGACGGTGAAGAAGGCTTGAACAATGAGCTTTCTACCAAACGTTCTGATGAAGTGAAAAAATATCTTGACGGATACATAAAAGGTAAAAAATTAACTGTAACTGTTGCTGGAAAAGGTAATGGTGAAGATATGAATGGTTTCAATTCAATCGTTAGTAAATCAAACTTTACCGGTAAAGATGAATTGGTAAACAAAATTAAAGGTGGTGCTAGAAATTCTGAATTGAAATCTGCAGGTAATGCTACCTACAACCAATTCGAAAAAGAAGTACTTACTCCATTGCGTAAAGCTGAAGTTACTTTAACGGTTACTGAAAGACAAAAAACGCCTGCTGAGTTAACTGATCTGGCTAAAAACAATCCAACTAAGTTGACTTTAGAGGAACTTCTTTATACATCTGAAACTTTGCTTACGGATGATGCTTCAAAAATCCAAGTGTTACAAAGCACTGCCAGCCAATTTCCAAATGACTGGAGAGCTAACAATAACATCGGTATCATTTATGCCAAACAAGGTAAATTGAACGAAGCTTTGACCGAATTCCAGAAAGCTGAAAAAATTTCTGGTTCTGAAAAAGGTATCAAAAATAACATTGGAGCGGTGTATATGTTAAAAGGTGATAAAACCAACGCTATCTCTTATTACAAACAAGGTGCAGGTTCTCAGGAAAACAACCATAATATGGGTAATGTTTACGTAACCCAAGGCAAATACAACGAAGCTGTAAGTGCTTATGGTTCTGAGAATTCATTCAATGCTGCCTTGGCTAAATTGTTAGCTGGTAACCCAGAAAAAGCTCCTGGTATCATTGATGCTTCTACTGAAAAAGACGAAGCCATCTCTTATTACCTGAAAGCTGTAGCTGCTGCACGTACAAACAGCAACCAGGCCGTGATCGATAATTTGAAAACTGCCATTGGCAAAGACAGCAACTTAAAGGCTAAAGCCAAATCTGACCTGGAGTTCTTGAAAATGCGTGAAAACAGCGATTTCAAGGCCCTGGTTAACTAATACAATATTTAGGTTCATAAAAGCCCTGACGTTCCGTCAGGGCTTTTTTTTTGCCGACAACCCAACATTTTTGTCTACAACAAATAATCTACTTCCATCGTTATATTTAACAAACCCCAAAATTGTGAAACTTATGGAAGTAAAGGGAATGATGGATAGAATCGACCCCGTAGATGGGTTGGATTTTATCGGCAGGAAATGCCTTAAATTTCTCGAACCACAGGCTCAAAACAAAAAAACGGTAAGTATTGTCCCTATTATAGGAGAATACAGAAGTTTGCCAGGAAATGGAGACCCGGCAATTGGCGATGTGAAAGGCAGGTCAGACTTAAGATTCCATTAAAATTGAATAATGGAGACAGCTTTTGGCAGATTTTTTGAATCTAATACAATAACTATGGCTCAAATTGGCATATCGGGTAGCGCAGGAGAAACATTGCTGAACATTTTTCCAAATCCATGCATTGGTGAAACCTATTTTTATACGGATGATCTGGATGCAGCATGGCTTTGTTTATATGATTATTCAGGTAATATCAAAGAAAAATGGCCAATTACAGCTGGTAAAACCCTGCATGTAAATATTTCATTGCCCACAGGTACTTACCATTTGGTTCTAAGGGACCATTATCAAAACCCACTGGGACTAGCAAAACCCCTTTTTATTTCAGAGGCTCATTAAGGCCCCCTTCCGTTTATTTTGTTTGAAAAATGAAAAAAAGGCTTACTTTTGTAGCCCTCTAATAAACGTTCATTTAACAAGCTAAGCGGGAATAGCTCAGTTGGTAGAGCACGACCTTGCCAAGGTCGGGGTCGCGAGTTCGAGTCTCGTTTCCCGCTCCAAAAAGATTTGAAAGGTTTGAGGTTTGAATATTTGATGTTCTTGAATTCGAACCTCAAACTTTCAAACCTCAAACTTTTTTACAACCTGCCCCGGTGGTGGAATTGGTAGACACGCAGGACTTAAAATCCTGTGGCGGCAACGCTGTACGGGTTCAAGTCCCGTCTGGGGTACCTAATAAGAAAAGGACATTCGCCTTTGGCGAATGTCCTTTTTGCATGAATATAGGTGAACCAAGCTCTGCTTGAGTTCACCTATATTCATGCAAAAAGCAACCACACAGGGTGGTTGCTTTTCTTTGACTTCGTCCTAACGGGACTAACGAGGCGAGGCGCAGCCGAGCCGAGTAACTCCCGTCCTATCATCATTACAATAATTCACGCAAAAACAGAGTTGGCTTTTCTTTGACTTCGTCCTAACGGGACTAACGAGGCGAGGCGCAGCCGAGCCGAGTAACTCCCGTCCTATCATCTTACAATAATTCACACAAAAACAGAGTTGGCTTTTCTTTGACTTCGTCCTAACGGGACTAACGAGGCGAGGCGCAGCCGAGCCGAGTAACTCCCGTCCTATACTTATGGAAATTTCAAAAGTGCGTCTGTTTCACCTACAAACATGCTACCATATATCGGAGAATCCTCCATAACCAGGTCAAGATCCTCCCCAAGTAAATTCTCCTGTTTTTTGAGATACCCTACATAGCCATTGAGCAACTTAAGCAAATGTTCATATTCTTTATTTAATAATTGGAAGGTTTGTGCCGAAATATATTTCTCGTCAAGAGCAATATAAAGCTGATCCAAGGTCTCAACCAAGTACCCTCTTGCCTTCCTGCAAAAATGGATCATATCATCCAACCGGTGGCAACCATATCCTTTGGCAATGGTATTGCCTACAGCTCTTGAAGACTTTAGCAACTGATATCTTAGTAAATATCTTTCTTCTTCTGAGAAAGAATTCACCAAGTCATTAATGGTATTTCTAAATGCTCTTGCAACTTTCCATACTTCTAAGGTCTCCAATCCTCTAGAAAATTCGTTTGTCATATTTTTTAGCAATATTGATTTCTCAAATTATACAAACGATTTGATTTTACAAGAGAAATAAAAGAAATATTTAAATGAGATTTGCTTAGGAAGTTCCCAGATTCCTTAAACTGCTCACCTTCATATCTTAAATACTAGATGCTGAGTCGTAACATCATCTTTCCCAAAAATCCCTCAAACGATCTGAACAAAACCGCAATGCTCCCCTTAAATGAAAGGGCAAGGAACAATCCTGTAGCCAATGAATCGATCATTGGATCTAATAGCGCTTCCGATATAAGGAAAACGATGATCGTAACCGAAAACAAAATAGACGTGGCCCTTTTCTTAGCAGTAGCCTTTTTTGTTTCATACAAGGCTTTTTTTAGGACCGAAACATCCTGAACTGTGCCAATAATTTTTTCCACACTACCATTGGATCTATAAACAAGATTTCCTATTGCGTTAAGGTATTTAATGGATCCCCAGGCGGTGCAAATGCGGAATGTAATATCATAATCATTCCCATTTTTAACCCGGCGCATAGCATCTTTAATGATCCCAAGATCTTCCGGATGAATTTTTCGATATATGTTTTTGATCGTGGGAACATCTGAGTCAGAATACTCAAGGATATTGTGCATTTCTTGCGAAAAGAAAAGCTTTTTGGAGTTAAAATTAAATTCCCAGTTACCCAGCCTGGCGATTTGTTGGGCTTCTGCAAGTCGGGCCTCACTATAACGGAGTGCTTCATCGGCCAATAACCTTTCCTTTCTAAGCAAATAGAGTTGGTGGGTACTCTCAATACTGAGTCGAAGGGATTCGGGATTTAATGATTCTTT
>JANWKT010000038.1 GCA_025451235.1 Flavobacteriales bacterium | reverse complement strand
TACTAATAGTATATTAGTTGAGAAGAAAAAAATTAGGAGACGTTGAAAATCATTATAACTGAGAATCAATGATTTTTATAGTTAGGAACACAATTATATAGTTTAAATATAATTATATGAGTTATACTATATTTTTTCAATTAATTTTGACAGAACTAACTGTTAAAATAGAAAAAATATGAAAAAACTTATGTTGATCTCATTATTTGCGGGAAGTATGCTCTTACTTCCTTCATGTAACCAACCCGAAGATTTATTGGCTCCGGAAGCCAATGAGTCTTCAGTAGGGCCGGGTAACCGAGCCCCTCATTATAGCGAAGTGGCCTGTCTTATCTATGATGATGAAGACAATCCTGTTGCTGCAGGTGTTCGATGTCGCAGTCAGAATGGGGGCGGATGCAGGCGGGCAACACCATGCGTTGCAGTGCCTTACGGCATTGCTTTTATGATTGAAAACGAATATACCTGGGGTGAGATTGCTGATGAAGAGCCAGCACTTGAAGGACACGTAGATTTACAATATGCGCTGTGGGAATGGGATCCCACCACTTATTGGCATCCTGACTCCTTAGAACAATAATAGCCTATGAGAACTTTTACCCTGCTCATCCTTTTATGTCTTTGTGTTTTTACCTCCTGCCATTCACAAAAGCAAAAAAAGATCCCTGATTATATTGAATACAACGATACTTCTATTTCAATCAAATCAGCTGTGATTGAGCAGGGTAAAAGTTTTACTTATGTTCTTGATTCGACCGTTTATGACTTGAAAGGGATCCTGAAAAAAGATAAGTTGATCTTTAATTACAAAGATTCGTTGTTGTTGATCGCCACCAGCAAATCAACTTTCGCATTCCTCATCAATATGAACGAGCATCAAATCATCTCCAGGTATATATTAAGAGACACCTTAACACCCAACCAATATGTAACAGTAACCAATCCAGCTTGTAATTGTCCCATCAATGTGGAGAAAGACCTTCAATCCATTGATTTCTATAAAAATGGTGACATCATCATTCAAACTGAACCGATTATCAAGATCATCAATCAATCAGGAATAGCAAAAGACAGTTTTATCCTAAATAATCCAGCCAGCAAATCCAATTTTCTTTATTCGAATGTGCATGAGGTCCCCGTTAGTTTTAATGAAGAGAACAATAGCATATCGGTATTTAAGTATTGTTATAAATGTTATTCCAGGACCTTTGATTATTATAGCCATCCCATTCAATCACAGATCAGTATAGATAAGAAAGAAATCAAGGATCATAACATTCTATATCCCGAAATATACAGGTTATTCTATATGGGATTTATGGAAACAGTGCATAGAAGAAGGTATAAGAACGAGCATTTTTTCACTTTTGCTCCTGATCACCGAATTTATGTATATAATATCCTTACCGACCAGGTAAAAATGTACGATGGATGTTCCAAATATGCCAACAACAGGATCAGGGTTTTTTCGAAGGTGGAGAACAAAAACAGCAATCTGTTGTTAAATGAGTTGACACGAATAGAAATGTATTATGGAACTGTTTTTGATCCTAAAACGAACCGGTATTACCGGTTATTTTCCAAACCACGTCAGTTTGTTGAAGGTATTACTAAAGTTCACTTTGATTATTATGTACAGATGTTCGATCATGATTTCAGCCTTGTTTCCGAAATAAAGGTCCCTAAAATAAATCCCAACAATTATTTCCCTTACAATGGGAAGCTTTACTGGATATCTATAAAGCAGGACAAAGTGGTATTGTATAACTATAGCTTTGTTGAACAACACTAGATGGTTTTATAATAAAAAATTTTATTTTTATTATAAATATCCGGATGAAGCCACCAGTTTATATATTCCTGCTTTGTTTATTATTACTGAATGGGATCTCAGCGCAAAAAAACCTGGACAAATTCATCAAGACGCATCAGATCGACCTGTGCGCTGCTACTCAGAAAAAGGATTCTGTGTCCATTATTGGAAGAATAAGATTATTGAACCAGTATATTAGCCAACACAAAAATTTTGATCCTTATGCTTATTATTTGATAGGCTTGGAATATTTTAAAATATATAGTTGCAACGATACCTCCTATACCTTTCCCTATTTTCGCTTATACGTAAATCATCCCAAATCAAAAAACAAAGCAGCCAGCGGTTGGTGGAACATGGCCTTATGCTATTCTCTCCCTCCACTAAACGATTGCCTCCATGCCAATCAATGTTTGGATAAATGGAACGATTTGGTAAAAGGTAAAAAGGATGAAGAGCAGCTCAAAGATGAAGAGCGGATGCGGAAGCGATGTGCTGAAAAAAAATAAAGTAATACCTGTTCAATAAAAAACCCTGCTTGCAAATACAAACAGGGTTCCAATTATTCAAAAAATAAGTAGATTACCTTACGATGATCAGGGTCTTATTGCTGATCCCTTTATTATTGGCAATTTGCACCATATATGTTCCAGGGATGATATTTTCAACAGGGATATTATTTACAAAGGTCCCGGCTTCCACGTCAGGTTGCACCATCTGGAAAACTACCCTTCCGGTAACATCGATGATCTTCACGGTGAGATCTGATTTTTCGAATTGATCATACCTGATATAAAAATCATAGCCTGTTGGATTTGGGTACAGCTGCAATTGTGCATTTGCTCCGATCTGCTCTTCGGTTCCCACAAAATTACAACCCATATACGTTGGATGTGTGGTTACCGTATCCACAACAATATTTGCATCTCCAGGGAATCCATATAGATAACTGAAATATACGATCATCATTTCATCCGTAGTTGCTTCGCCTGCAAATACCCAATTATTTGGATTAGGTGCTAAAGGGTTGGCACTTGTATTGTCATAAAATGCTTCTGCCCTTACTACGGTTCCTGTAGGGAAAGTAATCGGTTGACGGAAATTATACCCACCCTGCCACTTGAAATCCCAATTGGGAATATCGATCAAAGGAACCGTATCATTGCCCGGTCGCACGGCAAATGCTTTAATGGAACGTCCCACCAAATGCATATGAGGAGCTACGCTCAACACGGTGATGTATGGAAAAGGTGCGGTACTCGGAATGGTATAAGATTCAACAAAGCTCTGCGTTGAGTTAGGAGCGATGGCCAACGGAGGACTGATATTGGTAATATGATTCAAAATCGGTTGAAGGAATACTTCCCTCACTGCACCACCGGCATATTTGAAATTGATCACCGTATTGCTATCGGTTTCACCATCGGTACCCTGAGGATAATGTATTTGCAAAACAAGATAAGATCCTGCCTCAACCTTTACACCCATTCCAGCTGGGAAACTCGCAGGAGCGCTACCGGGAACCCAACCATTGATGAGTTTTGAAGAACCGCTTCCGGTTCCACCGAAACTTTGATAACCCATCGCAGGATCACCATTGTCCAATGCAATCAAAGCATTTGTATCGGTATCTGCATAGATCAATACGTGATGCACCATGGATCTGTTACCTGGGATCACCTCAATTTCCGAAATATATTGGTCTGTTGTAAAATACGTAGGAATTAAAAAGCAACGGTAATCATCCGTTAATGATACATTGGTAAAATTTCCAACAGATCCTGAAAAATCGATCTGGCTCAATTGCGAACCGGAAGCACTAAAGCTAGGTGGTGTAGGTGCATTGGCCAGGTTCCCCATAACAGCACCCTGGTCTACCCAAGCCACCAGGATGTCTTTTTCCTGCTGAGTGATCAACCTCTCGTGTGCATAGGTTTGATAGTTTTCATTCGGAGGCCATGGTGGCATATAATCATCCAGGATAGCTTGTCTGATCGCATACCTGGCAGTAAATGCATTGGCATAATCAATTAATGAAAAAGGGCCAGGTCCACCGGGAAAATGACATTTGGTGCAATTAGTATAGAATATACAGGCTGTGTTTTCGGCCCAGGTATAAGATTGGGCAGAGGCCATCTGTAAACTGAATACGGTGGCAACAACTAGTAAAAATTTTTTCATAGATCCTTGTGTAATTTTTTAGATGAGTAAATATAGCAAAATAATAGACAAAGGCTGAAATTTCGTCAAAATTTCAGCCTTTAGTTATGTTAATATTGTTCGGGATTTTTATCGCACCACCACAATAGGCTTGGCATACATAGATGTGCCATTCCATACCCGGATATAATACATTCCCGGCAGAAGGGTCCTTACATCAATGGTTTTTGAAACGGTTCCCACTCCTACCTGTGGCTGTATAAATTCACTCAATATTTTACCTGAAATATCCACCAGGGAGATCTTCAAATCGCCTTCTTCGAACTGCTCAAAGCTAAGGTTCACCATTTCGCTTGCCGGATTAGGATAAATGTTGAAATGCGTATATGAATTAGCTACATCTTCCAATCCAACAAACTGGCAGCCATTGTAGGTAGGTTTTACGGTAACCGTATCAATAATAATATTGGCGTCACCCGGATATGCAAATAACCATCCAAAAAATACCACCATCATTTCTTCATCTGTAGCTTCGCCGGCAAATACCCAGTTGTTTGGATTCGGAGCATCAGGATTTGCGCTGGTATTATCATAGAATGCCTCTGCTTTTAATACGGTTCCTTCAGGGAAAACCATGGGTTGTCTGAAGGTATAGGTCCCCTGCCATTTAAAGTTCCAATTGGGAATATCGATCAAAGGGACTGTATCATTTCCAGGTTTAATCGCGTATGCTTTGATGCTTCTTCCCACTTTATGCATATGAGGAAATACATTAATAACAGTATAATTATCTGCCCATGGGGTGATACTCGGTAAGGTATAGGATTCGGTAAAACTGGCGGTGGAGTTGGGTGCAATCATCAACGCAGGTGTAATATTGTAGACATGATTTAAAATGGCATCCAGGGAAACTTCGCGAACCGTTCCTGAAGCATATTTAAAGTTGATCACCGTATTGCTATCTGTATCTCCATCCGTTCCCTGTGGATAATGTACCTGAAGTACTAAATAAGAACCTGCGGCCACCTTCACACCCATGCCTGTTGGAAATACATAGGGATCGCTTCCCGGTACCCAAGCTCCTAAAAGATTGGATGTGTTTAATCCGGTTCCTCCGAAGTTGGTATATCCCATTCCAGGATCCGCATTGTCTAAACTAATTAATGCATTGGTATCCGTTTCAGCATAGATCAAAACGTGATGGACCATGGCACGGTTACCAGGGATCAATTCGATTTCGGATATGTATTGATCGGAAGTAAAATGAGTAGGGATCAAAAAGCAACGATAATCATCGGTTGTTTCTGCATTGGTATAATTACCGATACCTCCACCGAAATCAATTTGGCTTAATTGGGAACCACTGGCGCTAAAAGAAGGAGGTGTTGGGGCGTTGGCCAGGTTTCCCTGTACAGCACCTTGATCAACCCATGCAACAATAATATTCTTTTCTGTTTGGGTCAACAACCTTTCATGTGCATAGGTCTGGTAATTTTCATCCGGTTGCCAAGGGGGCATATAGTCGTCCAGAATAGCCTGCCTGATGGCAAATCGTGCTGAGTATGCATTCGCATAATCAATCAATGAAAAAGGGCCAGGACCTCCAGGGAAATGACATTTGGTACAATTGGTATAGAAAATACAGGCTGTATTTTCGGCCCAGGTATAAGATTGGGCAGAGGCCATCTGTAAACTGAATACGGTGGCAGCGATGAATAGAAACTTCTTCATAACTAAAAAGATTCTTATTTATTTACTACAAGTGGTTTTACATATAAATGGTTTCCACTCAATATTTTGATCAGGTACATTCCTCCAGAAATAGATTGAACATCTATAGAAGTGGTAAAAAGACCCAGTCCCACTTCCGGCTGCAAATATTCTGCCAAAACCTTCCCTGATAAATCGACCAATGATAATTTCACATCCCCTTCTTCCAATTGTTCGAAAGAAACATTTACATAATCGCTGGATGGATTGGGATATACTTTTAATTGAGCATAAGCTCCTTCCGTATCTTCTATCCCCACAAAATTGCAGCCCATATAGGTAGGCTTTACCGTAACTGTATCAACGATAATATTCTCATCACCCGCCAAAGCAGGTAAAAAACTAAAATACACCTGCATCATTTCTTCTTCCGAAGATTCTCCGGCCCAAACATTTAGACTGGTATTAGGGGCATTGATATTTGCTGAAGTATTGTCATAAAATGCTTCAGCTCTTAATACTGTTCCTTCTGGCAATACAATAGGCTGTCTAAATGAATATTGGCCTTGCCATTTAAAGTCCCATTGCGGAATATATACCATCGGTACGGTATCATTTCCGGGCTTCACTGCGTAGACTTTTATTCTGCTGCCTACCTTATGCATATGAGGTTGTACATTTAAAAAAGTATAGCTATCAGCCCCGGCGGTAATGCTCGGCAATGTATAGGTCTCCACAAACGAAGCCGTAGAATTGGGTGATATATGAAGTGGCCATGGTGAAATTTGTGTCCAAGAAATAAAATCCAATAGGGGGGCCATGCTTACTTCTCTCACCGCACCTGAAGCATATTTTAGATTCACAACGGTGTTACTGTCTATATCTCCGGTTGTACCTTGAGGATAGTGTAACTGAACAACTATATAAGCATTCGCAGGTAATTTGGCCGCCATTCCGCTTGGAAAAGTTAACGGGTCGGTACCAGGGATCCAGGTATAAATTAACTTGGAAGTGCTAAGCCCCGTTCCTCCAACATTTTCCCATCCCATTCCCGGGTAACCATTGTCTAAAGCTATCAATCCATTGGTATCTTCTTCAAAATATACGAGTGCATGGTGAACCATGCTTCTTGTTCCTGCAATTAATTCAATCGACTCTATATCCTTGTCCACTCCCAAATGAGTGGAAATATAAAAGTTCATATAGATATCGGTTGCTGCTGTATTTGTATAATTTCCTACACTTCCACTATAATCAAGGGAGGGTAATTGCGACCCAGTGGCATTATAACTTGGAGCCGGAGGTGCACTTGCCAGGTTCCCGGCCAATCCTCCCTGGTCCACCCAACCAACAATAATGTCTTTCTCTTGCTGACTCAACAATCTTTCAAATGCATGGGTCTGGTACGTTTCATCAGGTTGCCAAGGGGGCATATAATCATCCAATATGGCTTGTTTGATGGCAAATCTGGCGGTAAATGCTCCTGAATAATTAATTAATGAAAATGGTCCAGGACCACCTGGAAAATGACATTTGGTGCAGTTGGTATAAAAAATACAAGCTGTATTCTCAGCCCAGGTATAGGTTTGTGCTGATGCTGCCTGCAAACTAAGGATCAAGACAGTAGAGAGTAATAATTTTTTCATGAAGCTGGTGAATTTGTTTTTATACGTTACTGTAAATATAAGAAAATCAGCACTAATAATGGTATGACGAACAAGTATCTATTTTGTTACAACCAAGGGTTTTGAAAACATCTCGCTGCCATTGAACACCCTTATATAGTACATCCCCGAAGGAAGAGTCTGAACATCAATAGTTTTGGTAAAAGTTCCTATTCCGGTTTCAGGCTGAATATATTCAGTTATTATTTTACCCGAAAGATCCACCAATGTTAATTTAACATCCCCTTCTTCGTATTGTTCAAAACTAACGTTGACAAAATCACCGGTTGGGTTTGGATAAATATTAAATTGCGCATATGCATTAGCCATATCCTCCAATCCTACAAACTGGCAGCCGTTATACGTTGGTTTTACCGTTACGGTATCAACAATGATATTTGCATCTCCGGGTTGATACACCAAATAATCGAAATACACCAACATCATTTCATCTGTGGTGGCTTCTCCAGCATATACCCAATTATTAGGATTAGGTGCATTTACATTTGAGCTTGTATTGTTAAAAACAGCCTCTGCAATTACTACAGAGCCTTCGGAAAAAACCATGGGTTGCCTGAAATCATATAGCCCTTGCCATTTAAAATCCCAATTGGGTATATCTATTAAAGGAACGGTATCATTTCCTGGTCGGATGGCATACACCTTTATACTGGTAGCTACTTGATGCATATGAGGTGCAATGGATAAAATGGTAACACTGTCGGCACCAGGGGAGAAGCTGGGGATGGTAAATGTTTCTGTAAAGTTCATGACTGTGTTGGGCGGAATGACCAATGCAGGGTTAATATTGGTACTATGGTTTAATATAGGGGCCAAAGTAAGTTCTCTTACCGGGCCGGACGCAAATTTTAAATTGATCCGGCTGCTATCCAATTCACCATCGGTGCCTTGAGGATAATGGATCTGTAAAATAATATTCGCATTGGCATCCAATTTCATGCCCATTCCGGCAGGAAAACTCAAGGGTTGAGATCCCGGAACATACCCGGCTATTAATTTGGAAGTGGTGCTGCCGGTTCCACCAAAATTCTGGTAACCTAAGCCGGGATAATTGTTGTCTAACGTATTGATGATAGGATTTGTGTCCTGGTAAATCAGCACGTGATGAACAATGGCCCGGTTACCTGGCACCAATTCGATGTCGGAAATATACTTGTCTACTCCAAAGCTGGTGGGAATAACAAAGCACATGTAATCATCAATGGTTTGCGGGTTTACATAAGTACCCATGCTCGCTGTAAAGTCGAGACCTGTTAATTGTGATCCACCTCCATATGTAGGGGGTGTAGGGGCATTAGCAACGTTACCAAGTATTGCCCCTTGATCTACCCAGGCAACAATAATATCCTTTTCCTGTTGGGTCAATAACCTTTCGTGGGCATAGGTCTGATAATTTTCATCGGGTGGCCAGGGCGGCATATAATTATCCAATACAGCTTGCTTAATCGCAAATCTGGCCACAAATGCATTTGCATAATCTATCAGTGAAAAAGGACCTGGCCCTCCTGGAAAATGGCATTTGGTACAATTGGTATAAAATATACAAGCAGTATTTTCGGCCCAAGTATAGGTTTGAGCATTGGCTGCTGACCATCCACAAAGAATCATAGCCGATAAAAGAATTCTTTTCATACCCTGGTAGTTTAGAGATATGACTAAGATAATAATAAAAGGTTTAATAAGTAAAAAAAAAGGTCTCCTTAACCGTGGATAGCCGATTTATTTTCAAGTGACAGGATCACCTCGGCTTCAAAATTCAATATTTCCTTCCATCTTTTATCTACTTTTTCGCGGGGAGCTACTTTCCTGGCCAGGCCGATGAATAAGGTATAATGCCCAGCTTCACTTTCCATGAGTTCCCGATAAAATTCAGCCAGTTCCTTGTCCTTTATTTGTTCACTCAATAATTTGAACCTTTCACAACTTCTGGCTTCGATCAATGCAGCCGTTAATAGATGATCAATAAGTTGCTGCTCTCTGCCACCCCCTTTTTTGATAAACCGGATAAGTTTGTTTACATATTCGTCTTTTTTTTCGACACCTAACTTGTGGCCCCTTTTTAAGATAAAATCATGTACTCTTTTAAAATGTTCCATTTCCTCTTTTGCCAGATCAGCCATTGCAGAAACTATTTCAGGATAATTAAAATAGCGTACGATCAACGAAATGGCTGTGGAGGCCGCCTTTTGCTCACAATAAGCATGATCGGTTAAGATATCTGCCTCGTTCATTTCTGCTATATCAACCCAGCGTGGATCGGTAGGAAGTTGTAGACGGAACATCATAATCAATCAATTGTAAATTAATTTACGTGCAAGATCTTTCTGGATATTGAATTCGACCCTTTTGTTAGAACGTAGGTATAAATACCAGGTTCCAAATGATAGTCAGCAGCTTTAAACTCTATTACATGATGTCCAAAATCCATTTCCTGGTTATCGATAATGGTAGCTGCTAACCGACCAAGAGGATCATATAGAACGGCTGTTACTTTCATTTTGTATTTAAGCTTAAAAGAAAAAAATGTTTCTTGCGCAAAAGGGTTAGGATAGTTGAACACCTGGTCCTCTTCCTCAAAATTTTCATCCCCCAATACCTGTGGATCTACCAAAGCGGTATAGATCGACAATGCGCCGCCATCCATCCTTGCCCATATCGGGCGGATCACATCGTTATAGGCGGCCAGGTTGGTATAATCTCCAAAAAACACTGCTCCGCTGGGCATAAACGGGGATTCGCTGATCCTGAAATTCTCAAATGTGTTTCCTCCATCCGTTGACCTCGCCATATAAACATCCGTTAGGTTGTTGATATAATTTCGGCGGTCATAAAAAACAAAATATAAATTTCCGTTTGCCTGATCTACGGTCATCCAGGTTAAAAACTGGTGTTTGCCGGGTGAATCGTCGTTTACCCGGATAGGAGATGACCACGAACTACCACCGTCCGTCGATCTCACCATCCAAACATCCGTATCGGTGGGTCCATTGCGTTGATCTGTCCAGTTGATATAAATATTCCCGTTATACGCACTGGTGGATAAGGTATCACAAATCGTAATAGGCAATCCATTGCATCTATATAGACCCGGTATATTATAATCCCAACCGCCAGGAATGGTGGTGATCGCCAGATCATTTGGCAACCAGGTAACACCTCCATCTGTTGACTTATCAAAAAACAAAGTATCATGTCCTATCCACGAAACATAAATTTCTCCATTAGGTCCGATAGTTGGAACCGCTCCTTCCATTGTTTCATCCGAATCCACACAATCTCCTGCTCTATCTGATATGGTTATCGGAGTTGCCCAACTTGCCCCGGCATCTGTTGATTTTGAAAATAAGATCACACTGCTATCCTGGGGATCACTGGTTCCATAATTGTCGAATTGGGTCCAGGTTACATATAAAACATTTGTATTCCTGTCGATAGCAACCCAATGTTTATCCTGGTCAGCAGATCCATTGAGACCTGTAAATGAACCATTGTTCCAGGTTGCCCCACCATCAGTAGATTTCTGGCAAACGATGCGATCAATCCACCCACTTCCTCCGGTATTTGATAAATGAAAATGGTAAAAATCCCCGGCGGTGTCTACCACAAAAACCGGATCACCCCAAACGCCAAAAGTGGAAGTTTGAACAATCTCCAACCAGGTCTGGCCTGCATCGGTGGAATAGTATACATTATCTATATTAGAACCGGCTACCATTCGATTTGTATTCAATGGATCCAACATGATAGCAGGTTCATTCGGATCATTGGTTGTGCTGATCAGGATGTTGGTATGCTGAGCTGAAATGCAGACAGATATCATGAATCCTAAATACAAAAATAGGTAGCGCATCATCGATTAATTACTCAAAAATAAGGTTTATTATTGTTAAAGCCTATATATATTGTAGGTTTTTGAAATACATTTATTGGCATTAATCGGAAAACCCAAATGATGCGAAAAATACTTTTCTATGCAATTGTTGCGGGATGCTTATGGATCACCTATCATCCTGCAAATGCACAGCAAACCACCCTTGAAAAAATCCTTACTGATGATTTGATGGGCAACGAAGAAGTGGCGCCCAATGATTATGCCGGAACCTTTAGCAAAACCTATATGGTGAATACGGTGAATGCCATGATTGGAAGCTTTGGGGATGCCGAAATGGTGATCATGAAAACAGATACCGGAGGAAATCTTTTAGATCATAAAATATGGGGAAAGCCCATGTATCACGACATTTGCACCGAAGTTACCTTCAAGGATGACCAGTTTTATTTTGCAGGATATACCAGGGGTATCGATACTTCTGCCTCCCCATTATTCACCTCCTTCATCATTAAAACAGATGAACAGCTTAACATCCTCAGCCAGAAAAATTATATACTGCCTAATAGCGATTTTTTTCTGGAAACATTTACTTCCGGAAATGGGAATTATATTTTATCCTCCGGCAAATTTTACGACTTTAATACGACCAATTGGTATCTATATATCATGAAAACCGATACAGCTGGGAATGTTCTGTGGATCACCGATCCTTTTCTAACCCCTTTTCTGGCCGCTGATGTAAAAAAGATCAACGAATTGCCAAATGGCGATATCTTATTGATGGGGAGCATCACGATTGGGTTTGAACAATCATTGTCTACGATGATGTTGTTCGATGGGCTGGGAGAATTTAAATGGGGTAAAGTGTATAATTATGACCTGGTGCCCACCCAAAATTCTACATTGCAATTTGGTAAATTACTTTCCAACGGTCAACTGATGGCTTGCGGAAGAACCGATTATCCTGGTATTGGCAATCTTGGGCAAATGGACTATCAGATCATGCGCATAGATACTTCCGATGGAAATTTGATCTGGTCGAAAACATTTGGTGGAAACCAAATAGATTGGTTGTATGGTGCCTCCTACGATCAAACTTCAGGAAAATTTATCTTATTAGGGAATTCTGGTTCCTTCTTTAATAATTCGGCATTTTATGGTTGCCATACCAGAGTAGATACAAGCGGTGTTGCCACTTATTCCTTTCTTCAAGGAGATACAAGCGATCATTATTATAATCTTTTTTTCGCCAACTATTCCAGGTTAAGTGGAGGTGATATCATGATTGGGGGAAACAGGGTCATTGGAAATTCAAAATTTAATCTTACCCGGCATTCGGCACTTACAGCTTCTCTCGGTGGCTGCAATTATTATCCGGTGAGTTTGGCCAGCCTTTCGGCACCTTATCCCACTTTTAGCTATACCATCAATCCTACAACTCCTATTAATCTTCAAACAAATTCTTTGCAGTTAGATGAAAGTTCTGGAATCACGGATTCTTTATTGTGTTATACCACTAGCCCTGCGGTTGGTATGCAGACAGCAAAAGAAAATGTATCCATTGATATTTTCCCCAATCCTTCGGATGATTTTTTAAACGTAAATATTCAAAATGAACTGATTGCAAGTGATCCCTATATACTTTTTATATATGATATAAGCGGAAACGTAGTTGGCAAACATATACTTGAACAGAATGAAAATCTCATCTCCCACCAATTGGCATCCGGAATTTATGTAATAAAAATCGAGGGTAATCAATCGGTAAAGACCATGAAACTCATTGTAAATAAGTAGATACTTATAGTCTGGATCGTTCAATAAACTCCAGCATCGGCAGATTCTTTTCAGTTTTCAGATATTCGACCACCAATTTTGATCCGTTTTCGGCTTGCACTTTTTCCTGTACAAAATTGAGCATAGCGTCTTCTATCTTCCTTCCCATTACCCTACAGCTCATCACAAAATCATCCATGAAAATTTCCTTGTTTTCCGTTTTATGAAATCCTAGCAAACCAGTGATGCCATTGTCGCCGAAAATATCCTTTACCTGCACCACGTAAAACCAATGGTCTTTTTGGCCGGCCCAGGCTTTCAACTCTTGTTTGCTCAGTCTCCTGGTGCGAAGGTTCATTTGGTTGGTTTTGTTGAGCAATTGTTCGGCCCTAACCAGGTTTCCCTCATTCAGTTCATTGAATTCAATCTCTATCTTCAACGATGTTATCCAATCGTCCACTGAAGCAAATGTATCGTACGAATTTGTTCTTTGCTGTTCTTTCTGATATAACTCTGTTCTCTTCTTGTCTTCTTCTGTTATATCTAACTTATTAAAACAATTCAAGGACCTTATAAAGGCTGGATATTCCATTTTATCTTCGGGCAAGTTGGGTACAAAAATTCCTGGCAATGCAGTTCTTACCCTCTCTCTTTCGGCGGGGCTATCATCGAAGAAAACCACCGAGTCCATTCCAACATTCAATTCTTTCACCATTTCTGCTATGTTGGCGGCCTTATCATTCCAATTGATCCTCCAACTCACAAAATCTTCCTTTTTTAATACCATTCCGGTTTGCTTGTCAAATACTTCAAGGGCAATTTGTTCATCATTCTTGCTACTGATACATAGAATTACCCCCCATGATTTAATATTTTGGATCCATCGCTGAAAATCGGCAAAAGCTTCACCAAGGGCATCATGGCCTCCTATTTTCAAATTCTCCCAACCATCGTCCCCAACAATTCCACCCCAAAGGGTATCATCCAGGTCCAGGATCAATACTTTTTTTATGTTTCCAATTCTTGCATTCCAAACCGATTTGCAGGCATCTGCTCCCATCCTGAATACATTTTTATGGAACGGCGTTTTACTCAAATACCATAATGGTGATGATATAGCAGAAGGGCCTTGATTGATCAACCAGCTGGTTGGGTCGAGCAAGGTGGTATTTGTTCCGGTAGTTTTTTCGGATAAGGTTAGATGCAGACGGTAGAGTTGAGTTCTTAATTCACCTCCCTGAAACATATTAAAAGCTGCAGAAGCGATTGCGGGTAGCACCACAATACTATATTGGAACGATTGATCTAATTTTAATACTAACTGCAACAAATCAATCTTCATGGCATTCGCTTGAAAAACATCACTCAAGCTGATCCAATAAATACAGAGGTCAGCTTTTTTATCGGATGGTCGTAGATTTACCAGATAAGATATTGATTGATCAAATTCAACGCCTTCAATAGTTGATCCTGGAAATTCCTTCTTAAGAGCTGATTGCCAGTTTTGCTGGTTGAAGCCTGCAATAGTAAATATGGATGGGCACTTGCTCATTTTTGAGAAAGGGCATAAATATGATTCACCAATGTTTCAATGCTCTGTAATGTGCTTTCTTTATTCTCCAGAATATGATTCACGTCAAAATGGATATTTACGGTTCTTTGATCATTGTCCATCGCTTCATCTATACTGATCAACAGATTCACGATCCCCATGCTGTCCAATACACCTTTTTCAGTATAACCTGGTCGTGAAAATAAAATGGTGGAAGGTTTCTTTTCCAGTTGCTCGTCCACCTCCTGCATTTCATTGAATTCATCAATAGCAGTATATACGATCTCGAAAATATCTTCTTTAATAATAGGATTCATATCAATTCGAATGTACAATTTTCTTTTTATTAATGACCCATTCACTCATCAGGGCATCTGCCAAATACTTAGTGGCCCAGTTAGGAAATCCAAAGGGTTCATACTTTCCCCAGAGTGGAAATGATCCAGGCAGTGCACCGTTCCCCTCCCCTTGAAGAGTTAAGCATGATTGCTGAATAGCGGTCAGTTGATCATTCATTCTTATGGCGGACTTTAAATAATCTTCATTCCCTGTTGTTTCATACAGCAACGACCATACAATGGATATTTGGGCACCTCCCGTGCATATCATGTATTCAGCGGGGGTCCAGTATTTATCATACCTACCGTTCAGCCCACCATGCAGGCTGAAAAGATCCATTAACTTATCCGCCGCTTTTTTCCCTGCATGTATATATCGGTGGTCATTTAAAATCAGACCACTGTTGATCAGCCCATCGATGGTATACGCAATTGTGTGCAGAATGGGTCGATGATTGTGTTTTTGGGTATTATCAGCATTGTTGAACCAGCCATTGGACTCCTGTTGGGTCAATATCCAATCCAGGTTTTTTATGGCAGCTTTTTTATATTTTTCCTCACCGGTCAATTCCCATATCATCAATAATGGATGCGCTACATAACTGTCATATACCCGGGGTTCATTCATATAAGCCGTTTTGATCCAACTTCCATTTTCTTCCTGGGTTTCTATCAGCCAATCGGATGCTTTGATCATACTGGTCAAATATTTTTTATCCCCAGTCATCTTCAACGCAATTATCAACCCTCGAAGCACTTGTGCAGTATTAAAAACAACCTCGGGCCGGTTATGTTCCATATAGGCCGATTGCCATCCTCCGGATGGTTTTTGAATTTTCAACAGCCAATCGGCACATTTAATAATGGAAGTTTCTATTTTTTCTTTTTTGGCAGGATCAATCTGAAGGTATTGGTATAAGGTTGGAATAATATATCCTGAAGTTTCGGGGTAAGAACTCGACCAGCCACCAACAATATAATAGGTACCAAAACCGCCGTCCTTCATGTTTTCCTGGGCAGATAACAACCAATCGATGGATAAGGAAAGAGCCCGTTTCCTATCTTTTGCAGAAAAAGTTTTTTTCCTGAAAGGGTAAGGACAGCACTCATGAAACAAATGATTAAGTAATATTAATTTCTCTTTTTTAAAAAAAAGAGTGATGATGAATAACCTGACATATCGTTTGAATGATTGGATCATTTAAGGAAGGTGAGCAAGCTCTGCACTATGTTTTCAGCAGCTTCACCATCACCATATAATTCCTGGTACTCAGGTAACGGGAAACCTAATAATTTCATGGTTGAGTTAATAATATCCTCTTTATCCGCATCAGCACAAACTGCGTAACCCGCATCAATGATTTCACTCCATTCTGTTTCCTGTCTTAGAATCACCGAAGGTTTCCGTAAAAAATATGCCTCCTTTTGAAGACCTCCGGAATCAGTGATCACAATCCTGGAGTGATGTAAATAGAATAAATTCTGAAAGTACGAGAATGGTTCAACGAGTGTAATGTTGGCATGCTGACTGAGCTTCCCAAACATATATTGAAACTCCGGCAACTTCAAGCGATCGGCAGTTCTCGGATGCATGGGCATCAGGATTTTATATTTATATACATCAGCCAACGCATATAGAGCCGACAGTATATCATTTAATCTTTCAATATTATCCGTATTAAAATCTCTATGTATGGTACAAAAAATATAGTTATTGGATTCGAGACCGAACTTTATTTCTGAATTTGAACTATATTTTTCGTGGTAATGCAGAATATTGTCGTACATCACATCACCCACATTTAACATCAAAGGTTTATCAGCGGTTGGACGATTTTTAAAAATCCCATCTATACCCTCGGCCAATAAATTCTCCACCGCTTTATCGGTCGGACAAAACAAAAAAGTAGAAACATGGTCTGTAAGTCTCCGATTTACTTCCTCCGGCATGGATTTTTTAAATGATCTTAAGCCGGCTTCCACGTGGGCAATAGGAATGTTCATTTTTGAAGCAGCTAATGCAGCGGCGAGGGTAGAATTGGTATCTCCATATACCAGCACACAATCAGGTTTTTCTTGAGCAAAAACTTTTTCCAGTTCTATCACCATTCTTCCTGTCATCTCGGCATTCGACATACCACCAATACCTAATTCATGGGTAGGGGCTGGTATATCCATCTCTTCGAAAAACACCTTACTCATATTATGGTCGTAATGTTGACCTGTATGAATAACGGTTTCCTGAATTTTATCAGAAAACTGAGAGGAGATGCAGCGACTGATGGCTGCTGCTTTAATAAACTGGGGCCTTGCCCCTACAACCGTATAAATCCGCAACATGGTGCTAATATACAATTTTGGAATTGTTTGATGAATAACCGGTTATTAAATTTTAAACAGGCTGCCCCTTGGATTTCCCTCGTCCAAAATCCGGGCCTCCCAGGACGGGTGTTTCGCTATACCCTTTCAGTTACCTGTCTCCGGAGGTCCGTGCCGCTTCACTCCCGGACAGAGTGGTTGAAGGTTGGAGATTCGAAGCATCCCCCTCCAACAGGGTCAAAACTTCGATCTTTTTTTGCTTTTGGGCTTGATCCTATCGTCCACCATTAAGGCCTCCTGCATTAATTGGTCAACTATTTCTTCATTGATGTCTTCTACTTTCAAATACGTAATACCGGCCACCTGTTTCCTTTTTTTAAAATCTAACCATTCCAGGTGATTTGAAAACAGATGGGCGTGTACAAAACAAAGTTCAACCCCTCCGCTTTTCTGTGTGCTTAAATAGGCCAACCATCTATGCCGGGTATAAAAAGGAGTGTTGAAATGCACTTTAGGAACGATGTTGGGATAGGTAGAAAGGATATTATGCAAATAATGAAATATTTTCCCTTCTTCTGTTTCAGGAATTCTTTCTAAATAATCGAGAATATGCATGGAATAAAATAAGAATTAAGGCGACCATTGGTACATATCCCATGATGGCGACTACTTCAACAATAGCTTGGCATCGATCACAGCAGTATAAACATAGGTCTTCTTATCCCGCATTTCTGTCCAGATGGGATATACCTTATTATTATGTGCAACGATGTTGGTATAATCTCCAAAAAACTCCTCAAAAAATGGGGAAAAGGTTTTCTTTGTTATTCTTTTATTCTTCCAGGTATTTCCGCCATCCGTTGAAGAAGCAATGGTTACATAGGTTTCTATTCCTTTGGAGCCTTGTCGATCATAAAATACCACATATAAATTTCCGGTTACGGGATCTATCGCAGGCCAGCACATAAATTGCTGAACAGCCGTGCCATCGCTGTTATTGATGCGGATCGGAGATGTCCATGTATTACCGGCGTCCCTGGAACAAGCGATCCATATATCTGTATCGGTCGCACCATTTTTTTGATCCGACCAGCATACATATAAATTTCCCCTGTGAGGACTTTTGGTCGAAGTATCAGTTAGTGTTACAGGCAATCCATTACAACGGTACAAACCTGGGATCGCATAGTCCCATCCTCCCGGTTGATCAGCCACTACAATATCTTTGGCCAACCAGGTGGCGCCACCATCAGTGCTCCGATCCATATAAATTTTCTGGTCCATGCTCCACGCTACAAAAAGTTCTCCATTGATCCCAATAGCAGGAACAGCTCCTTCAGTGGTTGAATCGGAATCCACACAATTACCTGCGTATTGACTTAACCGAACAGGTTTTGACCAGGTACTTCCCTCATCCATACTTTTTGAAAAAAGAATGATAGAACTATCCTGTGGTTTTCTACTATCATAAGCATCAAACTGGGTCCAACTCATGTACATGGTATTGTTGGATCGATCCACAGTGATCCAATGTTTGTCCTGGCATTTTTTTCCGTTCTTACCGGCATACGTTCCTTTGCTCCAGGTAAAACCTCCATCCGTACTTTTCTGACATACAATACGGTCGATATAACTACCTAAAGATGCCGGAGGGTTAGCCAGATGGAAATAATAGAAATTCTTTTTATTATCCACAATGATCACCGGATCTCCCCATACTCCATAAGTAGAAGTAAGAATAGAAGAGGTCCATTTTTTTCCACCATCTGCAGAGGTATATACATCCCAGAATACGCTGCCAGCTACAATCCGGTTCGGATCAGAAGGATCAACCATGATAGAAGGTTCACAAACCCCTCCGCCTGAATTCAACAAAACAGGTTTTACCTGTGCACATGCTGTAGAAGCCAGACAAATTAAAAAAACAGAAAATATTTTTTTCATAAGTACCATTTTAAATCAATCCCTCATCGGCAAAACTAAAATATCCATTATCCGTAAAAATAAGATGATCGAGCACCGGAACGTCTAATAACTTCCCCGCCTCCTTGAGTTTTACGGTAAGTTGCTTATCGGCGCGGCTGGCTTCTTTATTTCCGCTGGGATGATTATGCACCAGGATAATTCCACAGGAGAGAAGCTCCACGGCCATTTTAAAGATCATGCGTACATCAGCCACTGTACCGCTTATTCCACCAATACTAATTCTTTCTTTTTTGATCACCAGGTTGGCCCGGTTTAAATACAATACCCAAAACTCTTCATGAGGAAGATCGGACAATGATTCGTACATATAGTTATAGGCATCCTTGCTCGAGGTGATCTTTGTTTTTTCACTTGCATCTGTTTCTTTTCTTCTTCTGCCCAGTTCTAGTGCGGCTATGATTGAAATGGCCTTGGCTTCACCAATACCTTTAAATTTCATCAGGTCACGAATATTTAATTTCCCCAGGTCGGCCAGGTTATGATTCACAGATTCTAAAATTTTTTTTGATAATTCAACGGCCGATAATTCGGTATTTCCGCTGCTGATCAATATGGCAATCAATTCGGCATTGCTTAGTACCGATTTCCCCTTCAACATGAGTTTTTCTCTAGGCTGATCCTCTTCGCTCCATTGCTTGATGGATAATTTGGTGAGGTTATAAGAATCCTTCGTCATCTCCATTATTTTCTTTCGATTTCGATGGTTATCATTTCATTGACCCCTTTGCCTTTTTTTTCACTTTCTATTCCAATGATCACATCTTTTCCGTTCAATTGGGTCTTATAGTAGCCGATGGTTGTATGCTCCTTTCCTTTCAATGCTTTCTTTAAATCATTAGTAATTAAATTATTGCCGGATTCATCCTTCCAAATAACCGTCAACACACCGAATCTTTCATCAAATCCGATGTACTGAGTAAGGTCGGCAATAGACTTTTTGTATTCCAGGGCATTTACTTTCTGAGCAGGAGGCAACGACTTAAAGCCCATAGGCAACAAAGATTCATTCCATACCACCGAATCCACATTGGCCATTAAATAACCCATTGAACCAAGGGTGGGTTGAAAAAAAGTTTCATTATCAACCATCATTTTTTCTACCTGTGAAAAGCAAATTCCAGTTAACATTAAAATCAAAAAACTTAATCTTTTCATTTGATCAGAAGTTTGGCTTAAGTTTATACTTAGAATAAAAATCAACAATGATTTGTACTGCTTCATCTGCAGTATCGACCAGTTTAAACAAATTCAGATCCTGAGGAGATATGTTTTTTTCTCCATCCATCACACTGCTTTTGATCCAGTCGATCAAGCCTTGCCAATATTTGGTACCCACCAATACAATGGGAAACTTACCTATCTTCAGGGTTTGTATCAGGGTCAAAGCTTCAAAGAATTCATCAAGTGTTCCAAAACCTCCGGGTAAAACGATAAATCCCTGAGAGTATTTTACGAACATGACTTTACGGGCAAAGAAATAATCAAAATCGATATTCTTATCAGGATCAATATAGGGATTAGAATGCTGTTCAAAAGGAAGTTCTATATTCAACCCAACTGACTTTCCACCACCTGACTTGGCTCCTTTATTTCCCGCTTCCATAATGCCAGGGCCTCCACCGGTAATAATTCCAAACCCCTCCACAGTTAGTTTATTTGCAATCTCAACAGCTAGTTGATAATAGGCATTTTCGGGTTTGGTCCTGGCGCTTCCAAAGATAGTAACGCATGGACCAATTTTCGACATCTTTTCAAATCCGTTCACGAATTCACCCATCATTTTAAAAATGACCCAGGAATCATTCGTCCTTATTTCCGTCCAGTCTTTTTCCTTGAATGCTTCAAATATCTTATCCTCATTTGGATCGTTGAGTGAATCGTCCTTTGCCATGTTTCTTAGAAAATTGGTTATTACAATATATGAAAAATTACATTCCCTCTTGTCAAGCTGTTTCTTTTATCTTTTTACTAATCAATTCCTTTGCCAAAAATTGGCCGGTATAATTAGTTTTTAGCTTGCTCAGTTCCTCAGGTGTGCCCGAAAAGGTGATCTTTCCTCCTTTGTTGCCTCCATCGGGTCCTATATCTATTACGTGATCGGCACATTTGATCACATCCATATTATGCTCAATAACAATTACTGTATTACCCTTATCCACCAATTGATGCAATACATCCAACAAAACCCTTACATCCTCAAAATGCAAGCCTGTAGTAGGTTCATCCAATATATATAAGGTATTACCTGTATCACGCCGGTTCAACTCTGATGCCAGCTTAACACGTTGTGCTTCTCCACCTGATAAAGTAGTGGAAGACTGACCTAAAGTGAGGTATCCTAACCCTATTTCGTTCAGGACTTTTATTTTCTGTGTGATATAAGGTATCGTATCAAAAAAATCTACCGCCTGTTCAATGGTCATATTCAATACATCGGAGATGGATTTACCTTTATAACGCACTTCCAAGGTTTCGCGGTTATATCTTCTGCCATTACATGTTTCACAAAGTACTTCCACATCCGGAAGAAAGTTCATTTCTATCACTTTTAATCCAGCCCCTCCGCAGGTTTCACAACGGCCTCCTTTTACATTAAAGGAAAATCTTCCTGGGCTATAGCCCCTGATCTTTGCTTCCGGTAATTCGGCGTATAATGTTCGGATATCTGTAAACACTCCGGTATAGGTGGCAGGGTTGGAACGAGGTGTTCGGCCGATGGGCGATTGGTCGATCCGGATGATCTTATCAATTTCCTCAAATCCTTTCACTCTTTTGAAGGGCAAGGAAGCCATTTCGCTTACCTTATACAATATTTTATTCAATGTAGGGAACAAGGTTTCGTTGATCAAGCTTGATTTACCACTTCCACTCACTCCGCTTACTACCACTAATTTACCCAAAGGGATCGTAAGATCCACATTTTGCAAATTATGACCGGTTGCTCCTAGTAACATCAATTCCTGTCCATTCCCTTTTCTTCTTTTTTCAGGAACCTTAATGGTTTTTTGGCCATTTAAAAAACGTGCTGTTTCCGAATTTTGTTGAAGAAAATCTTTGGGGGTTCCCTCGGCTATTATTCTTCCACCATGTACACCAGCTCCTGGGCCTATATCGATAATATAATCCGCTTCCAGCATCATTTCTTTGTCATGCTCTACCACAATAACAGAGTTCCCAATATCCCTCAGTTGTTTCAATGCATCGATCAGTTTTGAATTATCTCTTTGATGCAATCCTATACTGGGTTCATCCAATATATATAATACCCCTACCAATTGTGAGCCAATCTGTGTAGCAAGTCGAATACGCTGAGCTTCTCCTCCACTGAGGGTTCTGGTAGGACGTGACAGGGATAAATAATCGAGCCCCACATTTAAAAGAAAGATGATCCTTTTTCTTATCTCTTTTAATACTTCTGATGCAATTTTATTCTGGGTATCCGATAATCTTTTTTCTATTCCATCAAAAAATGAATGGAGTTCGTTGATGTCAAGACTGCTTAATTCGGATATGTTTTTATTGTCGATCTTAAAATGAAGGGACTCCTTTTTAAGCCGTGTACCTTTGCATTCAGGACAACTGATTCGGTCCATAAAACTATGGGCCCATTTTTCAATATTCCTCGACCCTTCTTCCTGCAACTGGTTATTGATAAAATTAGCGATCCCTTCGAACTCAATGGAAGTATGTGAACCATCTTTCTCCTTGATGTTCATCACTTCATTGGTTCCATATAATATAATGTTGATGGCATCCTCATCGATATCTTCGATGGGATCATCCAATTTAAAGTCATGCATCCTTCCGATCGCTTCGATCTGACGAAAGATCCAATTATCCTTATATGTCCCTAAAGGAATAATCCCTCCTTTTTTGATGCTCTTTTTAGGATCCGGAATAATTTTTTTAATGTCCACTTCCAGCACTGTTCCTAAACCGCTGCATCGGCTGCAGGCTCCATAGGGTGAATTAAATGAAAACAAATTAGGGGCTGGTTCGTCATAACTGATCCCGGTTGTAGGGCACATAAGATGGCGACTTAAATGCCTTGGCTTCTTTCCCCCGTCCGAACGGGTCGTCCGGCCGGATGCTTTTTCCACTACCATCATTCCGCCTTTTCCTTCCTTTAATGCGGTAAAAACGGATCGCTTGAGTCTTGAATCATCTACACCTTCCACTTCCAGCGAATCAATGACTATTTCAATGTCGTGGATCTTGTACCTGTCGAGTTTGAGTCCGAAGATGATTTCTTTTATTTCACCATCAATCCTTGCTTTTACATAGCCCAGCTTTCGGATCCTCTCGAACAGCTCTCTATAATGACCCTTTCTTCCTTTTACCACAGGAGAAAGAATATGGATTTCTTTTTTACGGTAATTTTCAACGATGATCCGCACGATCTGTTCATCGGTATACTTCACCATTTTCTCACCGGTATTATAGGAAAAGGCCTCTCCGGCACGTGCATAGAGCAAACGAAGGAAATCATAGATCTCAGTAATGGTGCCAACCGTGCTTCGCGGGTTTTTATTAGTTGTTTTTTGTTCAATGGAAACCACCGGGCTCAACCCTTTAATGCGGTCAACATCCGGTCGTTCCATACCACCTAAGAACTGACGTGCATAAGCTGAAAAACTTTCAATATATCTTCGTTGACCTTCTGCGTAAATAGTATCAAAGGCAAGGGAGCTTTTACCACTCCCACTCAACCCGGTGATCACCACCAGTTGATTGCGGGGAATTTTCACATCAATATCCTTGAGGTTGTTTTCCCGGGCCCCGTAAACTTCTATAAATTCTGCCTTTTTGCTCATTGGTCATCTTGATTGCCAAAAAACTTGGCAACTCCCCTTTTTGGGGCGGGCAAAGGTAGTGATTTTTGAGGGATAATTTACTACTTGCACAACTCCTTTTTTATCCCCTCATGTTAAATTAATACAATGAGTATGAAAGCAATTGCCATTAGAAAAAGAAGAACATAGAATATGGAGGATAGAACGGGTAATATATCTCCACCAACGTCAGCCCATACTATAATCCACAGAACGGAGGCAAATGTTACTCCCAGCATTCCCAGAACCCAACAAATCCAAAAGCCAACCATGATCCCACCCAATCCTAATAAAAAGCCAGTAACCAAAAGTGCTATACTTGGTATGCCAATTACCAGAAAAAACAAGATGGCGAAAAACCCTGCAAAAGCATCACCCAGATCCCTTCGTTGAATTGCGTTGGGTAACGAAGGTGATTTTTTCAACTTATATTTTGGAATTATATTCGGACGTTTAGATGGGTGGCTATCCACTGTTTTGTTTTGCTCAACGGCAAGATTGGAATGGTAAGCAACACTGGAGTCGGCGATAGAAGGTCTTATAGCAACTTCTGAAGAATCCTTTTTTGCCAATGAATACAGGGAATTTTTTCTTGACTGCTCAGAGGGTGTCGGCTCTACGCTAACTCTTGAATGATGGTATACTTTCCCTGTAAAGCAAGAACTCAACAAAAAGACGCATATTACAAGGAATGTAAATGATCCAAAAGATGTCTTTTTCATTGGAAGGTTAAAGGGTTTTCTTTAATACGTGAAGCTAATCCGGGAAACGGGAAGTATCTTTCGTTTTTGGGTATCTACAAACAGATGATTATATACACGCACCGATTTTAACCCGAATCCTTCATTCACATAGTTACCATACTGTATATCAAATACAGCCTCTGATCTCTGATCAACCCAGACCTTATCGCTTGACAGGATGCCGTTTTTTATGCTTGAAAGCTTGGATTTAGTATAAAAATCTGCGAAAGAATCTGTCAATAAATACTCTATTCTATTAAAAATATTTTCCACCAGGTCCTTATTGTATTTGGTTTCTCTTTTGTCTCGATCGCTTATCTGCTCCTCAGGAGGAACTGAAAGGATCGAACTAGGCAACCAATTATATGCATATGTATTTGTATCCCATGCCACCTGGGCTTGTAACGATTGGTGAAAAATAATCAGTATGAATACTATTCTTCTAACCATAGACATTATTAGAGAAGTCCTAAAACCGTAAACACTACCAACATTACCAGCAATGCAACTACCACCAATATCCCGAGTGTGAAACCAGCAATGGATAATCCTTTAAATGGTAGATTTTTCCCGATAGCCCCTAGGATGATAGCACATACCGCCAATACCATACCGACCGCAAAATAAACCCAGATATTGCCGGAAGCCATTCCGATGATCATAAATGCTGCTGTAATGGCAGTCACCAACGATATAATACCAATGATCAATCCTGCTACCCGGTCACCTTCCATAGAGGGTTCTTCCACCCTGCCAAGTTTATTTTTTTGTGGTTGTAAGGCCGGCTTAAGCAATGCTGCCTTCTTCGGGAAAAAAGTGGTTATTACTTTATCTGCAAAGGTTTTTTTCGGCTCCATTTTATTCGATGCAGCAACATTGGATAGTTTGACATGATTGGTTGCCAAGATCTCTTTATCATTTTGAGAATTTTTTTCTACAATGTCAAAGGTTTCAATATTGGTTTTTTCTTCGAGGGGAGTATGGGTGGCTTCCACTTTTACCCTAGGTTGAAAATTCTTTCGAGTAGAGAATTTATTTAGGCTGCAAGATGAAAGCAGAATAATGATCAACGAAACAATAGGTAATAAGGGGGTATGGATTCTTTTCATAAACATAAGAGGTATCTAATAAAGTTAGACAATATTCTAATGTTTTACAACTATCCTGCCAAAACTGTTTTTTCCTGCTTTGGTGAACCTAAGGATATATTGACCATCCGACAGGTCTGAAATATCCATCTTACCGTTATCGGCCTCTACCAGGCTCCACTCATGAAGGATCCTGCCATTGATATCCATCAGCAACACATCATAATTCCCCTCCAGCCCTAGATAGATGATCCCAGACGAGGGGTTTGGATAAAGAAATACCATTTCTTCTCCCCAATTTTCGATACCGATCGTATTGACATTCTTAATGATAGCTCCATTGTCACCCACGGCATACATGACACGGTCATCGGTTGTAACGAAAATATCCTTCATGCCATTGGCATTTGGATAGTACATTTCAATCCAGCTGCCTCCCCCATCAGTGGTTTGAAATATTTCCTGCTGACCGGCAACATATCCATTCAGGTCATCGGTAAAGATAATGGCATTGAAATCGTAAATGGTAGGTTCAATCAACGCGAAATTCTGTCCTGCATTGGTGGTTTTAAAAAGTTCTCCCGAAAATCCACATGTCCAAATGGTATCGGGTGATAGCATCCATACTCCCGTAATTGAATTGATAGAGCCCGTTAATTTAACCGCCCAGTTATTACCACCATCGGTTGTATATACCATTTCACCTGCAAAACCAACTGCGGTTCCATAATTGTTATCATAGAACTGTACATCGAACATGGTTTGAATGGTGTTGCTCACAATAGGTGACCAGTTGTCACCGGCATTGGTAGATTTTATGATCGTACCATCCTGACCCACTGCGAAAACAGTTCCATCCGGCTTTTTAGCCATGGCATATAACCACGCAGTTGTTTGCGAAGGTTTCGCGGTCCAGCTGGCACCGGCATTGGTGGTTTTATACATGGCACCATCATATCCACACGCCAAACCTGACGTATCGTTTAGGAAAAGTACATCATACAGCCACTTCGTTTGTGTATTAGTTATTATGCCCCAGTTGGCACCTCCATCGGTCGTTTTTAAAAAAACAGATGAATTGATATTACCCCCCACCGCATATCCCGTATCATAGTTAGCAAACCAGGTACTGTATAAATATGTATTTGTGGGACTATTTAAATTGAACCATTGAGCATTTACCTGAGTAAAAAAGCTCACCAGAAGCACTAAGACCAATAATATCTTCTTCATCCAAATTCAAAATTACATTATTTATCCTGAAGAAAGAAAAACCAGGATTTGGGGGATGTAGGGTCCATCCATCAGGCAGGGAAGGAAAGGAACCCTGGGTCATACGGAAGGGTCCCCTAACAAGCATTTAGGGAATAAGCCGGAACGCTAAACGGCCCGATCTGGGTATATGGCAGCTTGGACAGTGCCCCCGGCAAAGCTCCGCGACAGTAGGCGGGACCTGCACCGGCTACAACCTTATTTCAGTATTTTTAACCTTTATACTTAATAAATATGGAGAAATTTGGCACATTATTAACTTTGCTCCTTCTAAACTATCTATCGATGAATAAAAATCTTTTAGTTGCCGGACTTTTAGGACCTATTTCCATTGCAGGAATATTGGCTCAAAGTCCGCAAATCAAATTCGAAGAATATGACATGAACAATGGGTTACATGTTATTTTACACGAAGACCATTCCGTTCCGTTAGTAGCCGTTACGGTTAACTATCACGTGGGCTCAAAAAATGAAAATCCGGAAAGAACGGGTTTTGCTCACTTTTTTGAGCACCTGATGTTTGAAGGATCTCCCAATATTAAGAGAGGAGAGTTCTTCAAATACATCAGTAACGCCGGTGGTGATAACAATGCCTATACTACACAGGACCAAACCTTTTATTATGAAGTTCTGCCAAGTAATCAACTTGAATTAGGTTTATGGCTCGAATCAGAAAGGATGCTTCAATCCAAAGTGGAAGATATTGGCGTAAATACCCAAAGGGAAGTGGTGAAAGAAGAAAAAAGGTTAAGGGTAGATAACCAACCTTATGGAAGGTTTGTATCCGAAATTTTCGTACGGGCCTTTAAAGTGCATCCATATCGCTGGGCACCTATTGGCAGTATGGAGCATTTAAATGCGGCTGCTTTAAGTGAGTTCATCGATTTCTACAAAACCTTTTATGTTCCTAACAACGCTGTTTTAACGATTACTGGAGATATCAATATCGTTACCACCAAAACATTGATAGATAAATATTTTAAGGATATCCCAAAAGGTACCAAACAGATCCCCAGACCAACACCAAGTGTTGAGCCCGCCATGACCAAAGAGGTAAGAGATTCTGTGTATGATGAATTTATTCAATTACCGGCTGTGATCTATGCCTATAGAATTCCATCGATGACTTCACCTGATTATTATGCCTTGCAAATGATGAGTCAGGTATTAAGCGGGGGAGCCAGCTCAAGAATGAACAAAGAATTGGTAGATAACCAGCAAAAAGCATTGCAAGCATTTTCATTTTCGTATGCATTAGAAGATGCAGGATTATTTATTACAGCGTCCATTGTAAGCGCTGGCGTTGATGTAAAAGAAATGGACCGCTTGATGCAGATCGAAGTAGATAAAATGAAAAATGACCTGATCACCGAAACCGAATTCACCAAGATCAGGAACCAAATGGAAAGTCAATCTGTAAGTGCTAACGAAGGTGTACAGGGGGTTGCTACCAACTTATCGAATGCTTATTTGTTTCATAAAAACACGGGCCTGGTGAACAATGAGCTTGATAGTTACTTAAAAGTTACCAAAGATGATATCAAGCGGGTTGCTAACCAATATCTGGTAAAAGAAAACAGGGTAGTTCTTTTTTATCTGCCTGGAAAAAAATAATCGAATAATAGATGTTATTAAATAAATATAATATGAAAAAAATTATTTGCGGAACAATATTGGCACTTTTGGTTACAGGTGGTTATGCACAAGTTGACAGGACCAAGGCTCCTCCTCCGGGACCTGCACCAAAGATTACTTTGGGTAAATACGAATCATTTACCTTGAAGAATGGTCTCAAAGTGATCGTAGTTGAAAACCATAAGTTGCCGAAAGTTACCTATACACTCGTAGTAGATGCAGATCCCACCCTGGAAGGCAACAAGGCTGGCTATGTAAGTGCCTTTGGTGAAATGCTGGGAAGAGGAACGGCTACCCGTACAAAAGCTCAGATCGATGAAGAATCAGATATGATCGGAGCCAGTTTATTTCCCAATTCCGGAGGGATCTATGGCAGCACTTTAAAAAAGAACAATGAGAAATTGCTGGAATTAATGGCTGATATCATCCTCCATCCTTCGTTTCCGCAGGAGGAATTCGATAAAGTAATTAACCGGAGCAAAGATGCGCTGGAATCGAATAAAACAGATGCAGGTGCCATTGCAGGCAATTTAACTTCCAAAGCAGTATATGGTAAAAACCACCCGTATGGTGATATTGAAACCGATAGCACATTGGCAAATATCAAGCTACAGGATGTGAAAGATTATTATGCAAAAACTTTCATGCCCAATATTTCTTATCTGGCTATTGTAGGTGATATTACGAAAGCCGAAGCGCAGCCTTTGATAGAAAAATATTTTGGGGAATGGGCCAAAGGAACTCCTACCAAAATAAAACTGACCAATCCAATACCACCTTCAAATCCTGAAATTACAATGAATGACCGACCAGGTAGCCAACAATCAACACTTCGCTTCGTTTATCCGGTACAAAATACCGTAGGTGGTCCGGATTTTCTAAAATTACGTTTGTTGAACAATGTTCTTGGTGGAGGTGCAACCGGCAGGTTGTTCATGAACCTGAGAGAAAAACATGGATATACTTATGGGGCGTACAGCTCCATTAGCGCTGACGAAAATGTGGGGCAGTTTACCGCTTCTGCCGATGTAAGAACGGAAGTAACTGACAGTGCCATTTTCCAATTTATTTCGGAGTTCAATAAAATAGCCACGGGTGGTGTTACAGCGGATGAATTGCAATCAGCCAAAAATGAGTTGACAGGGTCTTTTGCCATTGGCCTGGAAGATCCGCAAACGGTGGCTCGTTTCGCCATTAACATTGATATGTATAAACTGCCTAAAGATTATTATGAGAATTATCTTACCAATTTAAATGCAGTTACACTAGAAGATGTAAATGCGGCTGCAGCCAAATACATTCTTCCATTTAATTACCATATTGTAATTGTAGGCGACAGGGCCAAGATCGAAAAGAAGATCCTGAAATATGATACAGATAAGAAAATTACTTTCCTGGATCCATTCGGATATCCTGCAGCCGAATTAAAATCAGCCCCTTCGGGTGTGACTGTTCAGACTGTTATGGATAGTTATATTACTTCTATTGGAGGAAAAGATGCGATCTCCAAAATAAAGGATGCAACAGGTACAGGTAAGATCAATAGCCCGTTTGGTGCGCTTGACTATAAACAGATCAATAAATATCCTAACAAATCATATGTGTTGATCACAGTTCCCGCTTATGGCTCTCAGGAAATTATTTTCAACGGAACCGCAGGCAGATCGCAAGGATTGAACGGCACTGTTAATTATGATGAGAAAATGATCAAAGATGCGAATGCCGATGCCATGTTTGCTTATGAAATGGACCTAACAGCATCAGGCATCCAGGCAACGTTGCTGGGTGTGGATTTAATAGAAGGGAAGGATGCCTACAAAGTTGAGCTGACCTATCCAAGTGGCAAAAAAGGGTATGCCTGGTATAGCACGAAGACCAATTTAAAGATCCGTACCGCTACCATTGAAGTAACGGATGAAGGTTCAAAAGAAGAAATTACTTCTTTTAGCGATTATAGGCCCGTAAATGGGGTCATGATGCCTTATTATATCAAATCCTCCTTTGGTGATCTGATCATTGATAAAATAGAAGTGAACACCGGAGTAAAAGACGAGATCTTCACGATCAAATAATCAATCAGATGATATCAGTAAGCCCTGCCTTTAGCACTTAGGCAGGGTTTTTGTATATTTGCTATTAACCAATGTCCGCAACATGAAGAAACTTTCGCTGGTTTTATCTATGCTCATTTTTTCGTCCCTTTTTGCTCAGACCGATATCCCATGTGCTGACTTGAAAATCATGCTGGATGATGCCTTGGCGTTTCATAAGGATGATAAAACCGACAAGATCGGGTATAATGAGTATACCGGAATGACCGAGTATAAATATCATATTAATCTTGCCTGGGCACAAAAAGTTTGTATTAAAGAATATGAGTTTGAACCAGGCAAAAAAAAATCATGGGGAGAAGTGCTGGTAACCCAGCTCGAAAACAAAGATTCGGCCATTGCTTATGCGGAATTTGTAAAAAAAGAACTGAAAGACTGTTTTACCTACGGGATAGATAAAACAGATAAAGAAAAAATGGAAGGAAGGGAATTCACTTTTGTATTCATGATCCATAATCAATCCAGCTGGACGAATATTGAGCTTTTCGTGACACATACGGGCAAGGAATACGAAGTGTATATCATATTTTAATCCCCTAAAATCACTATCTTCGCGGCAAATAAATAAATCATGGCGCTAAAATGTGGTATTGTTGGTCTTCCCAATGTAGGCAAATCCACCTTATTCAATTGCTTGTCCAATGCAAAAGCTCAGGCAGCTAATTTCCCTTTTTGTACCATAGAACCAAACTTAGGGACCATCGTGGTGCCTGATGAACGTTTGAACAAACTGGCGGATCTGGTAAAGCCACAAAACATTTTACCTACAACAGTAGAAATTGTAGATATTGCAGGATTGGTGAAAGGGGCAAGTAAGGGAGAAGGATTGGGTAACCAATTTTTGGGAAATATCCGTGAATGTCACGCCATTATCCATGTATTGAGATGCTTTGAAGATGAGAACATTGTGCATGTAGAAGGTTCGGTAAATCCTATTCGGGATAAAGAGATCATTGATATAGAATTACAATTAAAAGACCTGGAAGCGGTTGAAAAAGGGATCGGCAAGGTGGAGAAAATGGCTAAAGTAGGCGCAGATAAAGAGGCCAAAAAGAAATTTGAAAACTTTAGCATACTGAAAAAAATCCTGCTTCAAGGACAATCCGCGAGGACAGCCGATTTTTCGATAGAAGATTGGGAGTCGGTGAGGGAATTGGGATTGCTTACTTCCAAACCCATTATTTATGTTTGCAATGTAGATGAGAAATCAGCAGTAAGTGGAAATCAATTTTCTGAAGCCATCAAAGAGTCGGTAAAAAATGAAGGCGCAGAAGTGTTAGTTATTGCGGTTGGAATCGAAGCAGACATTGCCCAACTGGAAACGTATGAAGAAAGAAAAATGTTCCTGGAAGACCTGGGATTAAAGGAGGCTGGCGTAAGTCAGCTGATACGCGCTGCATATAGGATCCTGAACCTTCAAACCTATTTCACGGCAGGGGTAAAAGAAGTACGTGCCTGGACCATTGAAAAAGGAATGACAGCACCTCAAGCTGCAGGTGTGATCCATACTGATTTTGAAAAAGGATTTATCAGAGCTGAAGTGATCGGATATGATGATTATATCACCTTGGGTTCGGAGCAAGCAGTAAAAGAAGCCGGTAAAATGCGGGTAGAAGGAAAAGAATACATCGTAAAAGATGGGGATGTGATGCACTTCAGGTTTAACGTTTAATAAGTTTTTTTATCGGCCCACCCAGCTTACACCAGTTGGACATGGCCAACCGGTAGAAAATAACCTTGGCAAAAAACCGTTATATTTACCATATTAAAATAATAACTCTATGAGTAAAAAGATCACTTTAACCTGCCTTTTTTTCCTTACCCTTTCTTTATTTGCACCATCCCTATTTTCACAGGGAGGATATTGGCAACAAAAAGTAGAATATACTATCCAGGCATCGCTGGATGATAAAAAAGGCTTCCTTTTAGGAAAAGAAAAACTTACTTATCATAATAATTCGCCGGATGAGTTAAAAGAGCTCTACTTCCATACTTATTGGAATGCTTTTAAAATCGGTAGCCACGCCTTTCAACATGCCATCGAAAGTGGGGATGAGGAATGGATCGATAAGCTTTCGAAGGTCACTAAAAAAGATGAAGGATATATAAAGATCCTTTCGATCAAAGTAAATGGTACCAGTTATACCCCTACTATTTTAGAATCCATTGCACAGATTAAACTCACCGAATCGGTCAAACCAAATACCAGCGCTCAAGTAGAAATAGAGTTTGAGTCCTTGATCCCAGCTTGCCTAAACAGGGCGGGGAAAAACAATACAGCCGGAACAGATTTTACCATCACTCAATGGTACCCCAAGATCTGCAGGTACGATAAACAAGGCTGGCATACTGATCAATATTTAGGCAAGGAGTTTGCCGGCACTTTTGGCAAATACGATGTTTCCATTACTTGCAATAAAGACCTGGTAGTGGCAGGTACTGGTGTTCTTCAAAATAAAAAATACAAGAATAAAGGATGGGAAAGCACAACCGGCAAAGCCGATATTGATAAAAATGATTTAACTACCTGGCAGTTTTTAGCGGAAAATGTACACGATTTTGCCTGGGCTGCAGAAAAAGAATGGGTACATGCTGTGTCGACCGTTGATGGGGTTGATTTTCATTTTTTCTATCATGATACCGAAGAATTTAAACCAGCCTGGACCACCTTGATGTTATTCTGGGCAGATGCTTATGCAGTGTGCAAAAAGGAATTTGGCATTTACCCTTACCAGCAGTTTTCTTTTATCCAAGCTGGAGAAGGTTATATGGAATATCCGATGTGCACTATGTTGGAGGCCGGTCGCAGTGATTTTTTCAATACTGCCTGCCATGAGTTCATCCACAACTTTTTTTACGGAATTTATGGAACTGATGAAAATCTCCACCACTGGATGGATGAGGGTTTAACCTCTTATGCTGAGGTACGGCTAGCCAACGTGGTCAACAAATCCAAAGATAACTTTGCGATAGAACCGACCCAGAACTATAAATATATCCGAGCCATGAATAATGAAGAGCCTATATCTACCTCCGCCAATTTTTATTCGACGGATTGGAACTATTATAATGGAGCGTATTTCAAAGGTCAATTATTCCCCGAGCTGATTCGTTATATGATTGGGGATAGTCTGATGCGCATAGGATTTCATAACTATTATAAGAATTGGAAATTCAAACATCCTGAACCGAATGATTTTGTAAAGAATTTTGAAGATGTTAGTGGAATGGAACTTACCTGGTTCCAGAATTATTGGTTAAATACCACCAATACCATTGACCTGGGCATAGATAGTGTAACTTTCAAGGGAAATGATGCCTTCATCGTTTTTAGCAGCAACGGACTTCCCATACCTGTAGAATTTACGGTGAATATGAAAGATGGATCAAAAAAATACTTTTATATTCCATTGGATCTGACCAACAATCCCAAAACAAATTTCTTAAGAAAAACAACCACCTTACCTTATTGGTCGGGTGCGGAAAAGAAATACAGGGTATTGGTAAAAGACATTAAAAAACCAATGGTGTCTAATATCAGCATTGATACGGATAATTTTATTCCTGATATTAAGCCGGGGAATAATACGTTTATTCCAATGAATTAAGAACCAGCTTTAGTCCCTAGCAATAGTTGTGATTTTTCCAGGATCCACATTCCGGGTAATAGTTGACTGGATGGTGAATACATATCTTTAAATATCCTCAACTCTGATTGTAGTTCCCGCTTCTTTTTTTCTTTATCCTTTTCGTTGAAACGGATGGCATTCATAGTTGAAATGTATTTCTCAAATATTCGGGCCAATGGCAAATAATCTGTTCGGTCAAAATCTTTCATTTTTTTAATATTTACCAATTCTCTTTCTGCTATTTCATCCTCTTTTTTAATCAGGTAATAGATGAGGTAGAGAAACCTATAGTAAACTCTTACCGAAATATCAAACGACTGTAGGTTGGTGGGTAATATTTTCTTGAGTTCCTTATCATTCTCCATAAAAATATAGCAATTACATTTCATGGTATAAATCCGTTCTGCAACAATGGGTTCCATCTCCAATTTCTCCAGTTCTTCCAGGTACTTCAATGCTTTTTCGTATTCCCGAACCTTGAGTAAGGTCGTACAATAATTAAATAAAACAGAATGTTGAGCCGGAAAATATTTGAAACCCTTATGCACTAGTATTTTTTCGAAAGAAACGACCGACTTTTGAAATTCTCCAGCCATAGCATATTCCATCGCGGCGGCTGACATGCACGACAATACTTCTTCATCCTTATTGTACATTTCGAGTTCCTCATCAATGCAAGCCAAGGCTTTTTCCAATAGTTCTACAGCTTTCAGTCCGGTATTGCGATATGCCTGAGACTTATAAAAATAAAATTCAGATAACCGACTTCTACTGCTGCTTAATTGATGGGTAAAAGAACCCGAATGTTTAAAACTATAGGTAGTCTTACGAAGATTTTCAGCCAGCTTATATGCTCCTGATCTTATAAAATCGGCATATCTTACTTCCTCTGCTACAAACTCTTTTAAATAGTCCATGTGGTCATCAGCAACCGATTGTAATAATGCCAGTTTATGCTCATAATCACTTTTACTATATTGGGTTATTTGAAACAAGATCTTATTGATGCTTAGTAATCCTTTGTATGCCCCGCCTTTCTTAGCCAATACCAAAGCTTCCCCAATATATTTTTCGGATTCTTTTACAAGGTTCCTTTTTATACACCATTGAGCCATTACGTAAGGTCGAAAATATTTTGTATAAGTTGGGATATCTGTGGTTGATTGGTGGATGATAAAATTTTCCAGTTTTCTTTTCACAATACTTATCTCATTCCTCAACAAATGATCATTTTCAAGAGTCCTTTTCTTTTTAAAGACTCTTTTGAAAATTTCATCCCTTGATATAAGTCCTTCGGTCTTTCTCATCAACCCAGATATTTTACGGCTATTGGTAAGAGGGCTATTCCCCTTTTGGAACTCTTCGAATTCTTCAGGGCTTAGTTTGGACAATATTCTATCAATCATTATATATACATTTTTTTTGACATAAATACTTAATATACAAATATATAAAATAAATATTTATATAAATAAATGAATAATACAATATACATTATTCAAAATATCAACCTTATATAAAAAGAATAGTCACCGTACAATTGTCTTAAAATCCATAAAACAAAAAAAATGAGAAAATTAATAATCGGCATCAGTAGTTTGGTTTTATTGCTAACCAGTTGTGAGCCTGATCCAAGCACCGATCCCGATGCAAATCATTTCAGAATGACTGTGAACGGAACCGAATTAAGCACCATGCCTGAAAATATATTCTTTGTTTACACGGCAAACGTAGATACCGTTATTGGTGTATTTGCAACCGGAGGCACTGTCATTTACAATGCACTTGAAATTAATACGCTTCAAACAGGCACCTATCCGATTGTTGGCAATCAACCCGCCGGAACTGGTGGACTGCGATACCAAACGATCGATAGCTTGTATTATATTGATGATACACATGGATCTGGAACTGCCACTTTTGATATCGTCAATATAACCCCGGGAACTATTCACGAGTTAAGAGGCAGTTTTAACGGAACAGCCGAAAGCAATAATGGAGGCACTGTTACCATTACAAACGGGGATTTTTATTATCACGAACCTCAATAACACTAAATATGAAAGCAAAAATGTTTTTGATTGCCTCATTGATGGTCTTTGCAGGCAGTTGCACCCCTCCCATTGACGATACGGATGACGAGGATACTTCACCCGGAGTGGATGAATACTTCAGAGTAGATATCGATGGAAATCATTGGGAAGAAAATGATGATGAAACCGTTGGAGGCATATTGGCCAATTTCGGCTCAGGTCCCATTTATGGCTTTACTGCAACTGCCCATGTTGATTCCAGTCATTTCTTCTATAATATTCCATATTTCCATACCAACGACACTACCTGGGATTTAACATCCCCTCCATCCAATATGGCTTTGACCTTTCAAACAGATTCGGTATATAATGATGTTTCGTCAGGCAGCCTGCATATTGTGAGAACTCAGGTAAATAATATGGAAGTATTCACCGGAACATTTAATTATATCGGTCTAGAGCTATTCCATGATTCTCCAGCAAGTTTCACCAATGGTGAATTTGTGATCGCCAGAATTCTATAATACCCGTAACTAACAACCATCAAATAAAAGAGCTACCCCATACGGAGTGGCTTTTTATTTGTACAGGGTCAACATCTTTTTGAGGAAGCCCTCTTGATAGACTCCTCTTGTACTAGAAAAATAGTCAATTGGATTCAATATTCATTTATTCTTATTCCACCAAGGTGATTAGAATATAATTGGTGGATGTATGACCGATCGTCTTGATCTTGTCGTACGGAATAAGTCGGTGACCCTGGTTATTATTAGCAGAAGTTGTATAGGTAATGTTCAGTACATTTTCACCATAGGTAAGTATATACCGCCCCTTTTCCAATTCCACATAATCATAAAAATTTTTATCATCTGTACTTGAAGAAGGGGTAATCCTGTTGGTGATTTGCATTTTACCCCAATCATCCGCCTGAAGAGATTTAAAGAAATTTTCCACATCTGTTTTGTTTAATTGGGCATTTACATAAGAGGTAGCAACCAGCAAGAATGCAAGAGCAAGTAACTTTTTCATAGATGGTATATTTTGGCGTTATTTATTCAATTCGTCATCCAACTCCTGATCCAGTTTCCCTACATCCTTCTTGATTTCAGCATCCACATCCGTCATGCTTTTTTTAATATCCTCTATATGCTGGTCCAACGGACGTTTAATGGAATTACCGATATCTCCACCCCCACTTTGGATCTCTCTTTTAATGCTATTGGTAGCATCCTTTAGTTGGCGGTATCCTCTTCCTAAACCCCTGGCGAGATCCGGAATATTTTTACTTCCAAAAAAAACAAGAATAAACAACAGGATCACCAGAAATTCTCCCCCGCTGATATCAAACAATAACGCTATAAAATATGGTCCATGCATCATGCAAACATTAATACCGGGTTTTCCAGCATTAGTTTAAGTGTACGTAAAAATTCAGATCCTGTTGCGCCATCCACTACCCGATGGTCACAGCTCAATGTAACTTTCATTATGTTTCCTGGAACTATAGCACCGTCTTTTACCACCGGCACCTGGCTGATCCCACCTACTGCCAGGATACAGGCATCAGGCGGATTAATGATGGCGGTAAATTCATCAATACCAAACATTCCGAGGTTAGAAATGGAAAAAGTATTCCCTTCCATATCTGCAGGTTGGATCTTTTTATCCTTTGCTTTTTGAGCAAATGTTTTCACTTCAGATGATATTTCAGAAAAAGATTTATGGTCGGCAAATTTTACTACCGGAACCACCAAACCATCAGGAACAGCTACAGCTACTCCAATATGGATATGTTTGTTGTAACGAATTTTATCCCCTAACCAGGAAGAATTTACATTTGGATGAATCCGCAAGGCCATGGCCACTGCTTTGATCACCATATCATTGAATGAGATCTTCTCTCCGGTGAGGTCAATATAAGCCTTCCGTGAACTCATTGCCTGATCCATGTTAATAGACATGGTGAGATAAAAATGAGGCGCTCCATTCTTACTTTCGCTTAAACGACGGGCAATGGTTTTACGCATTTGCGAAACGGCCACTTCGGTAAACGATTCGGTAGCTGTAATAGCACCACCACCACCTTTAAAATTCTCAATATCTTTTTTAATGATCCTTCCTCCATCTCCACTTCCTTTCACCATGGAAAGATTCACCCCTTTATTTTTTGCCAATGCTTTTGCCAAAGGGGATGCTTTTATTCTTCCATCCCCATTGGATGAAGCAACCGCAGTTTCAACTACCGAAACGGTTTCTGTTTTTGCATTTACAGTTTCCGTCTTTTTAGTTTCTTGTTCTTTTTCTACTGGCTCTTCCTTTGTTTCCGTTTTTGTAGCATCTGCACTTTCAATCAATGCTTTAAAATCTTCTCCCTCCTTACCTAAAATGGCCAGAATAGAATCAACAGGAGCACTTCCTCCTTTTTCAATACCTATATACAATAAAACTCCATCCTGGAAACTTTCAAATTCCATGGTGGCTTTGTCTGTTTCAATCTCTGCCAACAGATCACCCGTTTTTACTTTATCTCCTACTTTTTTATGCCATGCTGCTACGGTACCTTCTGTCATGGTATCGCTTAATTTGGGCATCCTAACGATTTCAGCCATATTTTAAATTAAAAATTAACTTTCATTTTTTTTTAAAATTCAATCCACCGGAGGAATCAGCCGAATGGGATTTTACATTTCTAATTCCTTAGTCCTCTCTTATAAATGGATAGTTCTGCTCTATATAAACATCTTTGTATAATTCAGATGCATCTGGAAAAGGAGATTCTTCAGCAAATTTTACACTTTCTTCGATCAATGCATTTACTCTTTCTTCGATCGCTTCAATCTCCTTCTCTGTAGCCCATTTATTTTTTTGGATCACACTCAGCGTCCATAAAATCGGATCTTCTTCCTTAAAATCTTCTACTTCCTCTTTGGTACGGTATTTTTGTGGATCACTCATGGAATGTCCTTTGTATCGATAGGTTTTTACTTCCAATAAAGTAGGGCCCTCTCCTTTTCTGGCTCTGGCTGCAGCTTCTTCTACTGCTTCGTGCATGGTTTCAGGTTTCATTCCATCTACTTGTGAACTTGGCATTTCATAAGCAGCACCCAGTTTATATAGATCATGAACATTCGAACTTCTTTCAACGGAAGTTCCCATCGCATACATATTATTTTCAATAATAAAGATCACAGGTAATTTCCAGAGCATGGCTAAGTTAAATGTTTCGTGTAAAGCACCCTGCCTAACAGCTCCATCACCCATATAGCATAAAGTTACCCTGTCGTTACCAGCAAATTTATCTGCAAAAGCCAATCCAGCTCCCAATGGAATTTGTCCGCCAACAATTCCATGTCCTCCAAAAAACCTAAGTTCTTTGCTGAACATGTGCATCGAACCTCCATTTCCTTTGGAACAGCCGGTGGCTTTTCCAAAAAGTTCGGCCATCATATATTTCGGATGCATTCCCTTTGCCAACGGATGCACGTGGTTCCTATAACCGGTGATCATGTTATCATCCAGACGGATAGCACTTGCCGAACCGGCAACTACTGCTTCCTGGCCGACATACAAGTGACAGAATCCGCGAATTTTTTGCTGAATATATAGATGTCCCGCTTTTTCTTCGATCTTTCTCCACATCAGCATATCCTCATACCATTTCAGGTAAGTTTCTTTCGTAAACTTGGTTTTGGTCATATTGGTCTTCGACTTAGTTTCTTGAACCATGGTTTCTTTCGCCATATTTCCGGTATAATAGGTAACAAAGTTATAATAATCCTTCAAGTTTTGGGTGCAATGAGTACCTATTTCCGCTTCCGGATAGGTATGTGGAAGCATTAGCAGCCTCTGGACTGCAAGGAATATATTGGCAAACCAATGCTAAACCTGATTAAAAGTTAAAAATAAAAGGTAATAAATCATCGATTCTGCTACAAACCAGCACTTTGTTTTCACCGGCTTCGAACATGATTTGTATAGGCGAGCTCTGACGGTTCTGGTATTCAGCCATTACCTGACGACAAGCACCACAAGGGGAATATATCTTTTTAGCATCCCGCAACTTCGACTTAATTACCACTGTTAATTTTAGGATGGTTTGATCGGGTCTATTGGCTCCCACGTAAAACAATAAACTTCTTTCGGCACATAAGCCGGAAGGATATGCGGCATTTTCTTGGTTACTAGCCGTAAATATTTCTCCGTTATCCAGCAGACAAGCGGCTCCAACACTAAACCCAGAATAAGGAGCATAGGCTATTTTCGCCGCTTCCATGGCTTTATCATAGAGCATTTTATCCTCATGGTCCAATTCATCTAGACCTAATTCGGTGAATGCCAGTTTTAATTCGACCTTCTTCATCAGGATAAAGGTAATAAAACACGTAGGATTTGCTAGATTTGTCTAATTTTTACATCCTATGGAAATTAAATTTGAACTCGCTACCAAACATCTTAGTTCCAACGTTATTATAGCAGATGCGGAGCTGAAATGTCTTAAAAACTATAAATTCGACAAAAAGGAAACAGCCTTTATAAAATCGGAGTTGACCGGAAAAGGTGAAAAGGACCTTGTTTTCATTAATCGTTACGAATCTTTTTTTTTCCTGGTAAAATTAGCTGATATCAATACTCCTGGGGGCCTTGAAAAAATGCGTTTACTGGGTCACAGAATATTTGGTCAATTAAAATCCCTTCACCAAAATGAAGTTCATATTGATGGGATCGTTTCTGCACAGGCCGCTTTGGCCTTGGCTGAGGGATTGGCCTTATCGGCTTACCAGTTCGATAAATATTTATCAAAGCCTGGCAAATACCACTTCAAAAAAATTACCCTGGTAGGTAAAATTCATAAAAACGAGGTGGAGACACTTTCGAACATTGTAGAAGGCACCTTTGCTGCACGTACCTTGGTAAATGAACCCGTTTGTTATTTAACCGCCGAAAAGTTAAGCAAGGAAATTCAAAAACTTTCGAAAAAAGCCGGTTTTAAATTCGAATACTTTACCAAGAAAAAAATTGAAAGTTTAAAAATGGGTGGGCTGCTGGGAGTAAACAAAGGCAGCCAGGACACTCCTACCTTTAACATTCTTGAGTATAAACCTTCCAAACCCCTCAACAAAAAACCTTTGGTATTTGTTGGCAAAGGAGTGGTATTCGACACAGGTGGGATCAGTTTGAAACCCTCCCCATCGATGGAACAGATGAAAGGTGACATGGCAGGTGCAGCTGCAGTGGTGGGAGCTTTATATAGCATTGCTAAATCAAAATTACCCTACCATGTGATTGGCTTAATACCGGCCACCGACAATAGGATCGACGGCACCGCCATTGTAGTAAGTGATATTCTTACCATGGCCAGCGGAAAAACGGTAGAAGTGCTGAACACCGACGCCGAAGGCAGATTGATATTGGCCGATGCTTTACACTATGCCAAAAAATACGATCCTGAATTGGTGATCGACCTGGCCACTTTAACAGGTGCAGCAGTAGCTGCTATTGGAGAAATGGGAATTGTAGGAATGGAAAAAGGTGCGGAAGGGGAATTCTCAAAACTCGAAAAAGCAGGCTATGATGTGTATGAACGGCTGGTAAAATTTCCCCTCTGGGACGAATATGGTGACCTGATCAAATCGAATATTGCAGATATAAAAAACATAGGTGGTCCCAAAGCAGGCGCTATTACTGCAGGCAAATTCCTGGAGCATTTTATCGACTATCCATGGATACATCTCGACATTTCCAATGCATTGTTAGATTCGCCCAAAGGTTATAGAACTGTTATTGGAACAGGTGCAGGCGTTAGATTATTAACTCAATTTGTGTTGAATAAATTGAAATAAAATACGCCATGAACAAAGCCACAGGAAAAGAAAAAATAAAAATAGGGATTACCATTGGTGACTTTAATGGGATTGGTCCGGAGTTGATCTTAAAAACATTTGTTGAACCGGAGATTCTCGAAACTTTTATCCCAGTTATTTATGGTTCGGCACGTGTTTTTTCTTTTTATAAAAAAATGGTGGAGGCGGAGAACTTTGTTTATCATGCGATAAGATTTGCTGATGAGGCACAGCCTGGAAAGATCAATCTGATCAACGTTTGGCAGGAAGAAGCAAAAATAGATCCGGGAATCAGCAATGAAACCGGGGCCAAATATGCGGTAATGAGTTTAGAGGCGGCTACTGCTGATCTTTTAGCAGGGAAAATACATGGATTGGTCACCTCACCAATCGATAAATCTAATTTAGAAAAAGTAGGTTTTAATTTTGCAGGACATACCGAATATTTTGCCAATAAGGCAGGTAAAGAATCGCTGATGTTGATGGTGCATGAAAACCTGAGAATTGCCTTGGTAACGGGACATGTAGGAGTAAGTAAAATAGCTACTACGCTAACCAAAGAAAATATTTATAAAAAAGCCCAGCTTTTAAAGGAGTCGCTGATTAAAGACTTTTCTATTACTAAGCCAAAGATCGCCCTGTTGGCGTTGAATCCGCATGCAGGTGATCATGGAAAATTTGGAAATGAAGAAACCGAAATTATCCAACCAGCAATCGATGCCTTGCAGGAAAAGGGTGTCTTGGTGATGGGCCCATTTGCAGCAGACGGTTTTTTTGCAAGCGGAAATTTTAAAAATTATGATGGCATTTTAGCCATGTATCACGACCAGGGATTGATCCCATTTAAGACACTAGC
>JANWKT010000037.1 GCA_025451235.1 Flavobacteriales bacterium | reverse complement strand
GGAAATACATTTCTGCGTAGAAGTTTTTTTCAGTCAGGTAGTCTGCTTCATAGTCCTCCACAAAATAGTCCCAGTCACCTCTGTTTTGAAGGGCCGTTTTGATCCATTTCATCAGGATGTCGAACGCAGCTGTATCTGTCTTTAGGAGATGATCCAGGCTAACATTTTCACCGGAAGTTAAATCAAAATTATAGTGGTTACTATGGTTCCATGCTCCCATGCCACCTACATAATCGGAATGAAAAAATCCAAGAGAGATCAGGTAGTTGTTCTGCAGGGTAAGTGTTGCCCAAGTAGCGGCTGTATAAATGACCGAATCGTCCATGGCCCCAGGCCCCCAGCTGGGTTTGACGGAAAGTTCTTTGGTAATATTCTCTTCTATGTTGTTAAAGGTCTTTTGAATTCCGGAATCAGGTAGTTCTTTCATCTCATACCATTCATAATCTTCGTCATTATCCTCCAGTTTATGGAAAACGAGCTTATAGTCACACCACTCTTCTCCTTGCAACAGAAAGGGGATCTTGACATCTCCCTTGACATTCATCCAGGTACCTTTCAAGCTATCTCCCTTGATATAATAGGTGCCGGAAAAAGTACCCGTATGCTTTTCTTTTGCGTTGTATTCCTTGAGATTTATCTTAGATCCTGTTAAAGTTCCCTTTAACCTCATATCCTTTCCATATTTTACATAATAGTACGTTCCAAAAATGGAATCGGAGGTTTTTTCTAACTTCATTTCAATGGGGAGGTGATCTTTTTCGGGTTTTAGGTAACCCCCAAATTGCTTTTTCCAGGATTGACCGAAACAAAGTGGAGTATATATTAGCCCAATAAGAAAGAGCAAATATCTTATCATTCTTCCACGTTTTCAGGAATATTTACCTGATTTGCTTTTACAATTCCGATTTTGCCCAATGCTTTGTAAACCGCATTTACCATGATATTACCCAGGGGGAAATAAACTCCAAAAAATATTACCATGGCCAGGGAGAAGTTTTTCATATCCACTATCTCTGCCAACATATTTCCGTTGTTAACAATGGTATTCCCAGTCTGTTCTACATTTAATACAATGGATGTATGGTTCATATATCCCAGGAATTCGATGGGAGCAATGGCCACCACACCATATACATATTGATGAAAGAAGTTTTGGTCCCGGATCAAAATAGAAATAGGTACCATATATAAACAATAACAAGTGATCACCTGCCACCAAAAAGTAAATTTCGCGATGCCCACCCAAGCCCCAAACTGGTTCATACAGGTTCCCCAGATAAAATAGAACACCATATAGGTGATCCAAAGGGATACGGGTGCCGACAGTTTTTTCTTAATATTGGGGAGCATAGTGGAAATATTTAAGTAAAGATAAATAATTAGGCTAAATTGGCATTTAGATCATGCTCAAATATTCATGAATTATTTTTGCTATTTCAACGGACAGGTGCTGCCCAAGGAACAAATACTGGTGAATATCACCGACTTGGCTTTGGTACGTGGTTATGGGGTTTTTGATTTTCTGAGGACTTATGCAGGAACGCCCTTCAGGATCAATGATTACCTGGACCGGTTCTATCAGTCAGCCAGCGAAATGAATTTGGAAATTCCAAAGGCCAAAGAAGAGATCAAACATATTGTAGAGGTAATATTAAGTGAAAATAAAGCAGGCGTAGGCCATGAATTTGGGATACGGTTTCTATTGACCGGTGGTTATTCTCCAGATCAATATAAGATCGAACATCCTCAACTTTTTATTCTGGCGGAGGATCTGCCGACCTATCCGGCATGGCAATTTGAACAAGGGATCAGGTTGCACCTTTGGGAACATCAACGCGAATTGCCTCTGGTAAAAACGATCAATTATCTCACCGCTATCAAACTTACTGAAACCCGACATCAAATGGATGTGCAGGATACCTTGTACCATTATAATAACAAGGTTTTAGAATGTACCCGTAACAATTTTTTTCTTTTCCACGGTGATACATTGGTAACTGCAGGAAAGAATGTATTGAAAGGAGTAAGTGCAAAAGTCGTTTTGGAACTGGCCGACAAAAAATTCAATATTGAAGTTAGAGAGATTTTACTGGGCGAACTGGATGAATGCACAGAATGTTTTATCACCGGGAGTACCCGTGGGGTATGTCCTGTGGTAAGTATCGATAACAAGACGATACAAAAGGGCGAGGTTGGCAGGCATACAAGAACCATCATGGAATTATTTGCCGGGTTGACCAACAATATATATAAAGGATAAAGCCCTTACGTTTTATTATATTTAACGCATATTAAAATTTGATTATGGCAAAAACAAAAATTACTATCAACAAGAACGGACCAATTCGTTTGGAAACTGACTTTGAAATTGTAGACAAAGATGGAAATGTTTATGATCTGGGAGGAAGAGAAATCGTGTCTTTATGCCGTTGTGGTCTTTCTCAGAAAAAACCATTTTGTGACGGATCGCATAACGGTAAATTTGAGCATGATGCTACCGCATTTGCTCTGCCGCCTAAGGTATGATCAACTATTGTCTGATGAATCGGGTGGTAATACTCCCTTTGGGGGTTGTTAATTCGATAAAATATATACCGGATGATAAATCACCGATGTATATTTTTTGGTTTCCCTCTGGCAAAACAGTTGCTATTAAGGATCTTCCATAAATGTCATAAATGTTCATGATCCCAGATTGAATGGTTCCGAAATGAATGAATTCACTGGAAGGATTTGGATAAACAATCAAGTTGCTTTGATATGTTATAGGTCCAACACCAACATTCGAAATAAGTTGGCAAGCCGAGGTGTCGATGCAACCATTTAGTTCCACAATTACAGCATAATTTCCATTAACGCTAGGGGTAAAGTTTTGACCAGTTTCACCTGGAACGTACGCAAAATTATTATTGCAATCTACCCATTGATATGCAGCACTGGATTGATTGGCTGTAATAGTAATTCCCGTAATACTTATAGTAACATCAGGAAGAGCATCCACTGTTATGGTGATACTTGATGTTGCAGAACAACCATTGTTATTGGTGACCTGAACAGAATAAGTTCCTGAATTCGTCACCAAAATACTTGAAGTTATCTCGGAAGTATTCCATAAATAATTATCACCGGCACTGGCGGTTAATATGACCGAATTTCCATTACAAAAGGTAGTAGGCCCATTCGCAGAAATCGAATCTTCCGGAGTGGAATTAATTGTAACGGTTGCCAGGGCTGTTCCGCTGCAACTTCCAGTGGTTCCGGTTACAGTATAGGAAGTAGTTGTGGTAGGATTTGCAATAACCATGACTCCGGTTGTAGCGCTTAGACCGATAGGCGGGGACCAGGCAAAACTGGTTGCACCAGCTGCAAATAAGGTATCCAACCCTCCTTGACATATGTTAAAGCTATTTGCCGTAACTATAGGGTTTGTATTAACAGTTATAGTTGTGGTGGTTGAGGCGCTGCATCCACCGGCCAATGTTACAGTCACAGTATATATTCCATTCATGAGTGTAGTGGCTGGGCTGATGATTGGATCTTGTAAATTACTGGAAAATCCTGCGGGTCCCATCCAGCTATATGTCCCTCCTCCGGTCCCATTCAGCTGTACACTATCTCCTTCACAATATGGACCTGTATTGCTTGCAGTGGGTGTAGGGAAAGTATTTACGCTAACCATGGTAGTAGAGGTTGTTGAACAACCTGCCGCATTCGTAACTGTTACTGTATAATTTCCACTCATACTTATACTGGCCGAAGGAATAGTTGGATTCTGATTGGTGCTGCTAAATGACAGCGGACCTGCCCATGCATAACCAGTTCCGCCTGAAGAGTTTAATTGAATCGTAGATCCGATGCAGTAAGGTCCGGTATTAGAGGAAACGGCGGCTGGAAGACTGTTGACCGTTACATTGGTAGTTGCCGTTGCAGTGCATCCTGCTGCATTGGTTACCGTTACCGTGTATAATCCACCCATACCAACTGTAGCATTTATGATGGATGGATTTTGCATGTTATTTTGAGAGTAGCTGTTGGGTCCGGTCCAATCATCGGTTGGTGATCCGGAAATAGAATTGAGTTGGATAGTTTCACCTGCACAATAAGGCCCATTATTAGTAGCTGAAGCGGTAGGTAAAGAGTTGATGGTTACCGTTGCGGTGGCTGTATTTGTGCATCCTCCGGCAGAGGTTCCTGTTACGGTATAGGTGGTAGTAACTGTTGGATTTGCCACAACAGTTGGGCCGGTTGTTGCACTTAATCCTGCGGCAGGAGACCATGTATAAGTGGCTGCCCCGGTAGCATTCAGGTTTCCACTTTGTCCATTACACAAGGTTAAATTGTTGACAGCTACGCTAGGAATATTTGAAACGGTAATGGTTTGGGTGGTTGTATTACATCCGTTTGAGTTGCATGCGGTAAGTGTAACCGCATAGGTTCCGGCTGAATTAAAACAAACACTTCCAGGATTTTGATTGGTAGAGTTGGATGGTGTACCTCCTGGGAAATTCCATGTCCACGCTGTTGGACTGTTTGCACTGTTATCAGAAAAATTGATGCACTGCCCTGCACAGGTAGAAGTGGCACTGGCATTGATAGCTGCAGTTGGTGGAATGACAGGGGCTTCATACCACTTGGCAATTCGATTTCGGGTAAGGCCGTCGGCTGTTGTGAATGGGCCACCAGCATATAAGCTTCCATTATAAACTGCTGCGGATTTGACATAGTCATTCATACCAGTTCCCATGGCATACCAAGTAGAAGTAGTAGGATTCCATTTAGCTATTTTATTGGCAGTTGTTGCACCTGCCATATTAAAATCTCCACCCGCAATGATATTCCCGTTATAGGTTGTTATAGCTCTAACATAACTGTTTACCCCAGTTCCAAGGGGGGCCCAATCAGAACCATCATACACGGCTATTCCGTTACAATCCGTATTAATAACCCCATCAAGGTTTAATTCAATGAAGTGCCCACCAAGATAAAGTAAGTTAGTCGACGGGTCCACATAAAGCACTCTAACAGTGCTATCGACTCCACCGGTTATATCCACACCTGAATCACCACCCACCCATGCAGAGCCTGTCCACTTCACTACTCCATCACAAGCGGTGCATCCACCAACATTGTTAAAATCGCCACCCACCCAAAGTTCTCCATCATATACAGTCATGGTTCTGATATCATTGCTAAAATCAGAAGTACCACCAATCCCAACCCATTGAGTCCCATTCCACCTGGCTATTCGTGAAACGGGGTTTCCATCTGCCTGTGTAAAATCACCGCCGGCCACCAACTCGCCATTCCATATCGTTAAACATAATACGTCATTATTGAATCCTGTTCCCAAAGGTGTCCAGGAAGTTCCATTCCATTTTGCAATACCATTGCAACCAACGCAGGGTTGCTGAACATTCCAAAAATCGCCGCATACAACCAGTTCTCCATTAAAGTCAATAGCATCTCTTACTACTATTCCTGCTCCTCCGCCAAAGCAATTCCAAACGGTATCGTTCCAGGATGCTACCCTGTTGCATGGATTGTTAAAGCTTCCACCATTGATCAATTTTCCATTCCAAAGTGTCATGCAATGGCTGCTGTTGTTCGTCCCGCCGCCAACGTCTTGCCATGACTGGGCATTCACCGAAAGAAAGAGTGAAGAAAAAAGAAAGAGTAATAAAACATGTATTCTCTTTTTGAGCTGGCAATTCATTATAGGTTTGGTTTAATCTTAATTATTTATTTATTGTTTAATTACTTTGATCGATTGTACTTTGTTTTGATTTCTTATTTCGAGGAAATAAATACCGGAAGCAAGTTCAGATGCCTGATAATGGATGGAATGTTTTCCCGCCTCCTGCAAGGTGGTGCTTGGGAGAATTTCTGCCACCGTTTCACCCAATATATTGTGAATCTCTATAGAAATATATCCTGTCTGACTTAAAGTGTAATGGAGATTCAGGTCATTTATAAATGGATTGGGATACACCGTTAAATTGGACACAGGATGATTTTCTTCTATACCGATGCTCATTCCGTCGGCGCCTATATGATGTGCATATATATCCCGGATTCCTCCTGCTCTATAATCTTCCCATACATAAATACTACCCCCATTTTTATCTGAAATATTTTTTGGGCCAGTTTGAGAAGCGGTTGCGTTGCTAACCGGAACCCCTGAATTACCCCAAAGTCTATTACCATTGAGGTCGAAACGTTGAGTATAAATATTCCATTGAGAATTGTTGCTGGAATCTTGCCAAGCGATAATGGCTCCTCCATTTCCATCACCACAAACATTTGGATTTATTTGTGGGAAATTACTTGCTGCAACCAGCACACCGCTGGGTGTCCATTGAGCCACTCCATTTCTGTTTAGTTTTTGCACATATATATCGGTGCTTCCCATTCGGGAATCTTTCCAGGCTACAATAACCCCGTTGATTTTGGTATTGCTGATCATATCCAATGCACTTTGGTTGCCAGCCACAGAAGTGCAAACCGCAATTCCATCTTGTGGCCACAAAGTAGTTCCGGCAGAATCAATTAACTGGCAATAAATATCATTGTCATTCCCATTCCTATCATCGGTCCAGCCAATATATACTCCGGAACCAATACTATCAGGATCAATTTTAGGATTGGTTTGATCCCCGGTCGCTCCACAAACCTGCAGCGCATTGTCGCCCCATTCAAGCACGCCTGTGGCACTTATATGCTGGGCATAAATATCATAGTTCCCGTTTCTGTTATCCTGCCAGGTAATATAGGCTCCTCCAACAGGATCTTTTTGAAGTTTCGGATTTCTCATATTCGAATTTACCAATGTAAGTTTTTTCCCTCCTGGTGACCATACAGGTACTCCATTGTTATTGATCCGCTGCGCCCAGATCTCCCATTGTCCGACTTGTTTTTCAAATGCAATAATAGCCCCTCCGGCGCCATCCGAAACGATTCGTTCGTTGTGTTCTCTTTGCACCTGATCAGTTACTGCAATACCATCGGTTGCCCATAATATATTTCCGTTTACATCAATCCTCTGTGCATAAATATCCCGCTCTATTCCGGATCGCCAATCACTCCAGGTAACAATGATCCCCCCAGCCATATCGGAGGTAAGGGAAGGAGTACTCTGGTCCGCAAAATCCGTGCAAGCTCCTATTCCGTCAACGGTCCATTGAACGAAGCCTAATGAATCGATATGTTGAACATAGATATCCGGAATACCGGTGCGATAATCTTTCCAGGCAATAAATGCACCTCCATGGTCGTCATCAATGATCCTTGGATCCACTTGTTTATCGGCGGCCACACAAATAGGAGTATTTATACTATAATTAAAATTCCATTGGGAATATAGAGGTGAAAAAATGCCCATGCATAAAATAAATAGAATAGCAATCGGCGAGTAAAGCTTTTTCATAGTGCTTAATTAAATTCAAAAATTAGGTTACTATACTATATATAAAGATAGTTCTTTATATAAATAAAGCCAATTTTTTAGAAACACGCATAGGTCGAAAGTTAGGACCAGCTGGCCATAACAGTGTTGTATAAGCTGAATATGAAAGAACAGAAATTATTTAAATTTAATTAAAAAACCCATTTTCTATGATGAACTCATGTCCCTTTCTTTTACTCTTTGATGAATCTGGAGACAATATTGCCTTTAGCTGTTTTCATTTCAATAAAATAAATGGCGGAAGGGAAGTTGGAAATGTCAACGATCTGTTGATCGGCTTCCATTTTTTTACTTAGATATACTTTTCCGTTTGTATCAAAAACACGAATGGACATAACAGGATCTCCCTTCAACTTTAATATATCAGTTGATGGATTGGGGAAAATAGATACGGAAGGGATCTCTTCCTGGGAAATCAGTTCAACGCTTGTAACACCCGTTAATAGAGCAGATTTCGAAAACCATATTTGAAGGATACCTGTTCTTACCTCTCCCCAAACAGCATATAAAGTATCATTGAGCATGAGGATATTCATAAAATCATTTCCATCCTGCGATAATACTGGTTGATAGTTCACCAACGAATCTGCTATGGGGAAATTAGCCGAAAAATTAGAGGAATCTTTCCACTTCACTGCTCCCCAGGTTTCCGATTCGGTGGCATAACCGCTGGCGGATCCGTTTCTTCGATCTCTCCATCCAACGATGAGGTCTCCATCCGTATCAAAATCACACCAGATCATATCCTGCATTTTCCCATTCCCTAAGGGATCATCATTTACTCTTACAGGTGCAGCCCAGCTAACACCACCATTGGTAGATTCGATCATTTGTACATCATAATCACCTCCCGGCGACTTGAATGGAAATGTAAAAACCAGGTGATTGGGATCCGAAGGATCGGCGACCAGGTTTGATCCTAGCTTGGCCAGGGTGTCTGTTGCTCCTGGAATGGCATAGGCGGCAGGATGATAGGCAAAATTGCTTCCATCATTGCTAGAGGATGCATGAATAAATCCCGGTAAAGGATTTTGAGAAGGTTCGTAGGTTGGATATAAGCAATGTACGGTGCCACTTGTTCCAATATCTATTGCTGCCATGGGCCCTTTGATGACATTTCCCACCAGATAGTTGGTGGTATCCAGATATCTCCAAGGCAACCAGCTGGATCCCATATTCGTGGAAACACTAAAATAAGGACGATTGGGTGGTGCTATCCAGGGAGCCGGTTTTGACGTGATATAAATATGATTGTTGACCTGATTAATTTTCATCCAGGGTCGGTCGATGGGTTTTTTGCTTCCATCATCATATGCATCCATCGCTGAAATCGGTGCACCCCAATTAAAGCCACCATCAGTGGAGCGAACAATAATAATATTTCCACTATCCGGCGCTTGCCGATAATCTACATAACATGCCCATAGGTCACCGGTATTGTCATAGTCCATGGAAGGATCGGCCGAATGATAAGTGGTGGCATAGTGCGGCAGAAAAACCGGTGACAGACTCCAGGTAGTTCCTCCATTGGTGGATACTTTGGTTTTTATTCCCAACGGGAGGCCCAAGCTATAACCCATCCAAGCTACCACAATATGCTGTGAATTGTTTGGATCAATCACCATATAAGGTTCTCCATCGAAAGCGATTCCGGCAGAAATATTCTGATTTTGGGAGAATATTACAGAGGAGAATAAAACGGCAACAAGAGATAAGATTTTTTTCATGTTAGCAGGATTGACCCATTTGACGAGAAGGGATATGCCAGGTTTAATACCATCCATAATAAAAATCAGCACTTATACCGGTATTCCATAAATAGCCTGAAATGGGTCCATTCCAAAAGCGGCCAATGGTATGGCTGAAATGTGGAGAAATGCGAAGGTGAAGGGATTTGCTGAATTTGCAATCAATACCGGCGGCAAGGGTTGCGGAGAACACCACTTTCTCATAGGGATAGTTGGTTGTGAATACATCATATTCCGTTCTTCCGTCTTCGTATTTTTTTACGAATGTTTCATTTTGGTTCACCAGAACATTGGTAATAATTCCAAAGCTTGTATAAAACTTCACTTTTCCTTTACCAGCAAAAAAATTAGCTTTTAAAGGAACATCAATAAAATTATAGTTATAGATAGAACGTCCTTGTGTAGGCATGCCCGGCTCTGGAACTGCATAAATATAATCCGTTAACTTGGTCTCATACCCTTTGTTTGAATAAAGAACACCTACTTCCATTCCAAAATGCTGAGATACGTTCATACAAAATCCAATCCCTGCGGAATAACCGAATTTGAAGGTTTCGGAATTATTTTTTAATTCTATCAGATTTTCAATGGATTGTTCTCGCTGCTTGTTCTCCAATGTCCTGTAACACATATCCAATGATCCAATACCGCCTATTTGAAAAGTATTATAATTCCTTGCGGGACCGGTAATATAAGTTCCTCCCTGAGAAAACCCAGAGATACAAATGGAGAAGAGGAGCGTACCAAAAATGAGTCTACCTTGATTCATAGTGAATTACTTCCTATAAAATTAAGAAATTTAATTGGAGAAAAGCAAATAATTGAAGAGTTTTATCATAATGCCAGTGGGCATATTGGACCTATTGCGCTGGGGATAGGAGCTGCATCTTATAAAAAAATTAATTTTTAATGATCCTTGAAAAACGATTCCCTATATGGAGAATGTATAATCCTCTGGGCAATTCACTGATGTTGATGGTGTTACTAGTTATCCCACTTTGAACGACCTGACCATTTACCTGAAGTAATTCAAAATATTCTGCCTGATCCAAATGAGCGATACGGATAATATCATTTGCGGGATTGGGGTAGATTATGAGTGGCTTCACTCCCTGCTCTTCAACAGATATCAATGATTGAATATTATACATCAACACATAACCAATATGATTGGCTGCCGCCAGCTTGTCCATTTGTGGAGAAATGGCCACTCCATATACCCTTGTTTGTAATTGATTGGTAAAAGTGGCTACCGATGCATAGTTGTGCAGATTGATCATTTCCGCAGATTGGTCGTTGGACCCTGAAACAGCAAAAGACCCGTCGGCACTAATATCAATCGTATTTACATCAGCAGTATGCAACATCAAGATGGTATCTAAAGCTCCGTCGGACATTGTATAAGCATGGATCATGTCATCCGCCGAACCGGAGATCAAAAGGCTTTGATTGGGAGTAAATTTTACTGCCTTTACATCGTCCATATGCTCTGTAAAGTTGTATACCATCGAGTACCCGCTCTGTAAATCCCATACTTTTATTGTATTGTCCTTACTTCCGCTGGCCAGATAGCTGCCGTTATAAGATACATCGATCGTCAACACCGCATCCGAATGAGCAGGAATGGTATGATGATGCATTCCTGTAGCTGTTTCATAAATACGTATGGTACCATCATCACAGCCCGTATAGATATAATCACCTGCCGGAGAAAAATCGACTGAATTCAATCCCCCACTTTGGGTATCAATATTGTAGATGGTATCGGGAATGGTAATATCCACCACTACCAGGTGCCCCAGCTCTTCCGCAATTGCTATATACTGCCCATTGGAAGAGAATTGAATATTGTATAAACATAAGTCGGGAGTTCCTGATTCCCATAGAATATAACCGTTATTTACATCGATCACTCTTACCATAGGACCCATACATTCGTAGGCGACTGCCAGCTTGGTCCCATCTGGAGAAAAAGAACAGCTAAAGGCCCCGGTGCTGCTATAGTCACGTGCCCATAGAGTATCACCATAAAAACTCTGTGAGAAAATCAGCTGTGGGATAAGCAATAAACCCAGTAAAATCCTTCCCTTCATTCGATAAAGATAGGTATTCTTTGGTTGTTGGACAAGAAATGAAGGTTTGGGTTTAACCAAATTTCACTTACTTTGAAAAAAATTGACCATGAACCGGACCTTGTCGAAGGCGGATGAGCTCATGAGTCCACATTAAAAAAACAATGTATGCGAACTAAAAAACTCTTTATTTTAGGCTGTACCATCCTATTGCTGGCTTCCTGTGGTAATAAAAAGAAAACCGGCACAGCAGATCCAAAGGATTCAACTCAACAAAAAAGCCCTCAGGATCTATTATTATCAAAATATACCACCGTTAGGCTGGAGGCTGATATGGGTGCATTAACAGAGAATGAAAAAAAAATGATCCCTTTGTTAATTGATGCAGCCAAAATCATGGACGAATTGTTTTGGGAACAGACATTGGGAGAACCGAAGGAGGAGTTTCTGGCAAAAATAAAAGATGAAAAATTAAAACAATTCGCCATTTACAATTATGGTCCATGGGATAGACTGGATGATAACAAACCTTTTATAGAAGGGTATGGAGTAAAGCCTAAGGGAGCTAATTTTTACCCGACGGATATGGATACCACTGAATTCCAAAACTGGAAAGAACCTGGCAAGAAAGGACTGTATAGTGTAGTAAGAAGAGATGAAGGAGGAAAGTTGAAGCTGATCAAATACAGTGAATATTATAAAGCAAAATTGGAGCAGGCAGCAGAGTTGATTAAGCAAGCAGCGCAGTTTGCAGATGATCCAGGCCTGAATAAATACCTGCATTTAAGGCATGAAGCATTGCTGAGCGACGAATACCAGGCAAGTGATATTGCCTGGATGGAAATGAAAACCAACAAAATTGATTTTGTAGTTGGACCTATTGAAACCTATGAAGATGCATTGTATGGTTATCGGTCCTCTTTCGAGGCATACGTTTTGATAAAAGATATGGAGTGGAGCAAAAAATTGGAAAAATATGTTGCCATGCTTCCTGATCTGCAACAAGGTCTTCCTGTGGATAAAAAATACAAACCATCTTTAACAGGATCAAAAGCTGATTTGAATGCATACGATGTGGTATATTATGCAGGAGAAGGTAATTCAGGAGGTAAAACGATTGCCATTAATTTACCCAACGACGAAGAGGTACATGTAAAATATGGTTCCAGAAGGTTGCAACTTAAAAACGTAATGCGTGCAAAATTCGATAAGATCATGATGCCGATCGCTGAGGAATTAATAGATCCGGAGCAGTTGAAATTGATCAATTTCGATGCGTTCTTCTCAACAACTATGTTCCACGAAGTGGCTCATGGGCTGGGGATCAAAAATACGATCAATGGTAAAGGAACGGTAAGAGAAGCCTTAAAGGACCATGCTTCGGCACTTGAGGAAGGAAAGGCCGACATTCTTGGATTATATATGATCACTGAGTTGCATAAAATGGGCGAAATTGAAGGACAGTTGGAAGAGTTCTATGTTACTTTTCTTGCAGGCATTTTTCGGAGCGTAAGATTTGGTGCTGGGGAAGCGCATGGAGTAGCTAATATGATCCGCTTTAATTATTTTAAAGAAAAAGGAGCCTTTGAAAGAGGGTCTAATGGAAAGTACAAAGTGAACTTCGATAAAATGAAAGATGCCATGACCTCCCTAAGCACACTGATCCTTACCCTTCAAGGAGATGGTGACTATGCCGGGGTGGATAAACTGGTGAAAGAAAAAGGAAAGATCGGAGAAGAGCTTCAGGCTGATCTTGATAGATTGGATGCAAAAAACATTCCGGTGGATGTGGTGTTTGAGCAAGGAAAAGATGTATTAGGATTGAAGTGAAGAAAGAGCCAAGATGCTAGAACCAAGAACCAAGACTAAAAATGTTTGTAGTTAAGTATGGCGCATAATTTTAAAAATCTGCTTATTTGGCAGCGATCTATGGATGTTACAGATTGGACATTTAGTTATTGTTTGAGTTTACCTGCATCTGAGCGATTTAATCTAATCGACCAATTAAACAGAAGCTCCTGCTCAATACCTTCGAATATCGCTGAAGGATCTGGGAAAAGGACAAAAAAGCATTTTGCAGAATTCCTTACTACCTCGTTATCTTCTGCCTACGAGCTTGAAACTCATTTATTGATTTGTGAACGCAGAAAATATGGGGACACAGAATTATTAAATAAACTTTTAAGCGAAATAACTGAAGTGCAAAAAATGATATTTACATTTAGAAACAATATTTCCTCTGACTGAAATGAATTGTCTTGCTTCTTGGTTCTTAACTCTTGGTTCTCATTTAAGGTAATCTATAGATATTAATTCGTGCGGACATTTTTTTCCTCTTTTTCTTGGCTCAAAGATTTTTTCCCTAAAACAAAAGAGGATAGAAGACCGTTTTGGGTATTCATCATTTCGGCCCTTTGCCTGGCCGGTATTACGTATCTTACCCCTTCTTCCAGTTATTTATATTTTACTTCGATTTTAAATGTATTCCATGAAGATGCAGGCAAAAACCTCACGATATGGCTCTATCGTCACGAAGATTATAGCCTGCATCAACTCATCTACTGGAGCAGCTGGACCTGTTTCTTTTATTTTGTTATCCCTGCTTGCGTTATTAAGTTAGTTTGGAGGGAAAGTCTAGCTGATTATGGATTCAAGCTTAAAGGTTCGTTACAGGGATGGCCGATTTACGCAGTCATGCTTTGCATCATGATGCCTTGCGTTTTAATTGTTTCGTATGGGAAAGGGTTTCAGTTCACCTATCCGTTTTATGAACCACCCCGACAGAATTTCATGGGAAAAATGATCATTTGGGAGATCTTTTATGTATTGCAGTTCATCACATTGGAGTTTTTCTTCCGCGGATTTATGGTACACGGGCTGAAGAAGAAGTTGGGGGTATATAGTATTTTTGCCATGGTAGTTCCCTATTGCATGATCCATTTTGGAAAACCTTTGCCTGAATGCATGGGATCAATTATTGCAGGTATTGTTCTGGGGACCTTAAGTTACCGATATAAATCAATCGTATTGGGTGCATGCATGCATGTATGTGTAGCCATTTCTATGGATTTTCTAAGCCTTTGGCATAAAGGATATTTTTAGGGCACCTTCTCCTGCTTCCCAATAACTATCGGGTTGCAAGAATGATTTTACTTACTTTGGTAAGGTTTTTGAATACATATGATCATATGCAAAAAACATTTACCCTCTTTACCTTTTTTTTATTGACCTTTCTTCAGTCTGTTGCTTTTTCACAACCCGAAAAAACAATTGACAGCCTGGAGAAAGTTCTGGTCCGATCCAAGGATACCGCCAGGGTGAGTATTGCATTAAAAATAGCTTACCAATACCAGCGCATCAATACCGACAAAGCATTGGAATATGCCGTGATGGCGAATGAAGAAGCAGTTCGGATCCAGTTCCATCATGGAGAGGCCAAGTCTTATAAAATGTTGGCCTCTATCTACCAAAACAAAGGCGATATGTCTAAAGCTGAAAAGTTGGCTATGATCGCTCTTGAAAAACTTAAAATATATGGAACAGTAGTAGAGCAGGCCGATGCTACTAATCTGCTGGGGCTTATTTTTATGGGACAGGCCAAGTACTACCAGGCCGAAAAGTATTATAAAGAAGCCTTGTATAGTTATATTGATTCCGATGATTCGGTAGGAGTGGTGATCGCATTACATAATATTGGTGTGGTCAATTTTTATCGGGGAGAATATGATCAGGTAGCCCGGTATTATTCCAATTCATTAAAACTGGCCGAAAAACTCAATAGCCCAAAATTCATTTCCATCAACCAACTCAACCTGGGATTACTTTACAGTGCCCAGAAAGATTATTCCAAGGCTAAGCGATACATCCGTCAGGCCCTTATTAAATTAAGAGAAATGGGTGATCGATTGGGCGAGGCGAATGCTGTTGTGCATTTGGGAAGTGCATATTTTAATGAAGGATTTATGGATAGCTCTTTTGTTTGCCATCAAGAAGCTTTGTCGATTTATCGGGAGGCAGGTGGTACCAACGGAGTTTCCCAATGCCTGAACAATTTGGGCGATATTATGATGGAAAGAAACATGTTCAAATATGCCAGGGAATATTATTCAGAGGCATTGTTCATTCGAAGAAATAATGGGGATATATATGGGATGGCCATTTCATTTACCGGATTAGCCAATGTGAATTATGCCACCGGTAATCTTGAACTGGCTGAACTTTATTATGATTCTGCCCTCACCATTTCCAAAGCCATTGGAACAGTTCAGCGCACCGCAGATGTTTACTATTCTATGGCTAATTTTCATGCCAAGCAGGGAAATTATCAAAGGGCTTTCGATGCCATGAAAAATTATGCCACCTTCCAGGATACCATTTACGATCAGAAAAAACTTCAGGTAGTACAAGAGCTGGATGCTAAATATCAAACCGAAAAAGCACAGGAAGACCTGGCCATCCAAAAGGGAAAAATCAAGATCCTGCGGAGGTCGAATAATTTATTTATTTTTTCTCTGGCGGCATTGGGCATCATTATCGCCCTGATTATTTTATTGGGAGTGGTATCCTATAAGCGTACCCAAATTAAAAATCTGAAAAACCTTGAAATAGCAGAGAAGAATATTCTGTTGGCAGAGAGCCAGCAAAAAACCATGCAGGCCGAATTGGAACGATCAAAGGCCGAGCAGGGAAAAATCATGGCTGAGTTGAGTTTTAAAAAGAAAGAACTCACCCAGCTTGCTTTGCATATCAGCCAACAAAACGATTTCCTGGAATCACTTAAGAACAATTTAAAGGAAGTGAGCCCTACACCCGAAGTAAGATCACTGGAAAGAGAGTTGGATGCCAAGATCAATCTGGATAAACAAAGGGAGGATTTTGAATTGAATGTTGACCTGATCAACCAGGATTTTTATAGAAACCTCTCCGAGAAATTTCCTCAATTGAGCGAAAACGAAAAAAAACTCTGTGCCATGATCAGGTTGAACTTATCTTCCAAGGAAATTGCTGCTATCCAGAATATCTCTTCTAAGAGTGTGGATATGAACCGGTACAGGATGAGAAAGAAACTCAATTTGACCAATGAGGAAGACCTGAATAAGTTCCTGTCGGAGATATAATCCATACTTCTACCTTCCTGTAGTGATTTTGTAGGGACCTTTGTAGGGATGATGTAGATACCTCTAATCTCAGAAAATCCTTTTGTGGTCATAGTTTTGCTTTCGGTTGATCAAATCAATTAAAATAGATAAACATGAAAGCAAAAATTACAATTGCAGGAGCTTTACTTAGCTCCTTATTACTGGGCAAACTATCCTATGCACAAAATGATATGGCCATTGGCAATATCAGTGCAGGATGGAATACCTACAACTCATCCACAGGGGTTATTACCGGAGTTTATTTTGATGTGCTTAACAACGAGAACTCTAATCCCGGATCTTTTGATGTAAAAGTGTACCTGGTGGACCCAAACGATTATAACATCACGTATACAGTGTGGAGTTATACAGATGGTGATGGCCAGGGAGGAAACACAGTGGTTACTTATGATAACATTGATATTGATTTCAATAATACTTCTGGGATCCCGGGGGGGCAATATCGCCTGGCTGTATGTGTAGATCCTGACAATGCCATTTCGGAAACCGACGAAAATAACAATTGCCTATTCATCAGCCCCCAAGGGAATAACCTCACCTTTAATCCAAGTACCGCAAGTATTGATCCTTCGGGGAGTGGTCATAACGGAGTTACCCTGTATCCAAATCCGGCCAGAACACTGGTTACGTTCAAAGTGGATAACAACTGGGGTAAAACAAGCATTCAGCTATCAGATATATCAGGGAAAATAGTGAAAAGCACAGAACTGAGTTTGAGTACGACAGACCTGGATATTTCTGATCTTACCCAAGGATTGTATATATATAGAATAGTGGGCATGGATGGAAAGATCTGGAGTACGGGTAAATTGATCAAAGAATAACAAGTAAAAAGCCCGCCCGGCTTTGTTTTATAAAACCACATAGGCTTATATGCTTATGTGGTTTTATAACTTGACATAAAGTTTATATCAACGTATGTATCTTTTGAAGAATATTAGGGGGCAACTCGATTGACTTCCTGCTTTCCTTATCAATATGTACACCTACCATTTTACCTTCGGCGCATAAGGAATTTGTTTCGGCATTGTACATTTTATGCATGAAAATAATGGCTTTGGGTTTGGCTTCCACCAATTGGGTTTTAACATAGAGGAGATCACCCGCTACCAGTTCTTCAAAATATTTGAGGTTTTGCTCCACAGCTACCATGCCTTTATTATTTTTTTGCAAATAAGAAGGTGTAATTCCTAAATGGGCCAGAAAGTGCCAGGTGGCCTGGTCGAATTTACCTACATAATGCATTACATTCATATGGCCTATAAAATCACAATGCCAGGGATATACAACTCCCCGATAAGTTTCCAGTTCAAGCATATAACAAATGTAAAATTTATGCGATCATACCCACCATTAAATTAGACACAGGAGCATATAGTTTTATAGACCAAAATATTCCGTGATCCCTGTAAGGATGTTTTGCATGGCAAAAGCCGCTAACAACAATCCCATTACCTTACTGATCAAAGTAATGCCGGCGTCCCCTATTTTAGATTGTACTTTCCTGGCTGCCAAAAGCATTAAACAAGTAACCACAAGTACCAGCAGGATAATGGAAGTAGTAATTAATTGTTCGATGAAGGTATAGGTCTCATTTTCAGTTAACAGCACAACCGCCATGATGGCCCCTGGCGAGGCAATGGAAGGCACGGCGATGGGAAAAATGGTCACATGGTTATAATCTTTGATGAGAGATTTTTCCTTTTCTGGTTTACCACCAAAAACCATTGTTAAAGCAAAGAGAAATAAAATAACCCCTCCGGCCATTTGAAAAGCAGGCAATGAAATATGCATGACATCCATCAAAGGCTCACCTACCAAAATAAAAAACACCAGTACGGCTGCAGCTACCAAAGCCGCCCGAATGGCAATTTTTCGTTTGTCTTTCTCATTAAATTGTTTGGTAGCTTCCAGGTATACCGGCACCGAACCAATGGGATCAATGACAGCAAAAAAGAATATAAATGTTTTGATCAACTCCAGCATCTCGTATCAATTATCCAATTGTTACAAGTTAAGCATTTATCCCAGAATAAACTCGGTAATTTCCTGCTGCTTAGATATGTAAAAAACCACTTTTTGACCTGGAAATAGAGCGGTATCAAGAGGTCCCATAATTTTTATGAGTTCATGCTTTTTAGCATAATTTATCATTTCATCTTCAGTAGAGCTATAGCAATAATGATGAAATGCATTTCCGTTTTTTTGCAAAAAATTCCAAACCGGACTTCTTTCGTTCAATGGTTCCACCAATTCCAATAATTCATTCTGCTGATTTTTGTACAGGCAGATTTTAGCTTCCTGAGCCGGATCAATCCCAGAAGCTACCAAATGAAGACCCGATTGAACCGATAGCGGGTCTTCTGCATTTTTTACAATATATCCGGTATGGTGGATTTGCATGGAGTTAAAACTAGGCTAAAAATACTAACTTCGTCCACAATGAGCAATAAGGGTCAAATAATCATTTATACAGATGGTGCCTGTAGTGGGAATCCGGGTCCGGGAGGCCTTGGCATTATCTTGATGGCCGGTCCTCATAAAAAAGAATATGCAGAGGGTTACCAACTTACTACCAACAACCGAATGGAGTTGTTAGCGGTAATAAAAGCATTGGAAATGCTCAAAACCAATGAACATCCCGTTACCATTTATTCAGATTCGAAATATGTAATAGATGCCATTGAAAAAAAATGGGTATTTGGTTGGCAGAAGAAAAACTTCAGCGGGAAAAAAAATGCCGACCTGTGGATCAGATTTCTAAAGGTATATCCTCTCTTTAAGATCAAATTCGTTTGGGTAAAAGGGCATTCATCCAATCCCTTCAATAACCGTTGTGATGAATTGGCGGTAATGGCGTATAAAGGCGCCAAATTGTCAAAGGACGTAATATTTGAAACATTGGCGAAACAAAAAAAGGATTTGCTGGATGAAACTGAAAACTGATATCCATATTCCTTCCTCAGAGAAAAAGATAGACCATCACCAGAAAGTTTATCTCATAGGCTCCTGCTTTTCTGAAAACATGGCATCGAAGTTTAATTACCATGGATTTCATGTTTTATCGAATAGCCACGGGATCATTTATAACCCTGTTTCTATTCGCGAAAGTTTTTATGACCTTGAAACCAGGTATGAATATGAGTTGGAAGACCTGGTGCAGGACAAGGACCGGTTTTTTAGCTATTTTCATCATGGATGTTTTGATGGAAAGAAGCCTGCACATGTACTGGGAAATATCAACGAAACCATTCAATTGCACCGTAGCTTTATTGAAGGGTCTCAATTTGTGTTTATCACCTTGGGCACTGCCTGGGTATATATAGAAAAGCATACAGAAGAGATTGTTGCGAACTGTCATAAAATGCCTTCATCCCAATTTCAAAAAAAATTACTCAGCCTCGCAGAGATCAAAATGGCATTGGAAACAATGATGGAAAGGATCTTTTCCATGAATCCTTCGATACAAATCGTTTTTACCCTTAGTCCGGTAAAACATTTAAAAGATGGGTTTATGGAAAATCAGCTCAGTAAATCTTTGCTATACCTGGCTATTCAGGAATCTATCGGCGAAAATGTTTCCTATTTTCCGGCCTATGAGATCATGAATGATGACCTGAGGGATTATCGTTTCTGGAGTGCTGATATGTTGCATCCCAATGAACTGGCTATTGAATATATTTGGGATAAATTTTCTGCTACTTATTTTACTTCAAATACCACTGAATTGATGAATGAAGTAAAAAAACTTCAACAATTTTTATCTCACCGGTCATTAAGCACTGATGAAAATAGCATGAAACAACTGGAAAATGAAAAAGAACAAAAGAAAAAAGAACTCAAAATGAAATTTCCACAATTGAATTTATAATATGCATCTAAAGATCATTTCTTATAACCTCAACGGGATCCGTGCAGCTATGACCAAAGGATTGGTAGAATGGTTGAAAGCAGCGAACCCAGATATTTTTTGTATCCAGGAGCTAAAAGCAGAGCATAACCAGTTTGAAACGAAATTATTTGAAGACCTAGGTTATCATTGTTATTGGCATTCGGCCCAAAAAAAAGGATATAGTGGAGTAGCGATCTTGTCGAAGATCTCTCCTGAAAAGGTAACCATTGGTTGTGAGATAGAGGATATTGACCATGAAGGAAGGATTATCCGTGCTGATTATAAAGGATTTTCGGTTATGTCTGTTTATTTCCCTTCGGGTACCTCGGGTGACGAACGGCAAGGATTTAAATACGTATTCCTCGATAAGTTTTATAATTATATCCAGGAACTCAGAAAAGAAATACCCAACCTGATCATTTGCGGAGATGTTAATATTTGTCATAAAGAAATAGACATTCATAATCCCATCTCGAATAAAAACTCGACTGGATTTTTACCTGAAGAAAGGGCTTGGGTAACCAAATTCATTGAAAGTGGATTTATAGATTCCTTTCGTGAATTCAATGATGAACCACATTGGTATACATGGTGGAGCTATCGTTTCAACAGCCGGAAACAAAATAAAGGTTGGAGGATCGATTACCAGTTGGCAACCTCCCCCTTAAAACCTCACTTAAAAAGAGCCGCTATTTTGCCTGAGGCTTATCATAGCGATCATTGCCCCACAGTGCTCGAGATTGATATTTAATCACACTATGCCCTTTTTGCCTTCTTAACGATCTTCGAAACATAGTTCGTGTTTCTCATGGCCGAAGCACATACAATAGCCGACATGAGGCCACCACCCACTCCGGCACAAACAATATCCTGTCCGGCCAGATATAAACCTTTAATGGGTGTACGGGGCTTGAGGAATCGATTTTTAAAACGTTCAGGCGTGGCTTCTACTCCATACATTTCTCCATGCTGGTACCCTTGAAAATGCTTGGTGGTAAGTGGAGTGGATAATTCATAATAATCCACCTTACCCTTGGTTTGAGGTAGATATTTGTATAAATAGGCAAGTAATTTCTGGCTTATTTTTTCCTTCAACTGGTCATATTTTTGCCCTCGGTGCTTCCAGGAGGAACCTTCCCAGGATCTAAATGGGGCATAATCCACCAAAGTAAGAATTTCAATGGTGCTGATACCCGGATGACGATTTTCGAAATCCGGATCCTTGGCACTGGGAAATGAAATATATACTACCGGCAGATCCTTTTGCGGATCCTCCGCATGTTCACTTAGGTTTTTTTCATGATCATATTCCGGAGGAAATATCCAAAAATTTGATTTTGGAAAATCAAGAACCGCTGCCGTTTCTTTCAAACCAACATATAAACCGAAGTAGCCAATGGAAGGATTTAATCCTTTCAGTTTTTCAGGCAAGCCAAATTTCTCTTTAACGGGTTCAGATAATAAGTTTTCATAGGTCTTTTCAATTCCTACCGTGCTGATGACTGTTTTGGCTTTCCACACTTTCCCGCTGGCCATTTTAACACCTTGAACTTTTCCATCTTCTACTAAAATTTCGCTTACTTCGGCATTTACATAAATTTCTCCCCCAGCTTTTTGTATGACCGGTGCGATTTTTTTAAAGATCATTCTTGATCCACCCACCGGATAAAAACCACCTTCCATATAATGATGAGCGATGGTAGCATGTATTACAAAGGAACTTTTAGAGGGAGGCAAACCATAGTCGCCAAACTGCCCGGCAAGAACGGCTTTTAATTTTCCACTGATAAATAATTCGTCCAGGACCTCCTGAGTAGTTCGGCTTGCATATTTCATATACGAGTGTCGCATCCATTTACCGATAAGTTTACTTACGAATTCAGGAATAGCTTTTTCTGCATAAAAAAGCTTGGCGGATTTAGCCACTAGATTTAGCAGCTCCACATACTTTTTAATGCTCTCTTTTTCTAATGGAAAGAGTTCGGAAAAGTAGTCGATGAACTCCTGCGATCCCTTCCGAAATTCGTATACTTCATCACCAAAATAAATACGGTCATATACCTCACCCATATCTGCCCACTCAATAGGTGTATCGCAAATATAATCGTAGATCATTTTTAATTCCGTATCTGTACCCACTTCGCCTACATAATGAAGACCTACGTCCCATTCGTAATTTCCGCGTTTAAATGTATGGGTACATCCACCCGCTACATAATGCCTTTCGAGTACCAGTACCTTTTGTCCATCTTTCGAAAGCATGGCTGCCAACGCCATACCACTTATACCTGAACCAATTATAATTGTATCAAACTCTTTTTCTTCTCTTAATGTAAAAGGTGAAAACAGAGGATGCGCTATCTTATTCGTATTATTCATATCCATCAAATCTTATCATAGCACCGATGCCATAATTACTGCACTGTAAAGTTGAGGAGTTTAGCTTTTTTAATGTTATAGAATAACGAAGAAATTTTCCATCATTCGCAGATAACACAAGCTGGTGGTTATCTATTTAGACGTGTAACCCAGACTTTGGATACAATTTTTACTCAAAAAAATGGTTAAAAGGCAAATTTACCTTATTGCTTGATGAGCTTTTTTATAATGGTCGATGTTCCAGATTGGATTTTCACAAAATAGAATCCATTTTCCCAGGTGGAGATATCAAGGTTTTTCTGAGAAGTGATTTTCCCTTCCCAAACCATACGGCCATCAACATCCGTTATGCTACAGGAAACTTCAACAGGTTGATTGGTATTCACATGCAGACTGATCGATTGGGAGCCCGGGTTGGGATAGATAACCAACTGCAGATCTGAAAGCAAGGGTTCTTCGATTCCAATGGAACTACAATTATGGGCAATATTGAATAGAGTTTGTAAAGTATCAATGGGTTCGATCCCATCATTGTCATGTGTTTTTACGGAAACTACCAGGGATGGACTTCCATAAGGATCTGTTGGTTGGGAAACTTTTACAAAAGCAAAAAGGGAAGAAGTCCCATCTGGAGCACAGCGCGTATCAGCTCCCACCATGTTGGCACCCTGGAGGGCCGCCATGAGCTTACAGGCGAGGTCACCCGGCTCCGCATTAAAACGGGCTTCCATTGAATCCAATACTTCTTGCCCTAATAAAATATTACCCTGTATACAATAATTGGGTCCGGTGATATGATTTTTATAATCCAAACAATTGGTCCCTGTAAAACCCGCCGTCTGTGCCGACCCACCTATAATGGCTGCTATTCCATATTGTCTGACCTGTGGGTTACTGGAAACATCATTCAGTGATAACCAGTTAATGATCTGTGCAGGTGTATCTCCGGCCATCATCCTGCCCATTGCACTATCTTGGTTGGTGGCATGGTAAGATGCCTGCGTATTAATGGCCCCAATACCAGGCAAAAGATCACCCAGGAAATCGTTGGTAAAACCAGGAAATAAAAACAGATCTACACAAGAAGCTCCTGCGCTTCCCACTTCACCTGTGGTGGTATCAACAGCAACAATAGAAAAAGTGTCTTGTGCTTTTACAATTTGGCAGGTAAGTATAAAAAAACCGAGTAATATTTTTTTCATGACATTGAGTTTGGATGTTATGATCAAATATAAGGGTTTAAGATAAAAACGAGCATATTTCCAGCACCTAATTTAGTTCCAGCTATAGACGTTTACCATGGTTTTAGAAAATGAGATCTCTTGTTTTTGCGGGTTCCAAAAGTATAATAAGATTTTGTCTGTTTCCGGTGAAATATTCGGAACAAAAATGCTATGGTGGAAAGTATTTTCTCCTTTCCACTGATTCTTTATGGATAATAACGGAAGATCTTCCCTGGACGTTTCAGTTTTTCTGATCTCTGTGGAAAGCACAAAATATCCTTCTATATTTCGAGGGGTGTTGATAGTAGTACTTATTTCAAAACATAGGTTTTTATGTTTTTTCAATGAATCACCTAAATAGAATTCAACGAACTCCTCTTTGGTATTCAATATATCATTGATTTCATGATGAACTAAGGGTACCAGTTGGATCTTCTGCTTTCTTTCCAAAAGATGGATGTTGGAATAAGGATCGATCAGGAGGATATTATAGTCTTTCTTGGCCCATTCCAATTTTTCATCATTGTATAAGAGTAAGTAATCGTAATAGAAAGATGGATAGTCTCGCAGTTGAATGTCATTTAATATTCCCTTGTGAAGCTGATTATCGTATGCCCAAATGTTTTCTATCCGGCTGTTTCCTCCTATAGAAATGATTGAAGGATTATTGCCCCCTTTTTGCAGAATGGTTTGGTAAAAGTTAACCGGAAGATTGTCGTAATACCAAAAGGTAGAATGGGTAAAGTTTACGTTCAACAAAAAGTGGACGGGCACAGTAATCCACAAGCAAGCTATATAGTTGAGTTTTTTGTATCGGATCTTATCCAGAGAAAAGCAAAAAAACAAAATCAATAAAAAGTATAGATAAATGGCGACCCTATCCTTTGGATAATTTATATGGAATAGTTTCCTTAGAGCTACATAAGCAATCAGGTTGCCTATGAAAAGGAGGAAAAAGACTATCCGTGGACTTAGATAAGCCGATTTTTTTTCATGGGAGGCTTTACCCAGAAGGAGAAAAATGAGACCAAGAATGCCAGCTGCAATAAAAAAGATAGCTACCATCAGTTTCCATTCTCCATAGATAAGTTGGGTTAAACTCTTGATGGTTGCTTGCCAAAGCCCCTCGTCTCCACCATAGTACAAAGCTCCGTATTGTTTCATCCGAAGGCTGATCCATGTGATCAGCGTTAATGGAAGAAAGCCTGCCATTGTATACATGGATTTAATAAGGATATTGTTTCCCTTCCTAAACAATGAAACGGTGATCAGTATATTTAAAATGAGCATGGTATTGATCAAAGTGAGGTTTGCCAGCATGGCAAGAAATGAGCAGATATAAAATCCCCAAAGAACCGTTAAACGTTTTGTATGGTAAAAATGCAAAACGTAATAAACCGATCCCATCAACAATGCCAACGACAATCCATATCCTCTGGAATACGCAAAATATTCTATGAGATTATGTACACATAAGATGGCCATCATGCAGCCGATCCGGATGATTGAATGATGAAGGTACTGGGTGATCTTATATAAGTAGATGGCGAATACGGGAAAGAACAATAGGTTGGCCAGTCGTAGCTGAACAATGCCGTGGCCGAAGATTTTATAAGTAAGTATAGATAGAAATGTGTTCAGCAAATGGTTATTGGCAGATAGTTCTTTTTGATCAGGAAGCCATTTGTTTTTTTGGATATATCTTAAAAAGGTGGCCGCTTCGTCTTCCAGTACCGGAACATACAGAGCTCTCAGAATAAGATAGATGAAAATTCCCAGAGCAATCAGGAAGTAGGTGTTTCTTATATAAATATTGATCCTTAAGTTTTTATCCATGCTTTCCGGAATGAAGCAACGATGGTTCCATTTAATTCCCAAACAAACTCATGGAAGGAAGTTTATCTGAAAATTCAATGTCGAATTTCTTACTGAAAATAAAAACTCCAGCCCTGATATCTCCTTTGAGTGTAACCGGCTTGTTACCTCCGCTGGTAAGTCCGGTAAGCATGCCGAGCAATGCTCCATCAGGATTTAGTTTGGTTTCTGCTTTGATGATATAATAATCGTTTTTCTGTTTTTTGAGAACTACTTTCCCTACGGTATGAACCGTTCCCATCTTTTGATTGCCCATGAGGATATCAAATTTCCCCTTTTTAAGCCATATATTATAGTTGTTAGGATTGTCCACCTTCACTTCTACCTCTATGCGAAAGTTACCATCTTCTTTTGGACTCATGCTTTTAAAGTTAAAGTTACCGATGGTAGGCTCTGTGAAGGTACAGGAGGACATAAAAAAAGCCATGGCGAGGATGCACCATAGCTTTTTGTTGATTATTTTTTCTATTTGCATTATTGCTTTTTTAGCTGAGTATAGTTCTCATAATAATAAGGGATGGTCTCAATTCCTTTATAGAAATTAAATACACCATAACTTTCATCAGGAGAATGCAAAGCATCTATATCTAATCCAAAGCCCATGAGAACTGATTTTACGCCGAGTTCTTTTTCGAACAAGGCTACAATGGGAATGCTTCCCCCGCCCCGGGTTGGAATAGGTTTTTTACCAAAGGTTTTTTCCATGGCCATACTGGCAGCTTTGAATTCCAAACTATCTGTCGGAGTTAATACAGGCTCACCGCCATGATGTGGACGAACTTCTACCTTTACAGATGGAGGTGCAATGCTCTTGAAATGTTTGGTAAACAATTCTGTGATCTGATGGCTATTTTGATTTGGAACCAACCGCATGGAGATTTTGGCGAATGCTTTAGATGGTAAAACGGTTTTTGATCCCTCTCCAGTATATCCTCCCCAAATTCCATTGCAATCGAGGGTAGGGCGGGTACCCGTCCTTTCATTTGTAGTATATCCTTTTTCACCCCAGATCTCGGCAACACCTAAATCTTTTTTATATTCTTCCAGGTCAAAAGGAGCTTTGGCCATTTCTGCCCGTTCTTCGGCAGTTTGTTCTACCACTCCATCATAAAAACCAGGGATGGTGATATGGTTATTTTCATCATGTAAGGAAGCGATCATTTTGGCCAGAACATTGATAGGATTGGCCACCGCACCCCCATACACACCACTGTGCAGATCACGGTTAGGCCCTGTTACTTCCACTTCCAGGTACGAAAGTCCACGAAGTCCAATATCGATCGAGGGAATATCATTGGCGATCATAGAGGTATCGGAGATCAGACAAACATCTGCTTTTAGTTTAGATTTGTTGGCAATGCAATAGGGGCCCAGGTTAGGTGATCCTACTTCTTCTTCTCCTTCTATCATGAATTTAACATTACACGGAAGAGAATCTGTTTTCATCATCGCTTCAAAAGCCTTCAGGTGCATATACATCTGGCCTTTATCATCACAAGATCCACGGGCATAGATACGTTCGTTCCGAATAGTCGGCTCGAAAGGTGGGGTGGTCCATAGCTCCAGTGGCACAGCCGGTTGAACATCATAATGCCCGTATACCAGGATCGTAGGTAATTTGGGGTCAATGATCTTTTCTCCATACAGGATTGGATGGCCTTGAGTAGGGCTTATTTCAACATTATCGGCACCTGCCGCTATTAATTTTTCCTTTAAGAACTCAGCTGTTTTCAAGACATCTGCTTTATAGGCAGAGTCGGCACTGATAGAGGGAATGCGGATGAGATCGAATAATTCATCCATGAATCTTTGTTTATTTTCCTTGATAAAACCTTGTACTTTTTCCATAAATAGTTTGAATGAATGCAACTAAAAGGCGAATATATCAGTTATTATTTAAAAAGGTAGTGTTGGTTAGAGGAGGCGAAGAAACCGGGCGGTTTTTTTTGGAATGAAATTTGACTTGTATAATGATGTTAATTTTTTGGGGATGACCAAGTGTTTCACTACTTTAGCAGGTTCTAAGAGAAAGGTAATTTTGCAGAAAAGGCCCTATATACGCATATTTCAGATTTTAGTTGGACTCATTTTGTCCACCTCATTTGCTTGGGGGCAACTACAAACTTCAGGGGGGCTCACAGCTACACAGCTAGTTCAGAATGTATTGTTAGGGGGAGGGGTGCAAATTATCAGCGTCACTTCTCAGGGCATGCCTACTGCTATGGGGACATTTAACGGGTCTTCTTCTAATATCGGGCTTTCCAGCGGAGTGATCATGACCACCGGATCGATCAGCGGACCCGACGGACCGGTAGGTCCTAATTCTATGCCGAATGCCGGGATTGATAACGGGACCGGAGGATATGGCCTATTGGATGCTATTTCTGCGCCTGAACAAACTTTTAATGCTACCGTGATCGAGTTTACCTTTATTCCACAGGGAGACTCCATTAATTTCAGATATGTTTTCGCCTCTGAAGAATACAAGGAATATGTGAATAGCCAGTTCAACGATATTTTTGGATTCTTTTTAACCGGTCCTAAACCAGGAGGTGGAAATTATACCAATCAAAATATTGCTATTGTACCGGGAACTCCTGGAACTGCAGTTGCTATTAATTCCATCAACCATATTACGAACACAGCTTACTATGTAGACAATGACCCCCCGTCTGGAGCCACCGTTCAATATGATGGTTTTACCAGACCCTTAACGGCCCAGGCATCCGTGATACCATGCAGCACCTATACCATCAGGTTGGCTATTGCTGATGTTTCGGATGGAATTTATGATTCTGGGGTATTTCTTGAAGAGAAAAGTTTTTCTTCCAATGGAATGGATGTTAGTTCAGAGATCATTGGTTCTTTCAGTGCCGATACCCTTTATGAAACTTGTGGACAAGGTGATGTTACTTTTACCATTACCGGAAATACTTCCGTGGCCAATTCCATTCAATACCAGGTATTGGGCTCGGCCACCAATGGAGTGGATTATACCATTTCTCCTCCTGGAACAACAGTGATCATTCCAGCGGGGCAGAGCACGGCTCATATTACCATCACACCTATTGCGGATGGAGTTCCGGAAGGATTGGAATTTATCGTGATCGAATTAATTGACACGGCTGCATGTCCTAATGTACAAATGCCAAGAGATACTATTTATTTGCAGAATGTAACACCGATGACAGTAACCGCCAGAACGGATACTTCGTTGGTATGCAACAACGAGGTATTATATGCATTTGCCACTTCAACGGGAGGAGCAGGAAATATTACCTTGAGTTGGAGTGATGGATTAGGACAGGGAAATTATATTCCCTTCATAGCTCGATATACAGAAACCTACGTCGTCATTGCTACGGATCAATGTGGTAATTCTGTAACGGATTCATTTACCGTTTTTGTTCCGAATGTTACTCCTTTGATCCTTACTTTTACAGATGATACTGCTATATGCCCTGGAAGCCCGGTACAACTAAATGCGTCGGTTGGGGGCGGAATAGGCCCGTTGAACCTGAGTTGGAGTACCGGCGAATCGAATATTTTTTCAAAGCTGGTGTTTCCGATGGAAACTACCTTGTACAGTGTGATCTTAACGGATAGTTGTGGAAATTCATTAACTGATGGTGCCCTGGTAACAGTGCTGGCTCCCGAAGTTTCCATTAGCTATATGTACAAAGAAAACCGAACACTTCAGTTTTTTTCTCACCCATCGCCTGATGTAGTGAGTTATTTATGGGATTTTGGTGACGGACAAACTTCGGCACTTCAAAACCCTGAACATACTTATCTGGATAGCGGATATTACAATGTGATGTTGGTAGTCACTAACGAATTTGGTTGTACCGATACTGCCTTTACGGTTGTGTATGCATATCCTGACTTCAGGTTCTTTATACCTAACACATTTACGCCAAATTGGGATGCGTTGAATGATATCTTCAGCGGATTGGGTTTAGGATTTGTAAAATATGAAATGAGAATTTTTAACCGTTGGGGTCAGGAGATCTTCTATACAAACGATATTCATAGAGGATGGGATGGAACTGACGGGAAAAATGGAAATTGTCCGATAGGAGTGTATGCTTATAAGGTGGACCTGGAAACACCGGCATCATTAAAGTATCGGTACATAGGCCATGTTAATTTACTAAGATAAAAAATGAAAAAACTTCTATTACTGGGTGCACTTATTTGCTGTCTACAGACTTCATGGGCAACCCATATCATAGGAGGAGAGTTATATTACGATTGTCTTGGGAACAACACGTATAGGATCACTTTAAAAATTTATCGGGATTGTTATTTAGGCCAGGCACCCTTTGATGATCCTGCAAAGATCACTATTTGGACAGGTACCGGAGCTTATATGCAGGTAATTGAAGTTCCATTTCCGGGGTCTACCAATGTTCCATTTATTACCAACAATCCATGCTTTCAGCCGCCGGCCAATGTTTGTGTGGAGCAAGCCATTTATCAAACCGTTGTAAGTTTACCCAATTCACCCAGCGGATACATTTTTGCTTACCAAAGATGCTGCAGGAACAATACGATCATGAATATCATTGATCCTGGAAATACCGGAGCCACTTACACAGAACAAGTTCCGGCAAGTGATCTATGCAACAATAGTCCACGATTTAATAATTTCCCACCGATCGCACTTTGTATAGGAGAGCCATTGGTATTTGATCATTCAGCTACTGATCCTGACGGTGATTCGTTGGTTTATCAGCTATGTTCTACCTTTGAGGGAGCTACACCGAATGATCCTCAACCCTATATTACAAGTCCTCCACCGTTTTCACCACTCACCTTTCAGCCCCCTTATTCTGCGGGCTATCCAATTGCAAGTGTACCGGCCGCAGCGATTGATCCCAATACCGGTGTATTAACAGTAACGCCAACGCAATTGGGCCAATATGTGGTAAGTGTTTGTGTAAGCGAATACAGGAATGGAGTATTGATAGGAACACATAGAAGAGATTTTCAGTTCAATGTAACCAATTGTCAAAGCAACGTTCAGGCAAATATTGAAGTGCCTGCTACCTGGATTTTAAATGGAGGGGTATATGAAAGTTGCGAAGGATTGGGAGTTCAGTTTGAAGACCATGGGATCAACAGTGTTTATCAGCATTGGGATTTTGGAGTTCCAGTGATCATCACCGATACATCAAATTTGGAGAATCCTGTCTACAATTATCCTACAACTGGCACGTATACAGTTATGCTGGTAGCTAACCCCGGATTCTTCTGTGCAGATACTGATTATGTAACCATTCATGTAAGAGAAAACATGGATATCGATTTTGCAACGCCTACCGGACAATGTATTGATTTGAATAGCTTTGATTTTATCGCTACCGGAGCTATGCCTGCCGGAACCATTTTTAACTGGGACTTTACCACAGATGCCACACCGGCTACCTCAAATACGCAAAATACGATGGGAGTCAATTTTGCGACTGCCGGACCTCATACCGTTACGTTGGCAGCTGATTTCGATGGGTGTTTAGATACAGCGGTGCATGATATTATGGTATATGGGCATCCAACCGTAACCATTGATGTGGATACCGTTGGTTGTGTGAACTATGATGCACATTTCTTTGCTGATGTGAATTATGCCTATAACGATCTATTGTTCAACTGGACTTTTGGAGATGGAGGAACCGACACAGTAGAAGATCCTATCCATATTTATTTTACTCCTGGTGATTATTCGGTTACTTTTCAACTGATCGCATTAACGGGCTGCCAGGACACCATTAATATCAATAAACCCAATTGGATCGATGTATATCCTGTGCCCAATGCCGACTTTACAGTAGACCCTATTGAGCAATCTATTTTCTGGCCACATTTCTATATTACCGATCAATCATCGGGCGGAGTAGTTGATTGCTGGATGTTCTACGGCAATGGGGATAGTTCTAATAGCTGCAACGACGGATGGTATATTTATTCAGATACAGGCCATTACAATCTAACGCAAATAGTATATAATATTTATACTTGCCCTGATACGATGATCATTCCTATCATTGTAAAACCAGAGTTTGTTTTCAATATACCTAATACCTTTACTGCCAACTGGGACGGATTGAATGATGGATTCAGAGGCAAAGGGATTGGTATCAAGGAATATGATTTCCGTATCTATGATCGTTGGGGCCGTACCATTTTTAAGACCACTGATCAATTGGAAGAATGGAAGGGTTCATTAAATAACCAAGGGATCATGTTGCCGGAGGATGTCTATGTCTATTCGGTCGATATTGTCGATGTCTTCGACGAAAAACATAAATTTCGAGGGAAGGTCTTGATGTTAAGATCTAAGTTTCCGAATTAATTCAACAAGTCTTTTAACAATATCTTTTTTTGGGCGGCCTGTCCGGTGTTCCGCTGTATCTTTTTTTATTTTTGCCAGAGCATTTGCCAGCCGCTTGATATCCCACGACTTAAGTGGGTTAATCTGACGAATGGAAAATACCGATCAATGCAAATAAAAAAAGGATGCCGCCTGCCTGCCGAAGCGCAGGCCTGCAACATGGCAGGCAGGCTTCACCCCTGGCCGCATAGCTACCAGTCAGGTTGCCTACCGATCTAAATTGTATATTTGTATATCAATCGATCACTCTTGAAAAAACTCATTTTTCTTATTCTGTTTTCGATGGCATGCATCTATGCCCAGACAAGGAATGACCAGGTACGAACCTTGAATACGATTGTTGATTATATGGACGAGAGTAGCAGGATCAACCGTGAATTATACTGGGATATCAAACAATTTGCCGAAGGTTATATCCATAGCAGCAGGCCTAAAAGGAATGATAATTATTGGTACACACATGCAAATCCCGGCATGAGAATTTCATCCTATGATAATGCACAACGATTTCCTGAAATTCATTTGGATGCTGAAGGTATGTTTTCGGATTTCGAATTTATTCTCTATCCTTATTTGCAGGAAAGAGAAAACATCGACAAATTATTAGCGGGTAAGTTTTTTAATAACAAGGATTCTCTAAAAAATTCCTTACTGGATTTTAAGTATACCATGGACTCCTTGGTTATTTTGCACCACAGATTGTACGACTACGTTACCAATAAAAATTATTTGACCGATTTCGAATTCAAGGCGGCATTGGATATTATTGAACAAACATCACAGATATTGGATCATTATCATCAAAGAGCTTATCATTTATATGATAACATTCGTGAGTATTACTTAGGGGTATTACCCCGCTTGAAGACGCAAGAAAGGATATTAGAGGCAAAGGATGAAGCATTTATGATCATCGTTTTATTAGAGCAATGGGAGGCACGTTTATTCAAGGGTGATACTTCTTACAACCATCCCATGGATCTGGCAGTAAGGAAATTCAACAAAGCTTCGCTTGCCAATGATTCAATTATTTTTTATGGATCATACGGGTACAAGGTTTCCAATAACGGGGCCATGCCTCATACAAGATATTGCACATTTTATAGCATGATGAAAACTACCTTGTATTGGTATGTAAAGGATAAATATCATTATCCTGAGTTTATGAAAAAATCAGATATTAACTATAATGAATTTGTCGACCGGACACATATGGTGATTGAAGATTACAATGACCTGATTGAATGTGCCGATGGTAAACAATTGTCGAAAAACCTGGATTATTCGATGAAAATGGCTGCCCAGATCGGGGTGGATACCAATCAGAATGTGCTGTTGAAATGGCCGCGTTGGAGTTATATTTTTCATTTTGTAAAACCGGGCGAAGAAAAACCACCCGTACAGGATAGAAAGGATACGGCAGTTACGGAGCATCAGCAGTTGATCAATAAATCCTCTCCTCATCATATGGTTTTCCTCTTGGATGTATCGGCCTCTATGCATGATCCGGGGAAGCTCGATCTTTTAAAGGAGGGAGCTAAATACTTGGTGGGTTTACAACGTAAAACAGATCATATTTCTTTGCTTACCTTTTCGACCCATAGTCATATTCTCTTACGAAACATGGCTTGTGATCAAAAAACAAGGATCAATACAAAAATTGATGAACTCCAAACCCATGGAGCTACCAATGCAAGCGAGGGTATTCGCCATGCTTTTGACATAGCCGATAGCAATATGATCGCTAATGGTAAGAACAAGATCATTTTGGTAACGGATGGGAAATTTCAATTGGATGGAGATGCTTCCAAGCTACTGGGAAGTTTTAAAAAGAAGAACATAGAACTGGTTATTCTTTTGATCGGAACCAAAGAAGATGCCCCTACCATTGATAAGGATTTTGAGAAAATGAGTAAAAAGGGAAATGGCAGGTACTATAAAGTGCAAGGCAAAAATCTCGAAGAAGTATTGATAAAGGAAGCTGCTGATTAAATGGATGATTTATTGGCTGTGCAAAAGAATCCATTCTGGAGTGGCATTAACCCTGTGGGCAAAAAAATATTACATTTGATTGAATACAAATCCATCCTCAAAAAATGAATGCTGTATACTTATTTATAAAAGCAATTGTACTATTAAGCAGCTTTTATATTTGCAGCAGCTCTGTTTCAGCACAATATGTATTCAATGCATACACCAGGGATGATGGGTTGATCAGCAACGAAGTTACCTGTACCTATAGGGATAGCAGGGGCTTTTTATGGATTGGTTCTAAAGAGGGATTGCAGGTGTACAATGGTAAATATTTTAGAAACATTAGGCATCATCTCCTTGATTCCACCAGTCTTTCGTCTGATTGGGTCATGTCGATCGCAGAAGACTCACGAGGATTTATTTGGGTTGGTACCGATAAAGGAATTTCTAAAATACATCCCGGACATTTAAGATGCACCCGATATGCACCAGGAAAAAAAATGTCTTCTCTGGTGAACAGTTTCTATAGCAAGGTAACCGCAGACCACCATGGAACGATATGGGCACTTACATCCAACTATCTTCTCTGTTTAAAGAAGGATAGTTTTGTTATAATAGATCAGGTGGACCGACCTGGCCATTTGTCTATTGGGAACAACAATCAACTGCTGATCGCTATACGTGGAAGCTTGTTTGTGAAGAAAAACGAAGCCGGATTATTGGAAGAATATAGAAAAGAAGATAAAGATAAATTCGTCTATACCACTTTATACCAGGATGTAAAAGGTAATTATTGGATAGGTACCTGGGCCGGGGGATTGTTGATGTATAACAGTAATTGGACCAATGCTCAGCAGTTTAAATGGGACCAAGATCCTTCCAACCCCAGCGCCACCAATATAGTTTTAAGCATTAGTGGGAATAAGAATGAAGTATATGTGGGTACTTCAAATGGATTATATATGTATAAGATCGATGGGGCGATCGATCTTGCCAACCCTACCGTTCGTTTACAATACAAGCCTGAAGAAAGATACGGACTTTCTTCGAGTTGGATCAATCATATTGCCATTGATCAAAAGGAGAATATATGGGTTGCCAATACGGGTGGATTGAATGCAAGTATGTCCCTTAACCGGGAATATAACGAAATGGCTTCTGGCACCGGACTTACGACAGATTTGTTATGGACCAATGATGGACTGATTTCTTCGAGCTGGTATGGAAAGGGAGTTTATTTCTTCGATAGAAAAATGAACCTGGTGAAAACCATTCCCTATTTTCCAGAAAGTAAAAAAGAACTGAATAATTCTCAGATATCCGGCCTTGATCTGGATGATCAAGGGAATTTATGGGTGGCTACTTTTAATGGACTTGTTGAGTATGACTTGAACAGGCAAAGAACCTTGGCCTATTATACAAAGGAAAACAATGGATTTGCTACCAACCGGTTAAATGATGTATGGGTAAATAAATCCGAACAGGAGGTTTGGACTGCTAATTATGATGCCGGTATAACACGGTATGATCTGTTAACGGGTAAAGCGACTCATGTAAACAAGGAGAATAGCTCCTTTATTGTACACGATCTGATATGGTCATTCTATGATGACCAAGCAGGGGCATTATGGATACTCACAAATGCAGGAGTTATTCGGTACAATTATTTTACCAAAGAATGGAGATATTGGACAGAGGTTGCCAGTGATACTATTCCTGTTAAAATGGGAAGGGCAAATGTTATCCTCAAGGATTCAAGAGGCATAGTATGGCTGGGAACCGAGAACGGATTATTTATTTACCTAAATCAACAATGGTTCTTTAAAGGAATAGAGAATGGATTGCCCGAAAGAAGTGTGAATGGAATTGTGGAAGACAAAAAAGGAAATATTTGGATGGGGTTCCCGCATTCGATTGCCGGATTTAATTCTGGCACTTTATCTACATCTATTCTATCGACCAACAATGGGGTTGTATTGCCAACCATTGATTTGATTTCGATCAATCCATGGTCGGATCAATTGTATATGATTGGTAACCATTCAATCTATACCATCAACAAGGAGTATATATTGGCATCGCATACCGAATCACCGTCCATTTACCTGGAAGAATTTCTCATCAATGGTAAAAGCTATTATTCAATGAATGATTCTTTTGGGATTGAGAAAAAAAACTTTCGTTACAATGAGAACAATGTGGAAATAGGGTTTATTACACCGAACCTCGGGGAAACGGGAAAGCTCATGTATAGTTATAGAATAGGTAATGGTGGTACCTGGTCAGCTTCGAATGAAAATAACAGGATCATTTTACCACAGTTAAGCCCTGGCTCCTATCAAATAGAGATCAGGGCTACAAAGGATGGCCTCCATTGGTCAAAAGAACCATTGCGCATCTCCTTCGTTATTAGATCTCCATTCTGGGCTACTTGGTGGTTCAGGTTATTGTTGTTATTGGTTATTTTAACCGGAATGGTATTATTGGTTCGGTTTGTTTCAACCCGCAATTTAAAGCTGAAGATCCTTCAGTTGGAAAAAGATCAGGCCATAGAAAAGGAAAGGAGCCGATTAGCGGGTGATATGCATGATGATCTGGGCTCAGGGCTTACAAAGATCTCCATTTTAAGTGAGGTGGTGAAGAAAAAAATCCATAACGATGAAAAAGTGGAGACATACCTGGAAAATATTTCAGATTCATCAAGAGAACTGGTACAGAATTTAAACAATATCATCTGGTCATTAAATCCTGGGAACGACCAATTGCAGGCCCTGCTAGCCTATATCCGGGAATATGCGGCTCAATTCACCGAAAGTTGCCAGGTAATGTTTGAGACGGAGATCCAACCTATTTATATTGACAAAGAAGTAGCGGAACAGGTGCGCCGCAATATCTTTCTGGTAACCAAAGAAGCATTGAATAATGCAGTAAAACATGGGAAAGCAGAAAGGATCATATTGAGAATAGAGCTGATCGATCCTTCAAAACTCCGGATTACCATCATTGACAATGGAAAAGGGATGGATGTAAAAGGTCAATTCGGAGGAAATGGATTAAAAAATATGGAAAAAAGAATGAAAGAAATAGGAGGGAGTTTTTCATTAGAGAGTCAACCGGGGAAAGGAACTTCCGTATTTCTGGAATACAACATATAATTCACATATAGATGTGATGCCATTCATCATAACGGGTTATATATTTGTAATATGAAAACAATTCAAGTGGCTATCGTAGAAGATACGCAGGATATAAGAGAGGGGCTGGCATTGTTGATCGGGTCTAGCGAGGGCTTTTCATGCACAGATGTATTTTCCAACGCCGAGGATGCCTTGGCTGAGCTGACAAGAATAAAACCCGATGTAGTGCTTACCGATATTAATTTGCCCGGGATGAGTGGAATTGACCTGGTGAAGGCATTGAAGCCGTCCATTCCTGCCACCCAGTTTTTAATGTGTTCGGTATACGAGGATGATGAAAGTATTTTTCAATCCCTCAAGAATGGAGCTACTGGATATTTACTCAAGAATTCAACCCCGCTAAAAATACTCAGTTCCATTCAGGAGATCAGCGCAGGTGGTTCTCCTATGTCGAGTTCTATTGCTCGCCGCGTAATTGCCTCGTTCCAATCCAATATACCTTCGAAGGATTATGACCTGAGTGAAAGAGAAAAAGAGATCTTGCAGTACTTGTCTGAAGGGCATATGTATAAGGAAGTAGCTTCCAGCTTGTTTATCAGCATTGATACAGTAAGGACCCACATCCGTAAAATCTATGAAAAACTGGAAGTACATTCACGTACGGAAGCTTTGAATAAATATTATTCCAAGAAATAGTTTTAAGGGCGTGCTTCACGCCGGTACTTCTATCACCTTTAAAATTCTTCACTGGACCAATATCACATTTTCATGCGATTGATCTCCTACATTAAATGGGCGAATTTTGTATTCAAATCAAAAAATCATGAAAAAATCAATTGTTTTTTTATTATTGACCGGTGTATTTCTACTGTTTTCCTGTGAGCCACCTGTTAACAACAGCCTCATTGGGAAATGGAAAAAAGACGCTATGTACCTTACCGTATATGAAAACGGAACACAACGTGGAGAGTATATTATTCCAGGTGATCCTACCCAAACTCAATATGATGTGATGGGAAACTATACCCTGTCGGCAGATACTTTTCAATTTATCAACCTTTCTGGCCTATCATCGTGTCCCTATGGAGATACCGGGACCTATAAGTTTACGGTGAACAACAACAGCCTCACGCTGGTGCTGATCGCCGATCAATGCGGAGGAAGAGGAAACTTTATGCCAGGAAACTATACCAGACAGTAGTATTTATTAATCATACAAGAGAATGAAAAAATTACTGATCATTTTAGGAGGCGCCATGATGATTTGCCAGGCGCAGGTTGGGATCTCTCCAATCCTGGGAGAGATCAAAAATAGCGCTGAACAGGTGAAGGGAATCGTTGACGTTGCTGACGATGGGTCGGAGAACAAACAAGAGGCAGCCACATCGAATAATAGTGAAGCAGGCGGAGGAAATCAGCCCCCAAAAAGTAATCCGGGAGATTCCAGTAAAATCCATTTAAAAGCCTATCAAAACTATGATTTTGTAGCTGGGGAAAAGATCTTGTTCGAAGACCATTTTCTTTCGGATATGGATGGAGAATTTCCAGCCCATTGGGATCTCATCAGCGGCCAGGCAGTTGTGAATCAAGAAGCCGGGAAAAAAACTTTTTTGATCACCGATGGGAATTATTGCCGAATCATTCCTTTGATAAAAAACCAGCACTATTTAAGCAACGAATTCACGCTTGAGTTTGATTATTATCCAGCCAGTAGTTCTTATGGATTATTGATCGGGTTCTTTGATGATGAAGGAAATGAAGGAGACATTTCTATTTCTTCTGAAGGTATCGGAGGAACTTTTGGCGAAAAATATTTATTTGGGACTTACCCCATCGACCTGCAACAGGAAAATTACTTTTTGAAATGGCATCATGTTGCCTTGGCCTATAAGAACAATCAACTCAAGGTGTATATGGATGTGGAACGGGTTTTAACCATGCCCAATATTGGGATGCAGCCCGTTTCCTTAGATTTTCATGGGATTGGGGATCCCACGTATCCGATCATGTTTACCCATGTGAAAATTGCCGAAGGTGGTAAAATGAACATGTTGGATAAGTTGTTTACCGATGGAAAGATCATTACACATGGGATCTTATTTGATCATGGTAAATCAACCATCAAGCCCGAAAGCATGGGGGTCATTAACCAGGTATTTCAGTTATTAAAAGACAATCCTGAATTGAAATTCGAGATTGGGGGTTATACGGATTCGGATGGTGATGATCAGACCAATTTGAAATTATCGGAGCAAAGGGCCAATGCAGTAAAAGAGCAATTGGTGAGCATGGGAATTTCTGCTGATAGGTTAATCACCAAAGGTTTTGGGGAAGCCAATCCGGTTGATATAAATACCACGATGGAAGGAAAAGCGAATAATCGAAGGGTAGAATTTACCAAAAGATGATGGTCTCCTATACCTAAAACCCAGGGCAAAAAAAATCCGGCTGTAAAAACTACAGCCGGATGAGGATTAAACAATGAATGAATCTACCACATAGTGCATTTTAAACTATCCGGGATATACATCTTGTTTTTATCAGTTACATTAAATGTTTTATAGAATTCCGGAAAGTTCGATAACACCCCGATCACTCTACAAGAAGGTGGAGAATGCGGATCGGTATACAATCTTTGGATCAATGCATCCTTCCGGTAATGGGTCCTCCAGATCTGTGCAAAATTGATAAAGAACCGTTGATCGGCACTTAAGCCCCCTATCTTTTCATCCTTTTTATTGGCTGTTGCCTTTTTGAAAGCGGTATATGTAATGATCATACCTCCCAGGTCGGCGATGTTTTCACCGAGGGTAAGCTCCCCGTTTACATGTACTGAATCGGCAGGGACATATGAATTGTATTGAATAACAAATCTTTTTGCCAGCTTGTTGAAGTTTTCCTCATCGGCCTTGGTCCACCAATTGTTTAGGTTACCATTGGAGTCAAACTGACGACCCTGGTCGTCAAATCCATGTGTCAATTCATGACCGATCACCATTCCTATTCCACCATAATTAACCGCTTCATCTGCATTGGCATCGAAAAAGGGTGGTTGTAAAATAGCAGCCGGGAAAACAATTTCGTTCAATAAAGGATTGTAATAAGCATTTACTGTTTGTGGTCCCATACCCCATTCTGTTCTATCAATGGGTTTGCCCAATTTATTCAATACCCGGTTAAATTCATAAGCAGTAGCCGCCATTACATTTAATACATAATGCTGTTTCTTGATGCCAATCCCATCATAGCTTCTCCATTTATCAGGATAACCAATTTTTACCATGATCTTTCCAAGTTTTTCCTGGGCTTTTTGCTTGGTGCTATCACCCATCCAGGTTAAGCCGGTAATTCTTTCACTTAACGCATTTCGGAGGTTTTCAACAAGCTCCAATGCTTTTTTCTTAGAATTTTCATCAAAAGCAGCCTTTACATATTCCTGCCCTAATGCATCCCTTAAAAGATAATCAGAAAGCTCTGTCACCCTTTTCCATCGAGGCTCTTGTACTTCTATTCCTCCCAATTGTTTATCAAAGAAATCGAAATATGCCTGGTCGAAATCTGAGCTTAGTTCAGTAGAAAAATTATTGATGAGCTGAAATTTATAATAGTCTTTCCATTTGGCCCCATCCACTTTTTTAAGCATTCCATTCCAGGTTTTTACAAAAGCAGGCATGCCAACGATCAGGCTATCTATTTTTGTGGCCCCCAATTCTTTAAAATAAACATCCCAGTTAAAATTTCCGGCCATTTTTTTAAGATCGGCAATTCCCATTTTATTGTAAGTAGCATAAGGATCTCTTTGTTCCACAAGAGTCATAGACGCCTTGGCCAACTGACTTTCAATTTCAAAAACATTGGAGGCTTGCTTAAGGGCGGTTGTTTCGTCAGAACCACTTAGGAGAAAAATCTTTTTCACATGTGCTTTGTATGCTTCACGGTCGGCCTTTGACTTTTCATCATTTCTAAAATAATAATCCCTGTCAGGCAAACCTAATCCGTTTTGGAACAGATAAGAAATATACTGGCTTGTATTTTTGAGATCTTGTTCAACAAAGAATCCGATAGGAACCGGGCCCCCGTTCTTGGTTATTTTTGCATAATAACTGGCAATGGACTCCGAGGAATTGAGGTTGTCAATTTCTTGTAACAAAGGCTTCAGCGGCTCAATTCCGGCCTTGTCGATCCCTGCAGAATCCATTCCGGAGGAATAGAAATCTCCTATGATCTGCGTATTGCTACCTGGTTTAGCACCATCCTCTTTGGATGCTTTTTCCTGAATATCTCTTAGCACTTTTACACTGTTCTCGTCGAGTTGAACAAACATTCCCCAGGAGCTTTTGGAGGCAGGTATTGGATTTTTATCGATCCACTTTTTATTTACATAGCTAAAAAAATCATCGGCTGGGTTGATCGTACTATCTAAAAATGAAACATCAATGGCTTCGTTTTTTTTCTGACCTTCCGTATTTGTATTATTTTTTTTACCTGAGCAGCTGTATAAAAACAGTACTGTTGTTAAAGAAAATGCGCTGTATAGAATAGCTTTCATTTTTTCATAAAATTTTTGTGAAGAACAAATATAGAATTATACCCGAACCAGAGAAGAGATTTAATAAATATTGGCAATTCTAATGTTTTTTAAGGCTTCCCAAAACCCTGGATAGGATTTAGAGACCACTTCCGGATCCTTGATCAGTACCGGTTTTCCAGTGGTTAAAAAGATGGATGCAGCCATGGCGATGCGATGATCTCCATAGGTATCAAAATATAATTGATCCGGCATAGTTTGATAGTCAGTGATTTTAAAAAAATCAATACCCGATTCACATACTGCACCGGTTTTTTCGAGCTCTTTTTTTATGCAATCTATTCTCTTTGACTCTTTGAGATTGAGGGTTTGCAATCCTGTAAAGGAGGAGGGTATTCTTAAAGCAGCGCATGAAAAAGCCAAAGCGGGAAACAGATCCGGCTCATTCAATAAACTAAGATCGATCCTATCGGAAGCCTCTCCTGTTTTTTCTATTTGTATTCCACCGCCTGTTTCAGTTGAATCAATCCCAAATAACTGAAAGTAACGGCTCACTAAGCGATCCCCTTGTAGGCTTTTGAAACTCAGTCCTTTGAAAAAAAGCCGGGTTCCTTTTTTAGAATTGGCTATGAATGCGTACCAAAATGCAGCGGCACTCCAGTCAGGTTCCACTTCATAATTTTTTGCCTGATAATTTTGGGGCTTAATTTCAATGGTATTTTTATTCATAGAATATTCAATTCCAAAATATTTCATGAGTTCAAGCGTCATTTCAATATATGGCTTGGATACTACGTTGTTCAGGATTTCTATCTTCAACCCTTTGCTAAGGCAGGGAGCAACCAATAACAAGGAAGAAATAAATTGTGAGCTAATACTCCCGTCGATTTTTATTTCACCTCCCTGTAGCATTTGACCTGTAATTTCAAGTGGAGGATACCCTTCCTTTTTCAGATAACTGATTTCTGCCCCTAAGGATTGAAGACAATCCACTAATTCTCTTATGGGCCGGTCATTTAATCTTTCATTCCCGGTCAAAATATAGTTTCCGGGTCGTATAGCCAGCAGACTGATTAGAAAACGCATATTGGTTCCAGCTGCACCCACATCCATATGGTCAGTTGTAAAGGAAAGAAGATTAGCGAGGTTCCGGCTATCGTCGGAGGGTGAAATATGATGAATATGAAATTGTTCTTTGCAGAGTGATTGAATAATGTACGCTCTGTTACATAAACTTTTTGATGATGGCAGTACTACCTCGCCATAGCTAAAATCATTGTTCCATTTGAGGGTAAGGGTACTCATGTAGCGGCGTAATATTCAAGGGCATCTGCAATCATTGAATATTCGCAATGATCATCTATGGAAGCATTACCAATATGTCGGATCAGGCTAAAAGATATTTGTCCTGAACTGTTCTTTTTATCCTGCTGCATTCTTTGGATCAGATCTTGAGCATTGTACCCTGTTAAATCCATTTTACCAAAAGTATGTACAATTCGTTCTTCCATTTCATCGAATTCTTTAGATGATAAATAACCTAACTGCTTGGATATATAAGATTCTATGATAAGTCCTGCTGCCACTGCTTGTCCATGCATGACGGGATGGTTATTTTCCAATTTCCACGACTCCAGGGCATGGCCTATGGTATGGCCAGCATTCAATTTTTTCCGAATATTTTTTTCAAGTGGATCTTGGATAACAATGGATGATTTGATAGCGATGGATTGCTCAATGAGTAGATCGGGATCCTTCAAAGGATCCTGCTTGATTTCATCCCAGTAGGAAGCATCAGCAATGAGCGCATGCTTCAATGCTTCTGCCATTCCATTCCTGGTTTCATCAGCAGGCAAGGTATCTAAGAAGGGGGTATATATAAATACATTTTCAGGGAAGTGAATCGTTCCAAGGATGTTTTTATACCCTGCAAAATCAATCCCATTTTTACCTCCGACGGAAGCATCTAACATTGCCAATAAAGTGGTTGGAACATGGATGAACTTGATACCTCTTTTATATATACTGGCGGCAAAGCCTCCTATATCGCAGACCACTCCACCTCCCAGATTGATCAAAAGACAGTTCTTGTCAGCTGAACATCGGATCATTTCGGCCGCTATGTTCAATAATGAATCCTGGTTTTTGAATTTTTCTCCAGGAGGAATTTCAATGAGGTGAGCTGTATCCAACCGATTGGATACCTTACTTAGAATAGGCCAACAAAATTTTTGGGTATTTGAGTCAGTTAAAATGAATATGCGTACATGGGGAGGAAGAACATTCAAATAAGCTTTGAATTTTTCAAACGTCGGGTCGATGTGAATATAAGTAGGTTGTTCGGGCATTTCTGGCTAATACTTGACATAAAACCTTGATCAATATTAATGCTCATTGTTGAATTAACAAAATTAGTTTAGGTTTGCACCGGATTTGGTGGCATACAAGCCGAATAGGTCGCCTGATTACCTAACTGAGTTGAATAAGTTTACTGGATCATGCTAAGTTTCGACAATACTCAAATAGCTTTTGAAAGCAAATCGAACAAGGAGCTAAAAAGGGCCCATTTCCTTTTTAATGTTATTGGGCGAAGATGGGTAGTGAGTTTTGGAAAGGGCTTTACAAAATTTGCATTTTCTATTGGACTTCCGATCAAGCCCATTATCCGGGCTACTATATTTAAACAATTTGTTGGAGGAGAAAGCATTGATGATTGCGAAAAAACGGTGGGTACTTTATATGCATATAAGATTGGGACGATACTTGATTATTCTGTTGAAGGAAAAGAAGAGGAAGAAAGTTTTTCAGCTGCTGAGCAGGAAATTTTAAAAACCATTGCAAAAGCAAAAACGGATGATAGAATTTCTTTCTCCGTTTTCAAGATATCAGGATTAGGGAGGCATCATATACTTGAAAAACGCAGCAAAATGGCCGAGATGGACTCCAATGAGAAGCAGGAGTGGGAAAAGGTAAAGTTAAGGGTAGAAAATATTTGTAAGGCTTCTCACGCCATTGGCAGGCCCATTTTTGTTGATGCGGAGGAAAGTTGGATACAGCCAGCTATTGATGAATTGGCGTTGGATATGATGAGAAAGTTTAATTCCGAAAAATGTATTATCTATAACACAGCCCAACTCTATCGACATGATAGGCTCCAATACATTCGGGATCTGTATGCCCTATCTGAAAAGGAAAACTTTTATTTAGGATTAAAGTTGGTGAGGGGTGCTTATATGGAAAAGGAAAGGAAAAGGGCTTCAGAAATGGGTTATGAGGACCCCATTCAACCCAATAAAGAAGCCTCTGACCACGATTTTGATGCTGCTATGTTATTTTGTGTTGAGCATATCAACCGGATAGCTATTTGCCTGGGAACGCACAACGAAGTAAGCAGCTTGAAACTGGCCAATGAGCTGCGGACAAGAAAGATCCCATTTGACCACCCTCATATTTATTTTGCCCAATTACTTGGGATGAGTGATCATATCAGCTATAATTTATCCAAAGAAGGTTATCATGTGGCTAAATACGTCCCCTACGGGCCGGTAAAAGAAGTAGTGCCCTATCTGATCCGAAGAGCTGAAGAAAATACATCTGTGAAAGGCCAGACAGGAAGGGAGCTTTCATTGATCAAGAAGGAATTAAAAAGAAGAAGGGGAAAAAAATAGTCAACGGAATTATTGCTTGATCAGTTTAAAACCTTTTTCAAACAGATAGTTTCGGGTAAGAATATAATAAACTCCAGGAGCAAGTTTCTGAATATTGATTTTAAATCGGGTAAGATCTGACCCAATTACTTCCAGTGATATTTCCTGGCCATTCGTATCAAACATTCTTAAGCTTAACCCATTTAAAAGCTGTTCATCATTAAACTCTATCCATACCTCTTCATAGGCAGGATTGGGATAAATGGAGAAGTCGGCAAACTTCGGATTTTCAACATAATCATAACAATCATCCATCACCAATTCCGTAGTAGTTGCTGCGGTGCATCCTCCTGGACCGGTAGCAGTGACTGTATAAATTCCTTCATTTACAGGTGTTGCATCAAGGATGGTAGGACTCTGTAATATCGAGGAAAATCCATTGGGACCTGTCCAGCTCCAGCTTGTACCTCCACTAGCTGTAAATATGATATCTGCATTGATACAAATAGGACCATTATTGGTAACATCCATATCAGGTGTTGGGTAAACTGTCAACTGGGTAGTTGCACTGGACGAACAGCCCTCTAAATTGGTAAGGGTTACCATATAAATTCCGCTATCAGCAGTACTGATATTGGCTAACACAGGGAATTGACCAGGAGAGGAAAAACCGTTAGGACCGGTCCAAAAATGTGTAGCGGTTGGATGCGAAGCTTGCAGCATTAATGTTTGTCCTTCGCATAAAGGCCCATTGCTGGTAGCCGAAGGTAAAAGAGGAATATTAAGTACTTCAACCGTTACTGTATCGTATAGATTTCCACAAACAGGATCAATATATTCATACGTGATACTATGTATACCTACACCGGCAAGTAGTGGATAAAAGTAATTGAGGACCACTCCAGGACCTGAAAACACACCTCCTGGTGGTTCAGCAGTGATCAGAATACTATCCTTACTAAGGCAATAGACACTATCAAGCCCTAAAATAACAGCTGTTAAAGCGTTTTCTGAGCCTATATCGAATGCATAGGTGGAAGTAATCGCCAACGCAGCATCAAAATAAGTTCCAGGAGCTCCATCAGTTCCATATGCATTGGATCCATATACGCCTCCTAAACCAGCCAGGAATGAAACTCCTCCGGATGTATTGAACGAGCTTTCATAAAAGATCTTTATTCTTCCTCCTGATCCCCCTCCTCCACCATCATTTGCCGGAGATGAGCCATCCCCTCCATCCCCACCATCGGCCAACAAAATGCTGGCAGTGCTCAGATCAATATTTTCTCCTATGATAAGTATGGTTCCCCCTGATCCGCCGCCGCCGCATCTTCCTATTGACCCGATCCCATTGTCTCCATTCACTGAGATTTGTCCTTCAATGGTTACCCATTCAGCTTTCAACAATAAAGCTCCTCCGCCACTTCCTCCCATGGCATTATCCGTAGTACCTCCGCTTGATCCCATCCAATTCGACAGGTCGTTTACAGCCCCATAAATAGGTCCACCGGTTCCTGGGGTATCTCCAACATCATCTCCCCCTGTTCCTCCCAAACCTGCGTAGGAACCCCCACCAGCCCCGGCATTATTCGATTGTCCTCCTCCTCCCGGTCCTCCTCCATTTCCTAGGGTAAGAGGTGCTGAATGTCCCATACCGTTCCCCGAAATATTACCATTTATTTTTATTACCCTGGCACGTATTTCGAGTGGGGAATTGGGTTGAATGTTGATGATATCTCCAGTATCGAGTTGAAACCAGTCAACATTGATCAATCCTGATAGGGTAGTATCATTTCCATTGGATATAAATGCGTTTGGAAATGTGAGTGCAAAACTGGACATAGAGCTAGCAGACGAATCCCCATACCATAATAAAAAGTTAGTACTGGAAGATGCGGCTAAACCCGGAATCTGAATCCATATTCTTGTTGAATCTGTATTGAGTCCTTCTTCGATCCAATAATTAAAATAAACAGAAGGATTGCAGGAATCAGCCGAAAAGCGCATATCACTTCCATCGGCATTCATATGGCCTGCACCAATAGGAAGCAGGGTATTATAAACCAACAGGACCTGATAATTATTCAGGAATTGGTTACTATCGTTGATAACTGTAAAGGATGTTTTGTAATTCGGGCTATAAACCTGCGAACAAACGTAGGTTGGCAAAAAAACAAATGCATAAAAAATAATTTTTTTCATCGCATTGCCCGATTTAATAATTGAGATTCTATCCTAACAAATCTAATCATTTAAGTCTAAAAATCATATTAAATTTTTAAGAAATACAGGCGACCACTAAGCGATATGTTAATACGCTTTTAGCCAGGGAGCTAGCCTAAGTTGCTGTTAATTTCTTTTCGGAATTGAACCATCCTATTGACGGGGTGTAGACTTAAGAAATCAATAGATCATGAATAGAATAAAAATCATTTTGTTGGCAATATGCCTTCAACTTTCCGGCGTTATGCTCATAGCACAAAACTCATCCGGAACCAACGAACTATCAAAGTACTACAATGCCAATGCTGGAATGAATGCTCCAAAAGAGGCAGACCGGGACGAAAAGGGAGACGTAAGACGATCTAGCAATGGCGAGATCATTTACAAGGAAGTAAAGAAAGACAATTATGGAAACGCCCAGGGGAATCAATATGACTTGGCAGTCGATGGGGCTTTTCAGGGCCAAACCATTTTGGTGCTGCAATTGTATTCTGAAGCTAGTTTTGATTTCAAAAGCCCTGAAAAAGCATTAAAAGAGAAGGGTTTTTCTGTTTTCCGGTACATCAACAATCCGCCAGATGCCAACCAATTAAGAAAAGACCTTGCACAATCTTGTCAGCTCTGGATCATTTCCGATAGCTACAGCAAGTTAAATGATGATCATTTAAAAGTGATCAAACAATATTTTGATGCAGGGCATGGAATTTACATTTGGGGAGATAACGATCCTTACTATGCGGATGCAAATAAGGTGGCCAAATATTTATTTGAAGGTGAAATGACGGGAAACTTAATGGGAGATCATCCTGTAGGAATACAGAAGGATTCAGTCTCTCCGGGAATCAAAGAAAAACATTTGGTAACTACAGGGCTTGAAAATGTATATGAGGGAATTACCATTGCAACTATATCGTCTAATCCTAAACTACAGCCTCTTATTTATGGATCGGCTGGGAATCTGGTAACGGCCGTTTATGAGCATAACGGAAAAAGGGCGATTTTAGATGGAGGGTTTACCCGACTTTATTATAAATGGGAGACCGCAGGTACCGATCGCTATGTTAAGAATGCCGCCGCCTGGCTGGTCAATATGGAAGGATTGGTCTCCAACAAGTAATCAACAGCCAGTTCGTATTTTTTAAAACAAATAACTGGTATAAATTATTTATTATTAATAATTTATACCAGTTATTTGTTTATTTTATTTAAGTATGAATCCTATATTTAGTTAGTAATTAACTCAGCGATAAACATCTTAGCTTAAAATAGAGTAATACTTCTATTGATAATATATAATTATGGGATAATCAATTGTTTATGTTTAATGAAGGTCTTCGAAGCTGGATCCAGCTGTTAAATCATCCAAATAGGACTAAATATATTCGAAAATCCCAATCTGAAATCAGTTATTTAGACCTACTTTTGCAGCATGATGGGTTTTGAAGAGCTTTCAGATGAAATAATCAGGAAAGCCGGCAAAATAAAATTGCTGATTACAGATTGCGACGGAGTATTGACGGATAACGGGGTATATTATTCTGAAAATGGGGAGTCAAGCAAAAGATTTTCCATCCGGGATGGTATGGGGGTTGAAAGGCTCAGGACCAGGGCAGGGGTTGAAACAGCCATTATGACTGGGGAAAACTCTAAATCAGTTCTTAAAAGAGCAGAGAAATTAAAAATAAAATTCCTGTACCAGGACGCGAAGGACAAAAAGGCGCTTTTGCCTGACCTAATTGCTAAAACAGGGTTTTCAAGCGAGGAGATGGCATTTATTGGAGATGACACCAATGACATCGAAATTATCAAAGAAATTGGCTTTTCTGCCACTCCGGCTGACGGAACGGCTTTCACAAAAGAAATAGTAGATTATATTTGTAAAGAAAAAGGCGGGCATGGTGCATTTAGAGAATTGGCTGAATTGATCATCTACGCAGCAAATATTAATAAATAACTGGATTGTAAAGAGAATGAGAAGAATTGATATTAAACGTGACAGGAGTGTTGGTGATGGGTTTCCAACTTATATAATTGCTGAAATTGGAATTAATCATAATGGCTCAATTGACATTGCAAAAAAGTTGATTGATGCTGCTGTTAAATCAGGATGTGATGCCGTTAAGTTTCAAAAAAGAACCCCGGAGATTTGTGTGCCTAAGGACCAGTGGGAAAAGGAAAGAGAAACACCTTGGGGCAGAATGAGCTATATAGATTATAAAAAAAAGATAGAATTCAGTGCTGAAGACTATGCCGAAATAGATCGCTATTGCAAACAAAAAGGAATAGATTGGTTCGCTTCTTGTTGGGATGAACCTTCAGTGGATTTTATCGAGCAATTCAATCCGGTGATCTATAAAATGGCATCGGCATCCTTAACTGATTTTCCACTCTTATCCAAGGTAAAGGCTACCGGAAAACCGATTATTTTATCTACTGGAATGAGTACCATGGAGGAAATACACTCTGCGGTAAAACATATTGGACTTGACAAACTTCTGATTGCCCATTCTACTTCTGCATATCCATGTGATCCGCGAGAACTTAACTTGCGTATGATTGTTAGTCTAAGAAATTTATTTCCGAATAATCCTATCGGATATTCTGGTCACGAAACCGGCTTAGCCACCACAGAAGCTACTATAGCCCTGGGTTCCAACTTTATCGAAAGACATTTTACCCTTGACCGTGCCATGTGGGGAACTGATCACGCAGCCTCTGTGGAGCCCGAAGGAATGAGCCGACTTGTTAGAAATATCAGGGACGTGGAGATCGCTTTAGGGGATGGAGTAAAAAAAGTGTACGAAAGCGAAAAGGAACCCATTAAAAGATTGAGAAGAGTTCATCTTACCAAATAATGTTCCAATATATTGTTGATTATTTTAATTCCATTAGCTGGACGCATCCGGCTACCATATCTTTTTTTATCATCATTGCAGCTTTTACTACTTTCTCCATTTTGGAGAGACTTTTTCCATACCAGAAGGGGCTGCCTTATTTCAGGAAAGGATGGTACATCGATGTGATCTGGTATACGTTTATTCAAAGTTATATCATGGGGATCATTATCTTTTCCCTGATCATCGGTCCTGTAAGGGAGGCTTTGAACCTGGGGGATACGGGTTTGCTATCTCATTGGCCTCTTTGGGCATTGATCCTTTTCTTTTTTGTTACCCATGATCTTTATATTTATTGGTTCCACCGATGGCAGCACCATAATAAATTCTTATGGAGAACCCACGAAGCACACCATAGCGTAGAGCAAGTAGATTTTGTTGCAGGAAGCAGATCTCATATGGTAGAGATCCTCATCAACCAAACCATAGAATTTGCCCCTATCATTCTGTTACTCGACCCTGTTACAGGGATCCAGGTAAAATTTATAAAGGCTTCCATTGATGCGGTGTATGGACAATTTATTCATTCTAACCTGAACGTAAAATTGGGATGGTTTGGATATGTTTTTAATGGACCCAGGTTACATCAATGGCATCATGGTGACCAGGTAGAGGTATACCATGCTAATTTTGCCACCAAGCTCTCCTTATGGGATTATTTATTCGGAACTGTTTATAATCCCGATAGGAAACCTGAAAGATATGGAGTATGGTATAGGTTTCCCAGGGATTGGTTTGCTCAGCATTTTTTTTCAGTATATAGATTCAATGTATCTAAAGTAGAGAATGAGCCGGCCTTAAAATGGTATTTTAATTTTAGGGTAAATTTGATCAAGTTATTTTTTAAAGGATGGAAAAAGATCTTTGGTTTCAGGTTGAATAAAAGACGATTGGTAGATGGTGAGATTTACGGACCCAAACCCGAATTATCGGAATTTAATTATTAAGTATATTGAGCATAGAATTTATATACCTGTTGATGGCTGCTGTATTCCAGTTGGCTTGGTTATATAACCTGAAAAGCATCAAGAAGGGGTTTTGGAAGGAGTTAAAGGCAACCCCTTTTTTTTCATGGAAAACTTTTCGACTTTTTTTACCTATCATCTTATATATAATATTCAGCATTTCAAACATTGTTTTTCTTACCTGGTCAATGAAGGAAATCAAAACTTCAGAAGCTTATGCCATTTGGACCGGGATTGTTATAGGGGTTTCCACCATTATTGATCAACTCATTCACCGGAAACCTATCAAGATCATCAAACTTATATTCATCTTGGCAATTGCAGTTGGGATTGTAGGATTAAGACTAGCCACCCCCATGCCATGAGATGGATACTCCTAATAATTGCCTCATTATGTGAGATTTGCTGGTTTTATTGCATTGCATATCTAAACCATGTTTCGTGGGAAGAGTTGTCAAACTTTTCTTTTATCCATAGAGAGGATGCAGGGTTGGTGGCCTTGTCAATATTAGGATATGCAGGATTCGGGATTGCTAATTTGATCCTATTTACCAAGGCACTCCGGCAAATTGCTCCAGCGGTTGCCTTTTCTGTTTGGACAGGGTTGGCTTTGGCTGGGATCACCTTGGTAGACGGGCTTTTCCTGAACATTCAATTATCGGTTTGGCAAATTGGCAGCATAGGGCTCATACTGATAGGGGTTGTAGGTCTCAAATTTTATGGAAATACCTAAGGAAGGTGATACGTGGAATTGACATTTTTGTTAACTTTGTTTTAATCAAGATTTAAAAACATGAAGAAACTTTATCTAACAATCGCTTTATTTACCGGGGCTATCGGTCTTTTTGCGCAACAACCGTTGAATGTGGCGCACAATACAAATGTAACTATGCAGCCAAAAACCTATGATCCAGATAGGGCTGTAGGATGGTACTATGTGGACTATGAAGGGTATGATGCTTCTTTAGCAACACCAGAGTCAGGTGCACTTTTCTTTAACACCCGTACATTGGTTGGATTTACACCAACATCCACCTTAGGTATGGCGGATGCTTATGTAGTATTTGACACAATGATCGTAACCCAGGATTATCAAAGCTTTACTGCTTATCCAGGTAATGCGGTTCAGTTTTTTGATATTGATACAGCTTTCGTTCGTATCTATCATGAGAACAATTCCGGTACTGAAGATACCGTGATCATCACTATAAAAAATGTAGCTGGCAATGGAACTCCAGGTACTACTACTCTATGGGGAGATACCATTCTTACAACCACTTCATTAACTACACCAAATACCGGTAACACTTATGGTTTTGCCACCTTTGGTTTCCCTATTGATATGGCTCCAATTGCCGGTGGTCAATTCACTCTACAGGTAAGATATTATGGTGCTACTGTTGATACATTTGGTTTGATCAGTACCAATGTTACAACAGGTAATCCATGTCCGAATGCAGCAGCAGGTAATGAAGCCATTACTTCTGAAGTATTCCCTTCATCTTTTTACAGATATTGGAACAGTGCTACACTTAGCAATGTCTCTCCAAACAGTGTTGGATCAGGTGGATTGTACATCGATTGCAATGGCAATGCTACTCCTGATTGGTTAACTGAGCAAGCTGTTCAAACCTTCAGTATTTGGGCTTCAGGTACGTTAACCGATAACCTGGGTGTGGATGAAGAATCAGCTGGTGTGAAAGTGAAAGCTTATCCAAACCCTGCTAAAGAATTCACTACGATAGAATACACCTTGGTAAATGATGCCAATGTTTCTATTAGTATGACTGACATTTCAGGAAGAGTTGTATATAGCAACAACCTTGGAAAACGCGATGCTGGATCTAACAATATTGTTGTGAGTACTTCTGAATTCAACAATGGTGTATACATGTATACCCTTACTGTTGATAGCAAAAAAGTAACCAGAAGAATTATTGTAAATAAATAATATAACTAACTTATTTGCGAAAGGGCTGTTCTTCACCGAGCAGCCCTTTTTTTGTGCCCATGAGCCAGTGATGTCAAACAGATTTAAGTGAGGTTAACACCAACAGTCGTCAAACATCAAACCCAGGACCTGGTTCTGGCGACATAAAACAAAAAGAGGTTCACCATTGGCTAACACCAACCTTGAACCTCTGCTATTTTGGATATCTTGAACTTATACCGTCATGATCTCTTTCTCCTTCTTGGCCACATGGTCATCTACCTTGGCTTCAAAATCCTTGGTGAGGTTTTGAATGGTATTTTCTCCATCTTTTGCCAAATCTTCCGCTAATCCATCTTTCTGAAGCTTTTTAATGGACTCGTTGGCATTCTTTCTAATACTCCGGATACTTATTTTACACGTCTCTGCCTCATTCTTTGCCATCTTCACCATTTCCTTTCTGCGATCTTCCGTTAGGGGCGGAACGTTGATACGGATCATTTCCCCATCGTTCTGAGGATTGAGCCCCAGATTGCTATTGATGATGGCCCTTTCTATATCTCCCAACTTGCTTTTCTCCCATGGTTGGATCACCAAGGTCCTGGCATCAGGCGTATTAATATTGGCGATTTGATTGAGGGGTGTCATGGCGCCATAATAATCTACCATTACACTATCCAACATGGATGGATTGGCTTTACCGGTCCTTATTTTTACCAGTTCAGCTTCCAGGTGATTGATGGCTTTTTCCATCATTTCACGACTGGTTTTAATAACAGATTCTACACTCATAGAATGTCTTTTAGAAGATTACTATGGCAAAAATAATGAAGTATTTGACTTTGATGCAATTCAGCCTCTCATTCCATAGGCCCTATTCTTCTCATATTGCTAACTTTGTTAAGTTTATCAAGCTATAATTTTATGAAGCCTCAGCTGCAAGCCTTTGACAGATTGTTGACCATCATGGACGAGCTCCGGGAAAAATGCCCCTGGGATCGGAAACAGACCATGGAGTCACTCCGGTATTTAAGCATTGAAGAGTTATATGAATTATCGGATGCTATCCTGGAGGGGGATGATGAAGAAATCAAAAAAGAACTCGGAGATATCATCCTGCATATTGTTTTCTACGCCAAGATTGCCAGCGAAAAAGGCAAATTCGATATTGCCGATGTATTGAACGGCATTTGCGAAAAACTCATTGTAAGACATCCCCATATTTATGGCGACGTAAAGGTGCAGGATGAGGAAGAGGTGAAAAGGAATTGGGAGACCATTAAACTAAAAGAAGGAAAGACATCCGTGTTGGAAGGGGTTCCTAAAAGTTTGCCTGCTATGGTGAAGGCCCATAGGATCCAGGAAAAGGCAAAAGGAGTTGGGTTTGAATGGAGCCATGTGGAAGACGTTTGGAAAAAAGTGCAGGAAGAGCTCACAGAGTTCAAACAGGAAAGCGACAAAGAAAACAACCACGATCAACTGGAAAATGAATTCGGTGATCTTATCTTTTCATTAATTAATTATGCCCGGTTTATAGGCATTAACCCGGAAGATGCCCTGGAACGGACAAATAAAAAATTTATTAAAAGGTTCCAGTACATGGAATTGAAAGCCAGTGAGAATGGCCAATTGCTTCAAAATATGGACCTGGATTCCATGGACGTTTACTGGGAAGAAGCCAAGAAATTGTCCTAGCTATTTTAATCTCTAAAATATTTGGTATATTTATTGTCCTTATAGAGGGAGATTTTTCAGTCTATGAAACATTTGCAACAACCTACCATAAAATCATACAAATGGAGCGGCATATTTGCCCTTTTGTTGATATTTCTCCTGGCTTTTTCAAGTGGATCTGTCCAGGCTCAAAGACATAGGGGCACCACCACTATGAAAATGGGCAAATGGGATAAAAGACTATGGAGAAAAAATGTGATCCTGATTGAAGGGATGGGAGCCAGCGGGGTGGTGGGTGTACATTATGAAAGGATCATTCAGTTTGGTAGAATTACTTCTATGCGTTTTGACCTTGGACTCAGCCCATTTATTATTGACCATAAATACGATTTTACCGTGGGGCGCAACATTACTCCCATTACAGGTGCCACCTTTTATCTTTTTCCCAATGCATTTAAAATAGGTATAGGATGTTCCTTGTTGCATGATTTTTATTTTGACCGGATTCCCGAAACAGTAAGCGATACTGCACATGGAGGCTCTGAACTATATGCTGCAAAGAATTATCGGGTGCGGATCATGCCCTACATTCTCCTAGAGGGTTGCATAGCCAACCGATGGATTGTTAGAGCGGGCTATTCGCCTATCATCGATCCGGCTAACGATGCCCAAACAGAAACCTATTTTACCCATTACGGCACCGTTGGAATCGGGTATAAGTTCGGTAAATAATTTTTACCCAGAATAACATCAAATATTCTTGTATGAAAAGTATTTCAGTTCTACTTTTTTTACTGCTGAGTTCCGGCCTTGTTTCGGCACAGGATGTATATAATTGCAAAAGCAAGTCAAGGCCTGCCTCCAGTGAAAATGGCATCTACAATGATGTTCACTTCACATTGGTGGTAAAAAAGATCTCTACGGGAACCTACAAAATTTCAGTGGAAGTAAGGGTGGGGGATGAAATGGAAGACCTTAGCCAGTCTGGTTACGCGGAAATATTTGTTGTACAGAATGGAGAGGAAATATCTCAAAGGAATTGGGAAAATTGGGATGAAAAGCAATCTCTCTTGCCAGAACTAACCCGAGGAATTTATTCCCAGACTTTTACAAATCTGAACTTGGTAAAGGTGGATAAAGTAATTGCCAAAATTGCGCTGGAAGGCAAAAAAGGAACCTACCAGGCGGAGTTTTCAGTGAAGTTCCTGACCAATTGTAAGGGAATTCTGTAAAACATATATCTATGGAAGTTTTGTGATCCTTCCAGCCACCCAGGTCGAGAATGAATGGGCACCCTGAAGGTTCAGGTGCTCATCATCATACCAGTTCCTTTTATTTTCCAATAACGTATCTGGCGGCAGCCATACTTCTCCATATTTTTGATACGTGGCGAGCTCTATGGGTTCCTTTTCGGCCGACCCATAGGGAGGGATATAGAGAAATATTAACTGACAATTGTTCTTTTTCGACAGCGCATATATATTAGCTAACCATGCCCTGGAATAAGGAAGGTTAATCTTTCGGGTCCAGGTATGGCTTTTATGACGGTTCAGAAATCTTCTTTCTTTTTTGGCGATCAGTTGCACACTGTCTGCAAAAAAAGTATTGGTGCTAAATCCGGATTGTTCCCTTAACCCATATTTATAGGCATAAGGTTCCTTGAAAAGGTCCTGCCGTACATACATGAGTCGGGCAACCGCGGCTGAATACAGGTTATTCGGATAACTCCGGTTCCACATGGTTTGAGGTTCTACAATATCCTTCATTTCTGCAAGAAAAGGGAAAATAGGATGGCTAAATTTGGGCTCATCAGGCAATACTTCTACAATGAACACCCGGGTCTTTTTCTGTTCCAGAATATGTTTCATCAGCACATAGGTAAGGTCCCTCCCTAACCTGCAATAACCCAGGTTACACGTATTTTTAAAGGGCGACGATTGTGTTGCCAGTAATTGATTGATCAATGTATCATTGATCCCGTTAATGGTATGAGAAGATCCTAAAAAGGCAATATCAATGGGCTGCTGAGATTCAAATAACCTTCTGTACATCCAGGCACCCCTGCCTTCGCAATCCTCCGTTAAATAATGATAGGCCCTTTTTTTATGGGTTGGTTGAGTAAGGAGTATTATCGAACCCACCAGGATAGGTAAACAAAAAAGGCTGATATGTAGAATAAACTTCTTCATTAAAACTGGAAATAAATAAAACTGGGGGCATTGTTAAAGTCACCAAAAAGAAAAATACAAAGGATCAATAGATAGTAAAGCACCCATCTGCTTATTTTAGGCAGGGAGACGACCTTTTCGGCAAAAGTTTTTTTGTTGATCCAGAACTCTGCGATCACAAACAAGATAAATACCACTAAGAATAAAGAATTATGTATGTTCAATGGATAAATAAAATGATCGAAATGAAAGCGGGGGATAAATAAGGTTAGATAGACATCCACCGTTCTGCCCAGGTGAATAGCTCTGAAAGGCACCCAGCATAGTACAACGGCTATAAATACCAGTATGGAGGAACCCTTGAATTGTGGAGATATTTTCTTAGCAGTTTTATCTATGATCAGCAAAACCCCATGCATCAACCCCCAGAGAATAAAATTGTATTTCGCTCCATGCCATAGACCGGAAAGTAAAAAAGTGATCATAATATTGATGATATAGTTAAAATCACCTTTTCTATTACCACCTAGCGGGATAAATACATAATCCCTGAACCAGGTCGACAGAGAGATATGCCATCGCTGCCAGAATTCTGTAAAGGTTTTAGAGAAATAAGGGGTCCTGAAATTCACCATGAGATCGAATCCCAGTATTTTTGCGGTACCAATGGCAATATCAGAATAGCCTGAAAAATCACAATAGATCTGTAAGGCAAAGGCCAGTACTCCTATCCAGGCGGAGAGGCTGTCGAACTGGAAGGGATCAGCAAAAAATTGGTTGGCATATACAGAAAGCGTATCAGCAATCACCATTTTTTTGAAAAATCCCCAGAGCATCATTCTCAAACCGGCAAGAGCTTGTACGTAGTTGAATTTTTTTTCTTCGGCGAATTGGGGCAACATATTGATCGCCCTTTCGATGGGGCCGGCTACCAATTGGGGGAAGAAAGAAACAAAAGCAAAAAAGTCAAGAATACGGGTAGTGGGTTTTAACCTTCTATAGTAGATATCCATGGCATAGCTCATAGATTGAAAAGTATAAAAACTCAGTCCAACAGGTAGAATGATATTCAAAGAAGAAGCAGGTATATCATAGCCTATGGTATTGGCTAAGTCGCGGAAGGAGTCAATAAAAAAGTTGAAATATTTAAAAAACCCGAGAAGACTTAAATTCACTCCCAAGCTCAGCCATAGATAAAGTTTCCGATAATATTTGTTTTCGGTAGAACCGATCAGAAGGCCCGAGAAGAAATCAATGGAAGAACTGAAAATTAAAAGAACTAAAAATCTCCAATCCCACCAACCGTAAAAAACATAGCCACCCAGGATCATAAAGGCATTCCGTAAGTTCTTATTTACCCCGGCCAATAGCCAGTAAACCCCAAAAAAGAGGACAAAGAATACCAGAAATGTAATGGTTGTAAAGGTCATCGTTGAGTAATCCTTAACGAAGTAAAGATGCATATAAAATGGGAAACCTGTTAACTTTAGGAAAAGAATGAAATCAACATTGCCATTATCCAGCTTTTGATGGATACTTATACCGGCTGAGAACTCTATGAATGGATAGGCAAATGATCTAACGAGCCGAAGCGTTTAGCTTAAATAACTTGATCATCCCATTTTTACTTATGTATGATTCTGTATAGTGAAGCTTTAATACTTCATTGATCTTTTCAAGGCAGGAAGCATCGATGGATTCGCTTTGATCGTCCAATATGAAAACATAGTCAATCCGTTTGTATTGGGAGTTGATACATTTCCATGCTTTACACTGATCGTTGTTGGAGTACCACTCAATCAATGGTGAGGGGACCTTTGCATAGTTCCATTTTAAAGGAAAATAATCGAGAGAAGCTTCATAGTTTTCGAGTACTACCAGGGGCTTATCTGCTCCCAAATAGTTGGAGATATGTGCATGTATAAAATTGTTTGAGTTAACAATAGGCAAAACCACGCTATTGGGTTCCATATTTTTCGAGACATCATATATTTCTTCAGCAATCCTGCAGTCTTTGGCAATGGATTGATAATTGTGCAAGATCAAAGCGATACTGATATAATTGATGATGATGAAAACGCATATCCTCAGCCAGAAGGCCACTTTTTGTGAGGCCAACCCAACCATCAAAAAAATAAAAAAGAACAAAATAAAACGGGCCGTAATAAAACCAACAGAGCCGGTATTGTCGGGAACAAGGAAGGTGAGGATGAACACAATAAAAGCTGTCCATAGCCAGAGTTTATTTTTGATGATATAATCCTTCTTCTTGAGCCTGGCATATATTTTTGCAACAGGCAAATAAATGATATAGGCCACAAAAATATAGAAGATCCACTTGGTAAATGTTCCCGCTTTCCCATAATGAATACCTTTGGCAGGCATCACATCCTGTATGGCACCTAGAATTTCCCTCCAGGGCAGATAAACAGCCAGTTGATGATTGGGTGCCGAAAAGAACAAATATTTTACCATCAGGACCAGCCCTATGGAAAGGATCAGGAGCTGAAGCAGTATATTTTTAAAGTAATTGACTTTTCCTGTTTTTTTAGAAAAAATATGTTGAATATTGAGTAAGAAAATAACCAGCAGGAATACCGCAAAAACAAATAGGTGTGAAAGGCAGATCAGGCTGCTAAAGATAAACAGGACGATACATTTTTTAATATCCGGGCTATTTTTATACTTGATCCACAAGCTTATTCCAAATAAGAAAAATACCAGGCCAATATTAAAATTGTAAAACCCGTAAAAAAACAAAAAGGAATAGGTGAAGGGGAATACCAAATAAAGGAGATACTTGTTTTCTATAGAAAGGGTCTTGAATAAATACCGCATACCCACGGGAAACCCGATCAGGTAGATCAACAAGACGAGCTTTTCCGCAATAAATCCGGGGAAGATCCACGCAAACAGGGATAATAAAAAGTGACCCGACCAATTGGGGTGGATACTTTTATTAAAAACAAAAAAATCATGAAGAGGGCTGCTGGAGTTTTTAATCAGCTCCACCATCAAATTTGAATTGTACAAATGGGCCGGTCCGTCAACCGTTGGGAAGAATTGAAAAGAGAGGACCGGGATTAAATGGATAACAAGGAAAAGATAAAAATAATAAGGCTCAATCTTATTGAATCGGAGGAGGTTCTCTTCTATTTTTAAGCTCATATGTATAACCGGCATGTAACATCATTAAACGCCGATTATAAAAGTACTAGAAAAAATCTATTCTTCGTTGTTATAATACAACTTATAAAAGTGCATTTTCTTTTTCTCGTCGTATCCTTTTTCGATATGATTAGCGTTGCCATGCACATATACATGG
>JANWKT010000036.1 GCA_025451235.1 Flavobacteriales bacterium | reverse complement strand
ATTCACGTTTGACTATTCGCGTCTCTTATCGAAGATGATTTTATAATCGTTCGTCACCGTAATTTTTAATCGCAAAGCGATTGTAATTTATTCATTAGGGTAAATACCCTTGTAATTTTGTTTTTTGCCTACACACTGGCCACAAAAGGGCCGACCCGCAGGGGCATCTTATTGAAATAATAATTTGCCCCGAAGGTTTTATTTATTTTTTGCCGACCCGCAATTTTTATGTCATGGTTTTTGGTTGGCCCATTGGCACATTTGCTGTACTCGCTACGCTCCGTGCAGCAAAAGAGCCAAGCTGCCGGCAACAAAAACACACGCCTGCTTCGCAGGCTGCCAAAAAATTCTTAGGCCACAAGAAAGAAAGAGAAAAACAGCAAGCCGCTAAACGCGGCTTGTGATAATTGCTTCGTTGAAATAAATCCCCCCAAATTTATGCATCAGTCTTATCAACTTTTCCCTTTTTTCCTGGGAAACTTAACTTTGAATACATCTACCAATATTATTACCCCGGCTACAAACACCCCGAAAGCTCCGGTTATAAAGAGAATAATTAGCCATATATTTCCCTCATCAATTTTATACAGCATGGTTTTCGTACATAATTAACTTGTTCAACAAACCAATTACGTTTCCTTGCTTTCTAAAATTATATTTAGCCACACTTTGTGTCAACCCTACCCGTATCGAAAACCCATCCGGTGGAATTGCACCAAATAGATCCTCATCGGTTTTATCGTCCCCAATAGCAAGGATAAAATCATATTCACCGTTTTCTAATAACAATCTTGCCGCCATTCCCTTATCAATACCATGCGCCTTTATCTCAATTACCTTATTCCCGTCAATGAGTTGAAAATCCAGGTGAGCTGAAAGTTCATTCAACGAATTAATAAGCTCTCTTGATCTTAAGAATCCGAGTTCTTTATCTGCATTTCTATAATGCCAGGAAAGCGAAAGGGCTTTATCTTCTACTAAAGAACCTGCACATCGGTTAGCAAACAATTCTAACAAAGGCAGGAGTTTTTCTTTCCATTCAACATTGGCAGAGATAGTTTGTTCCCAACCGTTATGCATCGGTCTGTAAAATGCTCCATGTTCTGCAACTAAAACAATGGGGAGATTTCCAAACCATTCTTCCAGGACACCCTTAGGTCTTCCACTAATCAGGACCACTGTATTATTTTCATCATTGCTAAGTCGTTGGAGCAATCTTTTTAGATCCTCGTTTGGTACAGCCAACTGTGGCAAACGTGCTATTGGAGAAAGCGTACCATCATAGTCTAAAAAAATAATTCGTTTGGTCGCATTTGAATACGATGACAGTATTTCTTCTTCTATTCGATCATTTACTTCCTTTATCTGAAGCGTTTCTTGCTTCTCCTTACTTTGCATCACTTGAGTAATAAAATCATCGGCCCATTTAACTACATCATACAGCTTTAATCTTTTTTGCATGCTGGTATTACGCCTTACCTGTTCTTCGGGTGGCATGGAAAGGGCGCCTGATAAGGTTTCTGCAATTTCTTTTCTATCCGTTGGATTTACTAATAAGGCTTCACTTAATTCAGCTGCAGCACCCGCAGTTTCACTGAGAATTAAAACTCCCTTACGGTCGTTTCTTGATGCAATAAACTCTTTGGCTACAAGGTTCATTCCATCCCGCAAGGGAGTAATTAAAGCAACATCTGCGGCAAGATAAAGTGCCGTAAGCTTTTCAAAATCCAACGATTTATATTGGTAAAGAATTGGAGTCCATTCAATGCTTCCGTATTTGCCGTTGATACGGCTAATCAGTATTTCACAATCGTCCTTAATTTCTTTGTACTTCGCAATAATATCTCTCGATGGAACTACAACAAGAATATACACAACTTTGCCTTGGTGTTCAGGATATTTCTCCAGGAACATTTCAAACCCTTCAAGTCGGGCGATAATTCCTTTGGTATAATCAAGTCTATCAACAGAAATAATAATTTTAGTGGTGCTCAATTTCTTTTTGATCCGGTTCCGTTCAGCAAATACAGTCAGATTAGTGGCTGTCTGGTGAAACTTTTCATAATCAATACTCACCGGGAAAGTATCAACGGTAACACTTCTATCAGGAGTGGTGATTAATCTGAGGTTATTGTCATAACCAAGAATTTGTTGTACAGATTTTAAAAAATACTGAACATAATTATTGGTATGAAACCCAATTAAGTCTGCTCCTAATAATCCGTTCAAAATATCCGTCCTCCATTTGTTGGGTAATAACCTGAACAATTCAAAAGATGGAAACGGTATATGTAAAAAGAAACCTATAGCAGCGTTGGGTATATCCGATCTTAGCATACTAGGCACCAGCATAAGGTGATAATCATGTATCCATATAAGATCCCCCGGCTGATACACTTCAGCAATTTTATTGCTGAATAATTGATTCGCTATTTGGTAATGTTCAAATGTATCATCCGTAAATTTTGCATATGATGGGAAATAATGGAACAAAGGCCATATAGTATCATTACAGAATCCATTGTAAAACTTTTCCCTTACTATATCGGTGAGAAAAACCGGGTGTAGTATAAATTCATCCTGTTGAATGCTGCGCTTCCCATAAAAGTCAGTAAACTTCTTTTCGGTTACACCGGGGTCACCAATCCATACGGGGGTAATTCCTTCATTATCCTGGTTCAAATGACGAATATAGGATTGGATGCTCGAAACCAATCCTCCTGAACTCGGCTGTATAGTAATCTTTCCCTTCTTTTCAGTAAACTGAAAAGGTAATCGGTTCGATACTATGATTAATCTTTGTCTATCCATGATCCTCTAAATATGGTTGCTGTAATTTGATGGTACGAATAGGAAAAGGTATTTCAATAGAGTTTTCTTTATATACCTTATGCAAGGCTTTTACAAATTCATGCTTTAATAAATATTGATCGGTAAATTCTTTGGCCCTCAGTATCACGGTAAATCCTATACTTGAATCTTTAAAGGAATGATACCTTATAAAAGGTTCAAAGTTTTCTACACCACCTGCTGTTTTTTTCAAAATCTCTTTCGCAGTTTCAACCGTAATACTTTCCACTTTATTTAAATCGCTGTCATAGCTAACACCTACTTCAACCAAAACCGCCAGTTCTTTATCAGGTCTGTAATAGTTGGTTAGATTGGCTGAGGATATTTTGGAATTTGGAACTACAATTAAACTGCCTGATAACATTCTTATACTTGTACTTCTCCAGGTGATATCGGTAATATATCCCTCCTCTCCAGTGTTTAGTTTTATATAGTCTCCCGGACGTATTTGTTGAGAAGCAATTACCTGTATACCCGCAAAAAAATTGGTGAGAGTTTCTTGTAAGGCAAGCGCTACAGCAACACCACCTATACCCAATGCAGTAAGTATGGGAGTAACCGATATTCCCAATGTTTGTAGAACAACAAGAGTAGCCACCAGGAAAACAATCACCCTTGTAATCGTTGAAATAATAGTGGTGGAAGGTATCAATCCCGGTGTCTTTGATATCCTTAACTTAATCAACCCGATAATAATGCGGCTGATCAATACGGCAAATGAAACTGCAAGTGCAATTAGAAATACTCGATGCCATATTTTATACTGATCCTCCATTAGTGGCAGGTATCTTAATCCAAGATAAATTCCTGCCAATGCTCCCCAGAATATCAATAAACCTTTTAATGAATTCAACAGAACATCATCTACTTTCGAAAATGTTTTTGCAGCCTCTTTAATAAAGAACCGCAATAGAATTTTCTCCAGTAATATCCCCAATACTACTCCACCTGCTACAAAACCGGCTCCCGTTGCATATATTTTAACCAAATCATTCACCCTATTGTAAATTGATCGAATCTGTATCGGTAATGGATCGGTTATACTTCCTCTCAAATTCTTCTTCGAAAAAGAACTTATTCCCAAATGCTGGTTTTAAATCATCCAGCCAAAGTGCATCAGGATTATACTCTGCAAAAAACGGCTGTGCAACCCAATCCTTATTTCTTCCTTGCAAGAATCGTAGAGTAATTATCTTTTTCGTAACCACTTCATCAGTAATTTCGCTTACACCCAATATCTGTACTTTGCCTGGGTTGGCTGACATGCTGGGGCCTCTTACGGTTCTGCAAATTCCGCTTACTTGTTGATATGCCTTTCTGAATATTTCCCACGATTCAACCAATGGAACAGCAAAATAATGTTGCGCACCGGTATCTCTGGTAACAAACATGTAATAGGGAATGCAGTTCAGGTTCACTTGCCTTCTCCACATTTCTGCCCATATATCGGGCGAATCGTTAATATGTCGCAATACAGGTGATTGTGTTCTTATCTGTGCACCAGTATTTCTAATTCGTCTGATAGCTACTTCAACAGCATTGGTCGAAAGCTCCACTGGATGATTAAAATGTGCCATAATCGATAGATTAATGCCCTTTGCAACCACTTTCTCAAACAATATGAGCAGATCATCAGCATCATCATCCATAGTGAATCTATAGGGCCAATAACCAAGTGCCTTGGTTCCAAGTCTAATCGTTTGCAAATTTTCAATATTCGCATCCAGTAACTTATCAATGTACCCCGCCAGTATTTTCGTTTTCATTATAAGTGGATCACCACCCGTAAATAAAACATCTGTTACATTTTTATTTTTTCTAACATAATCAACCAGCAATTCTCCCTCTTTCATGGCAAATTTCATTTCATCCATGCCAACAAATTGGGGCCATCTAAAGCAAAAGCTGCAATAAGCATGGCAGGTTTGGCCCTGGCTGGGGAAAAACAAAACAGTTTGATCATACTTATGTTGTATCCCTGTCAGCTTGGTTCCGTCTAGCATAGGTACATTATTGGCCATTTGCCCGTCCGAATGTGGATTCAACTGCATACGGATTTTATTCGCTACAGCCTTCAATTCGGTCTTGCTAAGATTCTTTTTCAGAGCATTGGCCATCTCATCAAAATGAGGCGGCAGCAACATATCTTTATGCGGAAAGGTGAGCCTAAAGATTGGGTCATTCGGCACATTATCCCAATCGATAAGCTCATTAATAACATAATTATTTGTTTTAAAAGGTAGCACATTGCCTACCACCTCCATTTCAAACTTTTCTTCTGCACTAAACCTTTCGGCCTGCATAATATGGTGCAGGTTATGTAAAGCATACGATCGGTAATTAATAAAATGAACTAGATCTTCCATACTAATCTCCTCTTTTAATTCAATACAATCTTTAGTAAAAGCCCATCAATCTGTTCTCGAAAAACTGGAAATCGTTTAAAAAAGTTCAAACGATGGGCTTTTTGGCTAAAAGAGTTGCACTAAAACATTAACACAATTAATATCGGAGGGCAAATTATCTCTGTCAAATGGGTATTCCGTTGACATTAATCAATTTTGACAATTTTAAAAGAAAATAACATTTTATAAAATAGACAATACAAATGCGCATATTTCTAAAATATGTGTGAATTATATAACAAATATAAAATGTGGAAAAAAGCCCATCTGAATTTTTGGAAATTCTACCTTACAGTTGAAAAAGGCGGTAAGGTTACAAAGAACGTAGTCTGCACAAAATCAAACACTAACGATGGGCTTTCTAACCACTCAAACCACCAAAATAAACAGTTATATATCGCAAAATTAAACAGTTAATAATCCTATCCATTGACATTTATCAATTTTTACCCAGTTTAAACAAGTAAATTTGTCTCTTTTACCTATTTATAATGACATTTCACATAGATAAATTCCACTTTAAGGTTGATTCCCTCCTGGATGGCTTACCTCCTAAGGAACTGGATTTTTTAAGGCCCCATTTGGTGCGCAAGGAAGAGAAGAAAGGGAAAGTTATTTTTCGGGCTGGAACTACTTCAAAGGGATTATACATATTAAAAAAAGGGAAAGTAAAAATTTACCAGATCAACAAAGATGGTAAAGAACAGATAGTGCATATTTATCGCAAAGGCGAAATGATGGGCTATCGTCCTTTGTTATGTAACGAACCACATCCGGTTCATGCAATGGCCTTAGAAGATGTTGTCATTACATTTATCCCAGCCGGAGTTTTGTTAGAATCACTAAACAAGGCACCTGCATTAAGCAGGCGTTTGTTGGTTAACTTAAGTCATGAGTTCAATGTATGGGTCAATAAAATTTCATTTTTCTCTCAACAACCTGTCCGTGAAAAAGTAGCGCTATCACTTCTAATATTGAACGAAACATACAAAAGCACATCCAAACCGCGGTTACATACCGTTATAGATCTTTCACGCGAAGATTTAGCCAACTATGTAGGTACAACAGTTGAGACATTGGTTCGTATGTTACGCTTTTTTAAAGATAAAAAAATAATACATGCCCAAGGTCGTAAGATCACAGTGCTTAAAACAAAGGAATTGGAAAATATAGCAGCTTTTTATTAAAGCTAAAAATCTTGTTCTTTCCAACCAAAACTAATAATGAAAAGAGGAGTAATATATCATCGTAATCTTGTAAGTGCAATGTTTGTTGTGGAAATGGATGGCGGTGGATACACGGTCTTCGAATGTTTCAATATAAATTCATTCAGTGTAGGCGATCAAATTTCGGGTTCATTGCATCAACCTGGTACTGCCATTATTCTAAATGGATCTACTTTAAAAACTGATTCCGTCATTATTCGTAAGGTCAACCTTTCGCTTACTGATGCCATGGATTATGCTGATCTTAATTAAAGAATGATCGTAAAAACCCAATTCCCCGGTTTTATTAATTTTGTCAGGTGTTAGTAGCAATCATTATAATTTTCGTTGTAGGTTATTTGGCAATAACCTTGGAGCACTTTATAAAAATAAATAAAGCGGCTACCGCATTATTAACCGGGGTTGTTTGTTGGACTATTTACATCTTTACTCCAACCGATACACATCATGCCATTACTCATTTGTCAGAGCACATGAGTGAAATTGCTGGTATTTTATTTTTCTTGATTGGAGCAATGACCATTGTTGAACTCATCGATGCGCATGATGGATTTGATGTTATCACCAGTGTAATATCTACTACTAACAAACGAAAACTGCTATGGATCATAGCTTCATTGGCGTTTGTCCTTTCTGCTATACTTGATAACCTAACCACAACCATTGTATTGGTTTCATTGCTCCGCAAATTAATCGATGACAAAAAAGATCGAATGCTTTTCATCGGTATGGTCATCATAGCAGCAAATGCAGGTGGTGCATGGTCTCCAATTGGTGATGTTACCACTACCATGTTATGGATCGGGGGGCAAATTTCCGCAGGTCATATTATCACAAATTTAATTCTGCCTAGCCTGGTATGTTTGTTAGTTCCTTTAATCATTACAACATTTATGATCAGGGGTACTGCACAACGTCCGGTGGCTGATCCTAATGCGCCTCCAAAAGATACCACACCACGTCAACGGAATATTATTTTCTTTTCAGGTCTTATCATATTGTTATGTGTACCGGTATTCAAAACAATAACACATTTGCCTCCTTACATGGGAATGTTAGCTGGTTTGGCTTTGCTTTGGATTATTTCCGAAATAGTGCATAAGGATAAAGACGAAGAAGTCAAAAATTCCTATTCAGTCATGTATGCCTTAAGTAAAATTGATACGCCCAGTATTTTATTTTTCCTGGGGATCTTAATTGCCATTTCCGCATTGCAAACTACAGGACAATTGGGTGATTTTGCCACTTATATTAACTCGAATATTGGCGATACCAATTTAATAGTCATGTCCATTGGTTTACTATCAGCCATTGTAGATAACGTTCCTTTGGTAGCAGCCTCTATAGGCATGTACGATTTGCAAACCTATCCGCAGGATCATTATTTCTGGACCTTCCTTGCTTATGCAGCAGGTACAGGAGGCAGTGCATTAATTATAGGTTCAGCAGCCGGGGTAGCAGCAATGGGAATGGAGAAGATAGATTTCTTTTGGTATGTAAAACGTATAAGCTGGTTGGCATTGTTAGGTTATTTTGCAGGAGCGTTGGTATTTATCTTGCAGCACAGCATAATGTCTTAAATATAAAAACAGAGTCCACCAGAACTTTCACCTTCCAGTGGACTCCCTCTAACTTGCCTTTCACCTAAAAAAGCAATACAAAATTATTGAGCATAAATTCCTGGGCATTGATATATATCAATATTCACGATTTTTTTATTTGGGCGGCCTGTCCTCGCCTTACGGGTTCGCTTCGCTTCGTGCTTTACTGCGTTTCGCACCGGCTCTTTGCGCCGCCGCCAGTCTCGGGCCGCATTTGCACCTTAAACATCATTTAATTTTCAAATACTACCTTTACAACAATGACAGGAACGATTATTATAACATTTTGTGCTCTGCTCTTGTTAGCATATTTTTTTGATATAACCTCATCAAAAACACGAATTCCGTCAGTAATATTGTTATTGGCCTTAGGCTGGGGAGTTAAACAATTGGTAAACTACTTAGAAATACCGGTAGCTGATTTTTCTTCTGTTCTTCCCGTTTTAGGTACAGTAGGCTTATTACTTATTGTTTTGGAAGGTTCACTTGAGTTAGAGTTGAACAGATCAAAATTTAAACTGGTAGGAAAATCATTTATTGGAGCCTTGCTTCCAATCATAGCATTGGCCTTTATACTGACATTTCTATTTAAGTATTGGGGTAATCACAGTTTAAAAGATGGATTAATAAATGCCATTCCATTTTGCGTAATCAGCAGTGCAATTGCAATTCCAAGTGTTAGAAATCTAATTAAGCCACATAAGGAGTTTATCATTTACGAAAGCAGTTTATCCGATATTATTGGAGTTTTGATTTTTAACTTCATAACCGTAAATGAAACCATTAACATGTTTGCCTTTGCCAATTTTGGTCTTCAAATGGTTATCATACTGGTAATATCTGTTTTGGCAACCATCGCCCTTTCGTTCCTTCTCAATAAAATACAGCACCATATTAAATTCATACCTATCATATTAATCATTATATTAATTTACGAAGCATTAAAGATGTATAATTTACCTGGCTTACTTTTCATTCTTATTTTTGGATTGTTCATTGGGAATTTGAACACCTTAAAAAAATATAAATGGCTGCAAAGATTCAAGCCAGATCAATTGCAGTCCGAGGTAAAGAAATTCAAAAAACTGGCAATTGAAGGAACCTTTATGGTACGGGCATTATTTTTTCTTTTGTTCGGATTCCTTATTAAAACATCCGAAATTATAAATGTCGAAACCATACCCATGGCATTCATCATTGTTGCGCTTATTGTTATTTTCAGGATCATCCAGTTAAAGTTAACAAGACTTCCGTTAAGCCCGTTATTGTTTATTGCGCCACGAGGTTTAATTACTATTTTATTGTTTCTTTCTATCAGCGTAACACATCAGCTATCGTATATCAATAAATCATTGTTGATTCAGGTAATTATACTTACAGCTTTATTCATGATGTTTGGTTTAATGTTCAGTAAACCGCATAAAGAAGAAGAACAACAACAAGCATTCATACAAAACGAACCTGAATTTTCCGAGGAAGAATAGTTATTTTAGGAAGATGCAGGCAGATACCAGCAAATCTTAAGGGTTTTTTAGAAATCTCGCAACTGCAAATAGAAAACTCCCAACTTCACCGAGAAAGTTCGCAACTTCATTTAGAAATCTTGCAACTGCACGTTTGACAAACCCTTGTCCCCATTGAAGATTTCGGACAAATCGAAGTGAACATATAGGTTCTCCCTGCAAGGCAATTGTGTCATGGTTTTTGTTCCCACCTTTAAAGAAAAAAAAAATTACTTCGTGTATTTACCCAATAACTTCGTTCTCGGTTGACTGATTTCGTCACTTATCAAAAAAAAGAAAAAGCTTTGCTTACCTCGTCGTCAGTTGACTCATTTCGTCTTCTGCTGACACCTCGCGGGTTGGTGTAGGCGCCATTACCTAACTCCCATTTTATAAAATTGCCTACAACCTCCTAAAATCAACACTTTTGGCTTTTAAACCGCCTGTGCGTATTTGAATAATTTACGCCCCGCTATCATTTGAGATTGGTTAAAGTTCATTACCTTTAAACAAGGCACGTGGCCAATTGCGGTTACGTTAGGTGTAATTTCAAAACCAAAATTTATCTGAAAGATAAAGCAACTATAATAATACGGAGATTGAAGGAGCAAAGGTTTTTGACTAGCATAACACTAACTCCCATTTTTCGCCTATTCCGTATCCAATCTCGCTGTTAATCTCTCCCAATACCTCGGTGCATACACAAAAACATCATCACTGGTGTAAGGAATGTTATCCGTTCCAGCATAAACTTGAATGAGGTTAGTTGTATTCATACTTAATGCTCCACTCATTACAACGTTCTCTGTTCCTTGAGGGGTATTAAAAATCATTTTGTCATATAAATTGCTCCGAATGGTTAAATTGGTTTCTACGACATTCATTAATGGACTATTACTTGAAAGCGGAATACCTTCCCCGTTTGGATTTACTACGTAAGTTGAATCACAATTTCCAAAAATGTATTGAATGTATTGGTTCATGTTGGCATTAGGAAAAATTTTCTTTACCATCTGCTTATGACGAACCTTTAGGACATTACCATCAATGATTGCCGAATCTTGTCCGACTGTTTGGAACATATCGATGGTTATACCATCATATTGAGATGGTAGTTCAACCTCCTGATAGAAGTAATATGGGATGAAGTAGAAATAAATAAAATCAACCTGATCCTCTGCAAATGTATTATGGTCGGCGTCAACGTTACCACCAACTCCAGGGGTAATGTACACTTCTGTGTTCGCAGAGAAATCGACATACCTATCTGGGTGGTTTTCCGGTTTTAGGCATCCGGGGCATCCATACTCTTGGTTAACATACTCCAGAGAATTTGCTTGATTGGTTCCAGGTACCATAACTCTGTCAAGATAACCAAGGCTCCATATATTAGCGGTAAATTTGGTCGGTGTAAGGCTGGTAATATAATCACCAAACTGATTATAAAGGGTATCATTAGTTCTCACAACACCAATATCATCGGTTGTATATTTTATTTTATAACTCACCGAACCTTTTTCGCAAGAAATGAGTAGAATTGCAACAGATAAGAGATAAATCAACTTTTTCATAGACTTATTTTATAGGTCAAAAATATGAGGGAAAACGGTTCTAAAAAATGATGGTAATCAGGTTTTAGAGCAAAAACGGAACATTGACACCTTTATTGAGACGAGTTAATGACACAATTAGGAGTATTGAGGATGCTGATAACAAGAACCAGGAACCTACGGATTGGCTGAAGGCTCAAAAAAAAATTAAACATTCCGGTTGATTAAAAAATGGATTATCTTAGATTAATTAATAACATTAACAAACTAAGCAGCCTATCATTCATATGACCGTACAAGAACAGATCACCGCCCATATCACCAGTCAACCTGAACCCAAACGTAGCGAGATGCAAGCGTTACACCACATCGTACTGGAAATCATGCCGGCATGTAAATTGTGGTTCCTGGATGGTAAAAACGCTGAAAATAAAACGGTTTCTAATCCTAATATAGGATATGGACTTCAAACCATCAAATATGCCGATGGAAAAACCAAAGAGTTTTATCAAATCGGTATGAGTGCAAACACCACCGGAATTTCTATTTATATCCTCGGTATCGAAGATAAAAAATACTTGGCCCAAACGTATGGGGGAAAAATAGGCAAGGCCAGTGTGACCGGCTATTGCATTAAGTTCAAAACGCTGAAAGATATAAATACTAAAATACTTGAAGCAGCGATCCGGTCCGGGCTTGAGGCGCAGTCCCAATAGTGAAGACCTGCTTTCTTCCATGGAAGTGGCCAAGTTGAAGAAGTAAGTAAGTTGTACCGCAAGTAATTTTCATTATTTTCGTCCAATTCAGTACCGGTGCTCATAGCGCACCGGTTTGGAACGAAACTAACCATGTACACTGCCATGCAGAGAATATTCGTTTTTCTGGCTTCCTGCTTTTTTATTTGGGGAACCCACCTGCATGCCCAGTCCAGAACACAGCTGATGATCGATTCGCTGAGCACCGAATTGAAAAAAGTGGATGAAGACACCCAAATGGTGAAAATTCTCAATCGACTTTCCTATGCTTATCCTTATATCGATCCGGATGCCGGTTTACGTTATGCAAAATTTTCCCTGCAACTGGCACAGACCTTACAATATCCCAAAGGAATAGCGGGTGCCTATATGTCGCTCGGAGCCAATTATGCCAACAAAGCGGAATACGATAAGGCCCTGGAAGCAGATTATATGGCGCTGAAGATCTATGAAAACCTGCATGACCTAATGGGCCAGGCCAAAATGCTGCGGAATATTGCCATCATTTATCATACCTCCGACAACCAGCTCACCGCATTGAAATATGATTTTAAAGCGTTGAGCATATTCCAGCAACTCGGGGATAAATATGAGCAGGCCATTGTATTGGGCAATATTGCCAATGTATATTATTCCATGGATGAATTTGATAAAGTGATCGAGTTCCAGACACGTGCATTAAAAATTTACGAAGAGATCAACGACCTGGAGGGTGTGGCGAGAATGTTGGGCAACATGGGAAATTTTTATGCCATCCATGGTGATTTCAATATTGCCATGGTCTATTATTTCCGTGCCATACGTTTGGACGATTCGCTGGGAAATAAGAACGGGGTAGTCCGCAATATGGGAAATGTGGGTGAAACTTTTTTAGACATTGCACGCTCTGATCCTTCCGAAATTAGATCCGACAGTATTATTCCATCTGGCCGTGCTGCCAATCTTAAAAAAGCATTGGAGTATTTAAGTTATTCGGTGAACAATGCAAAAACCATGAAGCAGACCGAATATTACCTGGCATTTGGTGAAGTATTGTCTGACGCTTATCATTTATCCGGCAAAAACGATCTGGCGTTGGAATTGTATAAGGAATATATCATGGTTCGCGACAGCGTATATGATGTGAGGAAGTTAAATGAGGTGGCAAGGCGTGAACTGGAATATGAATACGGAAGAAGGGAAGATTCCATTTCCTTCCAAAAACAATTGGCAGACCTGATGGTGGTAGAAGAAAAAAAGATGCGTACTCAGGAGAAATGGTTTTTCGGAATTAGTTTGGTGGTGGTACTCATCTTTTCTGGTTTTATGTTCAACCGCTGGCAGGTAACACAGAAGCAAAAAAGGATCATCGAAAAAGAAAAAAAGAGAAGCGAAGAATTATTGCTAAACATTTTGCCAGAAGAGGTGGCGGAAGAACTGAAACAAAAAGGAAGTGCCGATGCCAAACATTATGATGAGGTAACAGTTATGTTCACCGACTTCAAAGGTTTTACAGGCATATCAGAATTATTAACCCCCGAAGAACTGGTGGCAGAAATTGATTATTGTTTTAAGGCATTCGATGAGATCATCACCCGCCATAAAATTGAAAAGATAAAAACCATTGGTGATGCATATATGGCTGCTGCGGGTCTCCCTGTGGCCAATAAGAGTCATGCGGATGATATGATCTATGCCGCCCTGGAGATCCAGCGATTCATGCTGGATCATTATGACAAAAGAAAGAAGGAAGGAAAGCCGGCGTTTGAAATAAGGATTGGTTGTCATACCGGCCCAGTGGTTGCGGGTATAGTTGGAATTAAAAAGTTTGCCTACGATATCTGGGGCGATACGGTGAACATAGCTGCCAGGATGGAATCCAGTGGTGAAGCAGGCAAAGTAAATATTAGTGAAACTACCTATGAGTTAGTAAAAGACCAATTTATCTGTGTCCGCCGTGGCAAAATACAAGCCAAAGGGAAGGGAGAAATTGAGATGGCATTTGTGGAGGGAGTAAAGAATCCCATTCCCTAGCCCAAATTCAATACAACCCGCAAAGCTGAGTTCAACTCCCTCGGGTTTCCTGGTCGTTCACTATCGAAACTTTTGGTTTGACCAATAAACCATATCCTATTATCCCCGTTTCCGTTTATTGGATTAAAACAATCTTAAACAAACATGATGAAAACTAAAATCTTAATGCTGGTGGTGATAGCAGCTGGGCTGCTTTCATCCTGTAGCAACAAGCCATCCCCGGAAAAATTTGCCAGTGAATGGTGTGCCAAATACCAAAAGGGTGTGAAGTATATGGATGAGAAAAAATTTGAAGAGGCCAACGCCAGCTTTGAAGAAATGGATAAGTATTATCAGGAGGTAACCAAAAAATACGCAGGAGATCCAGAATTTCTGAGCAATTTTAAATCCTTATCCAAGAAATGTGCCGATGAACATCGGCCAATCCAGCATAAAAAATGATGATTTTAATCTTCTCATCCGTCGGGATAGTTCGGCAGGGCGTATGGTAAAAATGTACGCACTGCCCTACTTATACCGAAAATTGATTTAACATATTTAGCTGACAAAAACAAGGTAAACCACAAAGGTGATACATATTCCAATCACCGGCACATGAACACCCACTTCCAACATTTATAAGAGGTTTATAGTGTACATTGGAAATGGAATAGGAATGCTACAGCCCACAAATCGCTTTTTTACCAAATGGCCCATATACCACTCCCAGTTGCTTCAAAACAACTATAAGTAGCGGAATAACAACTATAAGTATGGATGCTTTTGAGGCATATCAGCGTGATCCGGAATATCTTTGTAGCGTTAAAATCTTAAAACAAGGAGCGTATGCTAACCAAAAAAATTGGTAATAAAATTGCCGAAGCACGAAGAAAGACTCATATTTCACAGGCTGAGCTGGCTCAGCGCTTATTCATCAGTCCACAGGCCGTGGGAAAATGGGAACGCGGAGAGTCCATGCCGGATATCACCACTTTTCATCGTTTGGCCGAGATCCTGGGGGTTGATCTCAACTATTTTTCTGACAGTTTTTCATCCGAAACCAATGAAGCAGATAGTACTCAGCATTTAGATGAGGGATCGGATCAACAACCACCCAAACAAAACCCGGCTGCCGACAAGTCCAGGAAAAAATTAAACTGGAATATGTCATTTGGGAACTGGGTAGATGCTGATTTTTCAGGGTTGAAAGATCTGCAGGAAAAACTAAGGTGTTCCAATATGAAGAATTGCAAGTTCATCGATTCCGACATGTCAGGACTTATTTTGAAATCGAATCATATGGAGGGCTGTGACTTCAGGGGTTCTGACCTCAGCAACAGTCAAATGAAGTATTCCCACCTGGAAAATAATTTATTTAATGACTGTTCCCTACAGGAAACCGAATTTTCATTATGTGATATGAAAGGATGTGATTTTTCAGGTGCCAACTTTACCGGGGCGAAGTTGAAAACATCAGACTTTGTAAAAAACAACATGGCCAATGCAGTTTTGAGCAGCACCTCCTTCATTGCTATGCATATGAAAGATATAGTTTTTGAAGGTGCGGTAGAGGATTGCTCTTTTGAACATTGTTCCTTTAAGAAGGTGACATTTCAGAATTCAACCTTTACTAACACTTTCTTTAAAAGCAATTTAAAAGGAATCCGGTTCATCAATTGTGAGGCCGATAGGATGACCTATGAATTCCTGAAAAATGGAAAAGCGGATTTAAACGGGATCACCTTGTTAGCGCCGTTGGGAATTGACTAAAGTTTGGTATATTTAATAACGGCACTATGTAGAAAAGGTTTCCACCACAGGCCATCAAAGTTATTTTGAGTAGGTTTACTTTTAAATCAATAATATTTATATTTAACAAAAAATATTCAACATGAAAAAAGTAACAGGAATAGGAGGTATTTTCTTCAAATGTAAAGATCCAAACGCCATCAACGAATGGTATAAAACCCACCTTGGGTTCGATACCACTCAATATGGAACAAGCTTTGAGTGGTTGCAAGCAGATGATAGCACAAAAAAAGGGCTTACACAGTGGAATCCGTTTGCAGAAAAAACAAAATATTTTGAGCCTTCAACCAAAGATTTTATGATCAACTATAGAGTGGACAACTTAGAAGCATTGGTGGAAGAGTTAAGAAAGGGAAACGTTACTATCGTCGACAGCATTGAGACCTACGACTATGGCAAATTTGTTCATATTTTAGATCCTGAAGGAAATAAAATTCAATTGTGGGAGCCTATTGATTAGCCTATAGATTGGGATCAATCGAAAACGAGTTAAAGGTACGTATCATGGAAAAACATAGAATATATACCACATCCTTTGCCAGTGTTTATCCTTTGTATATTCAAAAAGCAGAAAAAAAGGGACGTACAAAGTTAGAAGTGGACGAAATTATATATTGGTTAACAGGATATAACAAGAAAGGCTTAGAGGAACAACTGGATAAAAAAAATGATTTTGAAACCTTTTTCGCCCAAGCTCCTCAAATGAATCCAAATGTTTCACAAATTACCGGGGTCATTTGTGGATATCGGGTAGAAGAGATCAAGGACAAACTCATGCAAAAGATCCGTTACCTGGATAAGTTAATTGATGAGTTAGCTAAGGGGAAAAAAATGGATAAAATATTGAGGGGGACCTAAAGTTTATTACCTTTAAACCATGCTGCGTCGGCCCATCATTGCCGCGACCACAAAAAACATTCGTAATTACAAAAGAGTATGAAATCAATTCAACTATTTTTTCCTTTGAGAACACCCCTTCTCATACTCTTCCCTTTTTTCCTTACACTCAGTTCCTGTTTTATGGAATACCATACCAGGGAGCCAGCACTTGTGAAAAACGTCGACGTCGATCAGACACTCAAAGTGGCCAAGGACGAAATGAATAAGAAGGATATCAGTCAATCGATGGGGATCTGGGTCCTGAAGGACCAGGTGGTAACCCCTCAGCAGGCCCGGACCATTGCCGACCTTTATCTTTCCAACATCGATAGCATGAAAATTGAATTCAATATCTGGCATGCTTCATGGGCCATATCCAACCTCTATAGGTTCGGTGATGCTGGGGTGAAGGCCGAATTGGAAATAGCCTATCAAAAAGCGAAAAAGCAACCCGAAAGGATCAAAGATGAAGGAATAAAAAAAACAGCAGACCTGCATATCAATGGAGAGGAAATGACCACCGGGTTTATACATTTCGGTGGATTGTCATATGCTTACGATCACCTGGTGGTTCCCGGCAACAAAAAATATATTCAGTCGTACGAAGAATACCTGAAACGGGAAGAATGAGTTGAAGGCAACACCCGAGAACATGCTGATAGAAAAAGCAAATAAAGAAGATCATGAAATTTTGACAGAAATAACCAAAAAATCAAAAACCTATTGGGGTTATTCCAATGAGCAAATTGAAATTTGGGCTGAACTATTAACGATCTCTCCAACCTATATTGAAACTAAAAATGTATTTAACCTCGTGGTAGATACCAAAATTGTGGGGTATTATGCTTTTTTTACCATTGAAGAGAAAACGATCAAACTCGACAACCTCTTTGTTTTACCTAACTATATTGGAAAGGGACTTGGACGAGCATTAATGGATGACTTTCTCATTCGGCTAAAAAAGACGAATGCTAAAAAGATAATTCTCCATTCAGAACCAAATGTAGAAAAGTTTTATGCCAAATTTGGATTTGTAAAAGTGGGTCAACTGGAAACTTCTATTAAAGACAGGTATTTACCCATCATGGAACTAGCATTCAGTACCGAATAAAAATTAGTTGCCGAATTTATAACCTACTCCTATCATGGCCCAATGGGTGAAATAAGTTTCGGTTTGAGCCTGGTTCGCCGGATCGATAATAGGTGAATAACCCGCCCGGATAGTCCAACGCTCCTTAATGGTGGCCTCCACTACAGCAAAGGGCATGATACGAGCTTTATAAGTAAGGGCAGCATAATTGGTTGAACCTGCGGAAGTATCCGGAATTGTTTCCGGAATCCTGTCAAAATAAATATCATGCAAGACCGAACATCCGATGCCAATTCTAACCGGGAAGGGTACCACATGAAAATAAAAACCCATACCTGTGATCGGTGTAATGCTTCGCCCGGCAATAAAATTATATTTCTCATCAAGAACAAATGGGGTTATACCCAAATCAAAACGCAGCGAAACAAAACTTCCAAACATAAAAATTCTCTCATATTTTACACCAACTACCTGGTTGGACCCAAGCCCCTCTAGCCATACAATATTTTTTTTGAATTCTATTTTTTTATTTGAACTCTTGCCCCGGCTGCTTTTTTTCCTGTAAAACTGGGAACTGGCTGAGACACTTGAAAAAACGAGGATGCCTGCCAAAAGCAGGGTGCATATGCCACAATACCTGAATCTCCTCAAAGAAATGGATAGATATTTTTTCATAAGTTTGTAAGTCTCTCTTACTTGCAGAGAATGGCAAATATACCATTTTTTAATGAAAGGGTCCGACAAATCAAAAATAACCATAGGATGGCAAAAGGAAATAAAAAAGAGTTGCTACCAAAGCAAGTGGAAGAACTCCTCGGCTTATTAAAAGTCCGTTTTGAGAAAAACATGAACCGACACCAAGGCCTGGAATGGTCCAAAATACAAGCAAAGTTGAAGGCAAATCCGGAAAAACTATGGTCGCTCCATGAAATGGAAAGGACGGGTGGTGAACCGGATGTAGTTGTCTTGCTAACAGTTGGGAGTGATAAAAAGACAAGTGAATATGTTTTTTATGATTGTTCAGCCGAAAGTCCCAACGGACGTCGAAGTCTTTGCTACGACCGTTTGGCACTGGAATCAAGAAAAGAAAATAAACCGAAAAACAATGTGATCGACATGGCTGCTGCCATAGGCATTGAACTTTTATCGGAAGAACAATACCGGGAGTTACAGAAACTTGGGACATTCGATACCAAAACATCCAGTTGGATCGTCACACCTCCCAATATTAGAAAACTGGGTGGAGCTATTTTTGCCGATTATCGTTACGGTCATGTATTCGTATATCACAATGGTGCAGAATCTTATTATGCTGCCAGGGGTTTTCGTGGTTCACTCAAGGTCTAATAAAAATACAAACCATAACAAAGCGTAATATGAATCCTAAAGTTGATTTTTATTTCGATAAAGCCAACCAGCCTGTGAGGACCGGTTTGTTTCGACCATTAGTTTTGGCGATGTTGGGTCATACTATTTCAAGTACTTCAAAACGGCCATGAGAATCATGAGATCCCTCACCTTAGACCCGTTATCATCCCATTAAAATGGAACCCACCTTTTTTGCAACAGAAACGGAATTTAGAAAATGGTTGAAAAAACACCATAAAAAGGAAACGGAATTATTGGTTGGTTTCTATAAAGTGGGTAGCAATAAACCGTCAATGACCTGGTCCCAATCAGTAGACCAGGCACTATGTTTTGGTTGGATCGACGGGGTAAGAAAATCAATTGACCAGGAAAGTTATTCCATTCGATTTACTCCCCGAAAGCGTATCAGTATTTGGAGTGCCATTAACATCAAGAAAGTGGAGGAGCTCAGTCATGCAGGATGGATGACTCCGGAAGGACAAAAAGCATTTGAACTAAGAACCGAAAGCAGATCTGGGATTTATGCCCATGAAAAAGAAACGGTCCATCTGGCCCCTGATTATGAAAAACAGTTTAAAAGGAATAAAACGGCCTGGAGGTTTTTTAGTCAACAAGCTCCTTCCTATAAAAAGGTGATGATCCATTGGATCATGAATGCAAAACAAGAAAAGACCAGGCTATCCAGGCTTGAAAAAACAATAAAAATAAGTGAGCAGCAAAAAAGAATGGAATAAAAAAGGTTTTGTGTTAAAAACCTATTGAACAGCATGTTTTACCTGGGCGAAAAGCCTAATTTAGTACATCATAATATGAATGGGCATCCAACCATGAAACTAATAAGATCCATCATTTTTCTCCTAGGTATGATAACCGCTTCCTGCGGGACCCAACATATAAATCTTGTGGGTAAATCAACGTATGCTGTCGAATCCAACATATTTTCAAACGAAAAGGAGGGGCTTTGGATGATAGATGAAGAAAGGAGTATCATGGGAGAAGGTCAAATATTAACACCTGCCTTCCACAATACCATTTTTAAATTTGATGGCACCTATATAACCATGAGGTTGTTTTTCTGGTCTTGGACACCTTATTCAGAGGACGGCTTTTATAAATTAAAAACCAAGTGGAGCAATGACACCTTACTTTATTTGTCCCCACTAAGTGTATGGGAACCTGATTGGGTAGAACTAGGTGTTTATAAAAACAAAACTTATACCTCAAACTATGTAAATGGAAATGGAGATTCTTGCAAATGGGTTTATCGAAAAATAAGTATGGCAGAAGTGAGTAACGCAGACAAGGCTGTTTTAATAAAGCGTGAATTATTTAAGTACTCAACTCAATATTGGGAATTCGATCAATAAAATGATCCTCCACCATATTTTTTAGGGCCAATGAAAGCACTTCTATCTATTGTATTAAGTTTTACCACAGTATTAGCATGCTTTTCGCAGCAATGGCGAAAACAATTCACCGGACATTGGCTTGAGAATTATATTCTCTTGTCTTATCCTGAATATCCAGGTATATCATCTCAATTACGTCTTATTGCCAATGGCAACCAGGTTACCGGAGATTTTACCGTGTACCCCTGGAGAAAAGAAAACATTATTCCGATAAAAGGATTTATAAGAGCAGACACCCTGTTTTTAAAAGAGATCAACGTTCAACACCGACCCGAGGTCAGTTTTGTTTGCTACTACGATTCATCTGCCGAAGCCCTGGTAGCTTATTGTAGTTATAAAAGAAAGCGATTTGGAGGATTGTTTAAAGAAACCAACTGGACAGATTATAAGATCATTTATTGCACCTATCCCAAAGGAAAATCCTATCATCGATATCCCCTTATGGTCATGAATCCGGATACAGCAGTGCAGGAATCATTCAACCAGTTCATCGGTAAGCTCACCGGCATATTTACCGATGCCCGGATAAAAAAATGCAAAGACTGTGGTCAATACATTGACCTGGACGATCTCACCAACGACCAGCAATTCATCAGTCTTGAAAGAACGGAGTATACAATTGACGGATATTTTGTGACCTACCATATATTCGACCTGGCTAACAAGAAAGAATTGCTTCTGAACGATATACTTCGAAAAGACAGCTCTTCTATGGATAGTTTAAAATCCTGGATCATTTCGCAAATAGATGAAAAAGGGTCATACTCCGATTCCAGCAAGTATAACCTTCAATATGAACCCACCACTGAAATCGGTTTAACCGTCCAAGTCCATATGAAATTCGATTGGGATGGAGTGGATATTCATTTTCCGGAATTCCATCGCGACCATTGGGTCATTACGATCCCATACACCCGGTTCGTGGAGATCATGGATAAAAAGCATCCCTTTTATAGCTGGTTGGTAAAAAACACCAATATTGGAAGGAAAAAATAGTAAATTGTAAAAACAAGGAACAATAATAGCTAGGCATACAAATGAAAGGTTCAACGAAAATCATAGTGATTACATGGGCGCTTGTATGCAGTTGTGCAATCATTGCCCAAAAATCCGCCTCTACCTACAGCATCCAATTCTTTTCTAACGAGGATAAGGAACCCCTGCTCTATACCCATATTGAGGTAGCGGGGAAATGGGCGAAAGAAGCCGATAATAATGGTGTTCTACGATTTGATCAACCGGGTATGATTTCATTATTAGGAGGCAATAAGAATGTCAGGATGATAGCCAAAGTTACAGGCTTTAAAACAGTTCAATTTTCTTCTGATACATTGGTATTGGGTGATACCATCATGATGGGGATGGATAAAGACCCGTACATCATGCAGAAAATAGAAATGGTTGGTTATAAAATTCCATTGATCTCTCCCAGGAAAAAAAAGAGGCCCAAGAAAAATGAAAAACAGGATACTGCGATTAGTTATTCGGAAAAGGAGTTGATGGATTATCATTTATTATTAAATCATCTATGGAAAAAAAATGACAGTTTATTGAATGATTCAGCCTGTGATCGGTTCCAATGGAGAGAACATTTGACAAAGATGATCAACTATCCTAAACGGGCCTTGGATTTGGGAATGGAGGGAGAGGTGAGTTTTAGTTTTGAGATAGATAACAAAAATTATCTTCAAAATATGCAATTGATCGAAGGGAAGCATCCCATATTTGCATTGGAAGTGATACATCATTTAGAAAAAATGCCACGATTACGTTGGCCCAGGGATCATTATTACCCCGAACCCAGGCCGCTTGAATTTATCGTGACTGTATCTTTTCAAATAAGAGAATAGTGATGTTGAGGAGATCTGTAGCTTCCACTTGTGGTTAACAGTAGTTAGCATTTTTTAATTAAATCAATAACTTAGTGGCATGAAAAGGTGGATCATCAAATCCTTTTTGACCTGGATTTGGATGCCTCCTTTTCAGAATAAAAAAACTTGAATGGCCTCTACCTGGGATACAGAAAATATTGATCATCATTTAGACGAAATGATCGGATCGCATTTCACTTACCAGGAAGTGGAGGCAAGCCTTCGGGAGAAAAGCAGTTTACATGACCCTGAACTCACTGCTAAACTGAGGGAAAGATTTATTCATGCATTAAAAAAAACCATGAGACTATATAATATATGCTTAATTATATTTGGGCTGCTTACATTTGGCTTACTCCTCATGGATTATTATGATTCCGTCAGTGCATCTGATCAGGCCAGGTATTCAGGTGCCTATCTTGGATTTGCCAAATGGCCTGCTGGAATTTCCATCCTTTGTCTTTTAAGAATAGGATGGATCGCATGGAAGATCCTAAGACTGAAAAGAGGAAGACGGATCAATCATCTGGTTGTAAAAGATGTAAGTCTGCCAGGAATTGATCGTTAATTGACTATAAACCACAATATAAAGAAAGGATGATGAAACTTAAAAAACTTTTTTCATTTTTCAACCTTCCCTCGGTCAAATTGATCACGGGTATAGTGCTCTTAGTTTCAGGGGTATTGGAATTGAGCGATTCGGCCCTGGAAAAATTATTTGGTATTGATTTGCGAATCCATCATGGAATTATCATTTTTGCGATCACGAAGGTGCTAGGATCGGTGGCTGAGATCCTGGAAGGAAGTGAAAAAGTTTCTAATGCCAGAAAAGAGAAAAAAGCAATACATAAATGAAAAAACAAGTACAAAGATGTGAGTGGCCCAAAGAGGATGCTTTGATGGTGGCTTACCATGACAAGGAATGGGGCGTGCCTGTGCATGATGATCAAAAACATTTTGAATTCCTGGTGTTGGACGCTTTTCAGGCAGGACTTAGCTGGAAAACCATTTTATACAGGCGTGAAGGATTTAGAAAAGCCTTTGCCAACTTTGATGTGGTGAAAGTAGCCCGGTTTACGGATAAGCAGGTGGAAAAGCTCATGCAGGACGAAGGTATTATCCGCAATCGGTTAAAAATTACGGGTACCATTAAAAATGCAAAGGCATTTATAGCGATCCAAAAAGAATTCGGATCATTCAACGACTATATATGGCAATTTACCGGAAAGAAAACCATCAATGGTAAAAGAAAGACGATGAAGGATATTCCGGCCACCTCTAAAGAAAGCGATGCGATGAGTATAGCCCTCAAAAAACGGGGCTTTACTTTTGTAGGCTCCACGATCTGTTATGCCTATATGCAGGCTGCCGGCATGGTGAATGATCATGCGGTGGATTGCTTTAGACATACGATCAAATAGGCTCAAGTGTGAAAAAGATTGAATTCTCTTATTAAGAATACTTAAGTACAATGTTTAGCAGTCACAATTTTACTATTTTGGGAAAGAATCGAATTAATGAATAAACACGAATGATAGCTGATGCCATAGTTGCTCTTTTAACCCTGATCTTACTGGAAGTTATTCTTGGCATCGACAATATTATTTTTATCTCCATTCTTTCACAAAAATTACCTGAGAAAAAGAGGAATAAGTTCAGGTTATTGGGAATTGGACTGGCCATGATCATGCGGTTGGGCCTGTTAGCCCTTATCTCCTGGGTAATGCACCTGGAGCTTAAATTGTTTACGGTCTTCAAGATCGAGATCACTGGAAAAGACCTGATATTAATAGCCGGGGGACTATTTTTACTCTACAAAAGTACCAAAGAGATCTTTACAAGAACAGAAACCGATGAAGAGGATAAGGCGCCCAATCCCAAAAAAAATACGTTCGGGCTTTTAATGCTGGAAGTATTGTTATTGGACCTGGTGTTCTCTATTGATTCAATTATTACTGCAGTTGGAATGGTGGACCAACTCTGGATCATGTATGTGGCGGTAGGGGTCTCTGTGATCATTATGCTTTTCGCCTCCAAGCCCATCAGTAATTTTATCATGAAACATCCTTCCTTCAAGATCCTGGCCCTTTGTTTTCTCATGTTAATAGGTGTGGCCCTGATCGCAGAAGGGTTAGACCTGAAAATCCCTAAAGGGTATATTTACTTTTCCATGGCATTTGCCTTTTTGACCGACATCATACAATTATACCTTCATAAGAGAAAAGAAAAAAAGGAGGCAGTGCGTCAGCTAAAAAAGAAGAATGAGATCATCGCTTCCCCACATGCAGATAACGTAGATTGATCCAGCAGATCATTTAATGATCATTTCGGTATCCTTAAAATAAAATTCCCGGGTATGGGTATAGTTCCCACCCATCGCATCTGTTCCGAAAACAATGAGGGATAAATTATAGAGCAGCATATAATCCAAACCATTGAACTCTCCCTGTTCAACAATGAATCTCTTTTGGTCTGCACTAGCTGGTGTGCAGATCTGGTAAAAGCGATTGCTAAAATGCCATAAAGGAACCATATTGTCTAAAATTTCCTGCTTGGTGTATTCATGAAAATTTCTTTCCTGATTGGTTCGGTCTATTTTAAATTGGCCTGCATCGTCGTATGCATACGCATCAAAATGAGGTCCGCGAAATGGACATAAACCCAACTCTGTTTTTACATCCTCAAGGGTATAATTACAACCTCTCCTGGCAAGGACCGGTGGATTGTAGATTGCCCTCCGAAGTAAATAATACAGTCCCCAGGTAAATCCATCCTCTTTGGAGTACTTGCAAAGATCCTGCTGAGGAGTTGTGTTGGCCAGAGAAGAAATAATTACATACAAAGCCCGGTTTACCTGGTAGCTGGTTTTACAATCCATTTTTCCCCAGAAATAGATCTGGTCCTTCACCCTATTCTTTTTACCCGTTTCGAAATACCGTTCTACTTTTTTAATGCTTTGCCAGAAAGCAAAACTATTTCCTCCAAAATTACAAATGATGCGATTGGGCTTTAAAGGGTTCCTGAACTCCGTGCCTTTATATTGGCCGATCAACCTCAACCCAATCTCTCTTGCCATCAATTTTAATGAGATCCCATCGTACATAATTTCTTCCTCCACAAATTCGCAGATCAGCACCAATCCCATCAATAAATTGAAGATCTGATCTTGGCTGGCTTCACTACCAGCATAATAGCCATTGGCCCGGTGTTCAAAGCCTGGTGCATTGGGATCGCATGCATAAAATCCAAATGAACCGCCATGCGTACTTTTTTCTCCCCTTTTTACAGTGAAAACAGAATCCTTCCACTGCCAGGGTCTTACCAAACTTGTATTGATTGAAGAAGCATCTGTAAAATAATTAAGCAGGTTGGCGTTTCCATCAGAACGTATGAAAAAACCATTTCTCTGCGGTTGAATGCCTGATCCGGGTTTTGGCAGCCAACATCCATTGAGCGTATCCCATAAAACCGGTTCTACTTTATCAATATGGGTATAACAATCATCAGGAGCATAACTCCAAACAACCTCTGCTGCATCATCCAGGCGATTAAATGCATTCAAGGCAAAATATATTTCCTGGAGGAGGTTTTTATAATAGGCATCATTGGTTTTACCTGATCTTTGTAATAGTTCTAATTCCGTTGCCATTACCGACATATACCATCCAAGATGGATGGTTGCATCACCCCACTCCAGTTTTTTAACAAGCTTTGCAGGTCGGCTCGACCAGGCAACACCTATGGTATATTTTTTTGCAGGAATACTTTCGCCTGGCTTCAATCCTGGTTTGATAAATTTTGTAACCAGTCGCTGACGAAAACACCAATACTTTTGACGGTTCAGGGAATCATTTTGGGCAAAAACTCCGAGATTACCTAAAAGAATACATGCAACAAGAATGGGTTTCAATAACTTCATAAAAAAATAAAACATCTGTAAATATAAAGAATGGTGGTGGATTGATGAAAGAAAATACCTGAAAGCTGCCCAAAAAAAACCTCCTCCCCAAATACTTTTAAGCCTTCCCCATCGCTGATTGCTTCATTTTCGCGGCCAGGTCATTTCCTAGGTATTTTTCGATCCATGCATGTAGTAAATAAATAACCGGTGTAAGCAAAAGAGCCACTACAAATTTGTATAAGTAGTTTCCACTTCCGGTAACCATCAACTGCTGTAAGGTCCACTTTCTGGTATGATCACCCTCTAGCAAGGGGCCCAAATAAAAGGCAATGAACAATACCACAAAACTATCGACCAACTGTGATATCAAGGTAGAACCGGTAGCCCTGATCCAGATATTTTTTTCTCCAGTAGCTCTCTTGATCCGATGAAAAACAATCACATCCAGGATCTGCCCTACCAGAAATGCCACCAATGACCCCACAATGATCCACAAGCCCTGACCAAATACACCCCGATATGCATTATTCGGGCTTGAAATATCAGGTCCCATTTTAAAATATTCGGAGGGGGCAAGATGAATGGTGCCCAATACCACCATAAATGCATATGCAATTAAAACTACTGCCAGATAGGAGAGAAAACGAACTCCTTTTCTTCCATAGTATTCGTTGATAATATCCGTCATAATAAATACAACAGGCCATAACAATACACCGGCCGAGAGATGAAAACTGAATGATCCTCCGAAAATGTTCATGTTGGCCCTTGGGAGTCCAACGGTATCTTCCAGTGAAAAAATTTTAACTCCTATGAATTCGGCTAATAAGGCATTGGCGATAAAAACACCCCCCAGTATAATAAATAAGCGTGTGGCTTTGTCTTTAAGAATACTCTGGATCATTCCGGATAGGTAAAAGAATTTCTTTTTTTGCTCTGCTGTCCGGTAAAAATAGTAAATTCGGCCAACTAAAATTCATTCGAATATAGAAGAATGAGCTTATTGTCATTACATAGGGTTCCTTTGCATTGGTTGCGGTCGAAAATGAATAGAAATACATTTATGATCGTATCCTGTATTTTGGTTGGGCTTACTGCAGGAGCCGCTGCGGTAGCTATGAAGACCCTGGTACATTATATGTATGAGCTATCCCATAACGATTGGGGAGTTTCCAGTCTTTTTCAGAAAATTATTTTTTATGCATTTCCTTTACTGGGTATTGTACTCACTGTTTTCGTAGTAAAAGCATTTTTGAAAGGCCAGGATGGAAAAGGACTCTCCAATATATTGTTCAATGTTGCCAAGGGTGGTAGTGATGTTCCCCGACGAAAAATGTATTCCCAGCTGATCACTACACCTATTACAGTAGGATTAGGTGGAAGCAGCGGATTGGAGGCCCCGATTGCCATTACGGGAGCTGCGATCGGATCGAATTTCGGTAATGCCTATAAACTCAACTACAGGGATAAGACCTTGCTATTAGCCAGCGGAGTGGCTGCCGGTATTGCGGGGGTATTCAATGCTCCTATAGCTGGTGTAATGTTCTCCATTGAAGTGATCCTTGCAGGAATCGCAGTGATCGAATTTATTCCATTGATCCTGGCATCTGTTGCAGGTACTTTGTTTTGCCAGATCGTATTAAATCAAAATATCTTGTTCTCATTTCCACAACAGGAAAGTTTTAATTATTACAATACCCCCTTTTATATTTTGCTTGGATTGTTCTGCGGTGCCTGCTCTCTTTTTTTTGCCGGTGCATCTAACATAACCGAAAAGCTTTTAAATAAGCTCCCGAGCAAAGGTTATTACCGTGCTATATTGGGCGGTATGGTCTTGGTAGGTCTTTGTATCCTTTTTCCTTCCTTTTTTGGTGAAGGGTATATAAGCATTGAAAACCTGGCTTCTAACAAAGCGCCTGAAACGTTGAAGAATGGCATCTGGGATAGCTGGACCACGAATGAACTATTTATTATTGTGATGATAGGTGTTATTGGTACCTTTAAATCCATTGCTACCTCCGTTACTATTTTTAGCGGTGGAAATGGAGGGAATTTTGCCCCCTCCCTATTTGTGGGTGCACATTTGGGATTTTTCTTTTCTTCCTTGGTCAATTATATTTATAAATATTTTGGACTGGACCTTACCAAGATCCCGGTATCCAACTTTACCCTGGTGGGTATGTGTGGTATACTCAGCGGAGTAATGTATGCTCCCATCACCGCCATCTTCCTTATTGCGGAAGTAACCGGGGGCTATGGACTCATTATTCCTTTAATGATCGTTTCTTCCATCTCTTACTTTTTCGTAAAACAGTTTAAACCCCAATCATTAACGGCCATAAAACTGGAAGAAAAAGGAGTGATCCTTTCGGATGATGCGGATAAAAATATTTTATCTGTGCTTACCCTGGATAAGTTGGTGGATAAAAAAGCCTATTGTTTATATGAGGGGGATGGTAAAAAAGAGATCATGCTGGCATTGAAAAGATCGCATAGAAATATTTTTCCGGTGATATCCAGCGATAGAAAATTAAAAGGGGTGATCATCATGGATCAATTGAAAGAAGTAATGATGGATCCCACCAAAGATTATAATGTGAATGATTTTATGAAGGCGCCAGATGCGCTTATCCAGGTAAGTGAAAACCTGGTGGATGCCATGAAAAAATTCGACGAGACCAATGCCTGGAGCTTGCCTGTGCTGGATGGAGAAATATTTGTAGGAATGATCAGCAAATCGCAGTTATTGAATTCGTATAGAAAGGAATTGATCAAACAATCGAATTAAGGATTAAGGAATTAGGATTAAGGATTTGGTGCTAAAACTAAAATTTAAGACTTAAAGGGAATGAACAAGGACGAATTAAAAGATCAAATAAGAAGATTGGCCATTTGGGTCTTTACTATCAGAACCCTTAATTCCCAAATTTGACAAATTCCAAAACAAATATCGCCTGGTTCATCACTATAGGAGTTTTTATTTTCCATTTTCTCCCCTATTTACTTTATCCCGGTGATGCATATATCCGCATACACGATACCCTGGAAGGGGAATGGATCTGGCTGCATATATTAAATGAGACAAATACTGCCTGGAATTTCAATTCCGATACCCTGATCGAACCGGTGATGAATGGCTTGCCCCGTTCCACCATGCCTACCGGATTATCGGTCATGATGGTGATGGTAAACCTGTTTGGTACCTATTGGGGATATGTGATCAATTATTTATTGGTACATATGGTTGGATTCGCAGCTATGTACCTTTTCCTGCGAACACATATTTTTAAAGATGAAGAAAATAAATCGTATGCCATCTATGCATCCTTGATCTTTAGTTTGATCCCTGTATATACACCATTTGGATTATCGGTGATGAGTCAGCCTACGTTGATCCATATTTTCTTATTAGCCCTGAAAAAACAAGCCAAATATTACCATTATATTTTATTGTTGCTCTTCCCCTTGTATTCATCCATTGTTTGGATGGGCATTCCTTTGCTCATGTTCGTGGCCTTGTTCTGGATCTATATCGCCATCAGAAAAAGAAAGTGGTTCCCTCAATTTATGCTGAGTGGACTGTTGCTGGCTCTTTCCTATGCTTTGGTGAACTATACCATTTTCCAGCTCATATTTGATCCTCCTCCAGGTTTTGTTTCGCATCGGCAGGCATATCATTTATATATGTTTGGCGGACCGGATCTTGGTACTTCTCTGGTGGATTTTACGCACCAGTTCTTTACATTGCATTACCACGTAGGTACTATGCTCACCTTGCCCATACTTCTTCTTGGGATCATTGTTTACAAAAAAGGAGATACCGTTTTGCGAAATACCCTTTGGGTAATTCTGGGGATTGTGGTTTTCCAGGCATTTTACAGTTTCTTTGAATATTATATCGGCGATAAGGTGGGATTTATCAGATCGTTCAGGTTGAATCGACTCAATATTTTGTTGCCAGTATTATGGGTTACCGGATTTGCCTTGATCATCAAAAAAATGCAGGAGACCAATTTCCTCAAAAAGATCATTCCTGTTTCTATTGTTTGTTTGATCCTCACCACCACTATTGGCAACGATGAAATTCTCAACAACTACAGAAGGATGCTTGGGGTATATCACCTACCTACCTTTAAAGAATATATGGCCCCCAACCAATTCGCCCAGATAAAAGAACATATAGGTGAAGATCCCAAAAATTACCGAGTGGCTTGCATAGGAATGAATCCTTCCATTTTACAATACAATGGATTTTATACATTGGATGGATTGCAATCGGTATACGACCTGAATTATAAAAAGGAATTCAGGAAAATATTTGCTGGCGAATTGGAAAAAGACAAGGAATTGCAACAATATTTTGATGGATGGGGAAACCGATGCTATGTATATTCGTCGAAGCTTGGGATTGATTGGGATGCTTTTATGATAAGCCAACGTATTGGTCAACATAAAAGACATATCAATTCCTCCATTCCCATTCAGTTGAATTCCGAAGCCTTTAGTAAGCTTGGGGGCAAGTATCTAATTTCAGCAATCGAAATAGAATCACCCGAAACTTCCGGATTCAAACTGAAGAAGGATTTTGGAAAAAATGACTTATTTTGGCACTTATATTTATATCAGGTAATTGATGAAAAAGAAATATAATCTTATACTCCTTATTTGCTTTTTCGTTTTCTTTCCATTACTGCTGGTAATTGAACCATATCACATTCGCTGGAAGTGCAATCCTACTGATCAAAATCAGGAAAAATTAGAGAAAGCTTTAAGGTTTGGTCTTACTTTCATTTTAGTCCTCATTGTATGCATTTGCTTTGTATTTTATCAATTTGGGCGTTATCCAATCCATGTCATTGGAACTTTTTATTGACTTCCTGCCTGCCGGCAGGCAGGTTAGTAACTATTTCTGCGTCCCTCCCGATAAGGTTTGGCTATAAGCCAAGCTCATCAAGGGTTATAAAACCTACCGGCTCGTTATCAAGGAAGGCATGGATTTCATCCTCAAATGGTCGTAATTATCAAATTTTCAAATTACCTTTGAGGCATGAAGTATACCAGTTACGAAGAGTATTTAAAAGACCTGGCTTTAGCAGATGAAAATATAGTAGTAGTTACTGCAGAGAACCGGGCCCTCATTAGAAATTTACCAGCAGTTTTAGGTCCTCGTTTTATCGATACCGGAATTACAGAACAAGCCATGATCGGTACTTCAGCAGGTTTGGCTTTGCGAGGAAGAAAACCAATAGTACATGCATTGGCTTCTTTTTTAAGCATGCGGGCTTTTGAATTCATCCGAACAGATATAGGGATCTCTGGCCTGCCGGTAAAACTAACCAGTTTTGTTCCCGGCTTCTTGTCCGATGGAAATGGCCCCACCCACCAGGCCATCGAAGATATTTCGTTAATGAGAGGGATCCCGGGCATGCAGGTATACGCCCCGGCCGACAATGAGGATATGATCTTGATGCTTGAATCTATTTGGAAAAATAACGCTCCGGTTTATTTAAGGGCCAATACAAGAGCAGCCGTTATCCAGCATACACCTTTCGAGATCGGAAAAGCAGAAGTGATTTCCGAAGGAAAAGATGTGACGCTGATGGTATATGGAATGATGCTGGAACAAACTTTAAAAACAAAAGAAGTTCTTGAATCCTTTGGATTAAAAGTGGGCCTGGCCAATATGCGTTCATTGGCTCCCATCGATGAAAAATATATATTGAACGCAGCCACCTCTTCTCAATTATTGGTGACCATTGAAGATCATTTTTTAACCGGAGGATTGTATTCCATCTTAGCGGAAGTGTTTTTAAAAAATAGAACAACGGCCGATGTACTACCCATAGCTCTTAAAACCTGGTTTAAGCCAGGCCTATTAAGTGAGGTGCTCGAGTATGAAGGTTTTACCGGAGAAAAAATGGCCGCAAAAATACTGGATCATTTAAAAATAAAACATAGCTTATCCGATACAAAATCACAAGTAGTAGAAAACACATTCGACGAATAAAAAATTAAACATGGCAAATACCGTTTCATTCAACTCCAATTACCCAACCATTACAAAATCATTAGAGCTTTACGAAAAAGCAAAAAAGATCATGACCCCTGTAACCGCTACCATGGCAAAGGGTCCAGGTCAATACTCCTTGGGTGTCTGCCCTATTTATCTGGATCGCGGAAAGGGATCCAGGGTTTGGGATGTAGATGGGAATGAATACTTAGATTGGAACGCTGCCATCGGTCCACTCTCCTTAGGATATTGCTATGAGGCAGTCGACAACGCGATTATTGAACAACTGAAAAAAGGGATCACTTTTTCGTTGATGCATGAATTGGAATATGAAGTTTCACAAATGATCCATGATATTATTCCCAACGCCGAATCGATCCGGATCTCAAAAACAGGTGCGGATGTAACCAGTGCAGCTGTGAGAATATCCCGTGCATTTACCGGGAGAAAAAAAGTACTATGTTGCGGTTACCATGGCTGGCATGATTGGTATATTGCTGCTACCAGTAGGGCCAACGGGATCCCGGAGGAAATAAAAGACCTTACTTACACATTCGATTATAATAATATTGAGAGTTTGAAAGAAGCATTGGATGCGGATGTAGCGGCCGTTATTTTAGAACCTTTTGTTTTTGATGAACCCAAAGAACAGTTCTTATTGGAAGTATACGAAGCCTGCAAAGCCAATGGAACATTGTTGATATTCGACGAAATGTGGACCGGATTTAGAATTGCATTAGGCGGGGCACAGGAATATTTCGGGATCAAACCCGACCTTGCCTGTTATAGCAAAGCTGTTGCCAACGGAATGCCCATTGCATTCTTAACCGGAAGGAAAGATGTAATGGAGTTATTTGCCAAAGATGTTTTCTTCTATACTACTTTCGGGGGAGAAGCGTTGGCATTGGCCGCAACAAAGGCAACTTTAACGGAATTGAAAAATAAAAATGTTCCCGCCAACCTGGCCGAAAAAGGAACCTTTCTAAAAAATGCCTACAATCAATTGGCCGAGGAATTGGGAGTAAAGCAATATACCCAATGCAAAGGTTATTCCTGCAGAACAACAGTTACGCTGGAGGCAACCGTTCCAAACCCATTGGAGGTGAAGGCTTATTTCCAGCAGGAAATGATAAAAAGAGGGGTTTTGTGGCAGGGTAATCATAATATGATGTATATGCATAGCCAGGAAGATCTTGACTATACCCTAAAAGCATACCGTGAGGTTTTGCCACTGGTAAAGGATTCTATTGAAAAAGGTGATGCCGCTTCAAGATTAATTGGTAAACCGTTGGAGGCAGTATTCAGGAAAGTGGATAATTTTAATATGAAACCGGTGAGGTAAAAATCGTAAAATAAAAAAGCCTGATCCAATGACCAGGCTTTCGTTTTTTCATCAAAATAGATTATTGTGCAGTCCATGTTCCACTATAACTTTCACAACTTCCTTTTAAAACATCTAATTGTGCAGCATTGTACACATCATCACAATAACTCCCAGGCATAGAAGGCGATGAGCAAGTGTAACATTTTTTGCAAGATGCTGCAAAAGACATAAGTCCTACAGCGGCTAAGATAATCATGAGTCTTTTCATCTGTATAAAGGTTTAATTTGGTAACCAATTTAGGGTTAATCTTTTCAAAAATCCAAAATATAGGTGTTTTCACCTATATTTTGGCCTGAATAAACCTAATGTGTATCTTTGTCCAGCCCCCGAGTAAAGACCTGATTTGTAAACCTTAAATACTTATTTTTTCTGTGCCTTTAAGCATCCATTTAAATCACGTTACATGAGAAAAGTATTGTTGCTATTTTATGCCTGCCTTTTATCCATCCCGGCACTATTTTCACAATCCATCGATTTTGACAATTATCAGATCTTAAAATCAACCGGTAAACTCCCCCTGGATCTTTCAGATTATATGAAGGAAGATCTCATCAATAATGACAACAGCAATAAGAGTAAAAGGACAAAAAAAGATGAAAGAGATTTTATTCTTCAATCCACCTACTCTCTCAATAAGTTATTGAGAAGTGGAGTGGTGATTTATAATGACCCGGTGGGAGAATACCTCACCAATATTCTCCAGCATGTTTTAAAAGCCAATGCCATAGATGAAGATATCAGAGTTTACTTCATTCGTTCGGAGGAAGTGAATGCCTATGCGATGGATAAGAATTTTATTTTCTTAACTGCCGGTTTGCTGGCCCAGGTTACCTCAGAAGCGCAAATTGCTATGATCCTTTCACATGAGTATATACATTATAGAAACAAACATAGCCGAACAGAATATATTGAAAACCGTGCCATTGTAAGGGACTATAGAAATTATAAAACCTCTTCTACAGATGTACGCTTTCTAATGGCCAGCTTTTCCAGGGACCTTGAAACTGAAGCGGACGAAGAAGGATTTAAGTTATTTTCTAATTCGGAATACAGTTATACCGGTGCAGTAGAAGCCTTTGAGGTGCTTAAATTTTCCTATCTCCCTTTTGAAGAAATAAAATACGATAAAAATTTCCTTGAGTCAGCCGACCTGGTTTTTCCTCAAGACTATTTTTTGGATGAATTATCGCCCATCGAAGATAAAGAGGATAAGAAAAACGAAAACGATGAAAAATACAGAACACATCCTGACATTGATAAGCGGATCGTGGGCATCCAGGACATGGTGCAAGGAAAGAATAACACAGGTCGGAAAGATTTTGTTATTTCAGCATCTAACTTTCAGGATTTTCGGAAAATTGCCAGGTATGAGCTGTGTAGGTTATACCTGATCGATAAAAATTATGAGGAGGCCTTTTATGCGGCGTATATATTACTAAAAGAAAACCCGAACAGTCTTTTTCTTAGAAAGGTGGTATTGCGCAGCCTCTATGGTTTAAGTAAGTATTCCAACGGAAGTAAATTTTCTTCTGTGCATGTTGGATATAAGAAAAAGCAAGGTGAATCGCAGCAGGTAAATTATTTTATGGATGCACTTACCAAAAAAGAGATCAACTATACGGCCATCCATTATGCCTGGAACCTCCATGAACAGGCGAAAGACGATGCGGATGTAACCTATATACTCAACGACCTGGTTTTCGAAGCCTGTAAGTATAACAAGCTCACTCCTTATTCCCTGAAAACAGAACATCCCGATACCAATACTACGTTATCCAATGATTCAACATCCGTTACAGATACTACCAACACAAAGAAGAACAAGTACAATGTGATCAAGGGAGAGGATGCGGATAAAGGGAAAAACAAAAAGAAAAAAGTGAGTAATTTTATTGAGTATGCTTTTGTAGGCGCTTTGAAGAAGGATGAGTTCAAAACCCTGATCAAGGATCAATATAAAAAATGGGAAGAGGAAGAAGAGGCCAAGGAAGAAGCATTAAAAAATAAGAAGAAGAATAAAAAGTATTCCGAGGATGAAATAGACGATACCCGAGACATTGAAAGTATGCTGGTATTAAATCCGGTAATTCTAAAGGTCGACATGAGATCAAATGAAAATAAGATCTATAATGCCAGCAGCACCAAACGAAAAGAATTGAACAATAATTTTGTGAATTTAAGCGGGAAGGCTGGAATTACAAGTACTATACTCAACCCTGCGGAACTTACCGAAGATGATGCCGATTACCTGAACGATATGTCGCTATTGAATACAGCCATGTACGAGGTACTCTCATTGCCGGGTAAAATAAATATGTTGCCTACGGATAACTTGGATATCAAAAATCTATCTATTAAATATAACACTCCTTACCTGGCTAATATTGGAGTACTCACTTTTGTGGAGAAAAAATATGGAGTGGCACTTGCCATCTTAATGGGAGTAGTAACGATGGGTTTCTTATTGCCTTATACCATATATGTATTGGCCAAGCCGAATACCACCACCCTGGTTTATATGACCGTATATGATGTGGAACAAAATAAATTCGTTTTTTCCGATGTCACGGAAATCAAGTCGGGGGGTACGCAGGATCTCATGGGAAGTACGTTATATGATATGGTCTTAAGAATGAAAAAAAATAAATAACCTTATGAAGCGACTTAGGCCATTCATTATACTCAGTATTTTCTGTACCTTGATTCTTTCAGGCTCCACCTTTGCCCAGGTTCCTGGATACATAGGAAAAAAGGTTCATTTGCAAGGAGGTATTAAATTCTTTCCTGCATTTGGAAATTTTCCGGTTAATCTTGTTCAACCGCAGCAATACTATGCCGTTTCAGGTATGAATTATCGCCTGGAACTAGGAATGGATTTTATGATATCAAGAAAATCAAGTGTTGGCTTTAATACCCATTATTATAATACAGCGAATTATTATAATACGGTGGTTGTAACTCAAGATAATCGTGCTGCCATAGATGGGGGCGCTATAGGAGCAGTGTTTAAAACTCATTTGGGATCATGGGTTGCTCCGCTAGGATCCTATTATAGATTGGAAGCCGGGGCATTGATTTATTCGGTAAGCGATCCAGGCAACAACCATTTAGGTACATTTCCTGCTACGGTTGGTGGTACGGGTTATATCAACAATGCCTTAGGTCGAACTCATATTTTTGCTAACCGGATCAGTCTGGACTATGGGGCCGAACTTGGTTTTGTGTTCCCACCATATGAATATACAACGGTTACTGGTAATACAAATTTAAGACTGGCTCTGCATTATGTGGCAAACGTTTATGTAAAAATCGGTGGTGTGTTTTAAAACGTCCCTTTGCTATTCCCCGATGGTATTGGCCAATATAAAAAACACCGCAGTAGCCACGGCAAAAACCCCGCTCAATACAATAAACACGATAACGATCGTGCTGAATCCACCTAGAAAGAAATTAATAAATACGGCACCTAGGAATGTGATGAAAGCCACCAGTGAAATATAGGCCATGGTATCCAGTTCATCACTGTCGATATAGGTTCTCTGAGGTTTGTGATGGGTTTCAAATATTGTTTTTCTTTTTTGGATCTTCTCCTTATCTCCTTTTGTTTGCTTAACCGGAATAGGCTGAGATGAAACTACCTCCAGGACCGTTGCGCTTTGTTCCACTTCCTCCTGAATATTCAAATGAGGTAGCGTTTCAACCTCGATGGTGATGGGTTCCTCTGTTTCAGATTCGGTAAAGTCATGTTCTGTTGCGGTGGCAGTACCTTCTATGGTTGGAGGAGGTAATACCTTCACCCTTCGGAAATGATGGTAACGTTTTTGGGCATCGATCGCTGTCGGAGAAAGCCCCGCTATAGTGACGATCAATAATGCCAGGACAAGTATCTTTTTCACAGAAAGGTTTTTGTATCTCATCATAACAAGAGGATGAATCAAAGATAAAAAATAAAATTATTCCCCATACATAGGTGCCAGTACCACAAAAAATATCACACCTGCCACCAGCAGGAAAAAGATAGCGATAAAAGAAGCGATCACCAGACCAGGAAGACCAAAGTTAAGGCCCAGGAAAATACCTGCTATAAAAGCTCCAGCCAAGCCAAAACATATATAACCGATCAACTTGAACATCTGTTCTGTCATGCTCACTTGATCCGGCGCATTGTTTGCTTTCAGCAGGTTTGAATGATCTGAATATTTCAGCAAGTAAAAAAAAGGCCTTGCTTTTTCGCCATGCACCTCCACATTCAATGTAACTGGTTGCCTTTTAAATTTTATTGGCTGTTGGTTCAATGGCACAAGTTGTTCAAGAATCATTTTGGGAGGAACCCATTCCTTTGATTGAATAATGGTAGGTTGAACAGGTAAATGCACCCAGGAATTCTTATGGGGTTCGACCGGGTTGGTAGAACCTATTTTCAAATCGGGACTTATTTCCACCTTTACTCGTGGACGGTCCTTATACCTTTGCTGCCCATAAGCAGCCAATATAAAGATTCCTGATATGATGCATAGAAATATCCTTTTCATACGGCCAAATACCGAACAAAAATAGTTTTTTAATTCTCTTCTAACTGCCTATGGGATATTTGACGATCTTAAAAAGTGGTTTTTTCCACCATTTTATCGTATTCCTGATCATAGGCCTCCCAGAGTTCGATCTTATTCCCTTCCGGATCCATGATATGGGCAAACTTACCGTACTCGAATATTTGCAATTCACCAATTTGTTCGATTCCCTCTTGTTTTAAGAGTTTCAATAATTCATCCAGGTTCTCTACCCTGAAGTTGACCATGAATTCTTTTTCACTCGGAGCAAAATACTGTGTATCTTCCTTAAACGGACTCCACACCGAAAAGCCTTTTTCGTCGGGTTTATCTAACTTTCTCCATTCAAAACTGGTTCCATACTGATCGATATTGAAACCCAAATGATCACGGTACCATTCTCTTATTTGTTGAGGGTTTTTTGTTTTAAAAAATATTCCTCCAATGCTGGTTACTCTTTTCATAGTGATTGTTTTGTTACATTTCCATTGAAAATAAAAACATTTGCTGTCCTTCGGGTGTAGGAACAATAATATTATTAGGACCCATTAATTCCTTGTATTCCGGCAATCCAGTTTCTTGTAATGCTGCAATCTTATCCCTCATATCTTTTGCAAAATAGGTAATACCCACCCCCGAGAAATGAGTTGATTGATGGCAACCGAGTACGGAGGTGCCATCTGTAAGAATAGCCCAGGGATATGGATTGGCATGCCTTACAATGGCTTGGAATCCCAATTTTTTCCAAAACGCGATGGTAAGTTCCAGGTCTTTTACCGGATGGGCAAATTCACCGAACATACCAATGGTTTTGTTTCCATATTTTGCAGGATCCATATAATCAGAAGGGTCCAATGAAAGCATGGTAGCACCGGTTGGCTTGATAAAGGTTTCTACAAAAGTTACCAATGTAAGGTTGATCCCATCAGGTGAAGTGGTTCTAAAGCGCTGGATCATATCCAACTTTTCGGATAAAGCAGTGAACTGAATGCCTTCTTTTTCAAATTCAGCCACCTTATTTTCCACATTCTTCACGTAGTATGATAAAGCTATATAAGGAATGGCATCTTTGCGAAGCATGATGAGGATGGTTTCGTCGGTGATCAACATAAAAGGAAAGGGAAAATCATAACGGAATATTTCCCTGAATCCAAGCTTTTGATAGAAGGCAAAGGATTGATCCAAATCGTTGCTGGTGATATTGATGGCATATACCTCGCCAATTTTAGTTTGTGGAATTGTAAACATCCTTTCGTTATTTATTTTATTGTTTTCGCTCCTATCTCTTTACCCAACTTATCAAATTCAATATCATTGGGTTCCCATAGTTCTATTTTGTTTCCTTCTATATCAAGTATATGGACAAATTTCCCATAACTAACCGTTTCTATGGTATCTAAAATAGTTACACTATCACTTCTAAGTTTGTCAATAAGATTTTCCAAATTTTCAACCCGGTAATTGATCATAAAATCCTTAGTTGAAGGTTCGAAGTATTTTGTTTTCTCGTTAAATGGACTCCATTGGGTAAATCCTTTTTGAGTACTATCTGCTCCCTGACGCCATTCAAAGACGGCTCCATATGCATTTACTTCGAAACCAAGATGAGTTTTATACCATTCTTTTACTTTCTTAGGGTCTTTGCACTTAAAGAAAATACCACCTATTCCGGTAACTTTTCCCGTTTCCAATGTTGCATCTTGCTTCATGAGCATAGTTTTAAATGCAAAACCTGAGAAAAAGGATATAGTGATGAGCAAAATAAGTACAGTTATTTTTTTAGTTCGCATAAAATATTTTTTATAGGGTGCTCATGCTCTAACCGTTATCGCGACTAGGGTCATGGTATTGCTTGTTATTATGATTTTTTTTGGGGTGTTTAAACTGTGGCTGTATTCTCTTTTTTCTTTCTGCCAGTTAACCAAAATATAAGTGCAGAAATTAAGCTAAATAAAATTCCTGTGGGTAATATCTCCACATAGGTCCACAAAATTAGGCCCGGATACGTACGATAAAAAGCCCAACGTGCTTCAATTGAAGGAACATCCTCAGGTTTGGCTGCAGCCAACTCTTGCTGAGCCATAACCTCCATTACAGCCGAACTGCCTGTTTTATACAAAATAACCCAGGTAATAACATAAATAGTAGAAGCCACCAAAGAAATGAGTAAGCCTATTTTAAATGCGGGCCAGAATTTGATCCGCCCTCCCAGGACATTTTTTTTATAGGAGTGGGTCGCTATAAAAATAAAGCTCAGGGCCAGGAACTGACCGGTAAAACCAATGATCATACCTCCGGTCATATCATGATCAGCAGGATCGGTACTATTACCAATAATAAAAACGAATGAAATAATGAGCATCAGAGCTACAATTGCTCCCGAAATACTCCCGTAAACAAGGACAAATTTTCTCATGTGATAATTTTTTTGATTCGGGTACAAACCACGAAAATAAGCCCCCGATCTTTATCATACTAAAGTATGAATTTTAATGAAACCATCTAAAACCGGACTAAAGTACCATTAACTCAGGCCCCATGAACGAGCCTTCTGAACCGCCTGGGTCCTTCGGTTTACCTCGAGTTTGAGAAAGATATTGGAGATATGGGTCTTAACTGTACTCACAGATAAAAAAAGCTGATCAGCAATTTCCTGGTTACTGGCTCCTTTAACGATTAGCTCCAAAACTTCTAATTCCCGATCAGAAATACCTGTTTTTCGAATAAACTCCTCTTTGTTAAAAGCACCTCCTGATTCAATAAAAACTGTCTTTTCGACTTCCACCACTTTTTCCACGATCTTGGTCCTTCTTTTCATGAACTGGTTACCGGCCCAAATACCTACACCTGTAAAAATGACGGCCACAAGGATGGCATATAATTCAAAACTATTGTCAATAGTTACCCATTTTATTCTTGCCCATTGCATAAGGGCAAACAAAAGACCCAATAAAAGCCCTACACCTATTATATATAACCTATTTTTGGCCCTTTGATTCATCAGGACAAAAATAGCACTTATTTTATTGCAGCAGCAGGGATACCTGCCTGCCGGCCGGCAGGGGAGCAAGTAGCCTGCGAAGCAGCTACAGCTTACCTCCCGATAGCTATCGGGAGGGACGGAGGAAAGTCTGGCAGTCCTCTGCCTGAGCGTCGGATATAGTGGAGATATGGCCTCCGAAAAAACCAACAAAAATCATGTTTTACAACCTCTTAATTTGTACCTTTGAAGTATAAACAAAACCGGTAATTGCTAATTCGGAAAAAAATTCCTGTAAACCAATTACAAGTTACTAGTTACCAATAACTAAAAAAATGGGCAAAGAAGTAAAAAGCGTTGAATACGGACTTGAAAAAATATTCGAAGGAGCACAGGATTTTCTTCCTTTATTAGGAACTGACTATGTAGAATTTTATGTAGGCAATGCCAAACAAGCGGCCCATTTTTATAAAACTGCTTTTGGTTTTCAATCTCATGCCTATTCAGGTCTTGAAACCGGTGTTAAAGACAAAGTATCGTATGTGCTTAAACAGGACAAGATCCGCCTGGTATTGACCACTGCTTTGAAAAGTGATTCGCCTATTGGTGATCATGTAAAAAAACATGGTGACGGGGTAAAAGTAATTGCCCTTTGGGTAGAAGATGCCAGGAGTGCCTTTGAAGAAACGGTAAAACGAGGGGCCAAACCCTATATGGAACCTACCGTTGAAAAAGATGAGAATGGAGAAACGGTTCGTGCAGGTATTTATACATACGGGGAAACCATCCATATGTTTGTAGAACGAAAAAATTATCAAGGGGTATTTTTACCAGGGTTTGTAAAATGGGAAAGCGATTATAATCCAGCTCCCGTTGGATTAAAATTCATTGACCATATGGTGGGTAATGTGGGCTGGGGAGAAATGAATACCTGGGTGAAATGGTACGAAGATGTAATGGGTTTTGTAAATTTCCTTTCATTCGACGATAAGCAGATCCATACTGAATATTCTGCATTGATGAGTAAAGTAATGAGCAATGGAAATGGCAGGATCAAATTCCCCATTAACGAACCGGCCAAAGGAAAGAAAAAATCGCAAATTGAAGAATACCTTGATTTTTACGAAACGCCCGGCGTACAACATATTGCCATCGCCACTGATGATATTATAAAAACCGTTGCTGAACTCAAAAAACGAGGAATTGAATTTTTACCTCCCCCACCCCAAGCTTATTACGATGAAATTCCTGCCCGCCTGGGAAAACACAGGGATATGATGAAAGAGGATATTAAAAAGCTGCAGGAACTTTGCATATTGGTAGATGCGGATGAGGAAGGATATTTATTGCAAATATTTACCAAGCCGGTTGAAGACAGGCCTACCTTGTTTTTTGAGATCATCCAACGGATGGGAGCCAAAGGGTTTGGAGCCGGTAACTTTAAAGCCTTATTTGAAAGTATTGAACGGGAGCAGGCAAAACGGGGAACATTATAGGTCCTTAAACATATTTCTTTTATACTAACCCACCTTATTGTAAAATGGTGCAAAAAAATGCATTGACCGAAAAGCATAGCATCGTAAACGATGCTAAGTTCCGGTTGAAATCATTTTTACTGATCATCAAGCGGAAAGTTCAAAACCTGGGAAACCAGCACCGAAAATTTACAGTTAACTCCCAATTGAAAAATGAACCGGTGATCTCTTTTTCGGAAAGTGATCTATGGAATCCGGATGACAATGACCAAAACTGGATACTAACTGCAGGTAAAATTGAAAATCTCCGATTGGCCATCAAAAATATTGATGGCATTGAAGTACCTGCCCATAAAACTTTCAGCTTCTGGAAACATATGGGTAATCCAAATTTTGGTAAAGGTTATGTGGTAGGCAGGGAAATAAGAGAGGGTTGTATTGTTCCTACAAAAGGTGGCGGACTCTGTCAACTTTCAAACGCCCTGTATGATGCTGCCATCAAAGCAGAATTCCAAATCATCGAAAGACATAAACATACCAAGGTGATCAAAGGATCATTGGCAGAACAAAACAGGGATGCAACTGTAAAATGGAACTATGTCGACCTCCGGTTCAAGGCCCCCTACCCTTTCAGGATTGAAACAGAGATGGGTTCCGAAAAACTCATTATTCAATTCAGAAGCTCTGGCAAAAAAGAGATGGGTAATGATGAAGTTCCTTCTAACTTGTCCTCCTCCAAATTAAATGATTGTTATTCTTGCGGGAATCTTCAATGTTTTAAACATCCCACAGGGCTTTCAAAAAAACAAAAAAGGTCCATCACTACTTTCATCCTGGATGAAAAATGGAATGAATATGATACTTTTATTCAATCCATTACCGAAGAAAAAGATCTTTTCATTCTTCCCTTATCAAAAAAGAGCCTCTTCAAAACACAAAGGTATGCATGGAGCATTCCCGCGGGATATTCCGTGAAAACCTTACCATTGGCTGCGGTCAGGAGAGCATTTAGCACCCGTTTCGCCTCTAAAGCCAATAAAAATATTTTTGCTACCCAACTGCGGCTTGACAAGAAAGTAGCACAAGCCGCCTCCAAATATATACCTGTGGAATGTAACCACCTGGTTGTTTCGCAAAACCTGCTTCCTTTTTTATGGGCCGAAGGGGTGCTGGCCGGGAGAACATTTGATGTACTGATGACCCGGCTTCCTTTTGAAAAATTGCATGAAAGACTCAACTTGGCTTATGAAAGAAATAGTGAAAGTAAAACCCTGAATGATTTCCGGGCCAGCCAATCCTTATTAGATCTTGAAAATATGGCTTTGACCAAGTCCAGAAAGATCATCACTCCTCATGCAGAAATTGCCCATATATTCAACAATAAATCTATCAAGCTTGACTGGAATTCCCCATCGAATATATCCCCAACAAAAGGGAAGCGAATACTTTTTCCTTCGTCCACCATTGGAAGAAAAGGAGCTTATGAAGTAAGACAATTGGCCAAAGAACTTGATCTAACCATCGTCATTACCCGAAACATAAAAGAGTCGGATCAGTTTTGGCAGGGGATTAAAACTGAACCGGCATCAGAAAATATATTTGATGATATTGGTTTGGTACTTTATCCTACTTATATCGAAAACCAACCCAGGTTAGTATTGAAAGCAATGGCACTGGGCATTCCGGTTATTACCACCACAGCGGCCGGCTTGAATGAATCAGCGAACCTTACCATTGTTCCTGTAGGAGATTATGAAGCATTCAAGCGAGCATGTATGTTGCAGATCGAAAAAAACATTTTTCGTCAACCGGTATAAAAAATATTTTTTTGTACATTTACTACAAGCAAATATATCATATGAAGAAATACATCCTCCTTATTTTACTTCTTCCCACTTCCTTCCTTTTCGCTCAAAACATTCCACAAGATTGGCTGGGAGATTGGTATGGTGTACTGGAAATAAAAAATCCAAAGGGAAAAACGGTTAGCCTCAACATGGAACTTCACCTGGCTAAAACCGATACCCTCAACAACTGGAAATATACCATTGTATATGATGATGGAAAAAACAGGGATGAGAGAAAATATAACCTGATCAAAAGTGATAGCATCCCAGGCCTGTATGAAGTGGATGAAAACAATGGGATCATTATCAATGAAGTGCTGATGGGAAATAGAATGTTCCAGCGTTTTGAGGTGATGGACAATGTGATCTATGGAATTACCACTTATGAAAAAGGAAAAATTACCTGGGAACTGATTAGTGACAATGAAAAGATCAGCTTTAAAAGCGGAAAAGGGGATGAAGAGATCCCTTATGTTACCACCTACTTCCCTACAAATTATCAAAGAGCAGTATTGACCAAGAAAAAACCGAAGCCCATTAAACCGAAGAAAGATCCGGATGATAAAAACTAATGTACTGGCTCTTTTTGATTTTGATGGTACCATCACACGGAAGGATACTTTTATTGAGTTCATCAAATTCACACATGGTAAACCCAGCTTTTGGTTGGGGATGTGGTTATTAAGTCCCATGCTGGTATTGTATGCCCTCAAACTCATTAGAAATGACAAGGCCAAATCCATCATGTTCAAATATTTTTTTGGAGGTTGGGAATACAAAAGATTTAAAAAAGCCGGCGAAGATTTTTGTGAACAGGTATTACCTGGCCTGCTGAAAAAATCTGCCTTGGACCAACTTAGGGTCCACCAAGAAAACAACCATAGGCTCATTTTAGTAACTGCCTCCGGCAAAGAATGGGTGGCCCCCTGGTGTAAAAAGATTGGTATGGAAATATTGGCCACCGAACCAGAAGTGATCAATGATAAGATCACAGGAAAATTTGCCACTCCGAATTGTTATGGACAGGAAAAGCTGAACCGGATCCAATCTATCCTCTCCTTCGAAGACTATACCCTTATTTATGCCTATGGGGATTCTAGGGGGGACCGGGAGATGCTATCCATTGCCCAACAGCCTCATTACAAATCGTTTACCAATTAGAATTCCTGTTCGATTTTTCAGAATAAAGTCTACCTTTATAGCCCTTAAAACACTATTAGCTATATGGAAAATATAAAACGCATTTTTGTACTTCTACTCATCCAACTTTTTTTAGTTAGCTCCGTTCGTGCCGACGAAGGAATGTGGTTGCCACTTTATATCAATAAAGTGATCAACAATATGAAAGGTGAAGGTTGTAAATTAAAACCTGACCAGATCTATAATATGAACCAATCATCCGTAAAAGATGGAATCGTTCATTTCGGTGGATTTTGTACTGGAGAAATTGTTAGCGACAAGGCATTGATATTTACCAATCACCATTGCGGGTTTGATGCCATTGCCGGTTTAAGTACCGTTGATCATAACTACCTCGACAATGGATATTGGGCAAAAAACGAATCGGATGAAATACCGGTCCCAGGTCTTACTGCTTCTATCCTGGTTTATATGCAGGATGTTACTGCCCGTGTTACCGGTGCCGGAGATAGGGATGCAGAGATCAAAAAAATAATTGCTGAAGCCACCACAGGAAATCATTATACTGCCAAGGTGGAATCTATGTTCTTCGGAAATGAATATTATTTAATGGTACATGAGGTGTTTAAAGATATTCGCTTTGTAGGTGCACCTCCGGCAGCTATTGGAAAATTCGGCGGCGATACCGATAACTGGATGTGGCCTCGCCATACAGGTGATTTCTCGGTGTTTAGGATCTATGCAGGGGCCGACAATAAACCGGCTGATTATTCAGTGGTGAACAAACCTTATAAACCTAAATATTTCTTTCCCATCAATTTAAAAGGAGTACAACCCAATGATTTTGTAATGATCATGGGATATCCGGGAAGAACTACCCGGTATTTAAGCAGCAGCAGTATTGAGTCTTTAACAGGAGTGGATTATCCTGAGCGTGCCACCGTTTTAAAAACCAAACTGGATATGTGGAACGAAGAAATGGTGAAAGATGTAAATGTCCGCCTTTTTCTTTCAGGAGATTATGCCAGTTATATGAATGCACAAAAATACTATGAAGGTGCCATCAATGCCATCAAACATTCACCTTGTTTAACTCAAAAAAGACTCATGGAAAAAGGATTTACCGAATGGGTAAATGCCGATGAAGCCAGAAAAACAAAATATGGCACCATATTAACCGAATTGGATCAGCTGGAGAAGGAAAATGCAAGCATTATCAAATTTACCCAGTATATCAACTATGGATATTATGGTGTGCATATAGGGATCTTTGGAAGAAGTTTTAAAGACCTCAGAAAATTATTGACGGAAAACTCAACCGATCAAGCAGCCATCGACGCAGAAGTGGCAAAGATCAAAAAAGGAATGGCGGGTCATTTCGAAGGATATGAAAAAATGGCGGTGGCCGATCAAAAAGCTTTTGCCGCCGTTTTACGGTTAGTGCAAAAAAATCTTAACCAGGAGTATTGGGCAAAAACCTTGAGCCGCTATGAATTTACCAGGATCAATCCTTCAGGAGGTACTGGAGATCAATATGACCAATATGCCGCTTTGGTTTTTGGCACCACCATGCTCGTTGATAGCAACAAGCTCAATAAATTTTTAGCAAATCCTACCAAAGAACTATTGGAAAAAGACCTGGGTATTTTGTATGCCATGGATATTTTAGAGTTAAGAGATACCTACCGCCCTAAAATTGGTGAACTGGTTACAAAAAGATCTGCCCTCATGAAGGTATATGTGCAAGGGTTAAGAGAATATAAGTCCGGAACATTTATGTATCCTGATGCCAATTCCACTTTACGTTTAACCTATGGGCAGGTAAAATCTTATGCCCCAAGAGATGGAATGAGCTATAATTGGTATACCACACATAAAGGTATCCTTGAAAAAGAAATTCCGGGTGATGATGAATTTGATGTACCTGCAGATCTGAAAACATTGTTGGTAAACAAAGATTTTGGAAAGTATGCCAATAAACAAGGTGAGTTACCTGTTTGTTTCCTGGCCAATCTCGACATTACCGGTGGTAATAGCGGAAGCCCGGTGATCAATGGAAAAGGAGAGCTCGTGGGCATTGCTTTCGACGGTGTTTGGGAGGGAATGGTAGGCGATATTTATTTTGACGATAATTATAACCGCACCATCTCGGTAGATATCCGTTATGTTATTTTCATCATCGATAAAATGGCCCATGCCGATAGGATCGTTGCTGAATTGAAATTGATACAATAATTGATATACGAAGTATTGAAGACCCATGCGGATGATCTTATCCGCATGGGCTTTTACTTTAACAGCCATTTCACAAATCATTTGATATATCCATTCTTTGGGAAAAATTGTACATGTCCAAAACCAGGACTCAAGCGTACATTAGTATAAATATTTTACCATGAAAAGACGCGGTTTTATTTCAAACAGTGTAAAAGGGTTTATCGCTGTTACCCTTCTGCCAAAGATCGGATACTCATTTATGACCGACGATATATTTGCCGGTGGTGGATGTGTACCCACCACAGCTGATATATTAGGTCCTTTTTACAGGGCCAATGCACCGATTCGTTCTAACCTGCAAATTGTAGGCGAACCCGGAGTACCTCTGATCTATAAAGGAACCGTTTACGACCTGGATTGTAATCCACTCCCCAATGCATACATAGAAGTATGGCAGGCTGATCATGGCGGGGTGTACGATAATAGCAGTCCTGAATTTAAATATAGAGGTGCTCAATATTCAGATGCATTAGGTCAATACGAATTTACCTCCATTCATGCAGGTGCTTACCTAAATGGAGCGCAATACAGACCCAGTCATATCCATTTCAGGGTAACCGCTCCCGGCATTGCAGAGTTGATCACTCAATTATACTTTGTGGGTGATCCTTATATCGCTGCCGATCCATGGGCCTCCGATCCTGATGCCGCTTTGCGCATTGTTCCGGTTAATAATGTTGGTGGGGTGGATACTGCTATCTTTGATATCAATGTAAGTGGTCATTTAAGTGCTCCTAATCAGGCGGCAGATATGGATATTGTAATAGAACAAACCTATGGTGGTATACTCATTACCTCTCCCAAAGCAAAAATGGATAGCATCGAAATAATAGATATAAACGGAAGACTTGTAAAAGGATACTATGATGTAAACAGTAAAGATTTTACCATTCGTACCGGTGAACTTTCCAGCGGAACTTATTTTGCCAGGATACAATTAGGCAAACATATCACGGTGCATAAGTTTCAGAATTAGGAATTTTTGGCTGCCTTTTGCAGCTATCCGCTTTACTCCTCGCTCTTCGGCACAAGTAAAACTAAACATACACCTGGCTTACGCTGTCTGCCAAGCGCATGTAAAGTTTTACTACCCCGATAGCTATCAGGGCTCATTGCTGCGGGGTACCACTTCTATCTGCGGCAGAAAGATTGCGTTTAATATAATTACGACAATTATTGAGAAGTTCTTCGGTATAAATGATCCTATCATGATATCCTGATTGCCATTGAAAATTAATTTTATTTTCGTTGGCATACCGCTTTACCGTGGCTTTATATGCACGAATGGCTGAGAAAAGGTTTTTTGATTGAACTCCGAATTGATTTCGTGATAATAGAAAATTCTCGTCAGGAGTAAATTTTATCAATCCATGCAAATGATCCGGCAGCAAAACAAATTCGTCCAATAAAATTTGTGGATAATGGTCCGGAAGATCTTCCCAACATTTTATCGCAAAATCTCCTATATCGGTGGTTAGCAAAGACGGACAATTGTCCGTCTCTGCAATTGTTCCAAAATAATTTTTATGGCTGTGTGTATTGATCGTAATCATATACCAACATTCGGAGGTATAATCATGATATGGATTTCGCAGCGATTTTTCTTGATAACGACCTAAATACAATTTCGATGACATGTTTTTTGTCAATTGGTTTCGAATAATATACAAACATTCAATAATAAAATGACCAAGACGGGATTCTAAGATTTCTTTTCCACCAGCACTTTTTCTTCCACAGGAATCTTGTTCTTCTTATAATCAATGGCCGATACCCTTGCCTTCCGCGATAATTTATCATACACCTCCGGAAAGGCTTTGTCGCTGAAGGGAAGTTTAGATCTGAGGATATCATAATAGGAATGGTCGAACATTTTTCTAAAATCCTCTTTACTTAATAATGTTTTGGCATACATGGCCTGTACCCCTTTATGTTTGATCACAAATTGTTCACATTCGTGCAAAGCTTTATTTCCATCAAAGCCTGGGGTTTTCCCAACACCGTAAGCTCCAATATCTACAAACATTTCGTCGATGGTACCATCTTCTTTTTTGTACGGATGAATAAATCCCAATCCATTGGGTTGCTCATACACGGCCATAGGACAAAGCCATATCGGCGATAATCCCCAATGGTCATGAAAATGGTCCATGGATTCTTTGAGTTTATCCATAGGCATGAGCATATCTTGGGCTACATTAAATTTTTCGCGAAGACGGCGGGTAGTTTCCGTTTCAAAATATTTCATCAAAGAAATTTGTGGTGCCATGGCCCATCCAAAAAAGAAACGGTGCCAGCCTTTATGCCCAAATGGAATTACTTCGGCCATTGCCCAAAACAAACTCCGGGTATGGCGATGGTAATATTGGCGCAGTGGAACATATTCCACCACTGTTTTCTTATTGTTGAGGATCTTGAGCACATGTTTATAGAACCAGGGCTTATACCATCTACGCAATGGATTCCGTTTCCCATCCTTCCCTACTTTATCCACCATATGGCCGATCATGATCACCCCTTCATGTTTGCTATATACCAATCCTTCCACAAAATCATTCTCTTTGATCTTTCTGCACTCTGTATCAAATTTCTTTACGATCTCATCTTGGTTGAACAATGGAAGGTATTCTACTCTTACATATTTTTTCGCCGGAATTATTTTCAATTCAACCGCTACTAAAAAGCCAAGGGTTCCATAGCTCCAGGGGATCATGCTAAACATTTCAGGATTTTCATTCCGGCTGCATTTGATCAATTTTCCTTCGGCAGTTACCAATTCAAAACTTTCGCAGATATATTGGAACAGTCCGTATTTATGCGAACTGGTTTCAACCCCAAAACCATTTACCAATCCACCCACCGTTAAATCATCCAGTTCAGGCACCACAGCCAGGGTCCAGCCTTTAGGATTGAGGGCTGCGGTAATTTGTCCCATGTTTACCTGTGGTTCCACTCTTACGGTTCCTTTTTCTTCGTTGATCTCCAATACATCATACATGTTGAGGAAGATCTTACGGTTTGTTTTTTTATAGATGGGGACCAATTCACTCATGGTGAACCAGCCATTACGGCCTGTGGTTAATTTTTCTTTGGCTCCTGATTCTCTCCATTCGTTTATTTGACGTTGTACTTCGGCCACTCTTTTATCATGTTTGGCGGGGGCTGATCGCATCCAGAAAACAATTTTATTGCGGGTTTTTAACCATAAGGTAAACCAAAATGAAATAGGCAATAAAAAGAAAGTGGCGAAAGTTCCCCGCCAATGAGTTAAAAAATATTCGAACAAACCTTTTGGTTTGTATTCAGTTTCGGTATGATCCACTGTTTCACTCATGCTGCAAAAATACAAAAAAGAAGAAAGAACTTGCCAAGTTTTGGAGGAGCCTATTTATCTTTTTCAAAAGTAAAATCCCAGAGCTCTTGTACAGGGACTACAGCCTTATCCACTTTTTCAACATCCTCCCCTTCTTCGGTATACAACGGGGGGAACAGATGAAAAGCCTGTGTCCCACTAACCTTTTTGAGATCATTTTTCCAACTTTTCCAACGGAACTCCTCATAATAGGTTTTCAAGTCCCCCGTAAAACACCAACTAACGAAATCGGAATATCCCATTTCCATATCCTCCCACCCAAGCACATCGGGAGCAAAGTAAAAAATATGACCGATCCCTTCTTCCGAAATTCCTCCGTTGTTAATGGCATAAAATCCTCCAACTACATCATCTGCAACCAAAAGAAACGATGGTTGCTCCTGGAATGAGTTTTTATATGATTTTCCAAAGTTCCAGTTGGGTAGATCACGATCCAGTTTAGGGTGCCCAGAGCCAAGTATTCTCAACCAGCCATCATCGATCAAAATCCCACCTGATTCGTAAATAACAGCTCCCATGGTGGATCGGGTTGTTACCTGCGTTCGATATAGCGCATCATTGGCTTTTTTATCATCCTTTGGAAGTATTTCCACCTTGTTAGTGGCTTTTTCCCTCCACTCTAAAACAATCGGCCATGCAGGATCTTCTTTATTGATTAATTCCTCCACCGGACGTGTAATTAGTTCCATGGTCTTCTGATTTTCTGATGAATCCATGTCAACCTTAGTCGTATCATTTTTATTTATCTCTGTTTTGTTCTTTGATCCGCAGGAAAAAATGAATGCAATAAGGGCGCAGAGTAACAAAATATTTTTCATAGTTCAAAAATAATCAATTTACCGGCATGCTCCTGGATTGAAACGGATAGCCCGGATCTCGGCTCAGCCGGGAGAGGACTAGGAGTGTAAAGCCTGGGCATGCAAGCCCTGGGAGGAGCGCATGCGGTGGTCAATAATAAAATCAATTTAATTTTTGAGGAGTAAGCTTGCCCACTTTCTGGTAACTGGAAGAATACAAAGCTGCTCCCTCCTTTTCCTTTCTTTTTTGCTTATATCCTTTAAAATGGTAAATGCCCGCTAAGAGATGTATGAGTTTATGGTAGATAAAATCTACCCTTTTTGTATTGGGAACAAGATAGGTGAACCAATAAATAGGTTTCCTAAATGGCACAAGTACATGATAGATCAATTGCTTGGTGGTTGTATACTCCGGATTTTTTTCCGTATAGTTCAACATACTCACCGCAACTCTCCTGGTTTCGCCTTCTCTTTCTCTTCGCTGAAGCCAGTTTAATGGAGAGAGTCGATCAAATTCATTATGCAAAGTAGTATACCTGGTATCAAGGAATAATTTCACCCCATTCTTTTTTAATCGTTCCTGGAAATCGTAATCCTCAAATCCGGCATGAGGAAAATGTTCGTTGTATCTGCCTACTTGTATAAAGACAGATTTCTTCATCGCCAGAAACTGACTTGCCATGCAAGATCTTTCATAAAATGTTTGAGGGGTATATTCCTGTCCCTTCATCCAACCTTTAAGGCTCACCAGGTCGTTGTTGATCATAAACCTGCCAAATTTAATTTCGCTAAACAAGCTCAACAGGTTCTCCGGAAAAACCCAATCCAAATTGAGACAATCTTCTGGAAACTCATTAAGAAATTCCAATACCCGATCTATATGAGCCGGCTTGATCACCGTATCATCATCCAAAAAAAGCAATTGATCTGATTTAGCCATGCTAGCTCCCAAGTTGCGTGCTGAAGCAACTCCATTCTTTGGATTTCGAAGAATGGTTAGATTTTTAATGAATGGATAATCTATCTCTGTGGTGGTGGAATCATTCACCACAATGGCTTCAATAGAACCATATTTCTGTAAAATAACCGCAATGCTATCCAGGGTATCTTTTAATACCTTGGCTCTATCTTTGGTTGGTATAATAATGCTCAGTTCCATTGCTCCTTATCCCTATCATTTTAGATGCAGTCACCTTTTGCAAGGTCGCACCCTAAGGATTAATTTATAAAAATTTTAATTTTTTCATTTGGAGAGCTGGAACGCCCAAGCAAATACGAAGCCATTGGTCATTCCAAGTCCTTTTCACAACATTTGGTTCTAATCATTCAAATATACGATAGGTTGTACCTAATTGTTTTCACTCCTGCATATATGATGAGGTTAATTTATTGGACGAATACCATTTTTTGATATTCGATGGAAGATGGGTGACCAAATGAATGATATGGTTTCATTCAACATGCAATTTGAACAAGGACCATAGAAAGATAAAACAACGAATCTTGAATAGAAAGCTATAGACCCAGCAAAACCTCGTTCGGATTTTTACCTCCAAATATCATTCTTTCCGGTGACTCCAGCATTTCCTTGACTTTCACTAAAAACCCTACTGATTCTTTTCCATCAATAATCCGATGGTCATAGCTTAAAGCTACATACATCATCGGACGTATTTTCATTTCACCATTGATCACCATTACCCTTTCCTGGATCTTATGCATTCCTAAAATTGCTACCTGAGGTGGATTGATGATGGGTGTGCTCATTAACGAACCAAAAACACCTCCGTTGGTAATGGTAAATGTTCCTCCGGTCATTTCATCCATCGATAGTTTACCATCACGTGCTTTTAAGGCCAATGTTTTGATGCCCCCTTCGATCTCTGCCAGACTCATGGTCTCTGCATTGCGAAGCACGGGAACCATTAAACCTTTGGGTGCACTTACAGCAATTCCAATATCTGCATAATTATGATAAACAATCTCTTCTCCATCGATCATTGCATTCACCGCAGGGAACTGATTCAACGCTTCGGTAACGGCTTTGGTAAAAAAGCTCATAAAGCCTAAACCAACTCCGTGTTTCTTTTCAAAAATTTCCTTGTATTGTTTTCTTAAGTCCATCATAGCTCCCATATCAATTTCATTGAATGTGGTAAGCATAGCAGTTTCATTTTTTACCGATACCAAACGTTCCGCTACCTTTTTTCTCAGCATCGACATTTTCTGCCGCGTAGTATCTCTTGTTCCTCCCCAACCCGAAATGGACTCCGCACTAAAACCATTGGCTAAATAGGCCAATACATCTGCTTTGGTAATTTTTCCTCCAGGTCCGGTTCCATTCACTTTATTTGGACTGATATTGTTTTCCTTCATCATTTTGGAAGCAACCGGTGAAGATGTTCCTTTGGCATGTGATTTTTCGTCAGCAGCCACCACTACCGTTTCCTTTTTCTCTTCCTTTTTGGCTTCAACTTTTGGTTCTTCTTTTTTGGGAGTTCCTTCGGGAGCCTTCGCATCTGTATTGATCTTACAGATCACCGATCCTACCTCCACGGTGTCTCCTTCATTCGCCAGGGTTTCCAGAATACCTGATTCTTCAGCAGAAATGGCCAGGGTGGCTTTGTCTGAATCTACCGAAACAATTTCTTCGTCCTTAAAAACATAATCTCCTGTTTTTTTCAACCATTGTGCTATTTGCACTTCGTTGATGGATTCTCCCGGGCTGGGAACTTTCATTTCTAGGATCATAGTAGTGTTCGTTCAATGATTAGTATTCCTCATAAGATTGCAACGGGCAATTGCCAGTCGTTACAATCTTCAATAATATTATTTATCGTCAATAATTATGTTGTATATAACATCATCGGGTTTAATGAAGCTGCCTTCTTCGGCAACAATTTCCAAAACCCCATCTTCATCTGCCGGTATGATATACACGTCCAAATCAGATTCAATTTCAACCAGGTCTTCATTTTTTTTAATAACACTTCCATTTTCCTTTAGCCAAAAAGCTACCCGATACTCCTCAGCATCTTTATCAATTACGGGTATTTTTATTTCGATGATCATTTTTTTCTTTGTTTATTAAGCTTCAATTGCAGTTCCGATTGCTGCTTCGATCACCGCTTTTTGGCGGATCGCCGAAGTCTTTGCCGAACCTGTAGCAGGGCTTGCACTCGCCTGGGGAGAGATCACCTGAATATTCAAGCGCTCCTCACTCTTGCTCAACACCCTTAATATATATCCCCATGGACCCATGTTCTCAGGTTCTTCCTGTACCCATTCAATCTTATCCACCTTGGCATATTTTTTTAAGATGGCCTTTATTTGTTCAACCGGCCAGGGGAACAATTGCTCCACCCTAACGATCGCAATATTTTTCTGGTTACTCTTTCTCCTTGCCTCCAACAATTCAAAATAGATCTTCCCGCTACAGAAAATAAGTTTCTCCACCGTTTTTGGATCCACTTCATCGTCATCAATCGTCTCCTGGAAACTTCCTGTAAAATCTTCCAACTTGCTTACACATTCCGGATGGCGCAACAAACTCTTCGGGCTCATGACGATCAAAGGCTTTCTGAAAGGCCGGGCTAACTGCCTGCGCATAACATGAAAGAAATTCGCCGGGGATGTGCAATTCACCACCTGCATATTCTGTTCGGCACAAAGGGTTAGAAATCGCTCCAGCCTTGCAGAACTATGTTCTGCACCTTGCCCCTCGTAACCATGCGGCAAAAGCAGCACCAACCCATTTTGATTTTTCCATTTATCTTCCGCCGCACTTAAGTATTGATCGATCAAAATTTGGGCACCATTGTTAAAGTCTCCAAACTGTGCTTCCCATAAAGTAAGTCCGTTAGGAACCCCCAATGCATATCCATATTCAAAACCCAGCACTGCATATTCGCTTAACAATGAATTGTAGATGATAAATTTTGCCTGTTTATCATGCAGGTTATTGAGAGGAGTATATTCTTCCTCGGTATCTTCCAATCTTACAATGGCATGCCGGTGACTAAAGGTTCCTCTTACCACATCCTGCCCGCATAACCGGACCTGTTTCCCCTCATCCACCAAGGATGCATAAGCCAATAGCTCTCCCAATGCCCAGTCAAGGCGGTCTTCCTTCACCATTTGTGCCCGGTCAGCAAAGATCTTAACGATCTTGCGGTTAAAGTTCTTTCCTTCCGGAAGAAAATTAATTTTCGACACCAGTTCATTTAGTTTTTTTGTAGACAAACCAGTTTTGGGGCTCTTCTCAAAATCCTTGGTATTGCTTTGCCGAAATTCTTTGTACAGGTCTTCCAAAAATAATTTGGCATCCACCACCTTTCCTGCTTTTACTTTTTCCAGGGCGGTCTCCAGTTCGTCGCTAAAATCCTTCTCCACCTTTTTGATCTCCTCTGCCGTAAACATCCCTTCTACCATTAATTTTTGGGTATAGATCTGAAACGGGTCAGGGTGTTTGTCGACCGCTTTATATAGAATGGGTTGAGTAAATCGGGGTTCATCACCTTCGTTATGTCCATGTTTTCGATATCCCACCAGGTCAATAAAAATATCTTCGCTATATTTTTGTCTGTATTCCATGGCGAATTCCATGGCCATTACCACTGCTTCCACATCATCCGCATTCACATGGAATACGGGTGCTAAAACCACCTTGGCAATATCAGTACAATAAGTACTGCTTCGGGCCTCTTTATAGCTGGTAGTAAAACCAACCTGGTTATTGATCACCATATGAATAGTTCCACCGGTTTTATGCGCTGGTAAGCGACTCATTTGTACAAGTTCGTATACAATACCTTGTCCGGCAATGGCTGCATCCCCATGGATCAATACCGGACAAACTTTTCCAAAAGCTCCCTGGAACTTGGTATCGATGATACTTCTGGCCAAGCCTACAGCCACAGCTCCTACGGTTTCAAGATGACTTGGATTGGGCAATAAGCTCATTTCAACTTTTTTACCGTTTTCAGTAGTCACCGTATTGTTATAACCCATATGATATTTAACATCTCCATCGAATCGTTCATCATCATAGATATCTCCATCAAATTCCTTGAAGATCTTTTCATAGGGTTTATTAAAAATATTGCCGAGTATATTTACCCTTCCGCGATGGGCCATCCCAATCACAAATTCTTCGATGCCCAGGTTAGCCCCTTCTTTCACCGCAACATCCAGGGCAGGCACAATACTTTCACCACCCTCCAGCGAGAATCTTTTTTGACCCACAAATTTTTTATGGAGAAATTTTTCAAATCCCACGGCCTGGCCCAATTTTTTTACAATTTCTTCCCGCTTTGGTTTTGTAAAAGTGGGTCGATCCACCATTGATTCGAATTTTGATTTGATCCAATCTACCTTTTGCGGATCACGAATGTATAAAAACTCGAGTCCGATATGTCCGCAATAGATCCTGGCCAAACGATCCACAATTTTTTGCAAGGTAGCCGGACCGATGCCAATTTCATTTCCGGCCTGGAATACTGTATTGAGATCAGATTTCTCCAAACCAAAATTCTCAATATCAAGTGTAGGCGTATAATTTCTTCGGGGTACAACCGGATTGGTTTGCGTAAACAGGTGACCACGCTGGCGATAACCATTGATCAATGCAACTACCTTGAATTCCTTCAACAATTCAGAAGGCACTTCACTCCCGGGTTTTATGTCATAACTGGTCCTGGCAAACTCAAAGCCTTCGAAAAACTTTCTCCATCCTTCTTCCAGGCTGGCCTGATCGGAAAGATATTGCTGGTAGAGGCCCTCTATGGCTTCGGGGCTGGCATTGCTCAGGTACGAATACTTATCCATATTTACACGTAGAATTGACCAAAATTAGGAATATTTTGACTGGGAATGGAATAAAAAACTACTTAATTAACTTTCTTTTCATAATGGTAATTATCGATATTATCCGCTAACAATCAACTCTTTACGGGTTGTACTTCAATTTTATTATTTTTGATTTTATATTCCAAATATGAAAAAAGCTATCGGTCTCGTTTTGCTCTGTGCTTCTCTTGTTTTCCTTGTTTTAGGGCTCATTTATCCTTTTATGACCTTTAAGATCGATATTAAAATGGATGGAGGAGGATTGATCGGAAGTTTTTTCGGCAACTCCATTGCGGAAAAATTCAATAAAACTGTAAGCTATAATATTCCTCAAGCCATGAGAATGCTGTTTGAGCATAAGATGTATTTCGTAGGAATGTTGATTGGTCTCTTCGCTATTGTAGTTCCAAGTCTGAAAACCATTCTTACCCTCATTTATCTTTTCAACCAGAGATCAGGTGTTTACAGGTTTGCTTCTTTCATAGGCAAGTTTGCTATGGCCGATGTATTTTGTGTAGGCGTGATCATTGCTTTTTTATATACTAGTTTTAATAAAGTACTTACTGCACAGCTGGAAATTGGATTCTATTATTTTTCAGCTTATGTAATATTAAATATAATTGCATTAATTTTGATGAAACCCATAAAAAGTATAGAATGAAAAAGCTCATCATACTGGCTGCATTTTACGCAGTTTCATCTGGAATGGTCTTTTCACAATGTCCGTTTACAGCCACCATCAGTCCTTCCGCTCCGATCTTATGTCCCAATGATACGATTATGCTCAGCACGCAGGTATATGATAGCTATCAATGGTATAAAGATGGAGTACTTATCCCTGGAGCTACGAGTCAAAGTTTGCAGGTAACCTCCAATGATGCGGGTTCTCAATTTTATGTGGCAGCTACTCTTAGTGCATGTACGGAGAATAGTGATACGGTTTTAGTGGATGGGTGGGTATTCCTTCTTCCCTATGTGATCCACAATACCCCGGCGGTAATGACAGGTGGAAGTGGAGAATCGTATTATTGCGCTGGGACAGTCGTAGAATTGGAATTAGGATTGCCCTATGATACCAATATCACCTGGTACGAAAGCGGAAATCCTATTCCTGGTGAGACAAGTAATATTATCCAAATAACCCAAACAGGGAATTATACCGTTTCAGGAGCCCCTTCGCTATGTCCTGATTTTTTGCAATCACTAGGGGTAACCATTCCTATCATTCTTCTTCCGCCTTTTGAACCGAATTGGCCAGATTGGGATGGTTTCTCCAGTTATGTATTTTTTAATCATGATTGCACCAACTGCGATCAATGTATCTTTTATTTTGTAGATACGATCAGCAATGGTTCGGCACCAGTAGATACGGGTGTAACCTATAGCTGGGGAGTTCCGGGAAGTCTGGATAATCTTTGGCCCTTTATAGAATACAGGGCAGAATGTTATGATTCTCTGGGTTGTTTGGGTATTGATACGATTGAAATATATGTGGGTGCCATTGAAGAACATCCTTTTTTACAACTACAACTATATCCGAATCCCGCTCAGGATATGATCCAATTGTTTTTACAGGACGATCTGGAAAATTACCAGGTACGGTTCATGGATATATATGGAAGAATCGTAAAACAGCAGCCCTTGAGTTCCACCATTGATATCTCCACGATGGCGGCCGGTATCTATACGGTGGAGGTATTTAGTAAAAAATATTATTTGCGAAAACGGTTGATCAAACAATAAGTATATGAAAAAAGTATTCTTTGTTATCTCCTTCCTCTTTGCTGGATCCCTTGTTGCCCAAACCACTTCGGAGCCCAAAAAAGAATGGGACATGAAACAGTATTATATGGTTTTCCTCATCAAAGGGCCCAACCGGAGCCAGGATTCAGCTACAGCCGCCACCATACAAAAAGGGCATATGGATAATATGGAGCGGCTTCATAATGAAAAAAAACTCATGGTAGCCGGTCCGTTTTTAGACGATCAAAACATGAGAGGTATATTTATTTTTGATGTAGCCACCGAAAAAGAAGTGATCGATCTACTCAATACCGATCCAGCTATTATAGCAGGAAGATTAATTTATGAGATCCATCCGTGGATGACGGCGAAGGGAACATGTTTTGAATAAGCAAGCAGTCCAAATAAAAAGGGACACATGATGATGTGTCCCTACGAAATCGTTATAAAAGTATATTGTTCTTTACAATTTTGCCTTGATCTCTACTTCTTCGAAGGCCTCGATGATATCTCCCACCTGGATCTTATCAAATTTTTCGATCGATAATCCACATTCATACCCATGGGTTACTTCTTTTACATCATCCTTAAAGCGTTTCAAGGCGCTTACTTTACCTGTATGCACCACAATACCATCGCGGATAATCCGGATCTTCATCTGGCGTGAAATCTTTCCGTCCAATACATAACATCCTGCTACCTGACCTACCTTGGTAATATTAAATACTTCACGTACCTCAATATTTCCCATTACTTTCTCTTCGTATTCAGGAGCTAACATACCTTCCATGGCTGCTTTCACTTCATCAATGGCCTGGTAGATGATTGAATAGGTACGGATGTCGATCTCTTCTTTCTCCGCCACTCTTTTGGCATTTCCCGAAGGACGCACCTGGAATCCAATAATGATCGCATCTGAGGCAGAAGCCAGCAATACATCGGATTCGGAAATAGCTCCCACCGATTTATGGATCACATTTACCTGTATTTTTTGAGTAGATAATTTCAACAATGAATCCGATAAAGCTTCTACCGATCCATCTGTATCACCTTTGATAATAATATTTAATTGCTGGAAATCACCAATAGCGATCCGGCGTCCAATCTCATCCAGGGTAATATGTTTTTTAGCACGCATTCCCTGTTCACGTTGTAATTGTAAACGTTTAGCCGCAATTTCACGGGCCTCACGTTCATCTTCCATTACATTGAACTTATCTCCTGCTTGCGGTGCACCTGTTAATCCTAAAATTCTTACCGGACTTGATGGACCTACCACATCAATATGCATATCACGTTCATTATACATGGCCTTCACTCTTCCACTATAAGGTCCTGCCAAAATTACATCACCTTTATGCAACGTTCCATTCTGAATAAGAACGGTACAGATATATCCTTTCCCTTTGTCCAACTGAGCTTCGATTACCGAACCTGATGCTCTTCGGTTAGGATTTGCTTTGAGGTCTAAAAATTCAGCCTGCAATAAAACTTTATCCAATAATTTATCGATGTGCAGGCCTTGTTTAGCTGAAATTTCCTGACATTGGTAAGTACCACCCCATTCTTCTACTAAGAAATTCATCGCGGCCAATGCTTCACGGATCTTATCAGGGTTTGCTCCAGGCTTATCAATTTTATTAATGGCAAATACGATAGGAACACCAGCGGCTTTCGCATGGTTGATTGCTTCTACGGTTTGTGGCATTACACTATCATCAGCTGCAATAACAATAATGGCAATATCTGTGATCTGAGCTCCACGGGCACGCATGGCTGTAAATGCCTCGTGACCCGGAGTATCAATAAAACAAAGATGTCTTCCATCTTCGAGGGTAACATTGTATGCTCCGATATGCTGGGTAATTCCTCCGGCTTCACCTGCAATTACATTTGCTTTACGTACATAGTCGAGCAAAGAGGTTTTACCATGATCTACGTGACCCATTACCGTTACTACAGGAGAACGGGTAGATAGATCCTCTTCGTCATCTTCTTCCTCCTCTATGGATTCCTGGATCTCTGCAGATACGAAATTGACTGTATAGGTAAATTCTTCTGCTATAATAGAAATGGTTTCAGCATCCAAACGTTGGTTGATGGAAACAAATAGACCCAGGCTCATACAAGCCGAAATAACTTCAGTTACGGATACGTCCATCATACTGGCTAATTCGTGTGCCGAAACAAACTCAGTCACCTTAATGATCTTTTTATCCGCTTCTGCCTGCAAAGCTTCTTCTTCCAGTTTTTCGCGGATCTGGCCTCGTTTTTCCTTCCGAAGTTTTACAGATTTGGATTTACCTCTTTCACTTAAACGTGCCAGGGTTTCCTTGATCTGTTTTTGGATATCTTCATCCGTTACTTCAGGCTTGATGGTCTTCGTTCCGGTTCCTTTATGGTGAGGTCCTGATTTTTTAAAGGTAGACCCGCCACCACCGGTTCCTTTGTTGTCCTTGTTATAATTAAAGTTCTGTGTATCTACTTTTTTTACCGGATCCTTTTTAATCCGCTGGCGCTTCTTCTTTTCGCCTTCTTTTTTAATATCATCTTTATAAAGATCGGCCTGCGATTTAGGCTGGTCTTTAGGTAATTCAATTTTTCCCAAGATAGTGGGGCCTTCCAGTTTTTTTACATGGGCTTTGATCGTTTCTATCTCTTTCTCTTCGACTTCCGGTTCTACAACCACTTTTTCCTCTACTTCTTTCTCTATGGTCGTAGTTATGGTTTTCTTCTCATCCTTCGCCTTGATGGTAGCATCTTCTTTTGCTTCTGTTTTCTTTTTAGGCGCTTCCTCTGTCTTCTTGGTTTTCTTTTTATCCGTTAATTCTATTTTCCCTACTACTTTCAATTCAGGACTTTCCACTTTGCTTTTTACTACTTTCTCCTCTTCCTTCTTTTCGCCCCCTTTCATCGATGCGTCCTTGATCAATACCTCTTCATTTCCGTCCTCCGCATCAATGTATTTTTCATTCTTTAATTTCTCATCCAGATTAACCGAAACCTTTCCGGAAATTCCTGTATTTACATGTTTAACCTTTTCCTTTTCCAGTTTTTCGGATTGAAACTCTTTAAGAAGAAGTTCATATTGAATCTCATCTATTTTAGCATTAGGATTAGATTCAATATGCTGACCATGCGAACTGAGGAATTCCACAATATTATGGAGCCCAACGTTCAATTCCTTGGCAACTTTACTTAATCTTAAAGTTTTTGTTTCTGACATATTTTAATTCTCTCGTTCTTAAGTTATCTATTTTTAGTTTTTATCAATGTACAAAACAATCCTATTCTTCAAATTCTGATTTTAAAACACTCATTACATGGTTAATGGTCTCTTCTTCCAGGTCTGTTCTTTTTACCAGGTCTTCCTTGGTAAGCTCAAGAACCGATTTGGCAGTATCGCAACCAATGGCTTTTAATTCATCAATTACCCAATCTTCGATTTCATCACGGAATTCATCCAATGCCACGTCTTCAGTATCAGCCACATCTTCGCGATATACTTCAATTTCGTATCCGGTAAGCTTACTGGCCAGCTTAATATTCAATCCACCTTTACCAATGGCCAAAGAAACCTGGTCGGCCTTTAAATATACATTGGCGGCCTTACGCTCCTCATCCAGTTTAATATTGGTGATCTTCGCAGGATTCAATGCCCGTTGAATGAACAATGCGTTGTTGTTGGTGAAATTAATTACATCTATATTTTCGTTGCGAAGCTCTCTTACAATACCATGAATCCTCGAACCCTTCATACCCACACAGGCACCTACCGGATCAATCCTGTCATCATAAGATTCAACCGCCACTTTGGCTCTTTCACCCGGTTGGCGAACAATCTTTTTAATGGTAATAATTCCATCAAAAATTTCAGGTACTTCCTGTTCAAATAATTTTTCAAGAAATATAGGAGAGGTCCTGGACAAGGTGATCACTAAGCTACTGTTCTTTCTTTCAGCCATTAAAACCACTGCACGTAATGTATCTCCTTTTTTATAAAAATCAGATGGGATCATTTCACTTTTAGGCAATACCAATTCATTTCCGTCATCATCCAAAACAAGGATCTCTTTTCTCCATACCTGGTAAACTTCACCGGTAATAATTTCTCCAACACGGTCCTGGTATTTTTTAAATACATTGTCTTTTTCCAGGTCATTGATCTTGGCAATTAAGTTCTGACGCATAGCCTGTACCGATCTTCTTCCAAAATCCTCCAGTTTAAAGGCATCTGTTATCTCCTCGCCAATCTCAAAATCAGGTTCCACTTTATGGGCTTCCTTCAATGCAATATGTTTGTTCGGATCATAATCGAAGCTATCTTCTGCAAACTCATCATCTACAATCTCGCGGTTACGCCAAATCTCAAGGTCACCCTTGTCTACGTTCAAAATAATATCGAAGTTATCGGCGTCTCCGAATTTTTTAATGATCATATTGCGAATCACGTCCTCAAGAATGTTCAGCAGGGTAACCCTGTCAATATTCTTTACTTCTTTGAATTCGGAAAACGATTCAATCAAATTCGCTGTATCCATAATCTGACTTTTAGATAATTATTAATTTTTTAGTTTGCTTAATGTTATTCATTTCAACCGAAACAAGTTGATCGCTTACTTCGGGTTTTTGTGCTTTGTTTTTAGGGTTCCTTTTTTTAAAAGGATTGATCACTACTTCTTTTTCGTTGGCCGTATTGATCTTTCCTTCTATTTTGTTCCCTTCTGCTGTAATTATTTCTACCGATTTGCCAATATTCTTCAAATATTGATTCATATGACGAAAAGGTTTATCCAATCCTGGCGATGAAGCAGTAATTTCAAAATTATCGGCCGCTTCTCCCAGCTCACTTCTTAAATAGCGGGCAATGGCTGTACATTGTTCCACCGAAATATTTTCCATTCCATCCGCATACACGGTGATTACATTATCGGCCGAAACATTGAGTTCTACTAAAAAAAGATTCAACTCTGCCAGCTTTTTCTGCAATAAGGCGTCTATCGTCTGCTTATCCATTTTTTCTAATAAAAAAGGGGCTATTGCCCCCTTTCATACAAGTCTATTTCAGCACAAATATAGATAAACGAATGAATAAAGCAAAATGGCAGAGCTAGAGGGGTAGGAAGGAGCCAGTTTTTTGCTTCCTCCAGATCCTTTAAGTGACTGTTAGACTATTGGTTAGATGATATCCCTTCTCTTATAGTTACCAGGATCCCGCCCTAAAACTTAAGGTATGAGCTTGATCTCCTCTGCCTGGATGACTTCCTTGGTAAGGTTATTATCATCATACACAAAAGCTACAACATGGAGATGATTGATATTGAACTTAGAGGGATCAATTTTGGTGGAATATCCTTCAATAAATGTTTCTCCATCCATTACCGAAGTATTGGTGGTAACTGAAGTTCCATAAACTCCATTAATCGCTTTGCGCATAATATGTTTATGCTCATAGAACTCAATATCGTTGGGAATTACATTATAATCTTTTTGCCATTTAATAATGCTGTCTTCAGTAAGGTATAAAGCAATTTTAAAATTGCCAGTCATGTTTTCCAACACCTCCACAAAATAAAAAACACAGATATTACTGTCTGCAGGGGTCCAATAGGCCACCATTTGGATATCCATTTGCTGAGGAGCCGACAAGGCGGTCGCCACCCTCGAAGGCCAAGATGTATAAGCCATTACTACACCAGATCCAAAATCCCTTCGATTTACAAATCCGGTGGGAACACCCATCGTGTTCACCCCATAGTCCTCATCGATCACCTTCGATTCCTGAGTACGGAAATCATATAAATAATGTAGTTCGGGATTGGTAATGGTATCATTGGCCAATGGCTCTGTAAACTGTGGAAGATTAAATGTATGGTGGGCTATAGCAACTACCTGCTGACCATAGGTTCCCTGCAAAGTAGCAATGGTTTCGGCTCCTCTTGGGCAATTGCCGCATCTATGTCCGGTAAATTCCTCCACCAATACTTTTCGCACCGGACTTGTCCTGGGCGTAAAAGTAGGCGTTGCCTGTGTACATCCATTAGGTCCAGGCACAGTATAGGGTGCATCGATATAATCGCAACCGAACATGAACAATGCCATAGATACCAGCCCGGTAATCAACATTCTATTTTTTACTAACCTCATACTTGTTTGTCTAATATTCAAATTTACTAAAAACTACTCATAATTGAAAGGGTAAAACCATTAGATGCAGGTACTTGTCGGCATACTCCCCCTATACATATAATTCCGGCCCTCTGTCTTCCATAAGAAAGGGTGATCCGGGTGGATCCATTGTTATACCCAATCATCCCTGTTATATAATGGATCTGGAAATCAGGATTGGGATTGTTGTAATTCCACTGGTCCATAATGGATGCAAAGAAATGAGGCGAAAAACTATACTCCATCAATCCCATCATCCAGCTACCATTGGTCCTATCATCCAAATGGTCCATTTCCTGTTTGGTTTGCAAGGTTTGTACCTCGAAACGAATGGTATGTTTAGGCAGGAATTTATAACTCACATCCGCCACTATTATATGAGACTGAATGATCCTGGGTGTAGTTCCAAAACCTTGCACCAGGTTCTTATCTACATATAGAAACATATACATAAAATTGAACTTCACTGCCTTGCTTACTTTTTGGGAGATCTCAATATTCGCGTCCATGTAGAGTTGTCTTCCAAAACCGAATACATCCGTTCTATAGCCATATAGATCACCTGTACCCACTGTATCCAATGCATTCACCATACTAAAATTCAGGTTGAACTGTGTAGGATATTTTTTCTTAAGCCATTTAGGAGTGGTATAATTTACATCTGCCTGAAACCCTAATTCCCCATTGGTTTGCACAGCATACGGATAAACGGTAGCTGCAAGTGCATAGGTATGCTGTTTGTTGAGCATAGGGATAAAATTCATGAGAAGTGGCTGGCCGGTCATGTTGCGATCCGAACGGAAATCAAAGTTTTCAATTCTTTTGGCTTGTAAGGTTATACCTAAACCTTTTTGTGAATAGGAAGCCGAAAAATAAAATGCGGATCCGGGTTTATAAATATAGCGATTGGTATAATTGGGATCGTTGATCTTATACGCCAATTCGGAAGTCATGGTAAACCTTCCTACTCCAAATGTAAACCGACCAGACCAGGCACCTACATTTAACGGAAGGTTCAATTGCTGTGTGGAATTAAGAGGGTTGGCAATATCTTCGTTGTCCTGGTATTTGGAAACAAAACTTCCCCCTATCATGAGTTTAATTTTCTTTTCGGTGAGTTTAGGGAAAAGATCGCTGAAATTAATATCCGCATTGAATCCTTTGATGAGGGCTGGACTCCATTTCCAAAAAAAGCGTTGTTTACCTACTAAACCTGTTAAAGTAATTCCCTGAATGGGGGTATATTTAGCTCTGAATCCATCAATAAAATTATCAAACCCTAATGACCTTTCTTCATAAGCTCGCAATACTAATCCGTTCCCGAATTGCTCATAAAAGGTTCCTGCAGTAGCTTCAAATCCTCCTAACTTATAACTGGCATATCGAAAAGGGATCCCTTGTCCTTCGTACCGCGAATCAAAACCCAACAAAGGTTTTGGCAAATAGGCTTCATACCTTGCACCTGCCGAAAAATTACCATTGGTATAAACCAGGTTGAGAAAACCATTCATCCGGAATTTTTCCGGAACGGTGGGTGCCCCAATAAGTGAATCAGTGAAATAATACTGACCATCAAATCCAAAATTACCATGGATCTGTCCCCAGTTTACTTCATTGGAACCATCCTGAACCTTCTTGTCTTTTTTCTTTTTGGTTTTAAGACTATCGGTATTGGTTTGGGCATTCAATAAAGCGGAAAAGGCCACAATACATGTGGCCAACAAAATCTTTTTCATAACACTCTGCAGTTCTTTTTCTCAATACTATTTATTCTATTTTTTCTCCTTTGCTTACTTTTTTCACCAATTCCAGTAACTCATCTTCATCACCTGGATTATATGAATTATGTTGCCAAACAATATTTCCTTTACCATCCAACAAGAAGGTATGGGGGACTGTATTTACACTCATGGCTCTTTTAAAATCACCATTTGGATCACAATATACTTCGTATTCCCAGGCTTTACCGTTCACAAATGGTTCCACTTTGGCAACATTTCTGGCATCATCAATAGAGATGGCCACTACCTTTACACCGGTTTCCTTTTGCCAATCCGCATAATTTTCGGCAATTGCAGTAAGTTCGGCTACGCAGGGTTTACACCATGTTGCCCAGAAACTAATGATAATGGGTTTGCCATTATTCTGCAACTCAGCAGTATTGAATGATCCACCCTTAATATCCTGAATAGTTACCGCCGGAATGTTGTTCTGGGAAAAGTTTACGCCTAAAAATGTAATGAATGTCCCAACCAAAACGCATATTTGTTTCATAATCCTTAAATTTTACCTGACAATGTTAATAATTGTTTTGTTAATGCGTACTACAAAGTTGCACTAACCTTTTGATTATACCATAGCATAAGGTGTGCCAATTCTTGTATTTTTGGGTAAAACTGATGCTTAAATACGAAAACCCCTTGGTTATACTGCCGATAATAGCTTAGATTTGTTACCGGATGAGCATTTTACATGCTTGTATTTAATGATTCCAAAGGTTATATTTGTTTAAATTAACTATAAAGAAAATGAAGAAATTCTACCTGTTCGCTATCATGAGTTTTATCAGTGCTGCCGCTTTCAGTCAGACCTTTACCATTTTAACCCCTCCCGGTGGTGCCCCAGGTTTGGTAACCGCTCCCGGTATTGATGTAACTGGAGATACAGTTGTATACTGTGATGATTTTTCGGATACAACCATTATCATCCAGGGTAAATTGTATGTGGTGAATGAAACTGGTGCGACCATTAATACAGTGGTAAGAAGATATGAAGAATGTTTGGTACCAGGTAGTGATAATTATTTTTGCTGGGATATATGCTGGAGTTCTACAGTAGATATATCAGGCCCTATGCCTATCACCTCCGGAGATACCGTGAATTATTTTTATGGTGATTACAAACCACTGGGCCAAGCGGGTGCAAGTGTGATCCGGTATCGTTTCTATGATGATGCCAATCAATCGAATTTCAGCGAAGTATATATTAAATTCAATGCAGGTAGTTGTTTAGCTATTGAAGACTGCTTTGTTGGTATTGATGAAGAGGAAGCTAGTTTAACGGCTGCATATCCTAATCCTGCCAGCGAACATATTACCTTCGAATATAATACGGCTGGGGATAACGGCGTGATCGTTATTTCTGACCTTACTGGAAAGGTGGTTAAAACCCTTAACATCAATAGTAATTCTACCAAGTCTATAGTTGGTCTTGAAGGATTGAATTCAGGAATTTATTTCTATACATTCCATGTCAATAATAAACCAGTATCAACACGCAAATTCATAATCAAAAAATAAATATAAACTAAAATGACATCTATGAAACGTATACTTTTACTTACGAGTTTCCTTGTAGTTGGGCTAGCGGCTCAAGCGCAGGTGCAAAGAACGTGTTTGGCTGAAGCATTTTCGAACGCCAGCTGCGGTCCTTGTGCTTCACAAAACCCAGCCTATAATACATTAATGGCAGGAAATACCAATAAAGTGATCACTGTAAAATACCAATGGTATTTCCCAGGGTTTGATCCAATGAATGCTCAAAACCCAACCGAGCCAAATGCAAGAATCGGTTATTATGGACAATCAGGTGTTCCATGCGGAGTGCTTGATGGCACACTATGGGCTGGACCTAACTATGTTGGTGCATTGGCCAATGCTGACCAGACAGAGATTGACACCAGATGGGGTGTAAGCTCTCCTTTTAACATTACTATCACCCCAGCATTGACAGCAGGTAAAGATTCGGTTACTGTTGATGTAGATTTAAATACTCCCGCCGTGTTTTCAGGCGCTAACTTAAGATTGCATGTATTGCTGGTTGAAAAGACCATCACCTTTGCATCAGCTCCAGGTTCAAACGGAGAAACGGTTTTTCATAGTGTAATGAGAAAAATGATCACCGGTACTTCTGGCTATACCATCCAAAATTCATGGGCCATGGCAGAAACTCAAAGCTATAGTTTCACTGTTCCTTTAGTAGATTATATTTATGACCACCAGGAATTAGAAATAGTAGCTTTCGTTCAAAACAATACTTCAAAAGAAGTTCATCAGGCCGCTGAAGCGGACCTTCCTGTATCTGATTTTGCTGTAACTGATAATATCGTTACTTCTTCTTTAAACTGTTCTTCTTCTTTAAGTGGAATTACTGTTGATTTTACCAATGATGGAAGTAACACCGTTACCGCTGCTACCATTAACTATAGTGTAGATGGAGGAACCACACAAACTGTTCCTTATGCTGGAAGTTTAGCTGCTGGAGCTACCACTCCTATTGCTATTCCTACCTTAACAGGATTAACTTCTGGATCACATACGATTGAAACTTGGGTTACTGACGTAAATGGTTCTGGTTCTTCCGGTCAAATGGGATTGGATTCTAAATCATTCAATATTTTTACAGGAGCTGCCACTGCTACTCCGTTGTCTCAGGCATTTACCAGTGCATCTTTCCCATATGCCAACTGGTCATTGGATAATCCAAATCCAAGCTTAACCTGGACAAGAGTTACCACCAACAGTGGAAGTTTGAAATTTGACTGTTATTCTTATGCTAACGGAACCATCAGTAACGTAATTGTTGAGCCGGTTAACATGACCACCTTAACTACTCCTACGCTTACTTTTGATGTTGCTTACAGACAGTACAGTTCTGAAAATGATAGATTGGAAGTATATGTTTCAACTGATTGTGGTGCTAACTGGACCAGCGTATTTAATGAAGCTGGATCTACCTTGGCAAATGGATTAACTCCATCCACCAGTGCATTTACGCCAACAACTGCACAATGGCATACTGAAACTGTAGACTTGTCAGCATATGGGTCAGCTACCAACTTCTTTGTTAGATTTAAAGGTACCAGTGCTTACGGAAACAATATGTATATTGACAAGATCAATATTCAGGATGCTTCCTCTGGTATCGAAGACAACAATACTAACAACTTTAATGTTTATCCAAACCCAACAACAGATGTTATCAATGTAACTTTTGCCAATGCGCAAAATGTAACAGTTAGTCTGGTGAATTCAGTTGGACAAACCGTTAGAGTATTTAATAATGTAAATACAAATGCTGTGTTAAGTCTTGAAGGTTTAGCCAATGGTATGTATATTTTAAATGCTGATATCAATGGTCAGCATGTAACAAAACAAATTATCAAAAATTAATTGATTTCCTTTTTGTAGAAAAAGCCGGTTCAACTGAACCGGCTTTTTTATTTTTAGCTAAGGGTATATCTATAGCTTTTCTATCTTCTTCCTGTTTTTTCTATGATCCAATCATCATAATTGAATATCCTGTTCTCATTGTTGGCATTGGCGTTCAAGTATTCATCCGCCATTGCTTTTAGCTGAGCATTGTGTTTATAACCAGGTGTATTTAGCATTAACTGGGCCATGGTGAGCAGATCCCTATCTATTCCTTCATAGCCTTTCCATTCCGATTTAAAGGACTTTTCAATTTGCTTGAACCGGTAATCAAAATTATCCGGTTGATCCAATTCGTACCAGGTAAGCATTTCTAATATGGCTAACTGTGCTTTCATGTGAATATCCGTATTCTCAAAAAAATCGCTTCGGTAAATGGTTTGTATGGTTTTGATCACCTGTTTAAATTTTTTCTGTACAAAATAGCTAAAAGCAAGGTTCGCATAATTGATCAATAACCAATAAGCGTCCGAGATCAGTTTTTTGGACGTCACCACCTCCTGTAAAAGCTCCACCGATCTATCCAGATCGATCACGGCATATGAATTGATCTGCAACTGGTAAACAAAGTAAATGTACTTATCAAATAAAACACCCTGGTTTTCCGTTAACGCTGCCTCCAGCATTTTACTTTTTTCAATCGCCTTATCGTACTTACGTTGCATCAGCAATGCGTTTCCCCAGTACACCAATTGTTCCACTTTTATGTCGTGGGTTTGCTTATTAAATATGCCGGTATTCGAAAAATCTTCGAAAGTAATTTGGAGGTACTTTTCCAGTTCTTCATATTTTTTTTGTTGAACAAGGATCTGGCTAATGGTTTTATAGAATTTAATTTTAAATTGAACCGATTTAAAAATAGCTTCATCACCAGCAAATTTCCCGAGGGCATTTTCAATTTCTTCGGTAATGTTCAGCTTCACCGACATGTTTTGTGTGATCCTTAATCGATAAGAAATGGTCGCCAGAATTTCATCAATCGTTTTGATGTGATGAAGCATTTCTTCATTTGCTCTTCGTTTTTGTAAATAATCTTCCGGATCAATGGGTAAAAAATCTCTGCTGAAGATGATGAATTCGTTGTAGATAATATCTAATAATGAATATTGCTCCTTGGCCACCGCTGCTTTTTCCGCTTTTTTTAAATGATGGTTGGCCAGGTTAAACAATTCTTTTCTTTTAAAGATATGGAAGAGCATGAGATGTCGCTCGGCGATAAAAAAATCCTCACCTTCTGCTGAATGTACATCAATCAATAATTGATCGATGAAGTGAGTTAGCCGGGACTTTAACCTGTACAATGCGTTCAACGCTCCTTTTTCGCCTGGATATAACCGGGAAGCGATCTTCTCATCATCAGGTATGCCCTTTGACTGGCTGCTCCTATACATTTTTAGGAGGATGGCCATTTTTGAATCCGGCTCTCCTATTCTGCGCTGAACATGGCCCAAAGTTTTGCTATCCAGGCTATTGACGAGCTCAAACAAGGTGTTCATGATGTAAGATTAAAATTTTATAAAGTACATATAAACAGTCATATACAAATATAAACATTTTTTTGATATGGTAAGAAATGATCAAAATCGTGTTTTATATGGGCTGTTGGCAAAGTAATTTTGAGTCATTAATTAATCAAAAGAGTATGAAAACAATGAAAACAAAAATTACAACCGGCGCAATGTTTATTCTACTATTGGCTTCTATGGCTATTAGCAAACAATCCCATGCACAATTTATTGGGCTGTTTGCATATTTCAATGAAGACAGTATTCCAGGGGCCAACATCTGCCTGAGTGAAACCATTGATGGAAGTATCTCATGGAATAATAACGGTATATATCTTCCCGGAGATAACCTGGATGTGAATGTTGATTGGGGAGATGGTAATACCAGTCCTTATCTTAATATTCCTATCCAATCAGGAGGAAGCAATGGGTACGTTAGTCCTTTTTACGTTGGACATAATTATTCTACGGTTGGAAGTTATACCGTTATTGTTACCAGCATGGATAATTATGGTTTTTCAAGCGCTGATACTTTTCAATTTAATATGAGCAATTTATGCGGAACGGTGATGACAACGGCTTATTTGGATGATGGTGATGGAGTGTTCGACTGGCAGGATTTGCCCATGCCTGGAGTTGATTTAAATCTTACTTCAGGAATGGTTAATTACTTCAGCACCACAGATGCATTTGGTTATGGTGTGATGTCGAATGTAGATGTAAACCAGCCATCTTATACGTTGGAAGTAGATCCATCCTGGTTATCTTCGACGGGCATGACAACGATCGCTCCTATTTCCGGCAATTACAGTGTATCAGGTCTGGGATCCTTACCACAGCAATATCAGTTCTTACTTGACTGTGGTGTCTCCACCTATTATGATGCCGCTATATGGGGAACAGGATGGGGATTCAGAGCAGGTTTAAGTGATGGTTATGCTGCTATATCCATTACCAATGCTTCCTGCAATGGCAGCCCAGCTACCACCGATATTTCTCTCGATTTTGATCCGATGTTAACCGTTTTCTCTTCCACTTTACCAGGAGGAGTTATTACTCCGGGAAATATTTCATGGACAGGTGTTAGTGTTCCATTTGGTCAATTTAATTTCAGGGTATATTTTACGGTTCCTGGAGGCACTCCTGCTTTAACGCCCTTGGCATTTCAGGCGGACGTAACTTCAACTTCCGCCACTGATGTTAATCCAATCAACAACACCTATACTTTCAATTCTGAAGTAAGGAATTCATGGGATCCTAATGATAAATCTACCAACGTTCCTCATCTAATTGATGTAAATACCCAGGATGAAATTGTTTATACAATCCGCTTCCAAAACATGGGAAATGATGATGCTTATCATATTAGCATCAAGGATACTATTAGCACTTTATTAAACCTTTCCTCGTTCAGAGTGGTATCGCAAAGCCATGCTGGAAGCTATAGTATTAACCCAAGTACCCGTGAAGTTATATTCAGTTTCCCTAATATCTACCTGGTTCCTCAGAGCGTAGACGATCAATTGAGTCAAGGCTATATTATGTATTCCATCGATGAAAACCCTGGATTGGCCTTAAATTCTGAAATAGAAAATACAGCTCATATCTTCTTCGATCAAAATGCAGCGGTGGTTACAAATACTACTTCAAATATCAACGTAATGAATCCATCTGGAATTGATGAATCCCCTCTTGGATCGATGGTGATCTATCCTTCACCTGCGGATCACTTTATTTTTATGAATGGAATTGAATTGGAAACCATCACCGCGGTAAAGATCTTTGATCTGAACGGAAAAGTAGTTGAGGTTTTGAACAATGCGGCTAATATGTATCCGATATCGGTGAAACATATTCCAAATGGATTGTATTTGCTGCAAGTGGATGCTGGAGAAAATAGTATAACCAAGAAAATATGTGTTCAGCATTAAAATCATTTTGCTAATTTTACGAAGAACCACAATTGTGGTTCTTCGTTTTTTGCATTTTTAAAAACGTTCATATGATGAAGAAAATTTTGTTGATAGTTGTTTGCGCCCTTGGCCTAATGACTGCTAAGGTAAATGCTCAGCTTACAACTGTGCTTTCCATTGACTTCGCAGCACAGGTCGACTCAATGGAAATTGGTGGTATTACCAATTTCCAGGTTCGTGTAAGGGTTACTGGTAATCCTGATTCATTGACCGGTGATATATTTTATTATTACCTGACCGACTCCATGCAATCTGTATTCGCACCACCACGTGTATTTTTGCAGGATACGGTAAATGAATTGGTCACAGATCTGTTCCTTGATACCATTCCTATTGATATTCAGCCGAACGAAATCAGAACCGGACCTATGAATTATATCATTATCTGGCCTGCCATGAATGTTGCTGTTGCTGACACCGATAGTATCGTCATTCAAGCAAACTGTATAGGTTTCATAGGTTTGGAACCACCCATCACTGAAACAAAATCCAATATTCTCTTCCCGTGCCCGGCTTTACAATATCTATACCTCAGGCAGGAAGAAATTGAATTGATCAGCCATATTAAAATGATAGGAATGAAAGGTGAAACGGTCGATGATATTTATCCGAATAGATTTTCAAATGGATGGGTCAATATTGATCAGCTAAAAACGGGTAATTATACGGCTTTAATCTCTTATAAAAACGGATCAACGGTGAGCATGAGGTTTATTAAGCAATAGGAGATCACCTTGCATTGAAATTTTTAATGAATTGCTTCGGATTCAGGTAACCTGAAGTATCTGAACTATATCCACCCCCGATCTCCATCGTTATATCGTGTCTCATTTCGAAATGCAAATGGGCCGGATAAATTCCATTGGCTGTTCCGATGGTACCAATGGGAGTTCCTAGTTTTATATAGGTATCCTTTTTTATAAATACCTGATCAAAATGCGCATATAAACTCTCTACTTCCTTGTATCGAACTCCTTTAGGTAGTTGATGCAAGATCCGCACTACTTTTCCCCAGCCTCCTTGCACATCCTCGGCGAAGTGGATATAACCATTGGCGCAGGCATATACTGTATCACCCAAATCAGAATTCCCTCCTCCTGTTCCATTCCAATCCTCTCCTAAATGCGTCTTATTCATAAATGGATTGGCATCATAATATCCACGGCCTGGAGGATTGCCCACGGGATTTCGGAATTTGACCGCTATATAATTTGAATCATATATAAAAGTGGGAAGATCTTCTTTTGGGGGCTCTCCGTTGATCATTACATTCTTGCTGGTTGTTCCGCAAGCGATGAACAATGCAACTGGAATAATAAGGGTTGTTATATATTTCATATACCAAATTGCAATTCGCTTAGGTGGCGATAAATTCCATGGACATCTTGAACCAACTCATGATGAGTTCCCATTTCAACGATCTCTCCTTTTTGCAATACAACGATCTTATCTGCATTTTTAATGGTGGATAAACGATGTGCAATGACAATCGAAGTTCTGCCAACCATTAATTTATCCAGGGCTTCCTGAACCAATCTTTCACTTTCACTATCCAGGCTACTGGTGGCCTCATCCAAAATAAGGATGGAGGGGTTTTTTAAAACCGCTCTGGCAATAGCAATTCGTTGACGTTGGCCGCCAGACAATTGAATTCCCCTGTCGCCAACCACCGTATCAAATTTCTCAGGAAATTCCATAATGAAATGATATGCATTGGCTTGTTTAGCTGCTTCGATCATTTCTGCTTCAGTAGCTAATGGTTTTCCATATAGGATGTTTTCCTTGATACTACCTCCAAACAATAAAACGTCTTGTGGAACAATGGCCATTTGATCACGAAGTTCCGTTAACTCATATGAGGTGGATGGTTTTCCATCGATCAAATATTCACCACTATCAGGTTCGTAAAAACGCAAAGCCAAGGATGCCAAGGTAGATTTTCCGCTACCGCTGCTGCCCACAACCGCAATGGTTTGTCCGGCAGTGGCACTAAAGGTTACATTCCGCAAAACGATAATGTCTTTTCGTGTGGGATAGGTGAACTGAATACTTTTAAATTCAAGGTCTCCTCTTAATCGTGTTGTATGTTCATTCGTTTTATAGTTCAGGTCTAGTTTTTCCTGTTCCTCGTCAATGATCTCAAATACCCGATCAGTTGCTCCTAATGCTCTTTGAATGGATGCCAATTGTTCGGGTAACCCGCCTAATGACCCGGCGATGAAAAAAGAGAGCATCATGAACTGACCAAATTCGGTGGGTGAAATTTTATTATCCAACTTTAGCTGTAACATTTGATACAAAATAAAAAACACCGATCCGAAAACACAGGTAACAATAAAAGCAAAAAATCCTCCACGCATGATTCCATATTTGATCCCGAAATTTTTTATTTCATTCGTGATCCTATCATATCTGCTGATCTCATAGTTTTCGTTGACAAATGATTTTACGCTTGCAATACCCGTTAATGCTTCCAGCACCACTACATTCGATTCCGCAATTTTTGATTGATAATTCTTTGAATATCTACGGATCTTTCTCCCATAGAGCATAGTGATCAAAGCTATAGGTGGAATAACCATTAAAAACCATTTAGCAATATCCCAGGAAGTGAGTGTCATTAAAATAACCAATCCACCTACCCCTACTATCGTTTGCCTAACCACTTCCGCAATATTCGTTGTAAATGCTTCGGAAATTACATTTATATCCGTTGAAACACGACTGCTTAATTCAGCCACTTTATTTTTAGAATAAAAACTCATGGGCATCTGTACCAGCTTGCCAAAAAGATCTAACCGAAGTCCTTTTAATATTTTTTCGGTGATCCTGGTGAACATATATACCCTGCCAAACGAAAAGAAACCTTGGGCAACCAATAATATAAGAAGTGCAAGTCCGGCATTGTTGATCTCAATCTTTAATTGTTGAACAGGGGTTTTGGTCTCACCAAAAAATCCAAACATTTTACCGGCCACTACCGGAAACATTAATCCAACCCCAGCAGTTCCCAAAAGAAAAAAAATACCTGCAACGAACAGCCATTTGTTATTGGTTACATATTTGAATAAGCGAAAAGATTTCTTGAAATTCTCCCTCGAAAATCTTGCCTTGGGAAGATCATCCTGTGATTTATTGCGACTACCTCTACCAGCCATTTGAAGCGAATTAGTGAGCAAATGTAAAAAGAAGACCTAAGACTATTTGAGTTAAGACTTAAGACTCCTTAAATTTGGTCTTAATCCTGCTCCTTTCTTCCGGCCAGGCCGTGGAGCGACACCCCACAGCCCTGACGCTTAGAGGCTGTGCCCTGGAAGGAGCGAGCAAAGTAAGCTCGCTTTCCAGCGAGATACAGCCCCTGGCGGTCAGGGCGAGGAGTATAGCGGAAGGGCCGTTGGCCGCCAAAAAGAGGACTTAGGACATACCACAAAGGACATAAGACCGGCTGTTTTTGCATTAAAGCTCAGGATTTGTTTGTTTTTGAGCCAAAAATCCCTACTTTTGCCTTCCGTTTTAGAAAAACATTGAATTATGTCAACAAAGAGAACATTTCAACCATCGATCCGCAAAAGAAGAAACAAACATGGTTTCCGTAAGCGTATGGAATCTGCCAATGGTCGCAGAGTATTGGCTTCCCGCAGAAGAAGAGGACGTCATAAATTGACCGTATCCGACGAATTTTATCCTAAAAAATAATCTATACAATACCTATTACCACGAGACCCATCCTGACCATGTCGGGATGGGTTTTTTATTATCGCGCTTCTAAAAACTTCGAATTTCTGCGTTGGATTTCAACCTCAAAATGCTCATTTACGCAAGTAAACTGTGCTTTTCGGTTTCATCCGCCTTGAAATTCAGTGTTTTTAGAAGTGCTGTTAGACCAACCAATTCAGTTCCTGAGCGATCAGATCCGAATACGCAGGTTTTAGAAGATCGTGACCGGCTTTTATTTTTATCCATTTTACCTCCTCCTCCAGTCCATGAGATAGAATATATCCGATCTCCTCGTTCAACACCGGATCGTAAGTTCCGGTAAAGATCAATGTTTTTATATGATACTCCTGGATGGTTGCCTTTACTTTTCGAACGGAAGGTGTAATGATAGAATAGGTATTCCATACATGAAGAATTTTAAACCTGTTCTCCTCATCGGAGAATTGAGAATAGACAAATTTTTTCATCTTCTTTTTGATAATGCCCAAGCCACTGAATAAATTTACCGTGGTAAACAGGAGTTTGGGTTTGTATACGGCTTTTCTAAAAAGACGCTTGCCTATAAAATGATGCGTGGCAAAATAATACCACCTGCTTTTTTTTACTCCATCAGGCGCCAGCAATAACAATGAATTGATGCGTTCCGGAATCATCTCCAATAGTTTTAATACCAGCCGACCACCCAAACTATACCCCATTAAACTAAAATTTCCGATTCCGTGCTGGCGGCAAAATTCAAGAACTCCTTCTTTTAAAAATTCAGGAGGCAATGGTTCACCAGGCAGAACATGGTCGGGCAATTTACTATCACCATGGTAAAAGAGAGAGCAGGCATAGACCGTATATTTTTTTTCAAGAGCAGGGGCTATGTTCGAAAAAATGGAGGCAGATTGTCCAAATCCATGAAAGGCAAGCAGCACTTCAGGACCTGAACCCCATTTTTCGTAACTGACTACATATCCATTGTACTCAAAAAGCATGCACAAATCTACGATTTTGGATGTCTAAAATCTCAAATATTATATTGACCATCCCTAGCCAGGCCTGGCTAATGCAGACATGGTTGCAGCCAAGCACCAACAAACAGGATTCCTTGCTGCCGGAGCCGCCCGGGCCTGGCATAGGCAGGCTGTATGAGAATATTCTGATAAATGAACGTTTTTGTTAGATGGTTGTACCAATTTAACATATAACTTCACGTTAAATAACCTGCATGAAGAAGGGATTTCTAATAACTTTTTTCCTAGCTCTGAGCATTCATTTATTCGCTCAGCATTCGCAACAACATGGTGATGTTGGATATTTATACGCAATTGACCAGGCCCATTTTAAACTTTACAACGAGAAATACCTCGAAAAAAATCTGGCAAAAATATGCAACACCATCCCTATAGATACTATTCCGTATAAGGATGTATCAGGCTTCCGTACCTCTTATAAAAAGCCGGGGGCTTATTTATTGGTATGGATAGAAGGTACCAGGACCTATTTTGATTTGTTTGCTGTTTTTCCCTGGAAGGTAAAACCCATATTCTATCCGGTGAACGGTGGAGTGATGATCACGGATTGGGCCAATCAACCATTGAAAGACCTGGATGTTTTTCTGGACTTTGAAAAATTGCATTATGATCCCTATCATGAATGCTATGCATATTCTCAAAGAGGACAGAGTGCAACCTTGTATATTTCGAACGGTAAGCTTACCCAACAATTCACACTTCATCCTAATTCCTCTTCCTACAGAGATTATGGGGACTACAGCTCGAATAACAGCTTGAACGATCTGACAGGATTTGTTGCCATGAACAAACCCGTGTATAAACAGGGTGATACCTTGAAAGTGAAAGTTTATTTATGTAAGAAAAATGGAAAGCCCTATACCAAAGATATCGATCTAAGGATCAGTGAACTTTACTCATCACCACTACATCATGCAAGTTTAAAACCGGTTTCACCTGGAGCCTATGTTTACGAGTATATTGTGAGTGATTCTCTAAAAATAGATAAAACCTATGATATATATATTTATTCAAAGAAAGATGAATATGTGGGGCTGCACAATACATTTCGGGTAGAGGATTATAAGCTCGATGAAATAGACTACAATTTCAGACCACTTCATACAAACTATTATAAGGAAGATAGTTTGTATTTTCAATATGATGCCTTCGATAAAAACCATAACGTAGCCTTTGATGCTGAGGTGGATATTATAGCAATGCCCTATTATATTGGTAAGATCTTTAGCAATTCCGTTTATTTCCCCGATACGCTGTATCAGGGAAGTTTTAAAATGCAGGAGCTGAACAATGGTATTTTGCAACTCCCTTCTTCGCTAAAGACCAATTATCCGGCTAATTATTCTTTAAAAGTGATCGCCACTTGCCGCAATAGCAATAATGAATTAAAAAAGATTGAAACCAGCATTCATATTAATCATAAACCGGCTCCTTTTCAAACGTATATATCCAATCAGTATATACATTTTTCTGACCAAAAGGGGCTTGCTGATTCCATTCAAATTTCGAAGTACCCAAGCTTTGAAGTAGCTCCCGTTGAATGGAAGATCCATAAAAAAGATTCAGTAAAACTGGATCCAACCGCATCCTCATTCCTTATAAAATGGGATGACCAACTAAAATATATAAATATGGAGCCATCCATGTTCCCGGTTCAGGTAACAGGAGTCATGAAGGTGGATACCCTTTTTCTTTCACTTTATAATCCTGCGAAGGTCCCTGTAAAAATGTATAGTTTAAAAGGTGAGACCAAGCATGGTTTAAAGGAAACATCAACTCAAACGATGATACTTAAAAGAAATGAACAGGTAACGATTTATTATGAATATAAAATAGGCGCAGATAAATTGGTTAGCTCCAAATCATTCATGATCGATGATAAAAACATTTTTATAAAAAATGATCTACCTGATAAGGTGTATCCAGGAGAGCACATGACCCTGAATATCTCCTCATACGATTATAAGAACAATCCGCTCCAAAACACCAACTTTACTGTTCTATCTGTGAATGCTGCATTCCAGGAGAGCAATGTACCTTCAGTTCCTTCCTTTGGAAAGCAGGCTGCTGATATGAGTACCTCACCCAAAGCCTATCTAAGTGAATATAACCCACCCCGGTTGAACAAACGGGTAGACTCCACCTGGGTAGCCCGCTTTGGGCTTGAAGACCGGTTTTATTATCATTCTTTGATTTCAAAAAATAAATTCAATATTTATAAGATCCCCAATACAACCGGAATAAAAAGCAGCTTTGCCCAAATCATTTTGCTGGACAATTCCAGGGCCTTTTTAACTCCTGCATATGTGGAAGAAAATAATGAGATCGTTTACTACAATGCATCTACTACCGATCATATCAAAACAACTGCCGGTACACATCAGTATAGAATAAGAACGGATTATTTTTATTACGATCTTCCAACCATTCAATTAACGGATGATTCAATTACCTATATAGTTATTAAACCGACATTCTTTGCCAGAAAAGGTGATAGAAAAAAAATAGAGATTGATCCCACCGTTGAGCAGACCAGACTGAAACAGAAATTCATGACGCTTTATAATAAGGAGGGTTGGGTACGCCCTACTTTTGTTTCAAACTATCAAGAAACCTATTGTATTCCAAGTATACCTTTAGGATCTTGTTACTTCGGTCCGTTCACAGGAGAGGATAGCGCCTATGTGGAACAGTTCAATGGCAACACGACCAGCTTTTTAACCAATTCATTAAGTAAAAACAAGAGGACCTATTGGCCGCGAGCCAAGGAAGACGATCTTGACCTGGGTAAATTTCGATTTCCCATTAGCAATCACGTATTAACCAAACCTTTTAGGTTTAACGAAGACATCGCCTATACCTATCAATCTTATTCCGATTGGATGGCCTGGCATCATGATAAGTTTTACGGGATCTTTGATGCATATCCCTACTCCAGCTATTATTCTACCAGTAAGGCCAGGAATAAAGTAGAATTTGTTTTTGCAGATAAGGACTTCAAGGCTTCGGGAACTATTCTCATGAACCTATATACGGAGAAGGTAAATAAATACCGCGGTCATATTCACCAATTCTATAACCTAGATCCAGGCTCTTACCGTGTGATATATGTCGGCAGCGAGATACAACCACTTTTACAAGATAGTTTTTTTACTAATGGGAAAGGCATATTGCTCAAGTATATTGATACAACTGCTTCGTTTGGGTTATTTCCCAGTGATACTGACATGGGTTTAGGTTCTGTTTTCAGAGGGGTATTGATGGAAAAAGAATCCATGGAGCCTTTACCTTTTGCTACTGTGATGGTTAAAAGAAACGGTGTGGTGCTAGGTGGGACCAATACAGATCTGGATGGTAAATACATGATACACGTCCCACCCGGTGATGACATCAGCATTGTATTTTCCTGTGTTGGGTATGCTCCAGTTATTTTTTCGGGTATTCAACTTGCTGCAAAAGGAGAATTCAATATTGTTTACCTCGATGGGTCATTGATGGAACTGAATGAATATGTTGTTAATACAATTACTACTATTGAGTCAATTGACATTACAACGGTTCAATCATATTCATCGTTAGGAGTTGCAAACGCTTCTGCCAATCTTTACTTTACCAGTGGCAGAACAGAGGACTACCTTTATATAGACGGTGTAAAAACAAAAGCCGAAAACGATCTTACCACCTCCTTGCTTACCCTCCCCGGAGTTATTACCGGAGGAACACCGGCCAAGTTTGGAGATATGATGGGAGGTATTGTTAACCTGGATGTGGCAGGATACAATTTTTCGCATGACCTGAATCCGGATGCTATTTATGAAGCCAATAAGATCCGAACTTTTTTTGCGGACAATGCCATCTGGCAACCCAACCTCATCAGCCAACAAAATGGAACCGCTTCCTGCCAGGTAAGGTTTCCTGAAAATATCACTTCCTGGGAAACCTATATTCTCGCCATGCATCCCAAGGGCCTGAGTGGACAGGTAACAGTGCATACCAAATCATTCAAACCGGTGGTAGCCAGTTTATATCTTCCAGATTTTGTGATCGAGGGGGACAGCTTTGAAGTAGTGAACAAAGTGATGAATTATACTTCGATCCATTTGGATACAAAAAATAAACTATCGATGGGAGAGGTAAATCTGATGCAGGTGGATACGAATTTTAAAGATTTCTATATTCATAAAAAAACTTTATGGGCAAGTGGAGGAGATTCTATCCGACTTTCTTTTTCAACAATATTATCGAATGGTTATATCGATGGAGAAAAAAGAGTGATCCCCGTGTATAAAAAAGGGATCAATGTTTCGGTAGGAAAAATGTTTCCGGCATGGAAAAATGCCAGCATCCGGATCGATAGTATTGATGGGCAGAAGGAGTTAGAGATCGAAGTTTTTAATGGTTTTGATAACCTATTGGTAAAGGAAGCAGATTATTTATTGTTTCACTATCGACATGCCTGCAACGAACAGATCAGTTCCAAACTGGTAACGGCCATTTGCGCAGCAGGTATTACCACCAAAGGATGGAAAAAAGACCTCTATGATCTTCAAATAGAAAATATGATCAGCCTTCTTAGAAAAAACCAGAACGATGAAGGTGGATGGGGCTGGTGGAACAAAACCAAGACCAATGTATTTATGACCTTAAAAGTAGGGGAAGCTTTAAAGTTTGCAGAAGAAAACGGGTATGAAGTGAAATTAAAACATACATTAACGGAGGCCATCCCAGCTTTGTTGAAAAATGCTCAGCATAGAGATGATACTTTAGCTGTTATTAAGCTGGCTGGATTATACAATGTTCCTAAGGAATCGGTGTTTGACCTAAAAACCATTTATACACTTACGATGCCTAAAACAGACTATCAAAAATTAATGGTGATGGAAATCAAGCAACTATATGGTCAATCATTCAATATCTCGGAGTTAATTTCGATGAAAAAGGAAACTCTTTTTGGAAATTATTATTGGGGCGTAAATTCATACTATCTATACGACAATGCTACCTATATGACCTCCATGGCCTTATCGATCATGAAACGATCAAAAACGGGTGAAGATACCTTGATAAAAGTATTGGGATATCTATTGGAAAAAAGGGTCAACGGCCATTTTGCCAATACCATGGTTTCAGCAAAAATGTCGTTGTTCTTCCATGATTACCTGGGGACGTTGAGTAAAACAGATCCTCGTATTGTTATCAACCAGCAGGATACCATACAGGTGAAGGATACTTATCGAAAAATCGTGGTTTCTCCCAATGTACAATCGATTGATATTATTACCGACAAGTTAATATACGTAGGATATTCACAAGAAAAATCGCTGGCTTTTGATGCGGTTAAAGAAGACCTGTTCTCCATCAAGAACGAATGGTTGCAGGACGGTCAACCGGTAACCGATATCCGTGCTGGCAAATTTATTACGTTGCATACCAAGGTTACGGTGAAAAAAGACGCCCAATATATGTCGCTTGAAATACCTATTCCTGCAGGATGCACATATGCCGAAAAACCAACTAACAGCAACTCCTGGAACAATAGGTATGAGTGGCACCGGTCATACGAAGTGCATAGGGAATATTTCAGGGACAGGATCGTGATTTACTATGAAAATATTCCTGCAGGCACGTATGATTTGAACTTCAAACTTGAATGCAGGTTCAAGGGAACCTATACCGTGAACAATGCGTTGATGGAAAATATGTATTTCCCCCAGCTCAATGGATATAATGCCCTGCAATCCATCAGGATCCAATAACATTACATATAAATGGCCGTAAGCACCACCATTGCATTGATGAGTACATAACTGATCCCTAAAAAGGCCCGCATGATTTTATTGGTTCGGTTTCCTTGCTTAAAATCCGCTTTGGTTCGGTAGGTTAATGCGACTACCGAAAAACAAATGACGGCAAAAATGGATACAAAAGTAAGTCCATGTAATATGTCGACCATGGTAAACCCTGAGGATTCGGGTAAATAAGAATCGATGATGTATTTATTTCCTACTGCGGTGAACAATCCTCCAACAGGTAATGCAAACCTTGACTCGGCATGTTCCGGATCGATCCATAAACTCACATAGGAAATAGCGAACGCAACATACATGCCAAGGAAAATTTTAAAAAAAAGGCCCCATGCGTTTCTCTCAATATCGATCTCCACCATAATTTTTGAATAGTCCGACTGCGGGGTTTCCAATGAGCCATCACCAAAACCTGTTGCATAGTGGCTTGTGCCTGTACCTACACTAAATCTCGTGATCGTCCATCCTGCTACTACAAAGTCAGGATCAAAAAACTGGCCGATTGTATCAGGAACAAATACCACTGTCCGGGAATCATATTTGGAATTTTCTATAATAATATTGAGCCTTTGTTTATCAAACGGATAATCATTTACCCGCCAAGGCTGCTTAATAACAGAGGTGACTTTGAGCTGAACCCATTTATTGGTGTTCGTACTATCGATGATGATGGCATCGAAATGAACGGATTTTGCATTGGGTATCTCCACATCATCAGCAAAATCAATTTCCGGATTATCGTACAATAGCCAAAGCCAAAATCGGGCGGTATATTCCTTCTCTCTGAAATTAAAATCATGCAAACTTAAAAAATAGCACCCGATCCTAACGGTATCAGGAGTTTGGGCTTGTACCCGCTGTGCTGGTGACAGCAACCCAAGGCATAATACACTTAGCAAAAGCAATACAGATCTTTTCATAATAACTGCAGTTAATTGACCAACAATGTTTTTGACAAATTGAAGAATCATTGGTTTAATAAAAAAATAAAAACTCTGTGTGGTTATGAATAGATAGAATTAGCAACAACAACAATGTTGAAGACAATGAATGAAACTCCCAATATCAATCTTACTATCTTATCCGTTTTATGCGATAGCTTGAGGTTTCCCCCATCCTCATATTTTAAGGAAAGCGCCGCAAACGCAATGGTGATAAAGATCGAGACGAAGGTGGCCCCATGAAGAATATCAACAGTTGTAAAAGCAGAAGATTCAGGTAAATAAGAATCAATGATATATTTGTTACCCACGGCCGCAAATAATCCCCCCACCGGTAATGCGAATCTTGATTCTGTATGTTCAGCATCCACCCAAAAACTTACAAATGAAATGGCAAAAGCAACATACATTCCAAGGAAAATCTTAAAAAATAACCCCCAGGCAGATCGTTCTAATTTAATGCTGATAATAAATTTACTATAATCCGATTCGGGTTTATCCAATGAGCCATCTCCAAATCCGGTAGCATAATGGCTGATGCCGGTACCCACCTTAAACTCCTTGATGTTCCAACCCTCTACAACAAAATCAGGATCAAAATACTGCCCCACCGTATCCGGAATGAATACCACTGTTCTGGCATCATATTTAGAGTTCTCCACAATAATTTCCAGCTCTTGCTCATCAAACGGATAATCCTTTACATTCCAGGTTTCTTTCATGTTAGCGGTGATCTTTAGCTGGATCCATTTATACCCTGCTGTGCTGTCATCCACCATTGCATCAAAATTCAGGGTTTTCGCATTGGGTATCTCAACGTCATCGTGAAACTCAATATTAGGGCTATCATATAACATCCATAACCAGAACCTGGCGGTGTATTCCTTTTCGCGGAAATTAAAATTATGCAAGCTAATGATATAGCAACCTACTTTCACTGTATCAGGTCCAGCTTCCTGAGCATAAGCAGCATCCTGAGCATGAGCCGAAGTAGATGTGAAAAAACCTACCAGTATACCAAAAGTGATAAGGAATAGGAAGGATAGCTTTTTCATTTGCTGCAATAATTATTTACGAATATAATCATTTACTTGAAACCGTAGTTTAAAATTAATCGGGATTTGCTATTTTCGCATAGCTAATTACAAGAATTATGAGTGATGCCATGTTCTATTCTATTCCCAATCTGGAAAGTGATGAACTGCTGGAATTAAAGCATATTACCCAGGGCTATTCGCCGGAAAAATTACACAGCTTTATCGAACTTTATAAATTTAAAAGAAAAGATCCCCAAACCGGAATTATCCTGGGAATTATTCCATTCGCTGTGGGTTTCCATGGGATCCAACGATTTTATTATGGACACATAGGAATGGGGATCCTCTATCTGTTCACTTTTGGACTTTGTTGGATAGGCAGTATTATCGACCTGGTGAATAATAAAAAACTGGCTTTGGAAGCAAACCGGGAAGTAATGATGGAATGCGTTAACATGAATGGGGGTGTTGACGGGACCCATCCGACTATTTAGAACAAGGTAGGGGGTACTTCAACCAAAGATTGAATACTAGCAAGGATTCCGGCCTTTTTATTTAAACTTCTCAACAATAGATCAACATTCAGTTTTTACAGAGGTAGATTTTCTATTTTTGCCCAATTTATTTTTATTCTTTTAAATATTTTATTGTGCCTAAAGATCCAAGTATTAAATCTGTTCTTATTATTGGTAGTGGCCCCATTATTATTGGCCAGGCCTGCGAATTTGACTATTCCGGTTCGCAAGCATCCCGATCCCTCAAAGAAGAAGGCATAGAAGTTTCTCTTATTAATTCGAACCCAGCCACCATTATGACCGATCCTGTTACAGCGGATCATGTATACCTCTGGCCACTGGAAATGGATTATATTGTTAAGATCCTCGAGGAAAGAAAAATTGATGCTGTATTACCTACCATGGGTGGCCAGACCGCTTTGAACCTTTGCAAAGAATGCGAAGATGCCGGGGTTTGGGAAAAATACGGGGTAAAATTGATAGGAGTAGATATTGAAGCCATTGACCGTACAGAAAACCGAGAGTTGTTCCGTCAGCTAATGATCGAAATAGGTGTTGGGGTAGCACCGAGCAAAACAGCCCAAAGTTTTTTAGAAGGCAAAGAGATCGCACAGGAAATTGGATTTCCTCTGGTGATCCGTCCGTCTTTCACATTGGGCGGAACAGGTGGGGCATTCGTGAACAAAAAAGAAGAATTTGATGAATTGTTGAACAGGGGGCTTCATGCATCCCCTATTCACGAAGTATTGATAGAAAAATCCATTTTTGGATGGAAAGAATATGAATTGGAATTATTAAGAGATGCCAACGACAATGTAGTCATCATTTGTTCCATTGAAAACTTCGATCCGATGGGCATACATACCGGCGATAGCATTACGGTTGCCCCAGCTATGACATTAGCCGACACTACTTTTCAGCATATGCGTGACCTGGCCATCAAAATGATGCGCAGTATTGGAAATTTTTCAGGAGGATGTAATGTTCAGTTTGCAGTTCATCCGGAAACAGAAGAAATTGTTGCTATCGAGATCAATCCGCGTGTTAGCCGTTCTTCGGCACTGGCCAGTAAAGCTACCGGATATCCCATTGCAAGGATTGCATCAAAATTAGCGATTGGTTATAACCTGGACGAGTTGGAAAATCCCATCACCAAAACCAGTGCTTTGTTTGAGCCTACCCTGGATTATGTGATCGTGAAAATTCCACGCTGGAACTTTGATAAATTCAAAGGAGCTGATCGCAAACTAGGTTTACAGATGAAGTCGGTGGGTGAGGCCATGGGCATTGGAAGAACATTTCAGGAAGCATTACAAAAAGCTTGTCAGAGCTTAGAGATCAATAGAAATGGCTTAGGTGCCGACGGCCGGGAATTGACCAACAGGGATGAGATCCTTCATAGTCTCGAAAACCCCACCTGGAACAGACTTTTTCATATTTACGATGCGTTTAAACTAGGCATTCCGTTTGCCAGCATCCAAAAAGCCACGCAAATTGATCCCTGGTTCCTGAACCAAATAGAAGAGCTGGTAGCTTTAGAACGAGAAATTCAAAAAACCACGATCGGCGAAATTCCGCGTGAACTATTGGTAGTAGCCAAGCAAAAAGGATATGGGGACCGGCAGATTGCACATTTACTTGGATGTCTGGAAAGTGAAGTATATTTCAGGCGCCAGGCAGAAGGAATTAAAAGAGTATACAAGCAGGTGGATACCTGTGCCGCTGAATTCGAAGCATATACTCCTTATTATTATTCAACCTTCGAAGAGGAAAATGAATCTGTGGTCTCCGATAAAAAGAAAGTGATCATCTTGGGAAGTGGTCCTAATCGCATAGGTCAGGGAATCGAATTTGATTATAGTTGTGTGCATGGGGTTTTAGCAGCAAAGGAAGCGGGCTACGAAACCATTATGATCAATTGTAATCCTGAAACGGTAAGTACCGATTTTAACACAGCAGATAAATTATATTTCGAACCAGTTTTCTGGGAGCATATTTACGATATCATTGAACATGAAAAACCAGAAGGGGTGATTGTTCAGTTAGGAGGACAAACTGCTCTTAAACTTTCTGAAAAACTGCATCGCTATGGTATCAAGATCATGGGAACATCCTATGATAGCCTGGACCTCGCAGAGGACAGAGGAAGATTTTCTACGTTACTCAAGGAAATGGGAATCCCATACCCAGAATTCGGCACTGTTAATAATGCTAGCGAAGCAATTGAGCTTTGCAGGCAATTGGGATTCCCATTACTTGTTCGTCCTTCATATGTATTAGGAGGACAAAAAATGAAGATCGTGATCAACGAAGATGAGCTCGAAGCGCATGTGATCGATCTTTTTAAAGATTTTCCGGACAATAAAGTATTGCTGGATCATTTTCTCGAAAGGACCATTGAGGCAGAGTGTGATGCCATCTGCGATGGAGAAAATGTCCTCATCATCGGCATGATGCAACATATTGAACCGGCCGGTATACACAGTGGGGATTCGTATGCAGTGTTGCCTCCTTATAACCTGGGCGCATTGGTAATGGAACAAATGGAAGAATATACTATTAGAATTGCGCAACGAATGCAAGTAAAGGGATTGATCAACATGCAATTCGCTATTAAGGATGACAAGGTATATGTGATCGAGGCCAACCCACGTGCAAGCCGTACTGTACCTTTCATCGCAAAAGCATACAAACAGCCTTATGTAAACTGGGCTACCAAAATGATGCTGGGTACCCATCAGCTTTCCGATTTCAAATATAATCCTCAGCTCAAAGGATATGCGATCAAAATTCCTGTATTCTCTTTCAACAAGTTCCAGGATGTCAACAAGGAATTAGGACCCGAAATGAAATCAACCGGTGAGGCCATTTATTTTATCGATACATTGAAAGATAAATTCTTTACCAAGATCTATAGCGAAAGAAATCTATATCTTAGCCGTTAATGCTTCTCAAGCTTTTAAAAATACTGGTATTTGCTGTAGGCACATTTTATATCCTCAAATTTGTGGTGAGGTTATACAATGCACGTAAAAAAATGCATGCAAATTCGCAAATGGAGAAAAAGAATCCTGTAGATCCCTCCAAAAAACCTCTTATCAACCCGAATGCCGGAGAGTATACGGATTATGAGGAGGTAAAAGACTAGATTGTTTTCATTTAAAATTTAGCGTTTTACATTTTTCGGTTCAATAAAATTGGTTTAAGTAGAAAAATATAAAATGATAAATGCAGAATTTTAAATTGGGGGGACCCTTCCCTACGGCCGTTCAGGTGGCACAGCGGCTGTTCGTATGCCAAAGCGTTATACGGCTTTGGTGCTCATGCAGCCTGTTTCATGGTGCAAAAAGTAATTAATTAGTCGGCGCACCTGGCTACTTCCTTCATGCAGCCTGCTGCGGGCCTTGATGTTACTGTCAGGATCATGATTTATACCGCTTACTACGTTTTCTTACCAAACCTTGGAATTGGCCATAAATCCGCTTAGTTTTGAAAAGAAGCTTAGTATTATGAAGAAAAAGATCTATCTGACCATTATTTTCCTCCTTAGTCACTTCTATATTCTAAGAGCTCAATGGGTAACTATTCCTGATCCGGTTTTTGTTACATATCTGCAAACAAATTATCCAGCTTGTATGAGTGGAAACCAAATGGACACAACATGCAGTGCAATTGTAAACGAGGATACAATAAGTATGTTTAATCTTGGGATTTCCAATATTGATGCCATACAATATTTTGACAACCTCCAGACCTTATGGGTTCCTGTAAATTCTATTAGTAACCTACCCCCATTACCAGCTGGCCTTCTTTCCTTGGATTGTACCAACAATAATTTAGACAGCTTACCTCCATTACCTTCAACTTTAGAATTATTGGGGGTTGGAACAAACCATATAAGCCAACTCGTTTTACCTACTGGACTTTTATATTTAGATTGTTCCTCAAATCCCATTCATGTTTTGCCTTCTCTTCCACCTAACCTAGTTGCTCTATATTGTGGTAATGATACGTTATCATATTTACCCGAACTACCCACAAGCTTACAAGAATTATACTGTAGTGCAAACCCCAACTTAACTTGTTTACCGCTTATAGATTGGAACATTCAAGCATTACATACTTGGGCCACAGGCATTCAATGCATACCCAGCAATGGATATTATGCTGCCTTTGATTACGATATAAATCCATATTTTTATGATGATTGCAGTGTTTTTAATCCAAATGGATGTCCCATTTATAAAGATATTACCGGATATATATATATGGATATTAACTTGAACTGTGTTCATGATAGCACAGAGTCAAATATAGCAGGCATACCTATTCAGTTGTTTGAAAGTTCGGTACTTCAGTCACAAACATATTCCTCGATATATGGATACGGATTAGAATCCGGGCAAGGGAATTTTGAGGTAGTAATTGATACCAGTGGTACTCCATTTACACCATCATGTTTGGATCCAGGCTTAGATAGTAGTTTTACATTATTGGATCCTGATACAACAATACAAAATGTGGATTTTGGACTTATTTGTAAACCTGGTTATGATCTGGGTGCATTTGCGGTAACCAACACATCAGGAATTTATTTCCCAGGACTGCTTTCAAATATAAACATTAGAGCAGGTGATGCTGCAATGCATATGCTGGGAGGGCCATGTAACACATTTGGTATTAGCGGTAATGTGCAGGTAACCGTAAACGGTCCGGTAACCTATATAGGCCCGGCTATGGGAAGTCTTACACCTTCTGTGGCAGGAAATGTTTATACCTATACAGTAGCTGATTTTTCAACATTAAATATGCTCAGCGCTTTTAATTTACTGTTTACTACTGATACAACGGCTAACGACAGTGATCTGGTTTGTTTTGATGTCCAGGTAACAAGTAGCGGAATAGAAACGAGTTTGTTGAATAACTCTCTTTATTACTGTGGAATTGTAACTACCTCGTTTGATCCGAATATTAAAGAAGTTTATCCTTCAGGTAATGTATTATATCCTTATAATGATTGGTTAACTTATACCATTCATTTTCAGAACACAGGTTCTGCTCCAGCTATTAATATAAACATTAAAGATACTTTGGATGCGGATTTGGACCCTTCAACTTTTAAGATTTTAAATTATAGCCACCCCGTTAATATAAATATTGCTGGGAATATAGCCAGGTTTAGCTTTTACAATATTTACTTAATGGACAGCACTACTAACGAACCTCTTTCTCATGGATACATCCAATATAAAATAAAACCAAATGGTACTTTACCAATAGGCACAATTATAGCCAATACAGCACATATCTACTTTGATTATAATTCACCCATAACAACTAATACTGTCCAAACCACCATTTCAATGATAGGCATTGAAAACGAAAATTTAGTTGATTTCAGTATATACCCGAATCCGGCTAATGACCATATAATTTTTTCAATGGGTGAATACGTTTCAGGTTCATCAATTATTATCAGGGATATGCTAGGTAACATGGTTAAAACTGTACCTGTTGTCTCAAATCAAACAATAGTAGAGATAACAAATTTTCCTATTGGTTTATATATAGCCTCTATATATAATGAAAATAACATGATTAGTAAAAAGATAGTTGTTTCAAGATAGGTTTTATCTGCTTTTTTTTAGTTTCTCCAATACTTCCTGTTTTTTTCTTCGGGAAATTTCAAAAAGCATTTCATTCTGCATCTCGATGGTACAAGGATCACCTTTGGAATAATGGCGAATATATTTTGTATTAATGATGGTACTCCTGTTAATCCTTATAAAGGAAGGATCATCCGTCATATAATCCTCAAATTCTTTCAGGGTTTTTGACAACGTATACTTTTCCCCATTGATGGTTTGAATATGAGAATAGCGACTATCAGCCTCTACGGCACAAATATTGTCAACACGTATAAAGATCACTTTCTCATTCTTATGCGCTGCCAGCGTCCTTTCTGGTTTCTCTTCCTGAATATTCCGCAGCAGATTAATAATTTGGGGTTGGCTATTCTCTTTCGATAAACATTTCTTAATGGCCTTTTGAACTGCTTTCACCAGATCCTCCACCTCCACCGGTTTGAGTAAATAATCTAAAGCGCTAAATT
>JANWKT010000035.1 GCA_025451235.1 Flavobacteriales bacterium | reverse complement strand
TGCTAGACTATACCAGAGAATTAATTTTAACTCTTCAGCCAGACGGGAAGGTATTTTTTGGCAACAAAACTGCTCAGATCGTTTTTGGATATTCGGAAAACGAGTGGCCTACAAAAAACATAGTCGACATTATTTCTAAAAATAACTATTATAATGTAACCGACAGAATTCTTACAGGTGGCAATAACAGCCTTCTGGATGATGTAATTCTTGTAAAAAAAGATGGCACTGAATTCTATGCCACCGTAAGGATCATTCATCTTTCCGAAAAAACCGGGGAACTTGGCATTTTTATATCCGATCTCACCTATCGCTATCAATTCAGGAAGGAAATTTCGAACAAGATCAAGATCATCGAATCGCTTGGGAAATCGAGTGCAATTAGAAAGGGAAAAGTGGACGAGGCATTGAATGAGATCCTCGAAAAGAGTATAGAGGCGGTAGCCGTATCCAGGGTAAATGTATGGTTGAGCGATGAAAATATATCCCGTATCGAATGTATAGGCAGTTATCATATCATCGGTGATGAAACACATATTAATAAATCAAAGGGGGTTATACTTACGGAAGAAAAGCTCCCTAAGTATTTCAAAATGCTGCAATGTGAAGAGGTAATAGCGACAGATGATGTGATGAATGATCCACAAACCACCGAATTGATTGATACCTATCTGGCACCACATGGAATTGCATCGATGCTGGATGTACCGCTGAGGTCGAATGGAAAAATGATTGGAGTGATCTGCTTTGAACATACTGGGCCACTTCGTAAATGGAATGTATTCGAAATTAAATTTGGGGTATTGATTGCCCAATTGATTTCATTGCTGATCGAAGGTCATGAGAAATCGAAACTCCTGCGCAAACAATTAAGGTTTATCAAAGAAAAAGAGGAACTCCTGAATGAAACCAATAACAGGGCAAAATATATTTTTAGTTTGATGAATATGGTGCTGGCGGTTGATGAAGGCCTTTGCAAAGATGATTTTCATAAAAACCTGTTTTTAGAGATCAAAAATAACCTATTGAATATTTCGGGTGTTCATGAGATCATGATCAACGAAAAAGATTTTTCAAAGATCAATATTGAAAAAAAGATCCTCCGCATTTTTGGGTATATGCAAAATCTTTATCCAACCATGCAGAATATTGAAATTGATGTAAAAGTAAATAAGGTGGAACTACATATCTCTCAGGCCATGTCCTTAGGGCTTATCGTTAACCAATTGATCCAGATATCATACGAGCAATCGTTTAAGCAAAAACCAGAAGGTAAAATAACCCTTACTTTACATACCACTTCCAATAATTGCGTGCTTACCTATAAAGACAATGGTGCTGAATTATCGGAACACCAGATCAATGGAAACTTGTTGGAACTTCGGCTGGCAGAAATATTCGCTGGCGATGTAAAAGGGAATTTTAATATTACTACAGGTGGTGGAAATAAGTTTACTTTGAGTTTTCCTGTTATGGAATCAAGCCAGGTCTCAGAAATCTCTATCAATTAAGTACTCGGCAAATTCTCTGAAGAAATTTTTATATTCAGGGGTCATATTCACCGATTCTAATTTAAGGAGAGCAACCTGGTAATGTTTATATATTTCGGCTTTGCAAATGTCTTTGATATTCAATTCATCAAAAACTTCCAGCACTCCGCTTATTCTCTGTTCTTCAGTAGCTCCGTTTGAATAAAGCTTATATATTTTTTTCGATTGAAGATCATTGGCCAGCTCCTTCGCCTTGATCATCAACATGGTCTTCTTACCTTCAACTATATCGCCTCCAATTCTTTTACCCACCTTTTCCTCTTCTCCAAAACTATCCAACCAATCATCTTTTATTTGAAAAGCCACCCCTATTTCACAACCAAACTCATACATACTTTTCGAATCAAGTTCGTTGGCACCTCCGGCCAAAGCACCTATCTGTAAAGCCGCCCCTAGCAGTACACCGGTCTTTAATAAGATCATTCTGAGGTATTCCTCTTCGGTTACCAGCTCCCTTTTCTCAAAATCCATGTCCTTTTGCTGGCCTTCACATACCTGAATGGCGGTTTGATTAAATATTTTAAAAACCTTCGCCAAAACCGCAGGGTGAACAGCACTGATCAATTCATACGACTTGATGAGCAGCAGGTCCCCACTTAAAATACCCATATTTACTCCCCATTTTTCATGCACCGTAGGCTTACCTCTTCTAATGGGGGCATTATCCATAATATCATCATGGATCAGGGAGAAATTATGGAAGACCTCAATACCCATTGCAGGGTTGATGGCATGTTCAGCTCTCCCGCCAAATGATTCGCAGGCCGCCAGCGTTAATACCGGCCGAAGTCTTTTTCCACCCAACTCAATCATATAGCTAAGTGGCTCATAAAGTTTAGGATTGTCGCTGTGGATATGCTTTAGCTTGTACAGCTCCTCATCCACATAGCTTTTCAGCACATCGTATTTGTTCTTAAAAGACATCGTTCCTTGCAAATATCGTAAAAGAATAACATAAACCGCCAGGTTTTGTTTTAAGCTTCCTGGTTTTTCTTTCATTGGACAGCTTTTCCGCTTTCCACCCGGGAAGAACGGGAGTGGCAAAAAAAATAGCCCTGATATGATCAGGGCTATTTTTACACCTACGGCAAATCTTGCCTATTTACCACTTAACTATTATATGAAAAAAGAACGGTTTTCATCTTTAGGTCAACATAAGGAATGTTGAATCAATTTCTATATTCAAATGTACGCTACTTGAGTATCCAAGGTTTTTCTTATTTGATAAATATTACATGTTTACATCTATTTGCTGGTTCATAAAATGCTTATTTATAAATAGTTAAATATTTTAGTATTACATCAATATTGCTGATAAGTGAGGCGATATCCTCTACCTTTTTTACCATAAGCATAATTCCTTTTTCTATTTTCGCAGCAATTTCACCTTTATGCTTCAAATACAATATTTAAGAGACCATACCCAGGAGGCCATCGAACGGCTCAAAAAAAGAAATATTGATGCAGCGACTGCCGTAAACAAAGCATTGGAACTGGATGAGATAAGACGAAAAGCTCAGCAGGAATCGGATCAGTTGTTGGCTGAATCCAATGCCGCCTCCAAGGAAATTGGTGCTTTAATGCAGGCTGGTAAAAAACAAGAAGCTGAAATTGCTAAAGGCAAGGTCGCTTCTATTAAAGAGCAGATCAAAACATTGGAAGAAGCGCAGCTTCAGTCTGAAAACAAACTAACACAACACCTATATACCATTCCTAATGCACCTTATCATTTAGTCCCTGATGGTAAAGGAGCAGAAGACAATCTTGAGATCCGCCAGTCGGGCACCATACCTGATCTTGGAGCGAATGCAGTTCCACATTGGGAATTGGCTGCCAAATATGATCTCATAGATTTTGAGCTGGGAGTAAAAATTACCGGTGCTGGTTTTCCTGTGTATAAGGGCAAAGCTGCCAGGCTCCAAAGGGCGATGATCAATTTTTTCCTGGACGAAAATACTAAAGTGGGCTATCAGGAATACCAGGTGCCTCATTTAGTAAATGAGGCCAGTGGAATTGGTACGGGAAGCTTACCGGATAAAGAAGGACAAATGTATCATGTTGGTATCGACGATCTTTATTTGATCCCTACCGCTGAGGTGCCACTTACCAATTTATTCCGTGATGTAATAGTAAAAGCTGAGGAGCTCCCCATAAAACTAACCGGTTATACCCCTTGTTTTCGTAGAGAAGCAGGATCGTATGGAAAAGATGTAAGAGGCCTGAACAGGCTTCACCAGTTCGATAAAGTGGAAATTGTGCAAATCCAGCATCCACAAAATAGTTATGCTACTTTGGAGGATATGGTCAACCATGTAGCTGGCATATTGGATAAACTCAAACTCCCTTACCGCATCCTGCGCTTATGTGGTGGTGATATGGGATTTACTTCGGCCATGACCTATGATTTTGAGGTATATAGCACCGCTCAGCAACGTTGGTTAGAAGTGAGTTCGGTTTCCAATTTCGAATCTTTTCAAAGCAACCGTCTTAAACTCAGGTTCAGGGAAGGCAATGAAAAGCCACAGCTGGCACATACACTCAACGGAAGCGCATTGGCATTGCCCCGTATTATGGCAGGCATCCTCGAAAACTACCAGGTGGCAGATGGAATTAATATTCCTGAAGTGCTGGTACCTTACTGCGGATTCAATAAAATATCTTAACCAATGGCAACAGGTTCGCCCATTATACGTTAATGTGTATATTTAACCGAAATTCCGCCAATATTCAATGACTAAGGCCTTATATATTTTTCTCCTAATCTTTACAACCTCTGTTTTAAGCACAAATCTATTTGCACAAACCTACCAGGAAGAACAACTGGCCATGGAATACCTGCAAAATGGAGAATATGAAAAAGCCCTTCCGTTTTTCGAGAAGTTTTATAAAAACGAAAGTAAAAACAAGGTCTACTATAAAAACTATGTGGATTGTTTGATAAAAACTGAAAATGTAAAAGAAGCCGAAAAGGTGATCAAAAAACAATCCAGGGATTACCCACGTGAACAAAGTTATAAAATTGACCTTGGAGAATTTTATAGGAACACCGGCGACACGAAAAAATCAAAAACAATTTTCGAGGATGCGATCAAAGACCTCCCTCCTTATGTTGATCAGATAGAGGAACTGGCATCGGCTTTTTTATTAATAGGAGAAACGGATTATGCTATTGAAACTTATTTGAAAGGCAGAAAACTGGTGGGAGATATTCCCACATTCCACTATAGCATTGCAGAGCTCTATGCCTCAAAAAATGAATACGAAAAAATGACATCCGAGTTATTGGACGTTTTAAAAGTAGACCCATTTGAAATTGAGCCACTGAAAAGTGCCCTCTTAACCATTTTGGATGATGATCCGGGAAGCCAGTTGAATACTATTTTCAGAGAAGCCGTATTGAAGGAGATCCAAAAGAACCCGACAGATGTTACTTATTCGGATCTGCTGATCTGGTTGATGCTTCAGCAAAAAAATTATGAAGGTGCTTTTACCCAAACCAAAGCCATTGATAAAAGGCTGAAAGAAAACGGAATGAGAGTAGCACAGCTATCTAATATTTGCCTTGAAAACAGGAAGTATGACATTGCCATTAAATGTTATGAATATATTATAGCGATTGGTCCGGAGGGTACTTTTTATTATGATGCCAAAATAAATTACTTGAGCACCATGTACACCATGCTCACGGAAGATTTTTCAGCCAGCCAAACGGATCTACTAAATCTGGAAAGCCAGTATCTCAATTCCATTGATGAACTCCAGGCTCAACAGAACTCCATTAAATTAAGTGTTGAACTCTCCCATCTTCAGGCATTTTATTTAGGCAAACATGAGTTGGCCATGGTTAGGTTAAAGGATCTGGTGAATCGCAATTCCGGTAAGCCGGAGGAAGTGGCCAAAGCCAAAATGGAATTAGCGGACATTCTCATTTTAACGGGCGATATGTGGGAACCTTCCTTATTATATGGTCAGATTGAAAAAGATTTTAAACAGGATATCATCGGTCAGGAAGCTAAATTCAAAAACGCCAAACTATCTTTTTATCGATGTGAGTTTGAATGGGCACAGACACAAATGGACGTATTAAAAGCGTCCACTTCCAAATTAATTTCGAATGATGCTATCGCGTTGTCGTTACTTATTATGGACATATCTGGTCTGGATACCACCTATGATGCCCTGGCAACTTTTGCAAGGGCGGATCTTTATTTTTATCAAGGTCAGTTCGATTTGAGTATAAAATGCCTTGATTCTCTGGAAGCAAAGCATACTTCCCATACAGTACTGGATGATGTAAAATATAAAAAGGCAGAGATTGCACTCAAAAAAGGTGAATATGAAAAGGCGGTGGGATATTATGATGAAGTAGCAACAAAATTTGAAGATGATATTTTAGCGGATGATGCTTTGTTTAAAATGGGTGATCTGTACGAAAGAAAGCTCAATAACCCCGAAAAAGCAGCTGAATGTTATAAGAAAATCATCAAAGACCATAAGGACAGCATCTACTCTGTTGAGGCCAGAAAACGTTTTGCCCAGCTAAAAGGTGACGATCTCAACTAATTGAATGATCCTTCTCTATCATTAAAATATTTTTGAATAAGCACAGGGAAAGCAAATTTTTCGTGATTATTGATGGGCTTTTTTATCCAGTTTTTATCCGGCTTGAAACTTTTATCCATATCCAGCGAAACGAACCTGGCGTATATGATCCTATGGGTGAGCACATGTTTGTACTCATGAGAAATATGTTTGATGGTATACTTCCACTTATTCTTTTTCAAAAACCCATGAATGGTTTTATCATCAGGCGATTGAATGGAATGTTCTATTTCCATCAACGGGAACTCATATAAATTCTTCCAGATGTCATTCCCCGTTCTTTTTACAACAAATTCATGCTTGCCGGTTCTGGGCACTATGTATAAAAAGTACCTGGATTTTATTTTTACTTTTTTATCTTTTATGGGTAGCAGGTCTACCTTATTTTTCCTCCTTGCATAACATTCATCTTCAAAAGGACATTCGATACACTTGGGTTGTTGAGGTTTACAGTGCAATGCTCCGAATTCCATGATGGCCTGGTTGAAGTCGCCTGGCCTCTTTTTATCGAAGATCTTTTCCAGCACTTCGTCGATTTGCTTTTTGCCCAAGGTGCTATTCACCGGTTCCTCCACTCCAAAAACCCTGGAAATAACCCTTTGGACGTTTCCATCCACCACAGGATGGGGTAAATTAAAGGCCAAACTGGAGATGGCCGCCGCTGTGTAGGGGCCTACCCCCTCCAAAGTTAAAATATCCTTAAAATTTTGAGGGAATTTACCCCCAAATTTGGTGACCACTGTTTTGGCTGCAGCGTGGAGATTTCGAGCCCGGCTATAGTAACCCAACCCTTGCCAATCTTTCAGTATTTCTTCCTCATCGGCCTTTGCCAGGTGCTGCACCGTTGGATAATGTTTCACAAATTTTAAATAGTATGGCAAACCCTGATTAACCCTCGTTTGTTGCAGGATTACTTCGCTTAACCAGATAAAATAAGGATTAACTTCTTGTCGCCATGGAAGTTCTCTCTTGTTTTTCTGGTACCAATTAATTATTTTAGTACTGAATATCATTAAAATACGAAACAAAAATGTAAAACATATTGTTTATTCCTTATATATTTAGGTGTAAAAAATATGTTGACAGTGAAAAATAAAACCCAAATAAACTCATAAGCTATGACAAAGGCAGATATCGTGAATAAAATTTCTGAAACTACTGGAATAGAGAAAGTAGCGGTTCAGGCAACTGTAGAGTCTTTCATGAAGACCATCAGGGAATCGATGATGAACGGAAGTAATGTGTACCTCAGAGGATTCGGAAGCTTTGTAGTAAAAAAACGGGCTGAGAAAAAAGGCCGTAATATTTCAAAGAATACTACAATAGTAATTCCGGCCCATAACATACCTTCTTTTAAGCCAGCCAAATCATTTGTAAATCAAGTGAAAAAAAGGGTTAAGTAGATCGACCCCTGTTAATTACCTAAACCTTCTTTATATTTCCGGGCTTGGTGGAATAGTGTTACTATAACCACTTTAAACGATATTTACTACCTTTGCACTCCCCATGGATAGGGCTTAAAATCATGTCAACAAAGCGTATTACAGGTATTATTATTCAGATCACTGCAGTTTTAGGCACAATTGCCTTGTTTTGGGCATTGGCACTGGCTCCCAAGAACTATTCAAAAGCCAAGTTGCAGGAGAGGAATGCCCAAGAGACAAAATCAACCATTGACCAGCAGATCACTGAGGTGAAAAATGAGATGAAGAAGGAGGAGTTGGCTGTAATCAGCGGTTTTGAAGCAAAATTTGAGTCAAGCACAGGTCCTGAAAAGCTCCAGTGGATGGACTCCATCATTGTTTTCTGGGACCGGACGATGAGACCAGCGATTTCAGCGGTGTATGCCAAGAATAAAGCGGAATTATCAGGCAGTGTAAAAGACTATATGATGGCTGGAGAGAGATTTTTAGGAGTGGCACAATTCCTAAAGGCGGAGGATAAACCATGGGCATTTACGGAGGCAAGAGCCATCTTCGAAAAAGTGCTGGAAATGGCTCCAGACAATGCTGACGCCAAAATCAACCTGGGTATTTGCATGGTAGAAACTACCCCGGATAACCCTATGCAAGGCATACAGCTCCTGAGGGATGTGGTGGCCAAAGACCCCAATAATACCAGGGCCATTTTGCAATTAGGGCACTTTTCAGTACTTTCGGGCCAATATTCTAAGGCTATTGAACGATACGAGCAGGCGTTGGAAATAGATCCTAATCTCGCTGAAGCCTATTTTTACCTCGGTGATACATACGCAAAAATGGGAGATATGGTAAATGCAGAAAAGTACCTGCTGGTTTATCGTGGCCTTTTAAATGATGAAGAAGTAAAAAAACAACTGGATATTTACTTAGAAGATTTGAAAAAAATGTCAAACACTAAAATTAATTGATTATGCCAAGTGGTAAAAAAAGAAAAAGAGCAAAAATGAATACGCATAAAAGAAAAAAGAGATTGCGTAAAAACAGACATAAAAAGAAAAAGTAATCCCCATTTTTCTTAATTGCTAATTATAAATCTAAGCCTCCTTGTTTTGAATAATATGACAAAGGTTTAATAAAAAAAATAACCGTGAGTAACGATTTAATTGTAAACGTTTCTCCGGAGGAAGTTTCCATAGCCCTGCTTAGGCAAAAGGAATTAGTTGAGCTGAACAGGGAAAAAAATAATTACGCTTTTAATGTGGGTGATTATTACCTGGCCAAAGTGTCAAGGGTTATACCCAATTTAAATGCGGCATTTATAGATGTAGGGTACGAAAAGGATGCATTTCTGCATTATTTAGACTTAGGGCCCGACATTCGTTCTCTCAATAAATACGTTCAGGAAACAATCTCCGGAAAACAAAAAACCTCGAACCTGATGTACTTCAAGTACGAGGAAGAAATTAGAAAAGATGGTAAAATTGGTGATGTTCTTAAAGCAGGACATTATGTTCTTGTAAAAATTGCCAAAGAACCCATCTCTCAAAAAGGTCCCAGACTTAGCTGCGAAATGGCATTGCCAGGCAGACATTTAGTGCTGGTACCCTTCTCCGATAAAATTTCGGTATCCAGTAAAATAAGGGAGGCCTCCGAAAGAGATAGGCTTAAAAAACTCATGCAGTCTATCTTACCCAAAAATTTTGGGGCTATATTAAGGACCGCAGCAGAAAACCTCTCCCTTGCCGAACTCGAAAAAGATCTCAATGAGCTCAAAGCCCGCTGGGAGTCTATGCATAAAATGATCTCACATGGCAAAGCTCCATCGAAAGTACTCGGTGAAAAAAACCGGACGACCACCATGTTGAGGGATATGATGAACAAGAATTTTACTTTTGAAAGTATCCATGTAAATGACCAAAAATATTATGGAGATATAAGGGATTACGTAAAAAAACAATTCCCGGAGAAAGAAAAAGATGTGAAGCTTTTTAATGGTCGTGTACCCATTTTCGAACATTTTGGAATTACCCGCCAGATAAAATCTTTGTTCGGCAGGCAAGTACCTATGAAAAGCGGGGCTTATTTGATTATAGAGCATACCGAGGCTTTACACGTAATCGACGTGAACAGCGGAAACAATGTAAAATCTGGGGAATCACAAGAGGCCAGTGCCTTAGCCGTAAACCTGGAAGCTGCTGAAGAGATAGCACGCCAATTGAGGTTAAGAGATATGGGTGGTATCATTGTGATCGACTTTATCGATATGTACAAGATGGAACATAAAAAGATCTTGTTCAAAAAGATGAGGGAAGTAATGAAGGAAGACAAAGCCAAACACAATGTACTTCCTCCGAGTAAAATTGGGCTTATACAGATTACCAGGGAAAGGGT
>JANWKT010000034.1 GCA_025451235.1 Flavobacteriales bacterium | reverse complement strand
CGGTCCCTATCTGTGGTGGGCGTTGAAAATTGAGAAGACCTGACTCTAGTACGAGAGGACCGAGTCGGACAGACCTCTGGTCTACCTGTTGTATTGCCAAGTGCATCGCAGGGTATCTATGTCTGGAATGGATAAGCGCTGAAAGCATCTAAGCGCGAAGCCAACTTCAAGATGAGTTTTCGTTTGAGGGCCGTAGTAGACTACTACGTTGATAGGTTGTAGGTGTAAAGGTGGTAACATCAAAGCCGAGCAATACTAATTACCCGAAACTTTCTACGCTCAATTTTTTTATTAAAGTTTAAATAATTGTATCTTCCTATATATATGTAATTTATTGTATTAGTTAATTGTAAAAGTTTTAATGCTTTTCGGTGTCTATTGCAGTTGTGTTCACCTCTTCCCATCCCGAACAGAGAAGTTAAGCCAACTAGCGCAGATGGTACTGGAGTAACATCCGGGAGAGTATGTCGATGCCGGTTTTAAGAATCCCCATCCACCTTCGGTGTGATGGGGATTTTTTTTTGCCCATCATTTCTTTGTTTTACCTCTTTGATTTCTTTGAACATAAAAAAAGCCTTTCATGTGCTGAAAGGCTCTACAATAGGATATAAGCAATGATAACTTACTTCTTCATCGTACTTACAATCTTTGTAAGCTTTGATTTTAAATTAGACGCTTTGTTCTTATGAATGATATTTTTCTTGGCTAACTTATCTACCATTTGTGTAACTTTTGGCAAAAGAGCTTCAGCTTCTTTTTTATCCTTCGCAGTCCGCAGGTTTTTAATTGCAGTACGCGTCGTTTTATGCTGATAACGATTTCTATCTCTCTTAGCTTCGCTATTTCTGATCCTCTTTTTTGCTGACTTTATATTTGCCATACTATACTTTTTATCCTGTTTCCAGGGTTGTTTTCTGTTTTTTTAGTAGCCCGTAGGGGAGTCGAACCCCTCTTGCAAGAATGAAAATCTTGAGTCCTAACCGATAGACGAACGGGCCAAATATCCATTATATTTCTATGAACGGGCTGCAAAGGTATGTTTATTTTCTTTATATGCAAAACAATCGCCCGAATTTATTGAGGTTTCAGAAGGGTTGGGGAAAGGCAAATTTTCTTCAATTTCATACTGAAGTTTATGTACTTTTATGCCCTATTTATTCAAATATTATGAGTTTGATAGCCCGAATTAATGCCCGCCAAATCCTCGATTCAAGGGGAAATCCAACAGTTGAAGTAGAGGTGTATACCCAAAATGGTACTATGGGCCGTGCTGCGGTTCCTTCCGGTGCTTCAACCGGGGTTCATGAGGCGGTTGAGCTAAGGGATAATGACAAAAGCTTATACATGGGGAAAGGGGTGCTGAAGGCGGTCAATAATGTAAATACCCTGATCAATGAGGAACTAAATGGTTTTTATGTATTTGATCAAAGAGCAATTGACCGGAAATTACTGGAATTAGACGGAACAGCCAATAAATCGAATTTAGGAGCGAACGCAATTTTAGGTGTTTCGCTGGCTGTTGCAAAAGCTGCCGCAGCTGAAGCTGCGATGCCACTATACAGATATGTTGGGGGAATGAATGGAACTGTTTTACCCGTTCCTATGATGAATATTTTAAACGGAGGAAGTCATGCCGACAATGGGATCGATTTCCAGGAATTTATGATCATGCCTTTTAATGCATCCAGTTTTTCTGAATCGTTAAGAAAAGGAACCGAAGTTTTTCATCATTTAAAAAATGTTTTAAAAAGCAGAGGATTGTCGACAAATGTGGGTGATGAAGGAGGGTTTGCTCCTGATATAAAAAATAATGAGGATGCCATTAAGCTGGTTGTTGAAGCAATTGAAAAAGCAGGCTATAAACCTGGAGTGGATATTTGGATAGCATTGGATCCTGCAAGTTCGGAATATTATAACAGTGAAGAAAAAGTATATCATTTTAAAAAATCTACCGGTGATAAATTAACTTCAGCAGAAATGTCCTCTTACTGGAAAGATTGGTGCAAAAAATACCCAATTATTTCTATTGAAGATGGAATGGCCGAAGATGATTGGGATGGTTGGGGTTTATTGACGAAAGAAATTGGTAAAAAAGTGCAATTGGTAGGGGACGATCTTTTTGTGACCAATACCCAAAGATTACAGATGGGAATTGATCAACATGTTGCCAATTCAATTTTGGTAAAAGTAAACCAGATTGGAAGCTTAACAGAAACTTCTGATGCGATTGGTCTGGCATATGCAAATAACTACAGTGCAGTCATGAGTCATCGCTCAGGCGAAACAGAAGATGCCACCATTGCAGATCTGGCGGTTGCATTCAGAACAGGCCAAATTAAAACCGGTTCGGCTTCTCGAAGTGACCGGATAGCTAAATACAATCAATTGTTGCGTATCGAAGAAGGATTAGGAGAGAATGCTGTATTCAGGGGTACAGATTTTAAATTCTTGAAGTAATTCTTTACTTATTGGACTTGATAATTTACGTTACTGATGCAATTTTCCAATTTCTGCATATTTAGAAAGGGTTAATGTTTATATCATGAAGAAATATAGTTTATTCATTGTATTTTTTATCATTCATTATTGTCTAAGCGCTCAGCTTACCCCATCTATACAATGGCAAAATACTATCGGTGGACAAGCCGTTGATCAGTTAACCTCCGTAGCACAAACTGCTGAGGGAGGTTACATATTAGTGGGTTTTTCTTCATCGGATTCAACTGGAGATAAAATTGAAGCGTCGTTGGGAGGCGATGATTATTGGGTGATAAAAATAGATACCATTGGTGACTTAATGTGGCAAAATACTATTGGGGGAAATGGTACTGAACAACTTTGGGATGTAAAACAAACAAATGATGGAGGATATGTTTTGGCTGGAAATTCATTTTCAGACATATCTGTGGATAAAACGGAAGCGTATATTGGCCCATTTCCTAAAATGGACTATTGGCTGATAAAATTGGATACTATTGGTAATATTCAATGGCAAAATACAATAGGAGGTAATGATGATGACTTTCTGAAAACGGTACAAGGAACCAACGATGGAGGTTTTATTCTAGGCGGATTTTCCAGGTCTCCTTTATCTGGTGATAAAACGGAAGGTTTGATGGGTGGTTACGATTATTGGGTGATCAAAGTGGATTCAATAGGCAATATAATTTGGCAAAATACTATTGGGGGTAATAGTTCGGATGAGCTTATGTCAATCCAACAATGTACTGATAATGGATATATTTTGGCTGGATTCTCTGCTTCAGCTATATCAGGAGACAAGACCGAGTTGTCGTTAAATTTTGATTATTGGGTTGTCAAATTGGACCCAATAGGTAACATCGTATGGCAGAATACTATTGGGGGAAGTGAAAATGAATATTTATACTTTATTGAACAAACAAATGATGGAGGTTATATTTTGGGAGGAAACTCAGACTCGGGAATTTCTGGTGACAAAACGGAACCCTGTATAGGAAACAAGGATATATGGATAGTAAAATTAAATACTACTGGAAATATAATATGGCAAAATACAATAGGAGGCAGTTCTTCTGACGAGCTAAAGGAAGTACATCAAACGTTTGATGGTGGATATATATGTGGAGGACTTTCATATTCAGGGATATCTGGAGATAAAACGGAAGCATCTAACGGAAGCAGTGATTATTGGATATTAAAACTGGATTCTGTAGGTAATATAGTTTGGCAAAATGCCATAGGGGGCAATAATTCCGATCGGATTGCTTCCATAAAAGAATGTGGTGATGGTGGATACATATTTGGTGGAGTTTCCAACTCATCCATATCAGGAGATAAAGTGGAAACTTCACAAGGTGCAAGCGATTATTGGGTAGTGAAACTATACCCTGAATGTTTTTTGCCTACCATAACATTTGAATATACAGGTGATGATACGGTTTGTATTGATGATGGAATACAAATGTTGAATGGGGGGAGTCCTGCTGGTGGGAGTTATTCTGGTTTAGGAGTAAGTGGAACTTCGTTTGATCCCAATATTGCTGGAATAGGAAACCATGTTATTTCTTATACCTATATCAACGGGATTAATTGTTCAGCTGCGGATAGTGTAAATATTGTAGTTTTAGGTTGTGCCTTTGTTGAAAATACTTTGACGAATATTATTTATGTCTATCCGAATCCTTTCACCCATTCTATTTCTTTATCAGGTATTCAAACAAACACGGAAATAAAATTATGTAATGCTGTAGGCCAAATCCTAGAGAATTATATAGTTCCTGATGAGAATCACTTAATCTCAATGGAACAGATAAAACCTGGAGTTTATTTTCTTCATATAAACACTAAGGAGGGAGTAATTATAGAAAAAATTATTAAGCAATAAATAAAAAAAAACGGCCACTGATACATTACCAATGGCCGGGATGATATATAAAGTTAGAATGCGCTAAACGTTACGCCGATTCATATAATACATGTCCTGAATCGTGGACTGAAGGATACATTTATGATGCTTTTTTAGAGAGCATCTGGATTTGGTTGGCTCTTACTTCAGTGATATATTTTTTGTTACCACTTTTATCCATATAGCTGCGGTTGGTTAGCTGACCCTCCAAGGCAATTTGTTGGCCTTTCTGCATGTATTTTTCTACTACGGATGCAAGCTTACCGAATACAACGATATTATGCCATTGGGTTACTTGTTCTTTTTCACCTTTTGCATTTTTATAGGTTTCAGTAGTGGCAACTGAGAATTTTGCTATTTTTTGATCAATTCCGAAAGATTTTACTTCAGGATCTTTACCTAAGTTACCGATGATACGTACGCTGTTTTTCAATGAAGTTTTCATAATAATTACAATTTAAAGTTTGAAAATTTGATTTATAATTTGTGCCAGGCATGCAGCTTGGCTTTTAATTGTTTGTGCCGATCGTTTTAGCTAGCATGATTTTTTCGAATCGACAGTGCAAAGGTGTGGCGAACTCCAAATTATAATCGTACATTAAACATTTGTGTTCGAATCAAATTGTTTGTAATCGTTTGAAAACTTTTTAAATATTGATGATCAGTTATTTAATCAAATAAGCCCACGGTTCTACCTACGTTCCAGATACTGCGATACCAGAATTGATAGTTGTTATTTTTTGCTTGCAACTCTTCTCTTTCCCAAAAGTGGAGTTCATGCACAGGGTATAAATAACCGAAATGATAACATGTATGATCTTTATGCTTAGTAGTGAGCATAGTTATATCATAACGATATGCCGCTTCACGTTTTTGTACAATTTTCATAGCGACTAACCTTGTCTTTTTTGCCTCTAGAAGAAAATTTTCTATAGAGGTTTTTGATTTAGTGAAATGTTTTCTCCGAAATTCAACCAGGTATTTTAACGTATTCCATTTATGATAAGCCCGTAAATGTGTAATTCTGATACCATCGAACATTTCCTGCTCCATTTTGTTGAGCTCATCTCTGTTAATAAGTGAATCCATCTCAAATCCATACAGATAATATTCCTTGAGTGGATCCAGGTACAGTTTTTCAACGGTATCCAGTTGAGATTCGCTTGCTTTATTTCTTATATACGGATATGGGTATACCGGACGTGGATGAAATTCTAAATTAAAGGGACCGGGAATTTCGTCAGTAATGGTCTGTGCCACCAAAACCCTGATCAGCTCTTTTTCTTTGATATATTTTTGCTGCAGCAATTCTTCATTTGCAACATAGAAACTATAACTTTTGGTTGAGCATAGATCAGAGATGGGTTGCAATACGGTTCTGGAAACCGGCTGTTGATCTATTTGGTATTTCCAGCACCATCGGGCAATGCTCCAGTCGATAAAGCCATATCCCCACTCCCAACCCGATGTAAAAGTAAGATGCCCATCAATATTTTCTTTCTCACAGAGTTCAATATCCGAAAGACGTGCGTTCAAATAGGGAAGAAGAAACATAGGCACCGAACTATCGAAGGTTACCCAATAGGCTGACTCAGGGAAATACCAGATCTTTCTTTTGACTTTTTCCTTTATCATGATCTCGTACATATGTTTTAAATTTTTGTTTTGATAAACCGGTGCAGACTCGTCCGTTAATGAATAAAACATAACGGTATGTACCATCAATCCCTGATCATCAACTAAAAGGTCTCCCACTTCGTCTCCATTTCCTCCGTTTACCATTTGATCAGGTTTTACTACATGGTTGCGGCTCATGAGCTGAATATTGTTATTCTTTAAAAGGGTAGTAAGAAACACCAGAATTTTTTTCTTTTTTTCTTGATCACCGGTCGTGAATTCGGTTGCAGACAGTTCTACATTCCATACATCGAAACCGGTTTGCGATAGCATGCTTACATTGTATTGTATCTGCTTTTGGATATTGCCAAACTTATAGGGAAGCGTTTCATATAGCTGAAATGCCTTCTGTTGAAGCATGTGAAGGGAAAGATCCAGTCCACATTTGATTCCACGTTTATGTGAATATTCGCTGATCTTTTTTGCATAATGGATCCAGGTTTCCAATTGGATCGATTCCAAAACGTTGAACTCGAAATAATTTTGACCATTACGGGCCAGCCAATCTATGTATTCATAAATTCTTTCCAATCCACCTTCTGATTTTTCATCCAAAAGATCTTCAGTAAGTTCAATAGGATGCATCGTATGTAAGTGAAATCCCATGTTGTTAAAAGAGGGCCTTCCTGCAAAACTACTGTGCTGTGGGATTTTGTGCATGTTAAAATCCGGGATCATGATTTCACGGGGATGATAAAATCTGAACCCAAAAATCTCCTGCATTAATCCATATAATCCATTCGCTACACCTTTGAACGATGAAGCCGTTAAACTCCATATATGATCTTTTCTATGCCAGGTATATGAATCATCGGCAACCAGGGTCTGCAATAAGTAGTTGGGGAGTTTGACTACTATATCAGCCGTTGTATCGGTTTCTGAGAAATCACAATTGTTCGTTTGGACCCATAAGTTTTTTGTATCCTCAATGGCCATCTTTGAGCAAGGATTTTCCAGCAAAAATTTATTCGATAAGAGACTTACCGTTACCTGACCAACTGCGGAACTGAGAATAGAAAAAAACAGAAATATGATGGCAACGACCTTCACCTGTCAGAGCGATTATTCTTCCGGTACTGGTTCATCCTGCAATTCGCCTTCACTCCTGGCTATAACTGCTGTTGCCAAGCAGTTACCCAATACATTGACCGATGTTCGGGCCATATCCATTAAAGCATCGACCGCTAGAATAACACTTGCCTGTTGAGGATCCAATCCAAGGGATGCAACCGTTGTTGCTAATATTACGAAGGATGCACCCCTTACCCCTGCCACTCCTTTGCTGGTAAGCATCAATATCAAGCACATGGTAATCTGTTGACCAATGCTCAAGTCTACTCCACACATTTGAGCAACAAATACGGAAGCCAAAGAAAGATATAAGGTGGTTCCATCCAAGTTAAAACTGTATCCGGTTGGAATGACGAAGGATGCGATTTTTTGAGGAACTCCAAACTTCTCCATGTTTTCCAATGCTTTGGGCAAAGCTGCCTCACTACTGGCAGTTGCGAATGCCAGCGTAACCGGTTCGGTTACATGTTTAATGAACCTAAGAATATTTATTCTCGCCATCAATGCTATTGGCAATAAAACACATACAACAAATACAATCAATGCTACATATAAGGTGCCGACGAGTTGAAGCAGGTTGACCAGAATATCCAAACCGGATTTTGCTACGGTGCTTGCCAAAGCACCAAATACTGCAAAAGGGGCCACGTACATGACTATATCCGTGAACTTGAACATGACCTCCGACAAGCTTTCACAAAACCTGAGCATGGTTTCTTTATGCAAGGCATTTTTTACCAATGCTAACCCAATTGCGAATATGATGCTGAAAACAACTATTTGCAATACCTGGTTTTCATGAACAGATTTGGCAATATTTTCCGGGAATATATCCACCAGGTGATCTTTTGGGGCATGGGTCTGAGCTATTAACTCTGTGGATTTTTTTAAATCGTTATCACTTGCTTTCACTTGAACACCTACCCCTGCTTTGGAAATGTTAATGGCAGCTAACCCGATAAAGAGAGCTACAGTGGTAACAAGTTCGAAGTATAATATGCTTTTAAGACCAATCCTTCCCACTTGTTTCAAATTGCTATGCCCGGCGATGCCTACGACCAATGTTGCAAAGATCAAGGGGGCTACAAGGGTTTTGATGAGACGGAGGAATATTTTGGCCAGTTTGTCGAGATTGAGGGTAAACTCCGGAAAGCTGAAGGTGTATTTTTTTACACCAATATAATATTCCCATACGCCTAACTGCGGCAAATCAGTTCCCACTTCAACTCCAACGATCATGGCAAAGAATATCCAGACACTCAATTTTTTTCTCTTAATCGTTAGATATAATAGACCTCCGAGTAAACCGATCCTTAGGACCATGAAGAGGGCAGGGTCAACAGAAGTGAATACTTTAGGCAGGTAGAGTAAAAATCCTACCAATGCAATCAAACTAAAGTATAAAAGGTTGGCTAGGACTTTATTCATAGTTGGCTATTTCTGTTCATTAATGAATGATCTGCGATTACCAAAGCGGCCATTGCTTCTACAATGGGCACAGCTCGGGGTAGCACACAAGGGTCATGGCGGCCTTCGGCTTCGAATAATATGCTGTCGTGATCCGTACTCAAAGTCCGTTGCGTTTTTTTAATAGTTGATATAGGCTTAAAGGCGATCCTGAATTCAATATTCATTCCATTGCTGATACCTCCCTGTATGCCTCCGCTATAATTGGTTTTGGTAAATACTTTTCCATCTTTTTCGTAAAACTCATCGTTTACCTCGCTTCCCTTTTTGGTTACTTCGTCAAATCCTAGTCCATACTCGAATCCTTTTACCGCATTAATACTGAGCATGGCATGACCTAGGTCCGCGTGGAGTTTATTAAAAACAGGTTCTCCTAAACCAACCGGTACATTTTGGATGATGCAGGTAATGATTCCACCTAATGAATCCCCCTCTTCTTTAGCGGAAGTGATCAGCGCAATCATTTGATCCGACACTTCCTTATCTGGGCATCTTACCATGGAATGGTCGATCGTTGAAAGATCAAGTTCATTCGGTTTCTTACTGGTTTTGATATTGGCCACCTGCGATACATAGGCATAAATACTGATTGATTGAATGGCAAGGAACTGTTTGGCAATAGCTCCTGCCACCACCCAGTTGGCGGTTTCTCTGGCCGAGGCTCTTCCGCTTCCACGATGATCCCGGTTGCCATATTTTGTTTGATAAGTATAATCAGCATGTGATGGTCTGAAAATATGTTGAAGCTGATCGTAATCTTTAGATTGATGATCTTTGTTATGGATCATAAATCCAATGGGTGCCCCCGTGCTTTTTTCCTCGAAGATGCCGGAGAGGAATTGAACCTTGTCTTCTTCTTTCCTTTCGGTGGTGATAATGCTTTGACCAGGCCTTCTTCTGTTGAGTTCTTCTTGCACCTTGTCTTGACGAATGACCATGCCGGAGGGCAGACCTGCTAAAATTCCACCAATAGCAGGGCCATGGGACTCTCCGAAAGTGGTAAGTTGTAAAATATGGCCAAATGTATTCCCGCTCATTTTAATGTAAAAATTGTATTTTTTTAGGGTTTTGCAAACAATTCCCCAAAATATCCGTTAATTTTATAGTAGTTGATCTGACCTATATGAAATGAAAGCAATTGTCTTGTCATTATTGGACCTTGAGCAGTTTAATTCACCAGAAGTTATTATTGGGTTAATTTCTGTTGGTGGATTATTAGTAGCCGTTATTACCGGGTTTTTCTACAAAAGGCGTCAAAGCAGAAAAAAATAAACTATCTCGAATACCTGCTATAATCTGGCCGTCCGTACCTGTTTTTATTTTTATCTTTTGGTTTGACGAATATATTTCTCAATGCATTTCCACTGTATCCAGAGAATGCACCTACCAACCCCATTAATAAGCTCACCACCGTAATTAACAACATTCCATTTTGGGGTAGAAAAAACACACCTGCCATTTTGCCTGTAAATGCTTGGGCACCCTGAGAGTACATGCTGAAACTTGCGATGAACCAAGCCAGAGCAATACCCAAAAAAGAAGAAAAGAAGGATCCACTACCTTTTGTTTTCACGAAAAGATTCATGAAAAATGGAATTGCTACGACCACCCACCATGGAAAATATTGCAATGCAAAAAATGTAGCAATACCTATTAAAAGTAATTTGATAATAAATTTCATCTTAAAGGAACTTAATTGTTTATTTTTAAATTATTCTTTACAAATGTCTTATAACCCGCCGCAAAGTCTGGCTCCTCGTAAAAATCTTCCATTGGAAGATTTTTACTTGGTCCTATTTAAAGTTTGCACACTCATTTTTTTGCTCACTGCTTCATCTTTCGATTTCCAGAAATTCAATTCATAATATTCTCCGCTGGCCCATTTTTCGATACCGGTAGTATAATATTTACTTGCCGGATTTCCCGATTGCCCACCTGGATAAACCCCATATGCTTTGATCCCGTTTTCCATGCTTACAATCATTCTCCATGAAGGTCCCCATCGAGCGCTTGCAGCATTTACAATATTACTGTTGCCTCCGATCTGAACGTTGTAAACACCGAATGGAGCTACTTTGGCAATATGTTGAACAGATGTGGCCTTATAATTCCCCCAGTTAAGTTCTTTATCCTTTGATTTCTTTTCCCAGTTTCGTAACTCTACACAGGCCGAGTTGAAAGCATCCATTAGAAGATCACGGGCTGTTTCAACTTTATTCGAAAACTTGTTGTCGAAAATGCTATGGTTGGGTGATTGACGCAATAATTTAATCAAAGTATAATCCTGTGGAGCTTCCGCAAAAGGGAGAAGCGGTTGAAATTCGTCCCATACAGCCAAAGCAAAAAAGTCGAACCAGACTTCGTACGCAGCAGCACCCAAACTGCCGGGGTCATTATAATAATTCCAGGATTTTAATTCAGTATAATATTTTTTATTTTCTTGTTTAATGGAGGTACTATCTATGGCTGCTAGCATTAAAGGTAGACTTTCTTCTGCTTGTAGGTTATAGTTATCATTCTGAAGTTTCATCATGTCGTTCACCGTAGCACTATCTAATTTGGAAAGCACCTGATTGATGCGGCGGTTCCTATAATGCTCGAACCTACCATAATAATAATAGGGATAGGTACCGTCTGTTGGATGCTGGTTAGCTGAACTTACAAAATTTCTAGCAGGATTTTTTATATGTGGATTTTCATCTTGTGGAATGAACTTATTCCATTGGTAAATACTTTTGGATCCATCCATGATGTATTTACCCTGCTGGTTGAAACGAACAGGATACTTACCCTGGTGCCAGATAGCAATATCTCCGTTTACCGAGGCAAATACAAAATTTTGTCCTGGACTTTCGAAGTTTTTGATGGCATCCACATATTGGTTGTAGTTATGTGCTCTGTTCAATAAAATAAATGTTTTTAATTCATTCGATGGATCATGAACCGACCACCTGATGGCCAGATCCGATGACAAACTATCTTTAAACAAGACATCGGTGATCAATGGACCATAATGGGTAAACCTGGTAGTATCTATTCTGGCCTTTCTTCCTTTGATCTTAATTTCTTCCACTCTTGTCGTTACTTCTCTCCATTGGCCATCGAACAAATATTCCTTCTTGGAAGCATCTTTAAATTTTACCTTATAATAATCCAACACATCTTGTGTACCGTTGGTAACTCCCCAACTAATGCTGTCATTAAATCCAATAATGATAGCTGGAGAACCTGGAATGGTAACACCGTAGGTGTTATATCCCGGAGCATTCAATTGCATTTCGAACCAAATAGAAGGTAAGTTCAATCCAAGATGAGGGTCATTACATAAAATAGGTTTTCCTGATTTTGTTTTTGCTCCGCTTACAGCCCAGTTATTGGAACCGATCCCATCAATATATTTTTCCGGATAGGGTGCAATGTTGTTATACAATCCAACGGTACTTGGGGTATCAGGAGTTTGTGTGGCAACGCCATAGGCGGTTCCTCGTGGGATGATCGGAGAAACGACGGTATCTGACATTTGAAAATCCGGAAAGAGGAGATCCATATTATCCTGACCAATAATTTTTAATGCATTGGTTAATGCAACATCGGTTGATTTACCCGTAAGCATATCACCCATGTATTTTAAAAGAAGGGCCGATTTGAAGGTGCTCCATTTTTCGGGCTGATAGTTGAGTAACTTATATTCAACAGGATAATCTTTGTAAGAAAGTTGATCTATATAGGCATTTACTCCTGCAGTATAGGCATCTAATACAGGTTTAGTAACCGGATCGTCTTCGAAGACCTTTACCGAATTTTCAGCGGCCCATGCCAACCCTTTGTTTCTATTGATCTGGTCCAAGAAAAGAGTTTTGGATCCGATGATCTCGGAAAGCCGACCCGCTGCAAACCTCACCTGAAAATCCATTTGCCAAAGCCGGTGCTGAGCAGTAACATAGCCTTGGGCGAAGAAAAGATCCTCTTCGTTTCGGGCATATATATGGGGAACAAGCCGATCGTCATAAACGATGGTTACCTCATCTTTAATTCCTGTGAGTGAAAGATTTTTTTCAAACCCCTTATCTGCATTGGCAGCATTATATAGAAATCCCCAATAAGGATGGGCCAACTTCCCGATGGGAGGTAAAGTGGTCCTTCCAAAGGAAATTCCAAACTCTAATACGAATACGAAGAATCCAGTAATGCCTGCAAAAACCAGGAACTTAATTATTCTCATCATCCAAGTAAAGGGGTTAAAATTGTCCTAAAGGTTAGAAAAAAATTACTGAGTAAGAAATATATAGATGAAATCTTAGGCGAAAGTAGTGCCGAGGTCTTGAGTGGTTTTACCGGAGGCTGTCTTTTGGGCCTGTGCCAGGATAAATCTTCCGATGGATTCAATCGCCTTATCAGCCTGGGGCAGGAAACCACCAAAGGTTTGAAAAACATGGACCATGTCTTTGTATTCTTCAAATTTTATATCCACACCGGATTTTAACGCTTTCTGGTAAAAATTCCTGTTTTCAAAAAGAAGGATTTCGGCAGTACCAATTTGTACCAATAGGGGAGCAATTCCTTTCAGATCAGCATAAATAGGAGATGCCAAGGGGTTTTTTACATCATCGCCGGCATATCTGCGTCCCCAGACTTTAATACTTTCTGCATCAATGAAAGGGTCGTAAATCTGATAATCGCCAATTTCATCACAACTGGCTTCCAGATCCACCCAGGGCGACATACAGAAACCCGCCAGGGGTTGCGGCAATCCATCCATTTGGGCTTTTACCAGGGTAGCAATGGTGAGTCCACCTCCGGCCGAATCACCACCGATAGCAATTTTTTCCGGCTTAAAACCTCTATTTAGGAGCCATTTATATGCGATGATGGAATCTTCCAATGCAGCTGGGAATGGATGTTCAGGGGCTAATCGGTACTCAATAATAAGGCATTGGGTATGAGCAGAACGGGCAATCCTGGCAGCGAGTTTTTTATGGGATTTAATAGACCCCATTCCATATCCACCACCGTGTAAATAGAGGATCACACTATCATTATCAATATTATCAGGACGGATCCATAAAGCGTCCAGGTGCTCCACCATTTCAGTTTCATACTTTACTTTTTTGGGCTTTCTCAGGAAAGAAGTGAAAAAATCCATTCCTTTCCGATACTTATCAGGAGTATAGTCATGACGGTAGATCACTTTTTTAGTCGCCTTAAAAAAGAATTTAATGAGCCAATTTCTCATATGGGACCGGAAATTTAATTTAGTCGCCAAATGTAGAAAGGTTTAGTTGAAATGCAATTTATACCGGGATGGTCATCCATGGATCACTGATTTGGTTCCCTCCCGATAGCTATCAGGATGGTGTATCAATACTAGCAAATTTTTCGAACATTCACAAGCAATTTATGCACAATGTCTCCTAGTTTCTGATTCTCATATCATTCTACTTCTATCTTTGAGGCAATATTTGCTATTCACTTACATGAGTACATCCGAGATCTTCATATACCTCACGCCAGTAATGACCGGCTTGATTGGTTGGTTTACCAACTGGGTGGCAGTAAAAATGCTCTTTAAACCTGAGAAGCCCGTTAATTTTGGGATTTATAAGTTACAAGGTGTTTTCCCGAAAAGACAGGACAAGCTTGCACAAAGTATTGGCAAAATGGTAGCAGATGAATTATTAACCACCCATGATATCAGGGAAAGAGTTTTACATAAAGACAATATTGACGCATTATTGATATTTGTGGAATCGAAGGTAGAGCACTATTTAAAACACGATTTTCCTATTAAGTATCCCATCGCATCTATTTTTTTTGGTAAACGAAGACGAGAGCAGATAAAAATAGACCTGATGCAGGAAGTTCATGTAATGGCTCCGGAAGTGATCCACAAAGTAATGGAAGACCTCGAAGAAAACATGAAAGTAGAGGAGTTGGTGGCTAAAAAAGTTTCTGCGCTTTCGCCTGATAAACTGGAAGACCTGATCAATGGAATTCTAAAAAAAGAATTTAGATTTATCGAATGGAGTGGGGCTGTTCTGGGTTTTTTGGTGGGGGTTATTCAAGTGATCTTTATCGAAGTATTCAAATAAATCCCCTGATATTCCCCTTTTTTTGTATGTGTCGTTTTTATCATTCATTTGTAGATTTACCAAAATTTCTATCCATGCATTTTTCAAGTCGGCTTGTTTTCATATTGTTTTTTTGCAGTTCAATGTTAATTGCTCAGGCGCCAAGAATCACACCAGCCATTATTCCAGCTACGGGAGATCTGTATACGTACCGTTTTATTAAACAGCCTGCATTGATCGATACAAGTATTACAGGTGAAAATATTTTCTGGGATTTTAGCAAAGTAAAAGATACCGCCATTTATTATGAAGAGTTATACCGTGAACCCTCACCTTCACAAGCTGATCCGTTTGATATGATCTATTCCGTGGATTCCAATTCCATTAAAACGGATATGGCCATTTGGGTGAACTATCTGGATAGTTTTGGTTATTATAGAGTAGGGGCTTTCGAAAAACCATCGGCACCCATGAGTGAAATACCTTATATATATGATGATACCATGGTGATGTTCAGGTTTCCTTTTTCGTATGGAGAAAAACTCAGCGACAGATATGAATTTTTAAAAGATGGAAGAAGACATTATAAGAACCAATATGTAAATGTGAGCATCCATTACGACGGATATGGAACATTGATCTTACCCAATGAGGATACCTGTCATCAGGCCATCCGCATAAGAAGAGAAGAAAAATTTTATAACATGGTGAATAATGCCCCACAACTCATTGGGACCAAGTTGTTTTTTTATTGGTACAGTGCTGTCAAGCAAAATTATTTCATCAAAGTGAGTTATGCCAACGGAGCCCTGTTGGATGCCTGGTACCAAAAAAAGAAAAGCTTTATCAAGAAAAAAAGGAACTACGATTAACATCGAGTCTTATCCTTAATATGTATATTTATCCGTATGATAAAGATCGGATACATCACAAGCCTCATCGGTCTGGGTTTTTTGATCACCTCCATTTATTTGCTGGTGGACCATCGTCAGTTTATGGCCAATGCCAGGGAAGCGGATGGCGAAGTGGTGAGAATTGATATCATAGAAGATGACGAAGGAAATAGCTATATGCCGGTGATTAAATTTTATGCGGATGGAAAAGAGGTGGTGTCTCGTCCAAATGTTAGTTTATCTCCGCCGTATAACAAAAGTACTTTCAGTATTGGTCAGAAAATACATCTCTTCTATGATGCCCGTGATCCTAAAAAAATATTTCTAACCGGATTTTTTGAGAACTGGGGGACTATGATCATTTTTGGAATTGTGGGTATTATTTTTCTTCCGGCCGGACTCATTATTATTGGAGTTATCCGCCATAAAAAAAATCTTCGCAAATGGTTAGAAGCCCGTGGCCAAAAAATTGAAGCTGATTTTATGACCATTGAAATCAACCACGGTACAACAAAAAATGAAAAGAACCCTTCTATTATTATTGCCAATTGGACGGATCCCATGACTAGGATCTCTTACCGCTTTTTATCTAAGGACGAGATCTGGGAGGACCCAGCCCCTTTTATTCCTACTAATAAAAAGATCCCGGTACTTATTGATCCTCAGAAACCTAAGAACCGGAATTGGATGGTACTCAGTTTTCTACCGGCTACTGCATTGGAGTCGTAAAAGATTTGATAGTCTTCATTTGCAAGGATTTAAAATCGATGGACCCAAAATCCAATGGTGGTTTTATCTCGTAGATATCTCTACAAATCATAAAAATTATACTCAAATGAAAAGAACATTTTTAGCAGCAGTGGTTTGTGCCCTGTTTGCGACTACAACAACCTTGTTTGCCATCAATGGCATTCTTCATCCTACATCCATTAATTCAATTGTTTACGGTGACTGGGCCAAAAAAGAGGATGGTACCTGGGCCGGTAAAATGGATGGTAAAACATATTGGTACAAGCTTGATAGTGCTGCAAAACTATGGTGGAGTACTGACGGAAAATCGTGGGCAGCAGTAGAAAATGGCATGTGGGCCGATAAAGATGGCAAATGGCTTAAAATCGGTGAAGGTAAATTATGGTGGAGCGCTGATAAAGGAAAAACCTGGGGAGAGGTGCCAGAATGGAAATGGCAAGGTCCGGATGGAGAATGGTATAAATTCGATGCCAGCTGGGGACTTTGGGTCAGCAAATAAAATTTTTAGAATAGTAATAGTGGTAGAGTAGAGTAAAGCAAGGGAGAGACCATTCCTCTGGTCTCTCCTTTTTTATTGAATATTATTTCATCCCGATTTCCCCTTCTTTTTTATTATCCAGCACCTTTGCACTAAAGGATTCCAGTTTGTTAGATAATTCTTCCATTTTATATACCGGCAATTTAATTTTAGGTTTTGTTTTCAACGCTTCCAGGTCTATCTCTTTATCGGTAAGCATTCCTGCATTTCCTGATTCATCTACTGTCCATATCATCATTTCGGCATCTTTGGCAATATTGAAACGATATTTCCCTTCATCTTTTTCACTTACCGTGATCATCCGGTTCCTGAGAACATCGGCTACATAAATCTTCCCCACCGGTGCATGATTCCCCTGGAACTCAACGTCTGCCACTATTTGGCGTTCATTTGCCAGTGGTGGTCCTATATAGGGATAGGGTTTGTCCCAGTTGCCTATGCCCGGAGATTTTACATATACGGCCCCTTCAAAACCTGTGATGCTGGTGATGAGGTTTTGAGTAAGTGCTGTTTTGGTAGGTACGTAGGTATAATTGGTATGTTCTGTCAATTTTTTCTCACGTTTGCTATTCCTATTATAAAGTTCAGCTTTTTGTGCAGATTCGAACGACAAAAGGGTTCTCAAGAAATCTTGTTCTGTTTTTAATTCCGGAACATAAATTATGGCTTCAAAGGTTTCATTAAAATCTTTTGATTTCATCGCAAAACTCACATAGCCTGATTTTTCTTTTACTGCTGTGATTAGCATCTCGTTGCATAAAATATATTCGGTGGCTTGAGTATTCACTTTTTTTGTAGCATAATTCAATCCCATGGAGGTGGTAAATTCTTTTCCTGTTTGATGGACCTGGAATACTGCCTGCTCAAATCGTACCAATTCAGGATACATTTTAGGATTGAATACCAATTGAAAATAGGTATCATTGGCTTTGCCCCAGGTATATTTACCCCATACGGATTTATCCAGCATTTTTATGCCAAGGCTGGGCTTTTCGTAAATAATTTCTTCAGTATAATATTTTTCCTCATTCCGGGTATTGTCAACGATGGCTTCTTTGTTTTCACTCCAATCATTGTTGGTTTTGTTGAGTACATAAAAATTATATCCTTCATTTGAACCGTTCAAAGCCATATTGAGCACCAGGGGTTGATCATCTTTAATTTCTGCCGGTTCGTTTTGGTAGCTTACATTGAGTTCATACATCCCATTGCTTTCGAATATATTTTTTTCATCACTGATCAAATATTCCATGTTGATCCCCGAAAAGAAAATTTCTTTAATGGTGTGGAATTCCCTGTATTCAATGGTGACTGAATCGGTGATCACTTTTCCGTTCTGGTCGATAAAGGCATAAGGTGGAATAATAATAGTGGTACCTGATGGAGCATATACCAATGTGTCGGCTACCGAAGGAGAAATGGTAAATAAGGTAACCGGTACATTATATTGTTCCCTGATCTTTTCCCAGTTGGAAATACCGGGAGTTTTGTTGACGACTTTTTTATCTGAACTCACCACTGCATCATCCATGTATGAATACTGTGCGGAGGATTGCGGTTCTTTGCGGGTTTGAAGTACACGCAGTTCAGTTGAAGTAAGTGTTTTCGAAATGGATAAGGCTTCGGTAGAAGAAGAGGGAAGACTCACGGAGTTTTTTCCAGGACCTGTACAAGCTAAGATAGTCATGGCAAAAAACGATAGAAGGTAGAACATTCTTGTTTTCATAACATGCAGTTAAGGGGTGAACGTGATATAAACTCAGACCTCTTTCCCTTTAGTATGAAGAAAATGAGTTGAATCAAGGAATCGCCTGATAGTCAGGCAAAAAGAATATAGGTAATTTATTCATAGAAGTAAAATTGTGAAGAGCATTCAACATTTTTTTAATAGGAATCCTGGAACCAGGAGATTTGTTTGGATATTTTTGCCAGCAGCACTACTTACAAGGTGATTATGCAAGCCCGGTATGTAGCTGAATCCTTTTTTATTTGCCACCGCACCTTATTGTTTTTCGTTGGCTTGACCCACGACTTAAGTAGTGGGATATGCTAACGATTGTAAACAATGGTGATGGCAAATAAAAAAATATATGAAACAGCGGCCAGCCGCCATGACAGTTTTCCAATCAAGAAAATATTTATTTGTTCATTTCTTTTTTGAGGTCTGATAAAAAGTATATCATTTGATGGTACATTATAGATAAGAATATTGACAACTTATTTATCGTACTATATGAGCCTAAAGCATCATGAGTTTATAAAAGGAAGAGGGGCACAGATCCACACCAAGAACCAGTTCCTAAAACAGGAATATGTAACAGACCATAGCGAAGGTTTGGATGAGGCATGGGCCATTGATGCCAAAACCATGTACCTGATCGAGCATCCTAAAAAAATGATCAATAAAGTGGATAGTCCTGATATTGGTCTTATGTATTCCATGAACCCATACCAGGGCTGCGAGCATGGATGCATTTATTGCTATGCCCGTAATACCCATGAGTATTATGGCTATAATGCAGGGATCGATTTTGAATCAAAGATCATCGTAAAAGAAAATGCTGCCCAGGTATTGAGGAAACAATTGAACAATAAGAATTGGAAAGTGGATGTAATTATGCTCTCAGGTAATACGGATTGTTACCAGCCGGCCGAAAAAAAATACAAGATCACCCGGCAGATCCTTGAAATTCTGTTAGAATATAAACACCCCGTTGGCTTGATCACTAAAAATGCATTGATCCAAAGAGATGTGGATATTTTGCAGGAGATGGCTAAATTGAACCTGGCCCATGTAAATATTTCTTTGACCTCTCTGAAAGAAGAAACCAGGTTATTGCTTGAACCAAGAACCGCCACGTTGAAAAGAAGATTAGAAACCATGGAAGTTTTATCGAAACATAATATCCCGGTAAGGGTAATGGCGGCTCCCATGATCCCTTTTATCAATAGCAATGAATTACCGGCGATCTTAAAAGCATCAGCAGATCATGGTGCCCTGGATGCTGCTTATACCGTTGTTCGGTTAAATGGTAAAATAGGAGAGGTGTTTGAGAATTGGATCCGGCAAGCTTTACCGGATAAAGCAGATCGGGTACTGAGCCAGATAAAACAGGCGCATGGGGGCAAACTGAATGACAGTCGTTTTGGAACCAGGATGAGAGGTGAAGGAAAGTTTGTTGAAAGCCTGAATAATATGTTTGTACTTGCAAAAAAGAAATATTTCCATGGAAAAAACATCCCGGCTTATGATTTATCCCTGTTTAAACGCCCGGGAAACGGTCAATTAGATTTATTTTGATTATATTTGGATAAACATAGTTGGTATGAAAAAGTATTTACTCTTTTCTCTGTTTGCTTTATTCCTTTTTTCCTGCGAAAACGAACCAGGTAACAATATATTATCCATCAAGTTCAATGTAAATGCCGGAACTACTCCGCTACAATATAATACCAATTATTTATTGGATACAACTACCATTCAGTTTACTTCTTTTAGGTTCTATATCAGTCAACCTGTATTTACTTCCGGAGCAGATGTGATCGCTTTCAATGATGCCTATTTTTTAGGAGAAGCGGGAGGTAACAATATTTTTGAGGTAGGTGATATTGGCAAAAGGACCATTGATGGAGTAGCTTTTGGATTTGGGGTTGACTCAAGCAGGAATACACAAAACGGATCTAAAGCCATACAGGCATTTAGTTATAGTGTAGATCATCCATTAAGTGCTTCCAATAATATGTATTGGAGCTGGAATCCTGGTTATATCTGGATGAAGCTAGAAGGCAGGCAAGACTTGAATGATGATACTGATTTTAATGATCCGGGAGAAACCTTTAGTATTCATACGGGTGTGGATGAAGCCTATAGATTTATAAGCCGTACCTATATTTTTACCATGAATGATGCTCCCAAAACCATCCAGGTGGATATGGATGTACTCAGGTTCTTCGATTTATATGACCTGGCAGCTAATCCGTTTGCCCATCCTTTGGATACGAATTCTTCGGATTACCATGATATGGTAGCTATTCAGGATAATGCGAACCTGGTGTTCGGCAATTTCTATGAATGATTAAAAAATACCTAACTCAGATTACCAACAAACCCCATTTTACTTTTAAATGCCAGCAAAATAATTTGTTGAGATGAAGAACGATTTTATTTTGAAGCTATGCCTTTTGTTTTTACTCATTCTTTCTTGTGGTAAAAAACCAGATAGGCCCTATAACCTGGTTGTTCCTCAAGGCTTTTCAACTCCTTCCATACCGCATGATAATCCATTGACAGAGAAAAAAGTGAAATTGGGCGAACTGCTTTTTTTTGATCCTATCATTTCTGATGATTCTACGATTTCCTGTTCGTCTTGTCATATTCCCGAACGAGCATTTACCGATGGTAGAAAGATGCCGGTAGGAATGAGGGGAAATGTAGGCAAAAGGAATTCTCCTAGCCTGGTAAATGTTGCTTATTATCCTTATTTCTTTGCAGAAGGGAAAGTATTTGATCTCGAAACACAAGCACTTGCTCCAGGTTTACATGCGGAGGAAATGGGTACTGAAATGAAAAAAATGATCTATCGTCTACGCAGCAATCCATTCTACAGCAAAAAATTTAAGGAAGTATTTAGTGAGGAAGTGGATGTAAAACATTTTGTATATGTGTTGGCCTGTTATGAAAGAACATTGATCTCTGCCAACAGCCGTTATGACCAGCTTAAGTTAAGCAAGGAAGAAACCACCGGAAAGGATTTGTTTTTCAGCGAAAAAACGAATTGTTCTCAATGTCATAACGGAAATTTATTTACTGATTTCTCTTTTCAGAACATTGGCTTGTATGAGGTGTATGATGATCCGGGCCTGGCAAGGGTGAATTCAATGGCAAATGACTCCGGCAGGTTTAAAACCCCCAGCTTGCGCAACATAGAATTCACAGCACCCTATATGCACGATGGTAGTATGGCTACCTTAGAGGAAGTAGTTGATTTTTATAATTCGGGAGGTAAAAACCATCCCAATAAAAGCGAATGGGTAAAACCGTTGGGCTTAACAGACGCCGAAAAAAAATCTTTGGTGAGTTTTCTGAAATGTCTTACCGACGAGGACCTGAAAAATAAAAAGGGAATCTTTGCTACCCCTAACCTTATTTACCATTGATGATCTTGTTCAGCATCTCATCCGCCGCGGTAAAAGGATGTGTTTTTCCGGATTCAATTTCTTTTTTCAAGTGGGCATACAACTTTTGCCAGTCGTTGCGCTGGTGAATAATATTCCGGAGCCCATTGTGCAGCGATTGGTCGAACCAGTATACAGCCTGATCTTTTCTTTTCTCGGAGAAACTATGATTTTCCTTCCACGCAGAAATATCCTTGGTTATTTTATCCCAGGTTTCCTGAATATTGAGTCCTTGTAATGCGGAAACAGCATCTACATGGATGAAGCGGCCATACTTATTTTGACTCATATAATGTACGGCATTTTCCAATTGTTTCACCGCTCTTTTTGCTGCATCTGCATTCTCTTTTTCTGCTTTGTTCACCAGGATCAGATCAGCCATCTCCATGATCCCTCTTTTGATCCCTTGCAATTCATCCCCTGCACCAGGAATTAATAAAAGAAGAAAAATATCGGTTAAATAATGTAGTTCAATTTCACTTTGACCCACACCAACTGTTTCAACCATGATCACATTGAATCCTGCAGCTTCACATAAGATCATGGATTCTTTGGTGGCCCGGGCTACACCTCCCAGGTTACCCGAGGTAGGAGTAGGGCGGATGAATACATCCGGCATTCTGCTCAATTCCTCCATCCGGGTTTTGTCACCTAAAATACTTCCTTTGCTCAGGCTGCTGCTTGGATCTATGGCCAGCACAGCCAACTTATTTTTTCCCTGGATAATTTGTTGGCCAATAGCTTCGATAAATGTACTTTTTCCTGCACCGGGTATTCCGGTAATTCCAATTCTAATCGAATTGCCTGAATAAGGCAAACAGAGCTTTAATAATTCATTGGATTTTTGAATATGATCATCCAGGTCACTTTCTAACAAAGTAATTCCTTTGCTTAAGGAAGCAATATTACCATCTCTGATCTCTTGAAAAAGCTCGGAGACGTTTAACTCCGACAAACTCTTTTTTAAAAAATTCGGATTGAGATATTGGTTCTTCTCTGGCATTAATATTCAATGGATTTCATGATCTTTACCAGATCTTCTTCGACCGTAACTTTGGGGATCTCTTCAATACGGCCTATTTCCCGGTCATTATAATAAACAATGATCGTTGGCACTTTGGTTATGTTCAGCGATTTATATCCTTCAAAACCCGCTTCTTTGTTTTTATCAACACCAAATATTTTTAATTGCTCGTTGTCGTCCGTATCCCATTTCGCTACATCCAATGCTTTGATCAACCTGGGGACATATAATTTGCTATCGTCGCACCAGAATCCCATGATCATTTTTATCTGGAATTTTCCTTTTTGTGCCTTGATGTATTTAACGGCATCCGTATTAGGAACGTACCGTTCATATTCCGGTTCATAGGTTTCTTTGTTGCTATGATTGAAAAAAATACTCCGGTTGATCTTTCCAACAGGATAATCTTCTTCGGTAGTTTGAGCCTCAATGGTTATTGAGTTGAGTGCAAATGGGCTGATCAATAAGAATAGCAGAAAATATTTCTTCATGGCGTTTTTGTTTAAGGGGCCTTTGATTATTGTTTAATGAACTTCAATTTTGATACCAAAGTATTTCCATATCTCATTTCAAATATATAGAGTCCGTTCGAAAGCTCATGAATATTGATGCCTTGCTGGATGTTAAATTCCTTCAAATATTTCACTGCCCTGCCGGCAACATCATAAACCACAATATCTACCGGGAAGCTCAACTCCTTTTTAGCCTTGATATAAACAACATCCTGGTCGAAGGAGGGATTGGGATAAATAACAAATGCCTGATCAGGATCTCCCGCCTCTTCAATTCCAATGGCTGCAAATTCACCAAATAGCAGGTCGACCCCTCCTCCCAGGTTTCCATAGATCAGGTCGGGATAGCTATCCGTGTTGAGATCACCCACCGTTACGGCACTTCTCACCCCATCCTTATAATAACCAACAATACCGCTTACCCAGGTAAAAATGGGTTGAATATTATTTAATCCATCATATATATCCGTATAATGATAAATTTTCCCTGAATAGCTTCCCAGGAATAATTCAAGTTTACCATTATGGGTAAAAAACCAGGGGATACTATATCCTGAAGAGCTGAAATTCGGATCAACCGTATTCACGTTCCCTAAATTTGAAATGGTAGGAACACTGCTGAAATTCGGAGCCGTAGGAGTCCCCGTATTTTCATAATAATTCAGCTTCCCTAAACGACCTCCGCAAACAATATCATTTTTACCATCCATGTTCAGGTCGATAATAAAGGGAGTACTAAAACTATTTTCTTTTATCAAGAAATATTGGGTAGAGGTTAAACTAAATTGTGCAGGTGAATTTGGAGTAACCGGAGCTGTATTTTCATAATAATGAATATATCCAGTGGTTTCACCAACGATCATATCCACATCTCCGTCACCATCCATATCGCCAAAGGTAGGAGCTACATTTTTTATAGCCTGAGTGCCTACACTTCCCATATCCCGGTTGATGAGTTCATAAACGGGTTGAGATATGCTACCAATATTACGCAATACAGCTACCTGGCCTTGTAACCCAAAATAAGTTACATTGCCTATCGCCAGGTCCATTAACCCATCGCGGTTATAATCAAATAGAACAGGATAAGAGCCTTCTCCTAATTCAATCATTTCCTCCTGTAAAAAATTATTTTGAGCGAATTTAAAATCAGGAATGTCTGTAGTTCCAATGTTCCGATATCTCCAAACACTTTCAAAAGTTTCTCCATTTCCCGGAGCACTGTTGGATACCAGCAGATCTTTTTTATCATCATTGTTCACATCCAGGTAAAATGCCGAAGCAAATAAAGTAAGGTTGATGGGTAGAGTTGAATTGTTATTTTGTGGGAAATTGGGATCAACAAAATCTATTTGGGCAAAACTGGTATCGCCGCCATTTCTCAGGTAGGCCATATTGCTTCCTCCAGCATCTCCTAAAACCAGGTCTTTATCGTGGTCACCATTCATATCAATGGCCAATATATTCGAACCAGTATGCCTTCCTGTATCGCAGCTATCACCTAATCCAATATCAAATAAGGAAACACCTTCACTAAAAAGCCCCCAGTTATCGGTGATCAAAACAAATTCAAGACTATCATTATTGCCATAATTTTCCTGCGATAGATTTTTATGGAACTCAACACAACCGGATGAAAAACCAAAAGTGAGAATATCCAGGTCACCATCTAAGTCAATATCACTAATGGCGGGAATATCGGCGGGGCTTACATATAATACCAATGTATTGGGATTATAATAAGAATAGAGCTGTGATTTGGTCAACGTAAACTGAACAGTGCCTGGTACAGAAACATTTTTCCAAACGCTGATCCCTCCGTTCCAATAATGGAAGATATCGTTTTTGCCATCCCCATCATAATCCTCTAACAAAACCCATTCACCGATACCAGGAAAGGAAGCATCATCCGCCCAATGATTTTTATAGCTTACCGTATTGGGGATCCCGTTGTTTTTTAAGACCATGAATCGATGGCCCACCCGATCGAAAACATATAGGTCCAGGGTACCATCCAGGTCAATATCAATGGAAGAAAATTCAGAATGGCTCAATCCGCCCGACCAGGCCAAGGTTAGGGTGTCATTGGTACTCAATATGTTATCAATTACTGTAATACTATCGGTTCTATAAAATCCGAATACCTGCCCAAAATTTTGAATAGAAAGTAAGAACAAGGCCGCAACAATCAGTATGTATTTTTTCATTTTTTTGGGAAATGCCAATACTTCAAAAATAGATATAAATACCAAGCCGTCCAAATGCTATGCTGGGCGGCTTTTCCTGTGCTTCGCTTTACTCACAAGGGGCAGTCCATCCCAACTGGGGCCGCAGCCTGCCTGCCGGCGTGTTGGCTTCTGCCTTGCCGGGTTGATTGTGTCTATTGGGCTGAAAAGCAATGTATGAGGTTTGAAGCACGGTTTCAGCCTCAAACCCCTCAGACTTCAAACCCTTCAAACCTCAAACATAATTTGTTATATCGGTTTGAACCTATATCTTTGCGTTCATTTTTTTATAAACGTTTTAAGTTAAAAAAGTAAAGCATTATGCAGAATAAAGGAGCGATACAGGTGTTTGCAATTTTACTTGCACTGGCTTGTATATGGCACTTATCTTTTACATTCGTTACAAACAGGGTAGAGAGTAAAGTACGTGCAGAGGCGGGAGACAGCCTTCAATTGGAGCAAGCCATGCTCGATTCAATGAAAGGTAAAGTTGTATTCAACCTGGGTATAGTAAAATACACCTACGATGAATGTAAGAAAAGGGAAATTAACCTGGGACTTGACCTGAAAGGTGGGATGAACGTAACCCTGGAGGTTTCTATTCCCGACCTGTTAAAGGCAATGGCCAATAACAGTACCGATAGTGCATTCACACAAGCATTGGTAAGAGCAACAGAATTACAGAGTTCTACTCAGAAAAATTATGTTGACCTGTTTGTACAGGAGTTCCTGATACTGCGACCCAACGGAAAATTATCCAGTCCTGGCATCTTTGGTCATAAAGAGCAAAGCCTCATCAAACAAAGTATGAAGAATGAGGAAGTGATCGAGATCCTGAAAAAAGAAGCCAAGGATGCGATCTTCCGTACATACGAAGTATTGAATGCCCGTATTGACCAGTTTGGGGTAACCCAGCCCAATATACAATTGTTGGAAGGTACCAACCGGATCCTGGTGGAACTTCCCGGTGTAAAAGATCCTACACGTGTGCAGGAGCTATTGCAGGCTACTGCCAAATTGGAGTTCTACGAGACATACGAAAATGCAGAAGCATATAAATTCCTCGATAATGTAGACAAATACCTGGCAAAAATTGATATCGTGGGTGGTAGTGATACATTGGAAACAGATTCTGTTGGTGGAGATTCTCTTCAGCTAACATTAAATCCCGGAGACAGCCTTAAAGCAGATAGTCTAAAGCCGGATTCACTTAAGAGGGATTCTACCGATATGATGGGTATGAATATGGCGGAGCAGGAAAAACTCCATCCGCTATGGGCCAGGATGCAATATGTTTCCTATACAGGTGAAGACCAAAAAGATTATTTAGCTCCAGGACCATTGGTTGGTATCTCAAGATCCAGCGATACAGCTTTGGTAAATAAATATTTGAGAATGCCGGATGTGGTAAAATTGTTACCAAAAGATCTCAAACTTCTCTGGACCAAAAAATCATTGAACGAAAATGCACAGGACTTTGGGTTAGTAGCGCTGAGAACACTCAGAGGTAAGCCGGCATTAGAAGGGGATGTAATTATTGATGCGGAAGAAAGCCAAGACCCTACCAAAGGAGGTTTCATGGTGACCATGAAGATGAATGGGGATGGAGCTGAAGCATGGGCTGAAATTACCCGCAGAAACGCCCCTCAGGGCGGAGGTCGTGGAAGATCAATTGCCATCGTACTCGATGATAAAGTATATTCATATCCTACAGTAGAAGGACAGATCAAAGGAGGTATTTCAACCATTACCGGAAACTTTACCAGTGATGAAGCAAAAACCCTGGCTTCTGTTTTAAAAGCAGGTAAATTGCCAACACCCGCTACCATTGTGGAGCAAGCCATTGTTGGACCTTCTTTAGGAAAGAAAGCGATCAGGGCAGGTCTTTTTTCATTGCTCATTGCCTTCATAGTGATCCTGGCCTACATTGCCTTCTTCTATGGAAAAGCAGGAATAACAGCCGATATCGCATTATTTACCAACATGTTCTTCCTCATTGGATCTCTGGCGGCCTGGGGTGCTACTTTAACCTTACCTGGTATAGCCGGTTTGGTACTCACCATTGGTATGTCGGTTGATGCCAACGTATTGATATTCGAAAGGGTGAAGGAGGAGTTACGGAATGGAAAACGTTTGAAGATCGCCATCGAAGATGGATATAAAAAAGCATATTCAGCGATTATAGATGCCAACATTACATTGGGTATCATTACCCTTATTCTGATGATATTTGGAGCTGGACCGGTAAAAGGTTTTGCGGTAGTATTATTTGTAGGTATCCTTACTTCTACTTTCTCTTCCATCTTTATTACACGCCTTATTTTCGAATGGCAGTTAAAAAGAAACTGGAACATTACGTTCTCTACCAAGCTGACCGAGAATTTCATGCGCAGTCCTAAGTTCAACTTCGTTGGAAAAAGAAAGATCTTCTTTATTGTTTCAGCCATCATTACGGTTATAGGTATCTTCTCTTTCTTTACCAAAGGGTTTAACCTGGGTATTGACTTGAAAGGTGGTAGGTCGTATACGGTGGTTTTTGATAACAATAGTAAGTTTACTACTTCCGATATAGCGTCTGCTTTAGAAGTTAAATTCGGATCGGCCCCTGTGGTTAAATATTATGGTTCTACCGATCGGATCAAGATCATGACCAAATACATGGTAGATAAAAATGATACCACCGTAGAGAAAGGTATTGAAAAAATGTTGTATGAAGCTTGTGCTCCGTTTTATGAGACACCACCAACATTGAAGGATTTTGTGGATAAAGACAACAGCTACGGATTGGTGGAAAGCTACAAGGTAGGTCCAACGGTTGCCCGTGATGTAAAATTCAAATCCATTTACGCGATTGTACTCTCATTGCTCATGATATTCCTATATGTGTTGTTCCGATTCAAGGGATGGCAGTTTGGATTGGGGGCCTTGGTTGCCTTGGTGCATGACGTTGTCGTCGTACTTGCGGTATTCTCCATCTTTGATGGTATCCTGCCGTTCTCCTTGGAGATCGACCAGGCCATTATTGCGGCGGTACTTACCGTTATGGGGTATTCGATGAACGATACTGTAATTATCTTCGACCGTATCAGGGAATATATAGGTGAGGGTAAAAAGGGAAATATGAAAGAACTGATCAATTCAGCATTGAACAGTACCTTGGGTAGAACCCTGAACACGTCGTTGAACGTATTCTTTGTGATCATCATCAGTTTCCTCTTTGGAGGTGATGGTATCAAAGGATTTGCATTTGCGATGCTGATCGGTATCCTCATTGGTACTTACTCTTCTATTTTCATAGCAACTCCGATCGTTGTTGACTTGAAGAAGGATAAGAGCCTGTTACCAGGAGCAAAAAAATAAATAAGAGGTTGTTATTGAAAAAAGCCGTCCCGGTTCAACCGGGACGGCTTTTTTTTTCTGAAAAATGCCGAAAAAAATAATAGGTTTGTAGTTCAGTTTAAAATGATCTCATGGATAAAACGATTTCACCAGATCTCAAAAGCTGGGTGAATATTCCAGCCGGCAGTGATTTTCCCATTCAGAATCTTCCGTATGGGATCTTTAAATACGGCACAAAAAAACCCAGGATAGGAGTAGCCATTGGAGAACATGTGCTGGATCTCGCCTTTTTATACAGAAAAGGATATTTGGATAATCTTTTCTTGAATGAGAATGTTTTTAAGTCAAAGTCATTGAATAAATTCATTGGTTTAGGTAAAGCTTATTGGAATCTTACCCGGAACAGAATTTCTGAACTATTGAGAGAAGAAAATACCGAACTAAGAGCGAACAAGGAAGACCTGAAGGAAGCATTGGTGCCCATGATAGAGGTTGAGATGCTCCTGCCTTTACAAATTGGGGATTATACCGATTTTTATTCAAGTATGGAACACGCAACCAATGTGGGTAAAATGTTCCGTCCAAATGGTGATGCCCTATTGCCTAATTGGAAGCATCTTCCGGTAGGTTATCATGGCCGGGCATCCAGCATTGTTATTTCAGGTACACCGATTCAACGCCCCAAAGGACAAACCATGCCCGAAGGAGCAGACACACCCGTTTTCGGTCCTTCCAAATTACTGGATTTCGAATTGGAGATGGCATTTATTATTGGTCGTGGAAATGAAATGGGAACTTCGATACCAACTACTGAGGCGGAATCACATATTTTTGGGATGGTTATTTTTAATGATTGGAGTGCAAGAGATATTCAAAGTTGGGAATATGTTCCTCTGGGACCCTTCTTAAGCAAGAATTTTGCTTCCAGCATTTCACCCTGGGTGGTTACCATGGATGCATTGCAAGCATTTAAATGCGAAGGTCCGGTTCAGGATCCTCCTGTATTGCCTTATTTAAAATTTGAAGGGAACAAAAATTACGATATCAACCTCGAAGTATTTATTAAATCAGATAAAGGTGAGGCAACATTGGTTTGCGAATCGAATACTAAATATTTGTATTGGAATATTAATCAGCAACTGGCTCACCATACCATTGGTGGCTGTAACATGCGAATAGGCGATATATGTGCCAGTGGAACGATTAGCGGTGCTAAACCCAATAGCTACGGCAGCATGCTCGAACTTACCTGGAGAGGTACCAAACCCATTACCCTCAACGATGGCTCAGAAAGAAAATTTCTGCAGGATGGCGATACAGTGATCATGAAAGCCAGTTGTAAAAAAGGGGATATAAGAATTGGATTTGGCGAGGTAACCGGAAAGATCATTCCGTCGACTTAAGTCAACGGTAAACAAAGAAAGGGCTTTAGCCCATAAAAAAGATATAGTGCCCCTTTCTCTAGTTAGCGGGAAACTATCCGGAAGTGAGAAAGGACACTATACATCACTACCTTCATCCCTTCAAAACTTTTTTCTTATATTTAGTGTGCAAATTCTCATGAGCAATGGAAGTATATAGTCCAAATGCGGAAGCCGAACGTATTGAACTTCTTCAGAAGTACAAGGAGTTGTTGAGGGCTGTTGAGAAAATTACCACCGATAAGGAAGAACTTCAGCATATTCGCAAAGCATTCGAGATTGCTGTGGATGCGCATAAGGAAATGCGCAGAAAAAGTGGGGAGCCTTATATTTATCATCCTATTGCAGTAGCCATGATCGCAGTATCCGAAATGGGTCTGGACCCCACTTCGGTGATATGTGCATTGTTGCATGATGTGGTGGAGGATACCGATATCACCCTGGAAGAAATTACTAAATACTTTGGTCCCCAGGCCGGATTGATCATTGATGGACTTACCAAAATTGCTGGTGTTTTTGACAATACAAAATCAATACAGGCAGAAAATTTCAGAAAAATTGTTTTATCACTTTCCGATGATATCAGGGTAATACTTATTAAGCTGGCCGACCGTCTTCATAATATGCGAACACTAGAGCATATGAAACGTGAAAAACAATTGAAGATAGCTTCGGAGACCATGTTCATGTATGCTCCCTTGGCCCATAGGTTAGGATTGTATAATATAAAAACGGAGCTCGAGGACCTTTGCTTGAAATATATTGAACCCGAAGCATACGAAGATATTGTAACGAAACTGACCAAAACAACCGGTGTTAGGGAAAGGTTCGTTAGCCGATTTACTTTGCCTATTAAAAATGCACTCAACGAACAAGGTTATAAATACCAGATAAAAGGAAGGACCAAATCGATCTATTCTATCTATCAGAAGATACATCAGAAAGGAGTTCCGTTTGAAGAGATCTATGATATTTTTGCGATCCGTATTATTCTGGATGTTCCACTGGAAGTGGAAAAAGCCGACATTTGGAGAGCTTATTCCATTGTTACCGATTTGTATCAACCCAAACCCGATCGACTGCGGGATTGGATCTCATTTCCCCGTGCAAATGGATATGAATCATTGCACGTAACGGTAATGAGTCCAACTGGTAAATGGGTGGAAGTACAATTACGATCAACCAGGATGGATGATGTGGCGGAGCGAGGATTGGCTGCACATTGGAGATATAAAGAGAACAATGCAGTTGAATCGGCCATGGACGATTGGATCACCAAGGTTCGTGAAACCATGGAGGCACATCAGGAAGGAGAGGCGGTTGATTTTATCGACGCCTTTAAAATGAATTTATACACGGATGAGATCTACGTATTTACCCCTAAAGGTGAATTGAGGACAATGGCGGTAGGTTCCACAGCCCTGGATTTTGCCTATGAAATTCATAGCGATCTAGGGGACCATTGCCTGGGTGCAAAAGTGAATAATAAATTAGTTCCACTCAGTTATAAATTACAAAGTGGTGATCAACTTGAAATTATTTCAAGCGAAAAACAAACTCCAAAAGAAGATTGGCTCAATTTCGTAAAATCAAGTAAAGCCAGGTCCAGGATCAAAGCTGCTTTAAAAGAAGAAAAAAGAAAAATTGCAGTAGACGGTAAAGAGGTGTTCGAAAGAAAGATCCGCAGACTCAAATTGAATTATGTGGAAGAGGACTTGCCGAAGCTGCTCAAGTATTTTAATGTGGGTGATTCCCTGGATTTCTTCTATAGAATTGGAAAGGGTGTGATTACAAGTCAGCAACTGAAAGATTTTTACAATGAGGAAAGCAAAAAAAGCTGGTATTCCTATCTGGCGGCCAAGCTAAAAAGAAAACCTAAAAAAACAGCCTCAGATGCCAAGGATAACTTCGAAACCTTGATCAAGGAATACAAACGCGAAGGGGAGTTATTGATCGGGGATAATTTACAGAAGCTGGATTATAAACTAGCCCCCTGTTGTAATCCTATTCCGGGTGATGAGGTGTTTGGTTTTGTAACCATCAATGAAGGTATTAAGATCCACAAGATCACTTGTCCAAATGCGGTACAATTGCTGAGTAACTACTCATACCGGGTGGTAAAAGCAAAATGGACCGGAGCCGATGATCTGGCATTTTTAACCGGTATAAAAGTAACCGGGATTGATGAAGTGGGGATTGTGAATAAGATCACCAAGCTGATCTCCACACAAATGAAAGTAAATATGCGAAGCATTTATTTTGATTCGGATGATGGGATCTTTGAAGGAAGAATTACATTATTTGTGCAGGACACCCGGCATTTGGATGAGCTGATCCAAAAGCTTAAAAAAGTAGAAGGCATTATTTCTGTAGACCGCATGAATGAAGGGTAATATTGTTATCGCAGCATAACAATCATCCTGTCTCCGTCAGCACCAATTGATTATTCTCATGGTTAACCCCGAGGGTTAACCCCTAGATTCCCTACATCTTTGTGGTGAATTATTATGAATGTCTCTATGAAAAATTTTCTGATAGTTACTGTACTCTTCTCATCTGTCTTTTTTGTCAGTTGTAAGTTTGACCACACTGCAGAAGGAACCTATTATGGTAATTTTTATAGCACCAATGGCATACCTTTTCCATATGCTGATGGTGAACTGGTATTTACAGAAACGGGCGATGGTAAATTAAATATGGTCCTTACTTCAACAGGTAACCCTACCTTTTATCTGAATGGCCTTACCGTAAAAAGAGCGAATTATGGCTTTGGGATCAGTTGGTTTCAAATTGAATTATCTACCTCTAACATTAGTTTTACAGCCAATGTATATGAGGTTAATCCCTATTCAGGGAAAAAGTGGACGGTAGATTGTGCATACGGAGATTCGATTTACTCATTTGAATTTGATGGTAAAAGATAATAGCATGAAGAACCAACTATTTAATATTTCGCTTATCCGACTTGTATGCTGGACATTTTGTGCATTGTTATGTTCTTGCTCGATACAGGTTGAAAAAAGAAGGTACCGGCCCGGGTATTATGTTCAGGTAAGCCCAAACGTAAATAAAACAAAGCATCATGAGGTAAAACACAATCCAGATAATGAGTGGATGGAGAAAACAAAACAGAAATCAGAGCAGCCCACCGATATCGCCACCAAGGAAGAGTTGAAAGATTCAACCCCGGCAACAAGGACCGTCCTAAAAACTTATACGGAGGATATTGAATGGGAGGATATCAGCATAGATCTACATGAAAAGGAAGAAAGATCCATATCTCCAGAACAAGAAAATAAATCAGCGACCCAAGTCGGTCAGGGTGCATCTCCCAAAGAAACATTAGGCGACAATAAAAGACGCAGAAGAGTTTGGGCCTGGATCACCGGGGGTGTGGCCTTTGCATTGTTGATTGGGAGCATTTTGATGTTCTCTTTAATAGGAGGTTGGTATGGAGTGAACATTATTTTAGGGGCTATTATCATAGGACTAGCGTTGATCATGGCGATCATTGCTTTGCTGCTCAGATATTCAGGCTATAGGTATCTGCCGGATATTAATCCCCACGAGGGGCCGGTACGAAAAGGTAAGGCCGGATTTGCTTTAAGTATTATCTCATTATCCTTGGCCCTGATTGCTTTTGTTTTTAGTTTTTTGGCTAACCCAATGGGAGGGATTGGATTTGGAATTGCGGTTGCCACCATTTTTTTATCCATCATCAGTTTTTCATTGGGCTTTTCAGGATTGAGAAGTGGAAAGTCGGTTAAAGTTATTCTGGCGATTGTAATGGGTTTTATTGCATTATTATTGGCATCCTTGGCCATTATGATCGTGTTTTTATAATTGGACTTTATGATCCGGGGGGCTCAACCTTATATATTTTAAATAGAATTGATGGCTATGTTTTTAAGAATATCTATATTTACAAATGCACCCAAACTAAAATGATGAAAAAGACGCTGCTGATCCTTTTATTGACTTCACCTTTGCTTATTGGATGTAAATTTGATACTTCACCTGCTATGGTGATTGGTGAATACACCGGCACCTATGAAGGAGGTAGCCTGCCGGTTAATTCCGGGAATGGAACATGCACAATTACTCAAAACGGAGCAAATAAAGTAGACATCCTTTTTACTTCAAGCGGGAATCCTGATTATTATATGACGGACCTGGCGATTGGCAGATTTGCTTATGGAGGCACCAGCTTTCTTACCCTGGATATGGAAACCCCCTTCGATCCGAATTTGTATTATAGTGCCAATGTTACACCGATGGTGGAGTATACCCATATGCGTTGTAGTTATTTTGACAGTACCGGAGTGGATTTTGAATTTGTCGGAACAAAATAAAAATTGAACATGAAAAACCCTACCCAGTTAATTCTACTTCTCATTTCTTTGATGCTACTGTCGAGTTGTTCTATTAGCTTCGACAAAAGGAGATATAGACCGGGATACCATATAGAGATGGTGAGTAAAAAAAGATCTTTCGAATATCATGTACAAAAAGAACGCAGGAAGGATAGAAAAGATACCATTTCAACGTTTGCCGTTTCCACCATAGAACATTCTGCCAATGTCGATTTGGATATCAGGAACGATGAATGGCAGGAGCAGAGAACCAATCATTCTAAGGAGGAGAAAAAAAATAAAAAACCCAAACAGGTATTATCTTCTCTTGATATCACCCAACAACACCTCGATGAGGAATGTGATGAGATCAGGCTAGTGAATGGTAAAATCATTCGTGCTACTGGTATTGAGATAAGGGGAGGTACCCTTACCTATAAAAACTGTGGAGATAATCAAGCCGAGCCAACACCTATCACTTTGAACAGGATCAGGGATATTAAGCTCAAGAACGGCAGCGTGATTGATCCTTACAAAGAATACCGAATGATGTATGAGCCTTCAGAACATGAAAAGGGTCGCCGTACACGGGGAGCAATGGCATGGGTGTTTGGAGGGATAGCCATTGTTGTGTTGGCTGCTGGCCTGGCTTTATGTCTGTCTTCGATAGGAGGGGGCTGGGGCGGTATTTTATTGTTATTAATTGGGATCATTCTTTTAGCAATTGGAGTGGTATTGGGAATTATAGGCATTATCCTGGGAGTAACCACCCCTGCAAAAAAGAATTGAGTAATAGAATAAGTGAGAGAAAATGGGAGAAATAATATTTTATAAAATGAACAGATTGATTTTAGGAGCATTTCTTTTGATCCTGGTCGTTGGTCTGAGTTCTTGTTCTGTTAGTTTTGAGAAAAGAAAATACCGACCTGGCTACCATATGGATATTGTTCATCACCGAATGAAGAATCGCACCATACAAAAACTAAATACCACCGGAAATGAACTCCCATCCGAAAATGTAGTTATTTTAAAAGGATCCCAGTGCATTCCTGCACACGACTCCGTTGATCCATCTGATCCTGTGATCACCAGTTCTTCTTCTGAACCAAAGACACGCTACCAGGATCGCGCCTCTTTTTTAAATGAACACAAGGTTGAAACGGATCCACCACCGGCAGAATGCGATGTTATTGTGATGATCAATGGTTATCAGATCCAGGCCTTGATCGTTGAGATTTCGGAAACCGAAGTGAAGTACAGGAAATGTGGTGAGCCCGAGGGCCCCATTTATTATCTTTCATTGGATAATGTATTGAATATTTTGCTGAAGAACGGTGATACTTTTGCTCCTAAACCCAATAAACCTATTAAAGAACATAAACCCGTAACAAAAAAATATATATCTGCCGGATTTATTATAAGTATCATAGCACTTAGCCTGGCTCTTATTGGCTTTATGCTGTCTTTTTTTATTCTTCCTTTATATACCATCGGTTTTATTATTTGCATTTTTGCCGCATTGTTTTCCGCTACTTCGATCATTATGGGTTTTAGGGCATTAAGAGATGAAAAAAGCATCAAGGTGAAACTCATACTTATTTTAGGATTTTGCGCCCTTCTTTTTTCTATTGTTGGAATGATTATTGCATTTTCATAAATCAGATTTAATAATGTATACAGACCTGAGATGATACGTACCCCACACAAAATATTTTCTGTTTTTCTTTTGATAATGGTTTCTTTTTCATTCTTTTCATGTTCTCTTACCATCGAAAAAAGAAGATACCGACCAGGATATCATATCGAAACATCCCATGCAAAGAGAGACCATCACCATCGTTCGGATCTGATTAAAAAAAACAAATTGGAAACGGCCATACTTTCTGTACCCGCAAGTCCACAAGTTACTACCGACTCTTTAAAGGATGACCTGCTCATTACGGAAAAAATGACTGAGAAGTCAGGACATGGAACTGTTAGAAAGGAATCAATCCAAAGAAATTCGCTTTCGGTTGATAAAAAAAATGCATTAGATGCGGAGGAGTGTGATCTACTCGTTTTAAAGGATGGAACACAAATAGAAGTACTTGTTTCCGAAATTACGGATACTGAGATCAAGTATAAAAAATGTAACAACCCTGATGGTCCTACGTATGTCGTGTCAAGTTCAAGAGTAGATGTTATTCATTTAAAAAACGGTGATTTTTATCGTCCGAATCCTTCCACTAATTCAGATCAAAGACCAGTCTCTGATCAAGGAGGTTTTGTAGTGGCCATATTGGTAGTAACTATTTTGGCTGTGTTCTCAGCCACGCTTGCCTTTATTTTTAGTTTTTTTGGGAGCCCCCTCAACGTCATAGGATTTATCATTGGTTGTATTTCTTTAATAGAAGGGTTCATTGGTTCTATTATGGCGCTGGCGGGTTTAAGAACTAAGGATAGCAGGGTAACTATTTCTCTTATTTTGGGCATCCTCGCCATTATTTTATCCATCATTGCCATCGTAGTTCTTTTTGTTTAACGTTGGCATCCGCTTCCATAGGATCGTTTGTATCCGTGACCTTAGGGTACTCCTTATATTTCACAGTTCCGGGATGCTGCCTATCCGCCTATGGTCAGACCAACGCTCCGGCAGGCAGGGCGTCGGCCTGTACTGCGCCAGGCAGGCTTGTTACTTGCTGGGTACTTGGGGGGAGCTTTAAGGCTATGGGATTTATTTGGGTAAAAAGTATATCTTTATATAATTACTACTCAAACTTCTTACCTCGATGAAAGCTGAAATTATTTCACACTTGGATGTAATATACATCGTGATCCCTAAAACAGGTGCAGCATCTCTCCTTCTTTTAGAAAAAATACAGGATTTTAATGAAATGGGAGCCGTGGTGCATGCGGTAATCAAGACCGATCAGGATATTCTGGAGAGGATCGGACCTGGCAAGTTTTGCGTAGAGTTTTTGGGTCAGGCCGGAAACCAGGTAAATCCTTTCCTTTATGAGCTATTTCAGGTCTATATCAATAACAACCTGCCAGCACTTTCGGAACAGGGCCCCTATGGAGGTTAGGCTATATCTGGAGGCCTGGAAATCAATAAAAATTCATACATTTGCAAGTAGTAGTAACAGGTTTACAATAACCGCCCGATAGCTATCGGGAACCAATAACTAAAACATGAGTTCGCCTGAAATATTCGAAAAGGTAAAAAAGATATTCGAAGAGTTCTTGGAAAGTAAAGGCCATCGCAAAACACCTGAACGTTTTGCCATTTTGGATGAAATTTACCGCCGGCATGAGCATTTTGATGTAGAAGAGTTGTATATCAACATGAAAAATCGCAAGTACCGGGTTAGCAGAGCAACCGTATACAATACATTGGATCTTTTGTTGGAATGCGACCTGGTGAGAAAACATCAGTTCAGTTCAAGTTTGGCTCAATATGAAAAAACAGTGGGTCATCGCCAGCATGACCATTTGATCTGTACCGATTGCGGCAAAGTGGTGGAGTTTTGCGACCCGCGATTACATCATATTCAATCTGGCATTGCCGAACTGCTCAATTTCGATGTGATGAACCATAGCTTTATTCTTTACGGAAGTTGTAAGAACAACGTTTGCTCCGAAAAGTTGAAGAATAAACAAGTGAGTTCAGTTTCAAACTCAAAAGCCTAATCATCATGTCGTTCAGCTATAAATTCGAATCGAAAAAAGATTATGCTTTGCTTATTCTCGATGGAAGCCTTTTATCCGCATTTGATGGGAGAGAAATGCTCGAAACGGTTGACAACGACCTCAAGCAGCATAAGAATTTTATCATCGACCTGGGTAAGGTAAACCACCTCAGCAGTGAAGGACTCAATGTTTTGTTGCACATACTCACTAAGTCAAGAAACGAAGGAGGGGAGACCATTCTGTGTAACTTATCAACACATATACAATCCCTCTTCATTATCACCAAACTAAGTAATATTTTTACCATAACGAACGATAGAAAATCCGCGGCAGCAAAAGTGAAAAAAAGCTGATGGCTCAATAAAAAATATAGAATGACAACAAAAGCAGATGTATTATTAGGATTGCAATGGGGCGATGAAGGAAAAGGGAAAATTGTGGATGTACTTACTCCGCATTATCAAATGATCGCAAGGTTTCAGGGAGGTCCTAATGCTGGACATACCTTGGAATTTGATGGGATCAAACATGTATTGCATACCATTCCCAGCGGGATTTTTCATCCTGATAAAATTAACCTGATAGGAAATGGAGTAGTGATTGATCCGATCATTCTAAAAAAGGAAATTGAAAAACTTACCGAAAGAGGGGTGGATGTAAGCAAAAATTTATTTGTATCACGTAAGGCCCATCTTATTTTGCCTACCCATAAAATATTGGATGCTGCCTCAGAAGCATCGAAAGGATTGGCGAAGATCGGCTCGACCTTAAAAGGGATCGGCCCCACTTATATGGATAAAACCGGAAGGAATGGATTAAGGGTGGGTGATACTGAATTGAACAATTTTTCTGAAAAATATGCAGCATTAAAAAAGAAGCATCTGGAAATGATCAATTCGTACAACTTTAAGGATTTTGATCTTCCGGCCGCTGAAAAAGAGTGGATGGAAAGCCTCCAATTGTTCTCGAAACTCAACCTGGTGGATAGCGAACATATGGTGAACGAATACATTCAGGATGGTAAAAAAGTGCTTGCAGAAGGTGCTCAGGGAACTTTATTGGACATTGATTTCGGAAGTTATCCCTTCGTTACCTCCTCCAATACAGTTTGTGCAGGAGCTTGCACCGGATTGGGAATTGCACCCAACAGGATTGGTGAGGTGTTCGGGATATTTAAAGCCTATTGCACAAGAGTGGGCAGTGGCCCTTTTCCTACGGAATTGCACGATGAGATCGGAGAAAAAATGAGACAGGTAGGGCGTGAATTCGGTTCAACTACGGGCCGACCCAGGCGTTGCGGCTGGCTGGATATTCCTGCTTTAAAATATGCTATCCAGATCAATGGGGTTACCCAGCTGATCATGATGAAGGCCGACGTGCTTTCAGGATTCGAAGAGTTAAAGGTCTGTATTCAATATGAATTGAATGGAAATAAAACCAGTCATATCCCGTTTGATGTGGTGAACAATGAACTAAAACCAGTATATAAAACCATGAAAGGGTGGAAGGCTGATCTTACACAATGCAGAGCAATGGATGAACTCCCGGCTGAGTTTATGGCATATATCCAGTTTATCGAGCAGGAAGTAAAAGTCCCCATCACAGTAATTTCGTTGGGCCCTGACAGGGAACAAACGATCATCCGGAATGAACTTGTTATTGCATAATATCATCATCAGCACTCAAAAGATTTTGAATAAAACCAGGGGCTGTCTTCTTCTGCTTTTAGTGGTTTCTCATACCTATGCACAAAATACTCCCAATGATTCGGTTAAAGTGATCGATATTTACAATGCTGATATGCTAACCGGATACAATGTCAAAGGAAAATCATTTCAGAAACTGGTGGGCAAAGTGGTCCTTCACCACGAAGGAGCCATGATGTTTTGTGACAGCGCCATTATTTCCGACCAAGACAACCTTGCACGTGCTTATGGTCATATCCATATTCAACAAGGCGACTCTTTGGATCTATATGGGGAAGAGATGGAATATGATGGAAACAAAAGAATCGCCATTTTAAAGAAAAAAGTTCGGTTAATTGATAAACAGATCACCCTTAACAGTGAGCAAATCACCTATGATAGAAACGCCGGATTGGCTTACTATTCCGATTCATCTAGCACCATTACCCAAAACGACCAGTTGACAAGTAAAAAGGGGTATTATTATATTTCAAAAAAGGAATTTGCCTTTAAGGGTGATGTGGTACTAAAGAATTCGGAGTATACTTTGTACTCCGATACCATGATCTACAACACAGTAACGGATGTTACCTATTTTAAAGGACCATCCACCATCGTAAGTCCTCAAAGTTATATCTATTGCGAAAACGGCTGGTACGATAAACCGAATGACCGTGCTCAATTCAACAAGAATGCTTATGTAATTGCAGAGAATAATATCTTAAAAGGCGACAGTTTGTATTATGAAAGGCAAAAAGGATATGGAAGGGCTATTGGGAATGTTTCCATTGAAGACACTGTAGAAAACGTAACCGTATATGGACAATATGCCGAAACCCAACGTAATATTGAAAGATATCTGGTTACCGATAGTGCACAAATGGTGCAGGTATTTGATATAGGAGATACTTTGTTCATGCATGCCGATACTTTATTGGCCATACAGGATACCATGGATCGGAGGGTTTTGAATTGTTTTCACCATGTAAAGTTTTATAAGTCCGATATGCAGGGAGCATGCGACTCCCTAACCTATACTCAAGCAGATAGTTTATTGAGAATGTTCTACAAGCCGGTGATCTGGAATGAAGAAAACCAGGTAACAGCGGAACATATTATTGTGAACATTGGTAAGAGCAAGATATATTGGATGGAAATGCTTACCACGGCCCTCATTATTTCGCAGGAAGATTCGGTGATGTTTAACCAGATCGGAGGAGATATTATGAAAGGATATTTCAAGGACAATAATTTATCTAGGGTGGATGTATTCGGCAGTGGAAAAACCATTTATTTCCCGAAGGAGGACGATGGTACCATCATTGGAATGAACATCGTGGATTGTATTGATATCACCATTCTTATTGAAGCCAAGACCATAGAAAAAATCATTTTTAAAAAGAAACCTGAAGGAGTATTGTGGCCATTGGAAAAAGTAAACCCTGCTGATTATAAACTGGATGGTTTTGAATGGCTGATCCATAGAAGACCCAAAAACAGGTGGGAAATATTTTCGCGAAGTTAAACTCATAATTGATCAATTACCAATTACTATTAACCATTAACCTAATATATGAGCATCTGGTTTAAAAGTTACAGCATCAAGGATCTCAATGACCTTAACAAAAATACCATGGGCGAAAACCTGGGCATTGAATTTTTAGAGATCACAAATGATACAGTGGTCGCAAGAATGCCGGTGGATAGCAGAACTGTCCAACCCTTCAGGATCCTGCATGGAGGAGCATCAGCGGCCTTGGCCGAAACATTGGGAAGTGTGGCCTCTATGATGTACATAGATGTAGAAAAAAATATTCCTGTTGGACTTGAATTGAATATTAACCATCTCCGTTCGGAAACCGGTGGATTTGTAACAGGTTATTGTAAACCAGTCCATGTAGGCAGGAGTACCCATGTATGGGGTATTGAAATAAAAAATGAAGCCGGAAAATTGGTAGCCATCAGTCGTCTAACAACGATGGTGCTTGAGCGGAAATAATTTCCTCAATTTAAACCTTCCAATGTGGTCTTGATCGCATTATAATCAGGTTGATCACTTACGGTTGGACAAACTTCGGCATAACGGATAATTCCATCCTTATCTACAATAAAGGCACCCCTTTTCGAAACCCCATGCATATCCAATGCAAAGTTTTCGATCACCATATCATAATCTTTGATAGCAGTTTTATTAAAATCACTCAGGAGATCAAAAGTAAGACCTTGTTGTTCTTTAAAAACTTTGAGTGAATGAGGGGTATCGATCGAAATTCCGAGGACTGTGCAATTCAATTTGGTATATACTTCCATATTGTCCCTGGCATTGCATAATTGCAGGGTACATGTCCCTGTAAAAGCCAACGGATAAAAATGGATCAGGACATTCTTGCCGCGCAGGCTTTCCAATGAAACCTGTTGCTTATCACTATTGTATAGGTTGAATTGAGGGGCTTTATCGCCAACGTTGATTGCCATTATTTAGGTTTTTTAATGAGCCCAAATATACCGGAAATGTTGAACTTCCGTTCATTTTGGGATAATTTTACGGTATGAGTTAAAAATAGTAGCTTTGTGCCCAATGAAAAGGACATTATTTACCCTTTTATTATTCGCCGGTGTAACTATTTTAAATGCACAGGATATTCTCAACATCCAGGTGAGCTCCGGGGTCGCTATTCCTTTAGGAAGGGTTGCCAGCAACCAGGTGCAGGATTCCTCCTCCGGATTTGCTACTACAGGGGGTATGCTTGAATTCAGGATGGGGATCAAACCTTTTAAATATGTTGGGTTGGTTTTTTCCGGAGGATTAGGGGTAATGCCTGTGAATACAAATCCTATCAAAAAAATGGTGTTCCAGCAATCCGGAATTGATCAGAGGCCTTCGGCCAACAAATACCGGTTTGGCTATGCATCCGGAGGGATTATGTTTGCTTACAGACCTCCGGTAAAAGATAAATGGATCCTGGATGTATCCTTTACAGGCGGATATTTATGGGCCGAAATGCCGGATATCGAAGTGAAACAAAGTGGTACCATTTATTATAAATCCTATCAGTCATACGGTGGTGGATGGATGGTATCTGCCAATTTTTCTTTTCGATTCAGAGTGTACAAAACTTTTTATGTGGGAAGTGGATTGGAATATATGTATGCCCGACCACATTTCACCAATTTAATCGTGGAAGAAAGAATTTCGGGTAGCACCAATACCCAACAAAATACTTTTACTCAAAATATGTCTATGATCTATTGGAGTGGACAAATTGGAGTTACTTTTTAACCCCATGTAAAGGAAAAAGAATGAGTAAAAAGATCGAGCTTTTTAGTCCGGAGAACTGGAAAAATTATTCACTTATCGATTGTGGTAATTTCGAAAAACTGGAAAGGTTTGGGGATTATGTCCTCATCCGTCCAGAACCACAAGCTATTTGGGACAAGGCCTTATCAGATAAAGAATGGAAATCACTAGCTCATGTAAATTTTGTAGGCACTTCAAGTAATTCTGGCAAATGGGAGAAGTATAAAAAAATGCCCGATAATTGGGAACTGATTTACCAGCATCCTAAATATCAAATTATTTTTGACCTGGCATTGACCGGGTTCAAACATGTAGGCGTGTTTCCTGAGCAAGCAACCAACTGGGATTATATTTACGAATCCATTAAAAAGATAAAGAGTACCAATCCAAGATTCCTGAACCTATTTGCATATACAGGGGGTGCATCTATGGCGGCCAATGTAGCAGGGGCCGAAACGTATCATGTGGATAGCATTAAGCAAGTAGTAAGCTGGGCCAATCGAAATATGGAAGCATCCGGACTGCATGATATTCGTTGGGTAGTGGAGGATGCGGTAAAATTTGTAAAACGGGAGCTAAAAAGAGGAAAGACCTACCATGGAATTATCCTGGACCCTCCGGCCTTTGGCCATGGACCCAGTGGTGAAAGCTGGAAACTGGAAAAGAACATCAACGAAATGCTGAAGGATGTTTTACAATTGTTAGACAAAGAAGAATATTTTCTCATATTGAATACCTACTCGTTGGGATTTTCAAGTCTTATCATCGATAATATGTTGCAATCGGATCTTAAAAAATTCAACATCACCCCGAACGAGTATGCTATTGGCGAAATTTATTTACCATCAGAGCAAAAGGTGGATTTACCATTAGGAGTAATGGCAAGAATTCGGAATATCAAGTAGTTAACCTCTTCTTATTTTGTTCAAAAAAAATGGATGACCTTCACCAAAAAGGTCGTATATTTATTGGTGCAAATCTCACCGGGTTTGCATATTTACCAACGAAGAAATTTTTCGTATGCCTTATCATTCTGAAATATTTCTCACTTATCTTATCGACTTTCTGTCCGAAAGGAAGATTGAATATGATATATCCGATTTTCCTTCAGGCTCAAGGATGATCGATATTTATTATGACCATGATTTTTATGTGGTGGACTTAGCGCTCAACAAAGCAGGCTTTTCGCTGATCGATACCGATAAACAGGATGCTGAAAAAATTTCAAATGAAATATTTACTGAATTGAATAGCTTTAAGGAGAGGTTCGAATCGGTATTCAGATAAGGGACTATCTTGCCCCCATCAACCTCATCTTAGTCTCTTGCAATAAATCCTCCACCAATTAGATCGTTGCCTTCGTAGAAAACCGCAGATTGACCTGGAGCGATAGCCTGCACAGGCTCAAAGAAAGTTACATAGGCATTTTTACCGTCCTGTGTAACGGAACTGAAATGTCCTTTGTCTTTATAGCGTATTTTTGTTAGTGCTTCAATGGTAACATCTAACTTTTCGTATTTAACGATGTTCACGTCTCTTACACGCATGGTAGTGGCACTCAAGTCATCCTCATCCCCCAATACCACGGTATTTGTTTCCGGAACGATCTTCGTTACAAAAGCAGGTTTGCCCAATGCGATTCCCAGACCTTTACGCTGGCCCACTGTATAGAATGGATAACCCTCATGCTCTCCCAGGATATTTCCATCCTTGTCAATGAAGAGTCCACCTTTTACTTTTTCTTCCAATCCTTCTACTTTCCGTTTTAAAAACCCACGATAATCATTATCAGGAATAAAACATATTTCATAGCTCTCCGCTTTTTTACTCAGGGATTCATAACCAAAATCCATGGCCAGCTGGCGGATCTCTTTTTTTGTATAGCCTCCACAAGGGAATATGGTCCTTTGTAATGCTTCCTGTTTCAACCCCCAAAGTACATAAGATTGATCTTTGGTTTCATCCAATCCTTTTGAGATGATATAGCGACCATGATCTCCTTTACGAACTTGAGCATAATGACCGGTTGCAATAAATTCGCAGTCGAGTTGGTCTGCTCTTTTGAGCAAGGCATCCCATTTAATATGGGTATTGCATAAAACACAAGGATTGGGAGTTTTGCCAGCCAAATATTCTTCCACAAAATTATCGATGATAAAATCCCCAAATTCTGCACGGATATCCAAAATATAATGAGGAAAGTTATGATCCACTGCTAGTGAACGTGCATCGTTGATATCGTCGAGGCTGCAGCAACCGGTTGTTTTACGGCTTCCACCGGAACTGGCATAGTCCCACGTCTTCATGGTAATACCGATCACCTCGTAACCTTGCTGGTGCAAAAGCAAAGCAGTTACGCTGCTATCAATACCACCACTCATGGCAACCAATACCCGGCCTTTCTTACTCATGCTGCAAAGTTACACAATAATTAATTGTCTTTAAAATCAGTGAATTAGCTAAAAACGGCTTTAACCTTTTTTATTTGCAGTCTGTTTAATACATTTATCCTCAATCAATCAAATCAATATGAAATTAAACGCAGGTACTATTATAGGTTTAGTTGGTGGACTTGTTGGTGGAGGCATTGGTCTGGCAGCCGCTTTTATGGCTGACCCTTTGGTAGGGGCCTTTGTTGGTGGTTTTTTGCTGCTCATGTTTTTTATTATGTACAGGGCTTTTATCAAACCTTCTATGGAATATTCAAGACTTATCAAAACAGGGATCCCGGGAACAGGCACGGTTCTTTCCATTTCGGAAACAGGTACCCGGATCAATAATCAACCATTATGTAAAATTGAATTACAGGTAACCATCCCTGGAAAACCATCCTACAATACAGTTACAAAAACGGTGATCTCTTATCTTCAGGCTGCACAATTTCAGCCTGGCACACAGGTGCCTATTATGGTAGATCCTAAAAACAACATGAAAGTGGTATTGATCCGGCAGGGTGATGTGCCCAATGCAAATCCTTTGGCGAATGCCTCTCCGGAGCAGGTGGCAGAATTAAAGCAAAAACTGGAGGAAATGGAAAAGGTGAACCAGGATATTCGTTCAACCGGGATTTATTGCAAGGCCATTGTTACTAAATATACCGCCATGGGAGTAAATGTGAATGGTGATAATCCTTTAGTTACCATGGAAGTTCAGGTATTACCCGACAATGAACCTGCCTTTGCAGGAACCGTAAAATGCGTGATCAAAAATACGAGCATTCCTTTGTATCAGCCTGGGGAGGAAATTTTTGTAAAGTACGATCAGTACGATAAGAGCAAGGTGGCGGTGGAGCATTCGTAACCGATTTTTATTTCAATAATAGACTCTGGAATGCTGCCGAATCACCGGAAAAAACGTTCATATCCACTTTAGGGCCTATGCCGTCTACCTGAGCATGATCGGTAAATTGCCAAAAATCAAAATTTCCTTCCATGGGTTTTTCCGGACCATACCGGGCAATCCAAATGGGATATTCTTCTACTTGTCCTTTTAAGTAATCCTCATAGAAAGAATCGTACGAATAGACAATGGGATTGCATTTGCAATAATTGCCCACTTCCGTTAGAAATATTTTTATATTTTTTATAAAGGCATTGTGCACACCAATACCTCTATCTTCAATATCAACAACAGGAGGAAGATCGCCTGGAAGTAGTTGTACGGATTCCATAAAATTTTTTGCCTGGATTTTCGGACTTCCATCGGGTAAATAATAATGATAAGCTCCGCGGGTGATCCCATTTTCTTTGGCTTCTTTCCAGTTTTCTTTAAATCGCTTGTCCTTCATGTATTTTCCTTCGGTGGCTTTAATAAAAACAAAATCCACAGAAATATTCTGTACATCCATTGATTTAACCTGCTTCCAGTTGATCCTTCCTTGGTATCTGGAAACATCAATGCCGTAAATGGAATATTGAATGGGTACATATACTCCATAATCAGTATACATAAAAGACCCTGGAGTTTCATTGAGCGCAGTATTTCTATTGTTCCACCATGTTATAGTGGCGAATACCAGTACCAATGCTAAAATAAAGATAAGAAGTATGGAGGTTTTCTTTTTCAATAGGTTTAAAACGTTGCGAAAATAAGGTAGTTATTAACTGCTAAGGTAAGAATTATTCTTCTAATTGCAGAGGTTTTAAGATCAATATACCTGGGTTACCTGTACAACCTTTCGGGTTTTGATCCCTTTTTGCTTTAAAATATCAATGCACTTCGAACAAAGATATACCTCCTCTTCGTCGAGTGTTACAACTGTTCCACCAGAATTTCTCATGAAACATTTTTTGTCTTTGGTTTTACAATGGGTTAAACCAAAATTATGTCCCATTTCGTGCATGCATGCTTTTATTAGCCGCTGGGTAAATTGTTCTTCATCCCTCAGCTTTTTTCTGAGGGCAGCAGTTGATACCACAGAGCAATAACCGGATCTGTTGCCAAGTCCAGCCACTCCTGTTTCGTGGATAGAATCACCACAGGCTGCAATCCCCTCTTCGGTGATGGCGAGGATATAGGATGCCTGTTCAGGTTTTACTATGGCCAGTTGTTTTAATATTTTATTGGCATTGTACCTCGTTTTTGAATGGGCCAGCAAGGAATCGTCCATAATGGTTGAAGGAAGAATAAAAGTTTTTACGTTTTGATAAAAAGCTTCAAACTGCTGTGCCACTAAATGGGTAATAATAGAATCCGTTTGTTCTCGTGTAAGCGAATCGTCATCATTTACCAGGGCCAATGAATCGGCCACATGATAGGGAGCAATGGCGATCCAATGTATCTTTACCTGATTTTTTTGAGCAGGAATATGGTCGCCCAGCAAATTATGCTCTCCCGAACGAACTTCGATTTTCTTTTCGCCAGACGAACATGCTGCTAAAAATAAGACCAGGATCAATCCAAGGCGCTGCATCTTTAAGTATAGTAAGGTTTAATGATCAATACCCGCCTCCGCCTCCACCATTTCCATTAGGATTCAGCCATTCATAGCCCCCCTGGTAGATCACATCTTCGGGGAAGGTAACTTTTATTTCACCATTTAAGTGACGTTTCAAATCTTTTTCGTCTAGTTTACCCATTTTATAATGGAGGGTTTCGGCTAATTTCCCATTTTCATCATATACAAAGAATTCTCCGTGCCTGAGGCCTTTTACATAATTCCCTTCCAGATTCTTCTTGCCATTAGGATGGTAATAGATCACCTTTCCAACCAGGGTATCGTTCTTGTGGTTTCCATCTGTTTTTAAAAACCCGTCCGCATAAAACTGTTTCCACAATCCTTCTTTTTTTCCATCGGCAAAATAGGTGGTCTGAAATAGTTTCCCGGTTTTGGGATAAAATACTTTTTCCTCCCCGGTTTTTACGCCTTTGATATAAGTCTCTTCGCTTACTTTGCTGCTATCCACTCCATAATAATGCCAGGTCCCATTTTTTTTACCTTTTTCATACAAGCCTTCAGCAATCCTTGGCCCTGAGGGATCGAACAATTTAAAGTTGCTAGTAATTCCGTCGGTGAGGTGTTCCATCCATGCCATGATCTCTCCGGTTTCATACCAATATTTCCAAAGCCCGATAGCTTTACCGGCTTTATAATAACCTTCACTTTTTAATGAATCATTGGGCCATTTGGTCTGCCAGAGCCCGGTTTTTTTGCCGTTAGCATCCTTCTGGTTAGTGGGTTGGCCATGGCATACCATGGTTGCCAGCCATAAAAAGGACAATAAAAAAACAGATCGCATGTATTTTCTCATAGAATAAGAAAGGGTGTTTCAAATTTATAACAATAATAATACCCATTCTAGTATGCAAATGTTAAAATATTCTTTGTTTTTATACTTATTTCTAGGTTTTTGGAGCTGTTTTTTCGGGTCTTCTATTATACTTCACGGGCTGCCTTGCGGGTGCCTCCACCTGCGGGCCTTGCCCACCCAGGGTAAAGTCAACGCTTCGGCCGGTGGGGGCCCTGGCATGCACCTGGACAGGCAAGCTTTATGCCGGCAGCACCCGGTTGAATGTCTGGGAACTGAATATTTCTTTTCTTTACCGCTAGATTTTGGAACAGACCACCCAGCATATCGCCACCTTCAAAAAACAGAACCGGACGTTCGTATTATACTGCGTTTTTGCATTAGCACTATTTATAACATTCAGCTTCCACCTTCAAACCTTCAAAAGGAAACACATCAATAGCGACGTGGTTGAATATTATAGTTTCGTAACCGCGGTTTTTGAATGTAACGACCTGAGTTTTACCTCTTCTTGTCCTAAACATTATTGGGCCCAAAAAACCAAAGACGGACGTCATGTAAATAAACGAAGTATCGGAATGGCATATATGTACCTCCCTTTTTATGCAGTTGGTCAGGGAGTAGCTTATATACAGGGGAGGGGAGATGATGGTTATTCTTCAACTACCCAGTTCATTTTGGTGATTGGCTGTTGGATCTATGTTTGTATAGGATTGTATTTTTTAGGGAAGGCATTGGTGAGGTTTTTCCCCATGCACATAGCACTCATTACGTTGACCTTGGTTCTAGCTGCTACCAATTTAACCTGGTATACCAATGGAGAGCCATTGTTCACGCATGGAGTAAATTTCATGTGGTTGAGTATGCTTATTTATTTTACGATCCGGTATCATCAATTGATAAAGCTATTCGATATACTATGCATGGCCATCTGTATTTCCATGTTGGCTTTGATCCGACCTAATAATATTCTATTAGCATTGTTCCCATTTTTATATGGAATATATAACCGAAAGACATTGCTGGATAAATGGAGATTGGCAAAGGACCGTTATGACCATCTTTTATTGGCACTGGCAGTTTTTTTAATTCCCATTATCCCTCAGCTCATCTATTGGAAGTATGCTACCGGTAATTGGATCTATTATTCCTATCAGGGAGAAAAGTTTTATTGGGACAGGCCTATGATCCTTGAAGTATTGTTTTCATTTCGAAAAGGATGGTTGTTATATACGCCTGTTATGATCATGTCTTTACTGGGAATCTTCTCGTTACGAAAAAAGGTCAAAGAGTTTTTTATCCCGGTGATTGTGATCCTACCCGTCTTTGTTTATGTTATTTCTTGCTGGTGGGCATGGTCGTATGGAGGGTGTTATGGAATGAGGCCGATGATCGACATCTATGCCTTATTGGTTTTTCCAATGGCGGCTTTTATCTGGAACAAAAAACGATATCAAGCATGGCTCACCGGCGTTTTTATGATGGGAACGGTTGGCTTAAATATTTTTCAGGTTTGGCAATATTCTAAAGTGATTTTACACTACGATCAAATGAACCAACAAACCTATATGGCCATCTGGGGCAAAACCCGGTATCCAGAGAATTATGATCTGTTGATATCGTATCTGGACTATTCGAAAGAACTAAAGGGAGAGGGATCTTTTTACACTCCCAAAGACTTAACGGAAGGATGTTTTACAGTGGAATTTTTAAGGGCGCACTTTGTCAGCTCTTCTGATACGGTTAGTACGCTTTTAAATGCGGTACCTGAACAGGTCACCCCCCATGAAACATTTCAGTTTATATACAATTTTGCTAGTCGGGGTTACTATATAAGATCCGTTAAGACCGGTTTATTTTGCACTCATGATTATTCTACCAGTTTTATCTATGCCAATCAAAAGGATATTTTAAGGGCGACCAGCTTTGAGGTATGTTTTTTGGGGAATAATAAATTTGCGATGAAAGTGCCCAATGGTAATTATATTACTTCTTCCGAAGGGAATCAATATAGCTTAAAAGCAGATGCAGTGGAATTAAACCCAGCCGCATATATCGTATTGCGTAAATTCATCCCGTACTAAAACGCAAATATGTACCGGGTGGATATAATATAATCCCTCCATATTTCGCCTGTACTGTTCAGGTCGGTTTGAAAAATAAAACGTAACTGGAACCGATGTTTTTCTTTGAGCCGGTATTCCTGGCCAACTACCAGCCTGAATTTGCTCAGATCTGTATTCAACACCATCGGTAGCCAGAGTTCTCCGCTGATCATCGTACTGAATGGTAAATTGGGCCATTTATATTTAAGAGAAACCTGGTTCCTGTTAAATGCCAGAGGGTACTCTATGGAGCTGCTATATTCATTTTCCCATTGGAGTTGGGTCCGATTTCTGTATCCCAGTTCAAACCTTTTTATTTCATAGGTAAATTCAAGGTCGAAAGCCACCCTATGTCTTTGACTAAAATATTTTTCTGCTCTTTGATACCGATTGTCAAACCGATAGTTCAATCCAAGCGTTAACCACTTTAAGGGAGAATACTTGAAATATGGAGAGATGTAAAAGTTTTTTACAAACTCCGAATTTTCGTTAAGCCTTGTTTCAATCCTTACTCCTGTTTTAAAATCCTTTAGAAAGGTTTTACGAACCTCGGCCCCCCACCAGGTTCCAAAATCGTTGATTACCTGGCCGAATAAGCTTGCCTGGGATAACAATAAACAAATTATGAAGAGTCTTTTAATCATCGTCCCCATCGTCACTCATCATACCGCCGTCCCCACCAGATCCGTTTTCATATTTCTTGGAATGATAGTATATTTTAATGATCGCACTATTTTTGGTGAAGTTATATTTTACAACGTCCACTTTTTCTACCGTTATTCCAGTCCGATGCTTCAGGTCTTGTTTAAGTTGTTCTTCCTGGCCTGGTTGAAGTAGATCCAGCTTTTCATACACCACCACTTTGAAAGACTCGTTTCGAAGGTCCAGCACCTTTTCGAATATAAAAACAGTAAGCAAGGTAAGGAGATTGAGTAGCGTCACCTCCGAGAAAGACAAGTTGTTTTTGCTAAGTCCGTTTAAAACGCTTAGTCCGATGATGATGAACAGGTAGGTCATTTCCCGGTAGGGGATCAAGTCAGTTCGATACCGGATAATTCCGAAAATGGCAAACAAACCAAGGGCAAAACCCATGCTAAGGTTCAGGTTACTCATTACGTAGGAAAGTGAAAAAACAATGGAGCCTATGAGGAAAAAGGTAAAGACAAAATTCTTCCTTCTGAAGGTGGTATAATAAATTCCAAAAATCAGGATGATAAGCACCACCAGATGTATCACATAAGCAATGCCAAGGCCAAGGGTGGCATTCAGGTCAAAAAGATTACTAAAAAGATCCAGCCTATCTTTATTGCTTACTAGATGAAGGGAGTCTTTCATTTTTTCTTTTCGTAGGTATATGTTTTGGTCTCAATAACCTTTCCTTTGCTATCGGTAGTTTTTTTAATGGCCTTCAATCCATTTTCGTATAAATACTCCGATGTTTTTTTGAGCTCATTATTTTTATCATAATGGAGTTCTTTGATCAGTTTTCCATCCTCTGAATATTCATAGTTGATGGTTGCTTTAGGTTGACTGTTAACAGGGTTGAGTCTCTTTTCCTTGATCACCTTACCTTTGTCATTGTATTCAAACTGGGTATAATTGATAATATCCCCATTGCTTTTATATTCAATGGCCTCGATCTTATTCCCATTGTCATCATATCGTTCGAATGATTCCTTATAATTGGTTGTTTTTCCTTTTTCAGATTTGGAAGTATTTTCAACCCTTGATATCACACCTGCATCTTTCAGTTCTTTTTTTGATTGACTAAAAAGCAGGGAAGGAAGAAAAAAAATGAGAAGTGTTGCGAGTAGTTTCATAATTATTTCAATAAGATGATTAAGGGGACCTCAACAGTTTGATATTCCTCGGTTATTTCCACGGTTCTAAAAACGGGATACATTAATCCGGGAGTTACCTGTAATGAATCGTCGGAGTATGCGAATACTGTATAACTGCCTTTTCGAAGGTGATCAAAAACATAGGTGCCATCGTAACCTGTGCGAATATCATCATCGTAAAAATCATTGTCGCCATAGGTCACATATACTCTTTCCTCCATTGCATAAAATGAATCCTGTAGAAAGGTAAAATTGCTATTATAATCCCGGACATATATTCTCCCTTTGATCCTGGAAGTTCCGCCCTCGCCAGGAGGTTTAGTGCAGCCTATAATAATAAGCGTGAATAAGGCGGTTATTATAAAAACTGTTTTTTTGATGGTCATCCTATTCAGTTTAAGTGGTTAAATGTAAGGGTCTTTGTCCAAATAACAGACAATAATAAAACTTTTGGTCTATCTTTTTGAGTAAGCCTACTTACCGGACAGGCTTGTTCCGCAAAGCACCAGGAATGATTGAACAGGTCAAAAACCATGGTTATTTTAACAAGGTTACATGTCCGTAAATGATTTGCTCGTAGTTTTTCTCATCATCTATATAACTGAGCTTATAAGCATAAACTCCGATGGGTAATAGGACTCCTTTGAATTTTCCATCCCACTTGAAGTATTTATCAGAGGAAGAGAAAAGCTTGAATCCCCAACGATCAAATATTTCAATTTTTACATCTTTGATCCGATCATTAAAATACACCTCAAAATATTCGTTGAGGTCATCACCATTAGGTGTAAATGAATTCGGAATATAGAGCGTTGGTGGCTCAATATATGGTTCCGGAATAGGTGGTTTTTTCTTGAACCAGGCAACTACAGTATCCGACGAACTAACCGTAATGCTGCCCGCTGAATCAAGAGTGGAAGGATTAATGGCATGGTTATTCAATTGCCAATGATCAAACAAATACTCTGATGTATCCGGAATGGCAGCTAGGTTATACACTTCTCCCGGAGCTACATTATCAGTATATGGGTAATAAGGTAAGTTAGACCCGTTCATGCTTATTTCACCGGTTAACGGTGGCATTACACGATACATGATCTTTAACGAATCAGGTTGAACAAAGTGTGCTATAATGGTATCATTTGCATTTAAGGTAAAGGTAACATCGGTTGCAAATTGATTGGGGGCAACTACATGGTTATTTAATTCCCAATAATCAAAATTCCAACCCATTGATGGAATCGCAGTCAAATCGATCACCGTAGTTCCAAAATATGTTCCCGACCATGGATAGGTGGTGATGGTATTGCCCATAAAATCTACCTGACCAGTTAAGGGAGGATCAACTACAACTACTACATCATAGGGTCCGGTAACATCGTAACAATCAATAGCACCTTGGGTAATTACATTGCATCTTCCATTGATCTCATTTCGTAAAAAGGTAAGATTATCATTCCATTCAACCATGGTTCCACCCCACCTGGCGATCTGTCCCGGCATTTCTGGGGTCAATACATTCACAATACTGTCCAGATGTGCATTGATCTGTGGACAGGTCAATGGACCGGATAATAATTCTGCATAACGGGTAATAAATAAATTCTTAAAGCCTGGATTTTGCATCAATGCATTAAAAATATCCATATGCCCCATATTGGGTCCGGCATTTTGGAAAATAAGATCGAGGTCACATGGATCACTGGTATAACTTGTTCCGTTCGGCCAACCCGAATAATTCTGACCGAGGTTGTAAACATTGTCCATATCCCACATCATGTATTTCCATTTTACGTTGGGACTTCCAAATCCTCTCCACCACATGCTGTTCCAATTGATCCAGTCTGAATTAACAACATAGGTATTGTAAATATAATTATCAATTACACTCATCACATCTATCCTTCCTGCAGCCACATCATAATTGGTTTGTACAGCCATGCTGTTGGTGGTAATATAAGTATATAGGTTATTCCAGTCTGCTGTGCTGCCATATCTAACGATCATTCCACCCCAGTAGGATAGCACATCAATCTCATCTTCTTTTTGTCCATAATAAAAATCAGTATAATCCGAGTCACTTCCTTTTTCTCTTAATTCGTAAACTCCCCAATATTGACCGTTGATGTAAAGAATGCAACTTTCAAACCTTCTTCCATCCATATGGAGGTTATGTTTGAATGCATATGATTGAACAAATGCGTCTCTCAGATGACATCCAGGCCCCCATGCAAATGGATAATTATCAGAAGCACCCGCTTTAATAATTAACCTCTGGTAACTGGGTCTTGGAGTACCATCAAAAATAGGATGGTCCATTTGATTGTCATAACCTTCTTCATCTTTGGTGATAAAGTCAATTCCTTTTTGCGGAAATGACCATGAATCATTGCCATGTCCATTTACTTCTCCATAACTTTCGAACTGGAATGTTTCATTGGCATCGAAATATTCCAGTGAAGAATAAATTTCTGGCATTACACTGTTAAATAGATTTGTATAATTACCAGAACAAATGGAAACAATAGGAATGGTATGGTTTACATTGATAAAATAAGTATTCGTTTCAATAAAACTTGGAAGAACAGCAGGATTAGAGGAAAAAGCTTTTGCTCTGATCACCGTAGTTGCGGCAACATTGATAGGTGCTACATAGGCGGTTGATGCGGCCGTCGGCTCCGAACCGTTAGTTGTATAACGAATAGTAATCAACGGATCTGGTGATGCCAATGCAACGGCAATCGCACCTGCATAATTTCCAGGGGCCATGCTCATGGTGGGGGTAGTAGCATAACTGGTGAAACTTGCCCCATTAGCAGTTCCGGGTGTTGGGGTGGAAAATACACCCCAGGTAGGTCCTCCATCTACAGTTCTACCGTTTGAATGGTTACGTTGATTAGGTTGAACATCTACAAAATCAAGAATATTGGCCATCCCATCCGAGAATACCACATAATCATTTCCTTCACTTTGAGTAAGCTTAAAATTGGTATGATAATCTGTTCCTATAACGGTGTTGCGGTTGCTTGCCCAAAACCTGATCCGCTGTCCTGGATTGATATTGATATTGGGAAGTTGCCATTTTAAAGGATTGGTAAGTTTATCGCTTAAGAAGTAGCTTGACAAATTTACGGCAACTCCGCCTGCATTATACAACTCGATCCAATCAGGCGTATCACCGAAATTATCAGTGGTCGTGCCAAAATTAGCTGCTGAGTACTCATTGATTAGTACTTGGCTTTTTAGGTTTTGGAAACCTAAAAGGCAAACTAACAGGATAAATAAGGGGCTAAATTTATTCATGGGAAACCATTATTTTTTGTCGCGAGTGAAAGGAATAAGATTCTATTTCTAAGATGTAAGTTCCATTGGAGAGGTTGCTAACCGGAATATAGGTTTGATTGGTTAAATTCATAATCTGTTGACCAAGTGCATTGTAAATTTTAACTTTCCAATCCTGGATTTCAGCACTCAAGAGGATTCGAACAAAATCTGAAGAAGGGTTGGGATAAATCGACCATTCAACACCTGGATCATATATGCCTCCCAGGCAATCAGGATTGTACTTTTTACCCGGGGAGCCCTCCGGACACCCCACAAACCAAGAGGAGGCGTCGTTCACATCTCTGGAAAAGTTGAACATCGTATCCGCTTCCAGGGTATATCCATTTCCATCCGGTTGATCAGACCATGGTGGATCATCATCGTAAAAAATAGAAAAGATCACTTTGTCTGCAGAGTTGTACAAGCGGATACAATCCCCATCACCGGCCAGGTTAAAAAAGAAGGGTCCCACTTTATTGGGTAAGAGAGGAAATTGTTGATTGAATTTTACCGGATTGTCAATGACCACCACGGATCCCTGCGGTGCAAGTACAGTTCCCGCCGGAATCACATAATAGTTCACATCCTTATCATCCCTCACCCGGTAATTGCCAATGTCCACGGTAGTTGAGCCAATATTCCGGATCTCGAACCAATCTCCGGCATCCTCGGTTGGTGAGGATTTATAGTTAATTTCACTCACCACGATGGTTTCATTCACACATGGGACAAACGGTCCGCCAGGTGATCCCAATACGCATCCTGTCCTCCAACTGAGCGGATCCGATGGATTCAAAGAAGTATTGATGATCTCAAGGGTTCTTCCAAATCCATCTGCCCCAATGGGCCATGGAAGTGAATCCTGGTAAAATAGCTGTAGTACGAGTGCATTGGTATTGTCGAAGATCCTGATCCCATCCGTTTTATTGTTAAAACCATACCCCAGGTTCCCAATTCGGTTGGTGATGTTATATATTGCGTCAAATTGTTGAGTATCAGTACAAAAAACCAGGTATCCGCCTGCTGGGATGCTTAACCCCGGTTGAATGAGATACAACCCTGTAGCGCTGCTATCCCTTATTCTGAATAATGAAAGATCAATGCTATTTGAACCGTAATTATGTAATTCAAACCAGTCCCCGGAGTTTCTTGTTGAGTCAGAATTATAATGGATCTCAGTAATGGTAAGGGTAATAGCTTGCCCATAACCAACCTGGGCTAGGAGAAAACAAGAAATAATAAGGATTTTTCTCATAGGGGACACCGTACGCTATATAACAAATATATAAAGTAAAGATAACATTACAAATAAGATAACATGTACAATTTTGGTAGTAAATAGGATAATGTTTCCCTGTGTTACTAACAAGTCATCATCATCTCGTAAAAAGGAGGCCAAATACCATTGATCTGGGTCGTTTTTTATGACCTTGAAAAAATCAAATATTTTGAAGCGTAGATATATTAGCTAGTTGTCGGATTTATAGATTTTTTCCACGAAAGTATTATACTTAGCCATGATGGGTTTGCGCTTTAATTTGAGTGTTGGGGTCATTTCTCCACCATCAATGCTCCAGTCATTGGGGATAATTGCGAATTTTTTGATCGTCTCCCAGCTTCCAAAATCTGCATTATAATAATCTATTTCTTTTTGATACATAGCCAGCACCTCGGGCTTGCTAAGCATTTCTTCCTGTGACGCGAAGCTAATGCCATTTTTACCACACCAGTCCTTTAAATAATCCCAGGCTGGTGTAATGAGGGCTGCTGGGAATTTTTCATTCTCCCCAATTACCATGATCTGCTCAATAAAAGGAGATTCCTTGAATTTATTTTCCATGGGCTGTGGTGCAATATATTTGCCTCCGCTTGTTTTGAATACTTCTTTTTTACGATCAGTGATCTTGAGATATTTATCGTCTACAAATTTTCCTATATCACCGGTATGGAACCAACCATCTGCGTCAATGGCTTCTTTAGTAGCATCAGGCAATTTATAATAACCCTGCATAACGTTCGGGCCTTTGCAAAGGATCTCTCCGTCTTCCGCAATTTTTACGGTTACATCAGGGATCACTACTCCTACGGTACCAAAGCTTCTGCCAGCTTCATCGGGTGTATTCACTGAAATAACGGGTGAAGTCTCCGTGAGCCCATAACCTTCTAAAACCGTAATACCTGCAGCGGTAAAAACCCTGGCAAGCCGCGGCTGTAATGCGGAAGCACCTGAAACTATAATCTGTACTTCGCCTCCAAGCGCTGCTCTCCATTTACTAAAAATCAACTTATCGGCAAGTTTCAATTTGGTATGGTACCAACCTCCGTTCTTACGACCCAACTCAAACTTATGACCCAGTGCCAAAGCCCAGAAAAATAATTTTTTCTTGATCCCTGAAAGGGTATATCCTTTGGCCACGATTTTGTCGTACACTTTTTCCAACAACCTGGGCACAGTTGTAAAGGCAATCGGTTTTACTTCTTTTAGATTGTCCGCTATGGTTTCCATACTTTCGGCGTAGTAAATAACGATGCCTTTATAGTGGTACAAATAACAAACCATGCGTTCGAATATATGGCAAAGCGGCAGAAAACTTAATACCCTGTTTCCGGGTGCAAACGGAAATAAATGTTGGCTGGAACGGATATTGGCCATGATATTGTTGTGGGTAAGCATTACTCCTTTAGGGGTACCAGTGGTGCCGGAGGTATAGATCAATGTCATTAGGTCTTCAGGCTTTACCTGGTCAATCAGTTCCTTTAATTTAGCCGGTTCCGGATTTTTCTTGCCTAATTCCAACAACTCCGATATCATGGGGAGATTGGGAATATGCTCAAAAGAATAAATATATTGTAAAGAGGGAACTTCATTTTTTACGGCTGCAATTTTTTGATAGATATCAAGCGATTCAACAAAAACGACCTTGGCCTCAGAATTATTTAAAATATACTTATAATCTGTTTCGCTAATGGTAGGATACATGGGAACGGTTACACAGCCCAGCTGGCTGGCTCCGAAATCTGCAAAATTCCATTCGGGCCGGTTGGTCGAAATAATGGCCACTTTATCCCCCCTGCCTATACCAAGTTTTAAAAGACCATAGCTCACATTATTAACCGCCTCAACGTATTCATTGGTGCTATAATTGGTCCATTTGCCATTCTTTTTGCCCGAAATACCTATCGAGAAATTGTGGTTCTCTTTTAAGTTGGCTAACAAGTCGAAGTTCCGAGTAATGTTCATGTTGGTTGTGTTTTATCGGTTTGATTTAGAGGTTCCGAAAGTAGTAAAATTTTCCTGTTTGTGGGTTTTTTGGCCTAAAAAATAAAATACATGTTTTAGTTAATAATATCTATCCCACTTATAGGTTTATTATTATTAATTTGTCTTACGCTTAACTACTAGAAAATATGGAATTTTTACCTGCCGAAATTGAACAGTATGCCACCGATCATTCTAAGCCAGAATGCTCTGTTTTAGCTGAGTTACATAGGGAAACCTGGGCCAAAGTATTAAGGCCAAGAATGCTGAGTGGACATTTACAAGGCAAAGTGTTGGAAAGCTTTAGCCATATGATGAGGCCTAACCGGGTCCTGGAAATAGGCACTTATACTGGCTATTCGGCCATTTGTATGGCCTACGGTCTGGCAGAAGGAGGAAAGCTGATCACCATCGATATCAATGACGAGATTTCTCATATAGCCGAAAAATATATTGAACAGGCCGGATTAAAAAGTAAAATTGAATTTATTATAGGAGATGCTATCCAGATCATTCCTGGTTTGAAAGAAACCTGGGACCTGGTTTTTATTGATGCGGATAAAGAAAATTACAGTAATTATTATGACCTGGTTTTTGACAGCGTAAGACCCGGGGGATTTATTGTGGCTGATAATGTTTTATGGAGCGGAAAAGTAATTGAACCCTATGAATTATTAGATGAAGAAACCAAAAGCCTTTTTGATTTCAACAATAAAATATTGAAGGATGAAAGGGTGGATAACGTACTGATGCCGGTAAGGGATGGATTAATGTTGATCCGAAAAAGGTAGATTCGTTTTTATATTAGCTATGTAAGCCAATATGTTCAAGATCCAAACCTCAAACTTTGAACTTTTTGTGCCCACGGGGAGACTCGAACTCCCAAGGATTTAACTCCAACGGCTTCTGAGACCGCAACGTTTACCAATTTCGCCACGTGGGCATGAAAGAATGAACTTCCAAGCTACTTATTACTTGGCCAACCTTTCACAAAGATCTGCCAATCGGTTGCTATATCCAACTTCATTGTCGTACCAGCCAAATACTTTTACCATATTTCCTTTTACAAAGGTGAGTTTTGAATCGAATATGCATGAATGGGTATTACCAACGATATCGGCGGATACAATTTCGTCTTCGGTGTATTCCAATATACCTTTTAACGGCCCTTCGGCTGCTGCCTTAAAAGCAGCATTGATCTCAGCGGCAGTTTTAGATGTTTTTACAATCAGCGACAGATCCGTTAATGAGCCTGTTGGGGTTGGGACCCTCACAGAAGTTCCATCTAATTTACCATTTAAATGAGGGAAAATTTTTCCAATGGCTTTAGCAGCCCCTGTTGAAGTAGGAACGATAGACAACGCAGCTGCCCTGGCACGACGAAGGTCGTTGTGCGGAGCATCTTGCAAACTCTGATCGGACGTATAGGCATGAATCGTCATCATATATCCATTCTCAATCCCACAGATGGCATCTACTACTTTTACGAGTGGGCTAACACAATTGGTTGTACATGAGGCATTTGAAATTATTTTATCCTCCGCCGTTATGGTGTCCTCATTCCCCCCCAACACAATCATTTTTATATCGTCACCTTTGGCTGGGGCTGATAGTACCACTCTTTTGGCCCCTGCATTGATGTGGCCAATTGCTTTATCGCTGCTGAGGAACAAGCCTGTGCATTCCAACACAACATCCACATTCAAATCTTTCCAGGGAAGCTTTTCCGGAGACCTTTCAGCGAGTCCTCTTATTTTTTGACCATTAATTATAATGTTTTGATCATCAACCTCAACGGTTCCGTTAAACCTGCCGTGAACGGAATCATACTTGAACAAATGGGCCAACGTTTTATTATCTGTTAAATCGTTGATTGCTACTACATTTACATTGGGTTTTTGAAGCAGTGCTCTTAAAGTGATTCGTCCGATCCTGCCAAAACCATTAATGGCTACATTTATTTTACTCATTTTTATAGGTTTAATAGTGGATAATGTGAAAAATTTGCGCAAAAGTAGTAAAGTTTACCATTCATACAGGACAAAACCTATATTTGAACCTAACCAATTGGTATAAAAGGAGAAAAGGGGGTTGGAAAAAAACATTATTCCTTTAACTTTGCCCTCGTGATCTCGAAAAAGAATCCGATAATGACCGGAAAATGTTTTTGGGGTTATTAAGAAAGTTTAAGACTTTAGCAACGCAAACTATTTAATAGGTCAACTATGAAATTGAAATTTTACCAACATTTACTGAGCAAAAAACTATCGATGGCCATATTGGCCGGATTGGCTTTTTGTTCTCAAGCCTTTGCTCAAACTCCGGATCATTACAACAAATGTGGAAATGATATCCATAAACTGGCCGAGCAATATCCTGGTTTCTGGGAAGCTTACCTTCAATTTGAAAATAATTGGAAAGAGCAAAGCCAGCACCTTGATCTCAGAGAGATGGAAAGGGCTGTATCAGGTAAATATACCATCCCCGTAGTTGTGCATGTATTGCATATTGGTGGAACAGAAAATATTTCAAGAGCACAGATCGTTAGTCAGATCACTGCATTGAATACCTTATTTGCAATGGAAAGTCCTGGATTAGCAGCCCTGAGCTTACCTCCACCTAATTTTCCCGCCTTTGATAGCGTAGTCCCTTATTTTAATGGTGGTGATACTGCCTATATCTCAGGTCCTGGTTCTCAAATGCTGAATAGATTTGAATTCCGCTTAGCCACCAAAGACCCATTGGGTAATTGTACCGATGGTATTGTAAGGGTATATACCGAAAAAGCAGAGGATGCAGAAAACAGTACCATGTTCAAACAATTAAGTGGTTGGGACAGATCAAAATATTTTAATCTATGGATCGTGAAAAATTTCCCTGATCCTTCCTTATTAGGATATGCTCAATTCCCTTTCGCTTTTGGTGGTCAATTTCCGCTTACTTCAACCGATGGAGTAGCGTTGATCCATACAAGAATGGGAACTACCGGAACTGCATCCGGCCAATCAGGAGCCACACCAACGCATGAGGCAGGTCACTGGTTAGGTCTTTTCCATATATGGGGTGATGAAGAATGTGGAAGTGATGGAATTGATGATACACCTATCCATTTTGGTGAAAATTTTAGCGGACCTGGCTGTTTCCCATTGCCTAAAACTGCAACTTGTATTACAGATACCAATACTACCGACTCAGCACTCAATGCACAAAACCTTGTTTTACGTTATCAGGTAGGTGAACAATGGATGAATTTTATGGACTACTCTGATGAAAATTGTCAGTGGATGTTCTCAGAAGGACAATATCGTAAAATGAATGTGACCATGGAAATGGTTGCTTTCAGAGGAAGCCTAAGTGATCCTGCTAATGTGATTGCTACTGGAACAGATGATGCTTCACAATCTTCTTTATGTTCAGCACCTCCGGTTGCTGACCTGTGGAGCACGGATGGGGCCACCAATTACATCAAGTTTAAATTGATCTGTGCCGGCCAATCCCTCACCATGAGAGATGGTACCTATAATAACTCTAATCCAGGCAATTCCGCTACCACAAGGGTATGGGATTTCCCAGGTGGCTCACCAGGTACTTCAACTACTGCCGCACCTGTGGTAACTTATGCCAATCCGGGTGATTATGATGTAACCATTACATCTACCAATGCGGAGGGTGTAAGCACCAAAACCCGTGACAATTATGTACACGTTACTTCTAATACAGCTGACGAATCGAATTATGTATATTATGAAGATTTTGAATATTCAACCAGCTTATATGAGCAAGGAAAATGGATGGTCATTGACCAGGGAATTGATCCTGCTAACAAATGGGAGCAAGTAACCAATACCGGTTATATGAGTTCCAAATGCATGAAAATGGAAAATGGAAACAATATCATTTATGAGAAAGATTTCCTGATCTCAGCATCTTACGATCTTACCACCATTAGCGGTGAAAAATTATACTTTAAATATGCCGGTGCAAGATTATCCGCTATGCCATGGGCTTATAACAACGATCAGTTAAGGGTATATGTATCTACCAACTGTGGAGAGAACTGGTCATTACGTCCCATAAAAATTGATGGGGTAACCCGTTCCATTATCAGTGGTGATACACTTTATACAGCAGGTTTATTCCCAAGTGGATTTGTACCTACGGATGCCTCACAATGGAATGAAGGTGAAGTTGATTTGGCTTCATTTACCAGTTCAACAAATTTCCGTGTGATGTTTGAGTGGACAAGCGGAGGTCCTTATGGAAATGATTTTTATATCGACCAGATCAATATTACCAATTCAACCTCCATTGGAGTAGAAGATGAATTAGCTGAAACAGATTATGCTATTTATCCTAACCCGGTGAATTCAACCAGTCAGATTTATTTTAAACTCAGTGAGGACTCGAAAGTAACGGTCGACGTGGTGGATATAACAGGCAGGGTGATCAAAGAAATATTCAGCGGTAATATGAATGCCGGTGATCAATTCCTTGAGCTGCACAATGCCGACTTTAATGCTGCTGGAATCTATATGGTAAGATTGAATGTAAACGGAGCAGTGGCCACAAAAAAAGTAATTATAGAATAGTATTGCTCAAATAATATAAAGAGAAGGCCGTCCCGGTTTAACCGGGACGGTTTTTTTTATTATAATTACCCAAACTTTAACCCATGATCAACTATCCCAGAAAATCCATTCTTTTTTGGCTGGTATTATTCCTCATGACGATTGCTTTAATGATTACCGCACTGGTAGTAAGTGAGGAGGATATGAGCTATGCGGGATCTTTGATGGTCCCTGCCAGCTTTGTATTGGTGATTTCTCTGCTTGGGTTTGTGGTATCTATGGTTCAATCCAGGCAACTACAAAAATTCATGGATGAAAGGGATTATTTTGTGGAATGGACCTTTAATCAACAGGAATGGGAAGAATATTTAAAGAGTGACCAGAAAAAAAAATCGAAGATGGCTATTGTAGTGGCCATCGTAGCAGGAGGGTTTTTTCTGTTTACAGGATTAATTGCCAGTTCAAGTTTCGGCCATCCGGAAATGATCCTTGTATATATGGCAGTAGCCCTGCTGATCGTATTTCTTTTGGTACGCAGGTATAAGCAAGTACAACAGCGAAGAAAAAATCACCCTCAACTCATTTTGGGAAAAAAAAGTTATTATTTGGGGGGTATTTTTCATACCTGGGGCGGAAGGAAAAACAAAATGGAAAATATTGAGCTATTGCCAAAAACGGAATTATTGCTGGAGATCAAGATCACATATAGTTATCCTTCTAAACATGGAAGGACCCAAACCTTTGCCAAATTTCCGGTTCCCTCAGCAAAATCACATGAGGCAGGAACCCTGATTGAAATTTTAAAAAGGACCAACGGATTGCAATGATTCTTTTGCGCCCAACATCCTTGCCTTTCAAAATACCCGAAGTTCCCGAGTTACGCTAAACGCCTGGGATTTATGGTCTAAAAATACCCCCGGGTGGTACTACAACCAGGAGGCGAAAATCCAGGTCCACGGCTGGTTTTAGAAGGTGTTAGGTTTTCTTGCCCGATAACCCTTATAATTTGTAAATGGTCAATACCAATAAACCTATATATTTGTATCTTGAAATAGCCAAATACATGCTTAAGAACTATCTCTCTATTCTCTTTTTTGTCCTACCCACTCTTATTTTTGCTCAGAAAGGTTTTGTTAAAGGAACCGTTTTGGATAAGGGGGGAGACCCTGCTGCTTATGCCACCGTAAAAATTACCGGAAATGGTTATTTCGATGGAGCACCCGCTGACCATGAAGGATCATTTGGATTTGCAGGTGTGCCTATAGGGCAATATGTAATTGAGATCACCCTGCAAGGCCATCAAAAGTTTGTGGATACCGTGAAAATAGAAGTGGATAAACCCGTGAACATGGGTGTGATCCGTTTGGCCGATGCGCCTGTGGAAATAAATGAATATATCGTAAAAGATACCTGGAAAAGAACGGATGCGATTGTTTCTACGATCAGCATTGGACAGATAGATATCAAAAGAGTTCCAGCCGGGATGGGGGAGCAGGATTTGATTGGAGCATTGGTGGTTTTACCTGGAGTAACCATGACGGGTGACCAGGGAGGTCAGTTATACATACGAGGAGGACCCCCTATCCAAAATAAAGTGATCATGGATGGAGCAGTTATTTATAATCCTTTTCACTCCATTGGTATTTTATCGGTTTTTGATTCAGACCTTATCCGGAATGCAGATGTATATACCGGAGGATTTGGGGCCCAATATGGTGGAAGGATTTCTTCTATCATGGATATTCAAATGAGAGATGGCAATCGCAGAAAATTTTCAGGAAAGATTGGAGGTACTCCTATTTCTACCAAGTTAATTTTGGAAGGACCTATCAAAAAATTAAAAGATACCGGAGGGAGTAGTGCTTCTTTTCTGTTGAATGCAAGGGGATCATTCCTTGAATATTCATCTCGTATATTTTATCCATATGCTAACTCTTCTGCCAATAATTCGGTAACCGTTGGTTTACCTTATAATTTCTGGGATATCTATGGTAAAATTTCGGTGAATGCAGGAGATGGTGGAAGCAAGATCAATATTTTCGGTTTTAGCCATAATGATTATGTAAATTTCAATAGCATCACGAACTTGAACTGGAATTCTGCCGGAGGTGGTTTGAATTTTATTGTAGTACCTGGAAATGCCAACGTAAGGATTGATGGAGTATTTGCTTATAGCAATTACAATATTAAAATGGTGGAGGAAAACGAACAAGACCTGGTAAGAGAAAGTACGGTGAATGGATTTAATTTTAACCTGAATTTTCACCAGTTCTATGGCAACAACAGGGTTACCTATGGATTGGAAGCTTCAGGAGCTTTTACCAATTTAAATTATGACAATCCATATAGTGTTCGAATTACCAATGATAACAGCACCACTGAAATTGCTGCTTTTGCAAGAGGTAAGATCAATAAATGGGGTTTTGTATTTGAACCCAGTTTCCGGTTACATTATTATGCATCCATAGGTGAAGTAAGTCCGGAACCAAGACTTTCGGTTAAATACAACTTAAGAGATTGGTGGAGATTAAAACTGGCCGGTGGTATGTATTCTCAAAACCTGGTAGCTGCTAATTCAGACAGAGATGTGGTGAACTTATTTTATGGGTTCTTAAGCGGGGTCGAAAATTTACCAGATACTTATAGAGGAAATAAAGTAACCAGTCGTTTGTCAAAATCTCAGCATGGGATCTTCGGAATGGAATTCGACATTGGCAAGTATGTTGATATAAATGTTGAAGGTTATTTTATGAACTTTAGCCAGCTATTGAACGTAAACCGTAACAAGCAATATAACGAAGGTTCGCAACCTGCAGGCACCCCTGATTACCTGGTTAGCGACGTAATCGTTGAATATGGCTATGCGGCAGGATTGGATGCAACCGTAAAATTTGAATACAAAGTTAAAAACCATAATTTTTATTTATGGTTGGTATATTCATTCCTGAAAACAGAAAGAACGGATGAAATAAACACCTATACTCCTCATTTTGCCCGTCAACATAACATTAACATGGTTGGGAATTATGTATGGGGAAAGAACCAGGATTGGGAAGTAAGTGTAAGATGGAACCTTGGATCTGGTTTTCCTTTTACGCAGACCCAGGGTTTTTACGAGTTTCTTGATTTTTCGGATGGGATCAATACAGATTATACCACCAACAACGGAACAGTTGCCATAGAATATGCCGGACCTAATACAGGTCAGCTTCCGTGGTACCATCGATTGGATATAAATTTCAAGAAATCCTTTACCTTCAAGAATAAGAAAAATAAACAAGTAGGTAAAATGGAGGTAAATGTGGGTGGAAGTAATCTGTATAACCGCAGAAATATTTTCTATCTGGACAGGGTAACCTTCCAGAAGATATACCAGTTGCCTATTATGTACAATTTTGGGGTATCATTTGAGTGGTAAGATTACCCTCCCTTAATTTGTATTTGACGTATTTTTTGTATATTAGGGTAAGAATTGCCCAAAGGCTCTTTGGGTAAATAAAAGATTCTGGTCCCAATGTTTATAAAGAAAATTGCTTGTATAGGCCTGTTTTTTTTCGCAGCTAATTCTTTTGCGCAAAATCCTGATTATTCATTTCCAGACAACTTCAGTACTACCTATTATGATTATAGTGGTGTACAGCCCGGAACGGATTGTTTATCGAACCAGGTAATTGTTAAGATCAAACCGGAATACAGAGACCTGTGTAATTCAACCACCATTGATATTCCGGAACTGATACAGGTCTTTAATTATGTGAAAGCCACTGAGATCAAAAAGCTTTACCCCATGCACAAAGCCAGGGTGAAAGAATTTGATCAGTTTGGAAGAAAATTATCGGACCTTTCTCTGGTCTACAACATTACCTATTCAGGCAGCCTGGATGTTAGAAAACTCATTACAGAATTGAACGGGCTACGATATGTAGAATATGCCCAGCCCAGAATGATCGTATCACCCATGTGGGTTCCTAACGATACTTCGTTTTCCAATCAATGGTACCTAACGAAGATCAGGGCCGACCTTGCCTGGAACCTGGATACCGGGAGCTATAGCACCATTATAGGAATTGTGGATGGAGGTACGGACTTTTTTCATCCAGACCTGATGGCTAATATCTATTATGATTATACAGATTCAGTTGGATTGGGGGATGAGGACAATGATGGTTTTATAGATAATTTCCGTGGATGGGACGTAGGTGATGGTGATAATTATCCTCAATATATTGGTGGTTTTAATAGTGCACATGGTACTGCCATGAGTAGTTTGGCTGCAGGTTCTACCAATAATTATACAGGTATTGCCGGAGCGGGTTATAAATGTAGCTATATGCCCATAAAGATGGTGCATAGTTCGTATGGATATGTTGCCGGCTATGAAGGACTGGTTTATGCAGCCGATCATGGAGCTAAAATTATCAATGCATCTTGGGGAGGTCAGACTCCCGGACCCTATGAGCAGGATGTGGTGAATTATGTAAGTGTTAACCAAGGCTGCCAGATCTTTGCGGCTGCAGGAAATTCAAACAATACGATTCCATTTTACCCCGCTTCGTACGAAGCGGTGATTGCCGTAGGTGGTACTCAACAAAATGATACCAAAAGCGGTAACTCTTCTTACTACGAGCAAGTGGATATTGTTTCTCCTGGGCAGGGAATGATAGAAGTATATTCACCGGGACCAGGTGGTTATGGTACTGGAAATGGTACCAGTGATGCAAGTGCACTCACTTCAGGTACGGCCGGGTTGGTTCAAAATTATTATTCTACTTTACAACCGATCCAGATCGGGGCCATCCTCCGCCAATCAGCCCATAGGATCGATACGATCCCTGGCAATGCTCCCTATTTGAATAAACAAGGTTCGGGGAGATTGGATATGTATGCAGCTCTCATCAATCCATTTGAACCCTATTTATATTTTACCTCAAGAACTTTTACGGATAACAATGATGATGTGATCATGATTGGCGATACAGTGGAGATAGCAGGTAATATGTTGAATCTCTTAGACACTTCCACCGCTGCATTGGTAGCGATCATCAGTGATAATTCACCTTTTGTACAGTGGTTGGATTCTTCAGCCAACCTGGGAACTATCAATACAATGAACTTTAATGATATCTCTTCTCAACCCTTTAAGTTTTTAACATTGCCAGGTTGTCCCCTCAACCAAAATGTACTCATGAAAGTGGTTTATTACGATGGGGCAGATACGTTGAATACCCAATATTTTTCTTTTATTGTAAATAGGAATTATTATAATGTTGAGGTAAATAAATTGCAAACTACAGTAACCACTACCGGTCGTATTGGATTCGCCGACGATAGAACATTAAAAGGAATAGGTTATAGAATGGAAGGAAAGGAAAATAATCTATTGGGAATTTACTGGAACCCGATGGGATTATTTCTTTCAAAAACAAGTACAGCGGTGAGTGACCAGACTTTAAGCCAGCCACCCCTTGGTCCTTGTTGCAATTGGCCGAATGATGCAGACATGTTGGCGATGCAAAATATTATCGTGAATCATTCTTCTCAGGTAGCGGATCTTGAAGTGATCTCACAATACGATGACAATGGGGCAGGTGCAAATGCAGTAGGAGTAAACGTAAAACAAAAATTATATGCCTGGACGGATTCTATCAACGATCAGTTCCTGATCGTTGAGTATCAGTTCCAGAATAATACCGGATCTCCACTGTCTGATTGGTACGCCGGTTTGTTTTCTGATTTCGATATGCCGGATTCATTGTTATGGAATGTATGGTTTAACCAGGCATTTTATGATACAACTTCTCAAACTGCCATTGTACAAAATCCTTCGCCCCGGCATTTTGTTGGTGTAAAGGTTTTATCGCCCTTTGGGCAAGTAAAATATTATGCCAACAATACAGATGGCAGTGGAGGGACCCAAAACGTGTACGATGGGTTTACGTCTACCGAAAAACATAATATGATGAACCCCTCGGTTCCATCTAATATTTCGGGTATAACAGATGTAGCACAATATATTGGAGTAAAATTTGATTCACTTACTGCCAATGGATGTGCTGTTTTGCATTTTGCTTTATTGATTGGAAATTCATTGGCTGATATTCAGGCGCAAGCTATTACAGCAGAAACAAAATACAATACCACCTTTAACATTTGGACTGGAAATGGTGGAAATAATAACTGGCATGATCCTGCTAACTGGACCCAAAATTCGGTGCCGGACTTTGCTGATCATGTGATTGTTCCGGACACCAGCCCTGGCAGTGGATTCTCTCCATTGATCTCCACCGCTGATGGGTTGGTTAAAAATATAGAAATACGTTGCGGCGGACGTTTGGACGTGAACCCACCCTATAAGCTCCGCGTTGGTAATTAATAACGATTTTCGGCCTGCCGGGCGCAGCGGCACCCCGGACCCTAACCATTTACATACACTTATGAGAAAACCTGCGACAGAGGAGCAGCGTTTGAACATTAGTGTAGGTTAATGTATTGGGGGAGGAGTACAGCGAAGTACGGCCAAAAGGCCCCAAAATACCAGATACATGAATCACCTTTTTTACTACATTTGTTATAAATTAATGGTACATGGAATTTGATAAGTTAATTTCGGTGAGTGGATATGGTTCCCTCTTTAAAATTGTAAGCAAAACCAATTTTGGTTTGATCGCCGAATCTTTGGAAGATGGCAAAAGAATGCCTGTTTACCAATCGTATAATGTAAGCACATTATCAGACATCAGCATTTATACAAATGATGGAGAAGTTTCTTTAAAAGAAGTTTTTTTAAAGATCTATGAAAAAGAAGCGGGTGCAGAATGTGCAACCGCGAAAGGCAAAGATGCGGATATCAAAGCTTATTTTGAAGCCATTCAACCCGACTATGACAAAGAAAAAGTATATACTTCTGATATTAAGAAATTATTGAAATGGTATAACCAATTGATAAAAGGAAATCACCTTGATCCGGAAGAATTGAAGAAAAAAGATGAAGAGACCAAAGAGGAGGGTGAAGATTCTTCGACAAATAGCCAGGGTGACAAGAAAGTAGCAGAAGATGGTGGTGAAAAGAAAACCGCACCTAAAAAAGAAAAAACGGAAACAGTTAAAAAGAAAACGGTAACTGCAAAGACCAATAAAACGGCTCCTGCTGTAAAAAATGCACCGGTTAAAAAAGTACAGACAGTGAGAAAATCAGGAGGTAGCTAGGATTTTTGATCATCATACTTAAGGAGGCGTTACATTTTTGTAACGCCTTTTTTTTCTTCAGATCTTCGTGCGTGGGATTTTCGCGAAAGTGGGATCCCCCCGCTATACCAAGCGAATATTTTATAAATTTATACTTTAATGATCTAAAATGTCATATCCCTTTCAAATACGTTCGTTAGAAGAATATTCCAGTGCATATCGAAGAAGTATCGATGATCCTGAAGAATTCTGGACTGAAATAGCTTCTTTTTTTTTATGGAAATCACCTCCTCAAAAAGTATTGAACTGGAATTTCAAAGATCCAATGGTGAATTGGTTTGATGGTGGTGTATTGAATATTACAGAAAATTGCATTGATCGACATTTGGCAGATAAAGCCGATCAGCCTGCCATTATTTGGGAACCCAATGATCCAACAGAAAAGAGTAGAACCATTACCTATCAGGAATTGCATGAAGAAGTATGCACCATGGCCACAGTTTTTAGGAACCATGGTATAAAAAAAGGCGACCGGGTTTGTATTTATATGGGCATGGTACCTGAATTGGCGTTTGCTGTTTTGGCTTGTGCAAGAATTGGAGCTATTCATTCAGTTATTTTTGGAGGCTTTAGTGCCCAAAGCATTGCCGATCGTATCCAGGATGCAGGAGCCACCGCAGTGATCACTTGTGATGGAGCGTATCGCGGGGCCAAAGATATTCCTCTTAAATCATTAGTGGATGAGGCTGTGGAGGATTGCAAAACGATTAAAAAAGTATTTACACTCATCCGAACAAAAGTTCCCGTTTCGATGATAAAGAACAGGGATTATTTTCTGGAGCAAGAAATGCTGGAAGTAAAAAGATCCGGTACCATCAACTACGAAGCGGAACCCATGCAAGCTGAAGATCCTTTGTTCATTTTATACACCTCCGGTTCTACCGGGAAGCCAAAAGGTGTAGTGCATAGTTGTGCAGGTTATATGATCTATACTACGTATACATTTGTAAATGTATTCCAATACTTACCAGGTGATATTCATTTTTGTACAGCCGACATTGGTTGGGTAACCGGGCATAGCTATATTGTATATGCACCCCTTTGTGCAGGGGCCACCTCCTTGATGTTTGAAGGAATTCCTACATGGCCGGATGCCGGAAGATTCTGGGATATTGTAGATAAGTACCAAGTAAATATTTTATATACAGCTCCTACAGCTATTCGTAGTCTCATGCAGCTGGGTTTGGGCCCTTTGGAAAATAAGGATCTTTCTTCTTTAAAAGTATTAGGAACTGTAGGAGAGCCGATCAATGAAGAAGCCTGGCATTGGTATGATAAAAATATTGGGAAGGAAAAATGCCCGATCGTAGATACCTGGTGGCAAACCGAAACGGGTGGAATACTTATTTCGAACCTGGCAGGTATTACTCCTTCCAAACCCTCCTACGCCACCTTGCCCATGCCGGGAGTACAACCCGTTTTGGTGGATGACCAGGGAAAGCTGATTGAAGAAAACAATGTAAATGGAAATTTATGCATCCGTTTCCCCTGGCCTTCTATTTTACGAACTACTTATGGCGATCATGAACGATGTCGCCTGAATTATTTTTCTGCTTATCCTGATCTTTATTTTACGGGTGATGGAGCATTTCGTGATGAGAATGGTTTTTATAGAATTACGGGTAGGGTGGATGATGTACTCAATATAAGTGGGCATCGAATTGGAACTGCTGAAGTGGAAAATGCGATTAATATGCATGCCGGGGTAGTGGAAAGCGCCGTGGTGGGTTATCCACACGATATCAAAGGGCAAGGTATTTATGCCTTTGTGGTATACAATGAAGAACATTCCATTAACGAAGATGCCACCAAAGCCAATATAGCAGCTACGGTTGCAAAGGTCATCGGGCCGATCGCAAAGCCGGATAAGATACAGTTGGTGAATGGACTACCCAAAACACGCAGTGGAAAGATCATGCGCCGTATCCTTCGAAAGATAGCCGAAGGGGAACTCCATCATATTGGTGATACGACCACCTTACTGGATCCTGGAATAGTGGAAGAGATCAAGAAAAATAAAATATAAAAAAAGGGACCTCACAGGTCCCTTTTTTATTTTATCGTTTAATGACCGATCGATGAACAATGCCTTCGTTCGTATATAATCTAATAATATATACTCCATTGGAGAAGTTTTCCAGGTTCACCTGAAAATTGGAAGAAGGAATGATCATCCGTTGTACGGTTTTTCCCTGCATGTTGATGATCTCTACCATCGTTATTTCCAGTTGAGTATTTACCTGAATCATTCCTGAAGTTGGATTAGGATAGATAGAAACATTCAGTTGATCTTCATCTTCTATACCACTGCAATCCACTACCACTACTGAAACAGTATCATAAGAGAAACATCCTGTGGTTGTATCTGTTCCTGTTACTATATAATCAGTAGGAATACCGGGACTCACAACTACTGTACTTCCTGATCCTGCACCATTGCTCCATACATATGAATTGCCTCCGGTGGCGCTCAGCGTTGCACTTCCGCCTTGGCAGAAAGTGGTATCTCCTGTCGCAACAATCGAAGGTGTTGGATTCACAGTAACAAAAACTGAATCCGTGTTCGTGCAGCTATTGGCATCCGTACCGGTTACATAATACATTCCTTGACCGGATGAACTTATTGTGAAAGAAACATTATCTGTAACACTGGTTGGACCTGTCCACGAATAAGAATTGGCACCCCCACCTGATAAGGTAATATTGGTTCCTTCGCAAACACTATTTGAAGGACTAATGTTTGCCGACACGTTGGGTAATGGATGTATGGTTACAGTTACCGGAGTACGACCTAAACTTGTACAGTTGGATAAATAGTTAATGATCACCATTCCATCACCGGATCTTACACCTGCAGTGGTTGTACCACCGGTGACACCACCTACATAAGAAGAACCACCACCACCTGCGGCAGCATGACCTGAAGAATGATCCATGGTGGATGTTCCACCACCTCCACCATAATAGCCACCACCAGCACCACCACTTCCCCAAGCATTTTGATTGGTACTTCCGTTCCCGCCAATACCAAATACACCGTGTGTTGCTCCGCGGGTAAGTGTTGCGGCTACTCCTCCTGCTGATTGGTTTCCACCTGTACCACCCAAGGCAGTATATGTAAATCCGCCATCACCGGCTATTAATCCGCCACCGGATCCACCATTTGCTGGACTGAAAAATCCACCGGCACTACCACCGCCACCACCGGCAACAATTTTTCGTCCGGTAAACGTAGTATCTATATGTCTTACATCAGAGGCACCACCTCCGCCTCCACCATTTTCTACCTGTCCACTATTATCATATCCACCTTTACCTCCACCGTTCCATCCGCCTAAGGCTTCATAATCAATACCACCCATGAAATTATGGTCTTGGCCCTTACCTCCTACAAAAACCCACAGGGTTTCTCCGGGTGTAACTGTGTACCAACCTTTGGCATTGCCACCTAACCCTCCGGTATTAGCTTGAGTGTTACCACCCTGGGCACCATAGGCATCAATTTCTACGGAATCTATACCCACTGGGACAACATAAAATTGGGGAGATCCACTATAAAAAAAAGTATCTGCTGTTAAACCACCCACAGTTACTGCCTCAGCATAATAAGTAGTGGTTGATAATGGGTTAGCGATAAAGTTTGCACCACTGGCCGATGAGCCAATGGAAACTCCACCTGAAGGTACCGTATACCATTGGATCGTATTTCCAGGTGAGGTTGCATTCAGGTTTACGATTGCTCCTGTATTAGAGCAAACAACATTTGGAGTTGCGGTTACCTGAGTGGGGTTTGCTGGTGATATACATTGTGCATTTCCATCATAGCAAATAGGTGCTAATAGAAAGAGAAAGATGATTTTTTTCATATACGATACAAGTTATGCTGTAAATGTATATAAAAGACCTTGGTTTTTGTAGCAGGAATTAATGAGCTATTAATAACTTTTTATACTTTCCATGGCTCCCAATCATGTAAACTCCATTTGACAACGTAGTTAGGTCGATAGAATTCACACCAGGTTTTAATAAATACATAGCCATTTTTTTTCCATTCATATCTAATAGGTCCACCCAAGTATTTTCTTCTATATTCAATTGAATATTTACCAAATGGTTGACAGGATTCGGGAAAATGTTAAAATCGGGTTCAGAAAAATCAGCAATACCTGAACCCACCAGATAACCCACTTTCATTCCGTTACCGAAACTGGTTATCCAAATTTCATTGGCATCAAAAGGATTGAAGAAAACTCTTTCAGGTTGGCGGAACGGATAACTGGTGACTTGGCTAAAAGTAGGAGTACCGGAATTGATATCGCTGCTGATCCATAGGCCTTGGCCTTCGGTTGTTATATATACCTGATTAGCGTTGTTCGGATTGAAAGTGCACGAAGTCACTCTATCTAATGTACTACCCGTTAACTTTGTCCAGTTGACTCCCCGATTTGTTGTTTTATATAAACCGCCCAGTCCATTGGGAGGACCTCCCCATCCACTAAATACATTGGCATACCAGGTATTTTGCAATGGATCATTCGGATCGATCACAATATCTTTGGTCCAATAATGCATTCCCGGATCGGAAACATCCGACCAGGTTCCACCATTAGGATCATACATAAATACACCCGAGCTGGCCGTAAAATTTCCACCACCATCTCTTCTTCCTGAAAAGGTGGCTACCAGACTCCCATCATTCAATACGACTAAAGAGGCCGGATGTCCTTCTGTTCTGGGTGGAGCTGACAACAAGGTCCAGGTAGAGGAGGCCAGGTTATTTAGATCATCACATCGGTACACTCCACCAGGTGACCCAGCACCTGCATAATTGATGACGGATGCATAGGCTCTGTTTGTATTGTTGGGATCTAATGCAATCCAGAAAACAGGATGATTAAAAAATTCCAGTTCCTGCCAACTCGATCCATTATCGGTCGAATAACTAATTCTTCCATTCGCATCATTCGCATCCAGAATAGCATCACCTAACCGGGTGCTCTGATACATATCATGGATATTGGAAGTACCCATGAATAAATTCCCGTTGCTATGTTCTACGATCCGGTAAGAACTGTTGGCACTGTATCCTGTATAATCAAATGACCACATATCTCCACCATCGGATGATATACATCCACGAATATCCGAATAGCAAGCCCACATATTATTTACATCCATCCAATGCACTTGCCAACTGGTTGTATTTTCTATTCCTACTGAGTGGTAATAATCAAGCGGAGGAGTACTGGTATTCATAGTATGTTGGTCAGCTATCTCAACGTAAGCTTGGTGCCAAGTAGTTCCACCATCAGAGGTATAATGTGGAAATCCAAAATCGCCTATTAACGCATAGTTTGGATTGGTAGCACAAACATCAATGCCAAAGGCACATTCTCCATATCCCCAACCACGGTCACCTCCATCACCACTCCAGCCGGTAAAAATATTCTGGTTATTATTGGTGATGAAAGTATTGATCCAGTTGCTACCGGCATTGGTACTCTTATACATGGTAGGTTCACCGTTCGAGTTACTGCCTCCGCACCAAACTGTATTGATATCATTTTCTGCCATGTCGATGAACATGGGAAAATCTGTTCCAACCACCAGACCGGTCATAGCAGGGGACCAATTATTTACTCCATAATCACATGTATATACTCCATCCATAAAATCCCAATAATCGGAACCAGGCAATCCCACATATATATCATTTACATCACCGGTTAAACAAAAAAAACGGGTAGTAGGTCCGGATTTAGCTGCACAAAAACTCCAGATCCTTTCATTGGCAGGAATTCCAGTAAGTGCCGCTGTATTCCAACTAGCACCGGCATTGGTCGAAACCAAAACGCCATCATTTGTGCCGATATAAATATTGCTGTTATCGAAAAAGCAGCCAGCCACTACATTACCTGCACCATTGTCGATGGCCGTATGAATGTTGAAGAAATTTGCTCCGCCGTCGTTGGAGAAAAATATATAACCATATTGCGAAATAATAATTCTCCCAGGATTCGCATAATCCACGTGAATGGTATAAACATCTTCATATGGATCCGGATTGCCTGCCAATGTAGTCCATGTTAAACCATTATCCGTACTTGTAACGGGAGTACCTATATCCGCGATATAGCTGATAGAATATAAAAGTCCCGATGTATTTGTAAAGCATACTTTTGAATTATGTCCACCAATTAATTCATCAAAATGGACCTGGCTATATGACAATCCCAGATCCGTTGTATGAAAAAGTTCGGTCATATCACAGGCGATATAATACTCATTCGGATTGGCCGGATTAAAACTAGGGGAGAAAAGGGCACCTCCTCCACCAACTCCTCTTGATTGAAAGATGGTAGGTTGGGTAAATGCAATGGCAAAAAACATAAGGTAGGTCATGGAAAATAGAGAGAATTGCTTCATGACACGATGATTTGGTTAGCCATAAATTTATAAAAAAAAATCATATGACCTGAGCCATATGATTTTTTGAGTAAAACCGTAATTCTTGTACGGTTTAGGCACCGTTTAATCTTGCAAAATGGTGAAGAAGTTCAATTTTTTGTTGATCGGTTTTTTAAATCTATGCGGTTTCTCTACCTCCATCCTGCATAATATAACTAAGGATAGAAAGAAACCAGATCCAGGAAACCATTACATTGGGTGTCCACCGATCTTCTAATTTTTTTCTTAAAGACCAGAACAGTGCCTCTTTCATACATTCATAATATTCGTATTGAACATTATATTCAGCATATTTTTTGCCAACCGACCTGGCTTCGTGAATAAGATTTGCATCTTCCAGCTTATTGACCATGTAGTTCATCATACTTACAAACCTTTTGCTATGGGTTGCCACATCATTGTTGAAGAGGGTTCTTAGTTGTGGGGAGTTTTCAAACAACCTGGTATAAAAAAGTTCCCCGATATTGGGATCTTCGTTTTTCAGTGCTACCGACCAGGTATCCTGGATGATTCGAATTTCTTGATCTATCATGTACAATAGTTTAGTAAGTGTTCTATGGCAAACAAAAATATATCGTTATACCTTACGGTATATTATACTATAGTTACTTATTCATAAGGTGTAGATATACTACTGATACATGTACTTCAAAACTCCGGGTATGAAACCGGATTAGGGAGGTAGAACTACTTATAATAACGAGGTGAATAATTTACTTATTGCCTCAAATTTTTATCAACAATTGCCTGTTATATTCCTTTTGTGCTTCTAAGGTAGATAGATTTATTATCAACACAGGTTAAAGAACGATTAAATTTTTTATAAACCTTTACTAAGAACCTTCATCTCATCATAAAACCACCACTTTATGCCATTTGACATTGTTTTACGTACTTTTATCCAATGAAATTTTTCAGGCTTACCAGGGAAAAGTATACTACGGGGCTCATGACGATCCGGCCGGACGATGAAATAAAAGTGCACAATACTTCCAATGTTCCCTTATTGATCGAGTTCTCTACCACGGATGGGATCAAGGAATCCATGCCCTTGATGGATGAGGTAAGTTTCCAAAACTCAGCATCTTATTTAAAAAGGTCTTATTATAGAATGGAAATTATGATCGAAGAGCCGATCAAACTATCCTATTCAGATGAGGTTCATTGCAAAATGGAAATACTATAGAATTTACGATTCATACAAAGCAGCTTGCGTCAGGCAAATCGTACATCAAATGGTTCCATCCTTTTTTCTCAACATTCTTACACTTGCCTGTGCACTTGGCATTACAAGGACCTCATGCAGGTTCATATGAGCAGGGCAATTGAGGGAATAAAGGATAACATCTGCTACGTCTTCCGGTGTTAAGGGTTCAGCGTTCTTATATACATTGTTTGCCCTCTCTTCATCACCCTTAAACCTTACCAGCGAAAATTCTGTTTCTACCATACCCGGATTGATGGAGGTTACTTTAATATGATAGGGAAGCAATTCCATTCTGATAGAACCGGTGATGCTGTCCAAGGCATGCTTGGTCCCACAATATACATTCCCGTTTTGATAAACTTCTTTGGCGGCAATAGAACTTATATTGATAATATGCCCTGAATTTCTTGCGATCATTAACGGGATAACCGCTTTCAACATATACAGAACCCCTTTGATATTTGTATCGATCATCCGGTCCCAATCATCAATGACCCCTTCATGCACAGGGCCAAGTCCAACAGCCAGTCCTGCATTGTTGATCAGTACATCTACATTTTTCCATTTTCCGTTTAGCGATTGGACTGCACTAAAAACATCTTCTTTATTCCTTACATCAAAGTGCAAGGAGAGTACATCCGTTATTGAAGAGAGTTCTTTTTTTACTTCATCCAATCTCTCTTTTCGCCTTCCGGTAATAATAAGGTCGTACCCATGTTGGGCCAATAGTTTTGCGGTAGCTTCTCCAATACCTGAGGTAGCTCCGGTGATCAAAGCAATTTTTTTTGAGGTCATAACTTTTTAAAAGAAATAATTTTTTTGAGTTTCAACGAATCGATAAAAAATAATGAAATGATAAGAATAAACGGAAGGGCAGGAACTTTATACCTACTCAATGCTCCAAGAACCGGAGTAGTGAATCCGATTAAAATATATAAGTAAAAAATAAAGGTGGTTAAAAAGTAGATGACCCTCTTTTCTTCCAAACTTCTTTTTCTCCATACGAAGAATGGTATGATCATACAAAATAGCAATAGAATATTTTCGATTGCAGCGAACCTTACCAACGCTGATCCGGGTTCCCAAATATAAGGCCGCATCAACACAGTATAGATGGCAAAAGGGATATATAACAAAAAGCTGAGAGGTTTTGGCCTGAGTTCAGGCGTGGAAATAAAAGAACCCGCCTCGTATTGCATGGCAACGTTCATAAAGTCATCTTTCTTCTTATAAAGCATATAGAAGATATCTTTATCAGGGGCTACAATAGATAAAAGGTAGAGGCCTGCAAATGCGAGGATATTAAAACCCACAAAAACAAGAAATGGTTTTTCTTTCAAAACCCGATGAGATAACATATAATAGGCCAGAGCAGGTGCCAGACAAATGAATACATAGATTTTCATGATCAATAGGATCAGTATGCCTATCAATAGCAATAACCAGTATTTTGGTTTTTTATATTCCTTGGGGATCTTGAAAATAGAGTAGAAGAAAAAACCAATGCCAGCCAATAATATACCCTCTTTAAGTACTCCTGAAGTATAAAACATAACGCTGGGGATGCAAAAAATCGATATCAATAGTAAATGCTTTTTATCCTCCAGGAAAGAATAAAATGCTTTAAACAAGTAAATACCCCCTACCAACGAAAACAAGCTCATAACAATGGTATGCACATGGTAATTGCCAAATGAGAATAACATACAGATGGCATTAAATCGCAACATAGTCCGGCTATCGTTGTATAAAAAATAGTTGTACTCTTTATCCCAGTTAAACATCCTTACGATGTATTTCTGCAAAGCCGGATCATCGACATCGTAACCCAACAACATTTTAAAGTAACTAGATGGATCCTCAAAAAGTGCTTGGTGCATTACTTTAGCATCATCAAAAAACCTAAATGCATCACTGGTACTTCGCTCTGGATAATAATAGGTATAAATGGCCCATAGTACGGTTCCAGCTATTACTTTCAAGCCAAAGATCCCTATACTCCAATGCCGGCTTATTCCAAACTTTTTCAAGGGGTTCCTTTTCCATAAATAGAATACAATGATGGAAAAATAAATAAATGGTAATATGTTGACGAGATCACCCAATTTAGGGTAAATATACTTTAACCAAATAAGTTTTGGAAATATAGTTTTGCCGGGTTTCGGGCCATATAAAGCCAGGTTTTAGCCTGGTAGCCGGGAATTGGTCAAATTCTTTTTCTTTGAGTACAGGAATATTCATTTGTCTAAACTCATCATAAGTTTTACGATTCATATACAGCCAGCAGAAACTTCCTTTTTCTACTTCCATGCAATGTTCCAGGGAACCATAATTTTTTACCGACTTTTTAGCATAAAACTCCATGCTGAACGACCAGGTATTTACCTCGATTAAGGGTGCTTTTTTATCAGGCTCCTCTTTTAAATATTCTTTTCCAGCCATACTCGAAGCCTGGTAATTTAATAGGGCAGGATAGATAAATAGGTTCAAAAATAAATTCATGCCTACTCCCATCATCAGAGTGGTTAGGAAAACCTTGGCCGCAGAGGTTTTCTGAATGATCATAAAAACAATCAGTAGGATGCTTACTAAAAGAAGGGTAAATATCCATGGAACATTGAAGCAATAACCCAAAAACAAGATGGCACCTGCCAATAAAAACTGAACTGCGTAAGCCAATATCTTTGATAGGAGTTCTGGTTTTTTGCCGGAAAGATAATTTCCAACCATTAAGGCAATAAATGGAAAACAAATAAATATATAATGTGATAATTTAAAACTGCTAAACGATAGAGCGATATAAGGTAAAATAAATCCGGCCAAAGGAATGAGGTTCTTTTTGAAATGAGATCTGAAGGCCATGATCAGCGACTGGATGACGAAAATGGTCCAAGGAAGAAAGGCCCAGGCGATTTCGGGCAAAAAGTAAAAAAATGAATCGTTGTTATGCCATTTATTTTCACCGGTGATCCTTCCAAAGCTTTGTGTCCAAAAATAAAACCGAAGACCTGAATCAACCACATGTCCACCACTCACTGTTTTTCCCGGATGCAGATCATACTGTAGATACAATCCGTACAACATAGGTGACAAAGCCAACAGGATGAACATGGCTGATAAAATATATTTCCAATTAAAGATCATTTTCCATTGCCGGTTGCCAGCAAGGTCAACACACATGATCATACCAGGAACAATGAGGCCAAGGGGACCTTTGGTAAGCATTCCTATGGCTATGCCTGCCGACATGCCTAACAAGCAGCTCCACTTTTTGTTAATGGAAAAGCATTTCCATTGCCATACCGTAAATATAATGGCGGAGGCCAATATACCATCGGTTTTTACATCATGCGTGATGAGGAACCATGCTTGTGTAGAACCCAAAATGCAGGCAGAGAACAATCCCGCATTTTTGTTATAGAGTAATTTGCCCAGTTGGTAGGTTGAATATATACCCAGCAGAATGAATAATAGATTACCGAGTTTAAAACTCCAGTCGTGTACCCCAAAAATTGAAAAGAACACCTGGTTGATCCAGAAAAGGAAAGGAGGTTTATCTAGATAATCATATCCCCTGCAATACAATTGCAGATAACTTCCGCTTTCAAACATTTCGTAACTAATGGTGGCATATTGGGCGGCATCTACCTCCATGATATCAATGGGCAATCCACAGATATAAACCAGCAGAATGGCAATAAAAACCAGGATAAAAGTTTTGAGGTTGCTCAAGGGTGATGGATAAAACTTACTTATTCGGAGATCACTTTTATTTCTTTGGCCAATGTAATGGCCTTATTTTTTACAGCATGTACATCATCATTCAAATCGCCCGATGTTAGTACTACCGCCATTCGGCGATAGGGCCGGGTAGTGGGCTTTCCGAAAATGCGAATGTCGGTACCAGTGTGTTCAAGTGCTTTTTCAATTCCGGTAAAAGTGGGGTTTATCCCGTCTTTATCGGCTAATACAACTGCGCTGGCACCTACTTTCTCCTGCACGATTTCTGCAATGGGGAATCCTAGTACAGCCCTGGCATGTAACTCGAACTCACTTAAGTTTTGAGTGCCGGCCAGCGTTACCATACCGGTGTCATGCGGACGAGGTGAGAGTTCAGAAAAATAAACCCCTTCATCCCCTAAAAAGAACTCAACTCCCCAGATCCCTGCCCCTGTTAATGCTTTGGTAACTTTATCAGCCATGTGTCGGGCTTCTTTCAAATGCTCTGCAGAAACAAATTGTGGCTGCCAGCTTTCCTGGTAATCACCTCTTTCCTGTCGATGACCGATGGGTTCACAAAACATGGTGGGTCCCGTTTTTTGGGTAACGGTGAGCAAGGTAATTTCCGTATGGAAACGAATAAACTCTTCGACGATCACTTCCATTATATCTCCTCGGCTACCTTCCACGGCATAGTTCCACGACTTTTCAATATCATTTTCGGTTTTTATCACCGACTGGCCTTTTCCACTGCTACTCATGAGTGGTTTTACAACGCAGGGTAAACCTACTTCACTAACCGATTTGCGCAGTTCATCCAAAGAAGTGGCATACCTGTAATTGGCTGTTTTTACACCGAGTTCTTTGGAGGCCAGGTCTCTGATGGCCTTGCGGTTCATGGTAAAGTTGGCAGCCTTTGCACTGGGCACCACCTGTATGCCTTCTTTTTCATAGTCGTAGAATCTCTCAGTACGAATGGCTTCAATTTCCGGAACAATAATATCAGGAGAATGTTTTTTTACAATGGTATCCAAAGCTTTTCCATCAAGCATATTGATCACTTCATATTCATCGGCCACTTGCATGGCTGGAGCACCTTTATATGAGTCGACCGCAATTACATGTTGCCCAAGGCGTTTTACGGCGATCACAAATTCTTTTCCAAGTTCACCTGAACCAAGCAGCATGATTTTCTTCATTTCCAATTTTTGGTCTAAATTATAGGATATTCTCATCAGCAGGTTATGAATACTCAGTTATTTTTTATCTAAACTAAAAACTACAGTCCAAATTTGTTTGCGTAAATACAAATTATTACATTAGCTAAAACTAACTTAATATATTGTATTTATGTCATTTACCGGTAACGAAGATCATACCATTCCAATCAAGGATGCGGCAGAGATGAATAAGAGATTCAGGGATGCATATCCGGAACAGCCAAAGGGGATTTACTTTAGTCAGTCAACATTAAATGAGATCTTAGGACAAACCGGATGTGTGGGGATCCGTTTCTTTTTTGCACTAACCGAAGAGGAAGAAATGCGGCTTACTTTTGTAGGCGTTGATGAAGATGAAAATGATATATTAGATATGGTGGGTGATGGCGGACTTTTATGTCCACCTCATTGCGGTGAAAATGATGAACTGAATTCAGATGAATAATTAAACATACATGGTACAAATACCCGGTTTCATCTCACTGGGCCTTATGACTGCAATTATTTTTTTGATTTCCTCCAACCGGAAGAAGATCAAGGAAAAACATACCAATTTTATGATGTATTGCATAGCTATTTTTTGCTATGAATTGGCCCTTTTAATCACATGGAGTTTGCACGTTGAGAACCATTTGATCGCAAATATTAATTCGGTTATTTACCTCCCGTTGGCTTTTTTTCTCATTAGCCAGATATATCTAGGGTTCTATAAACTAAATAAAACGATCCGGGTAGTACAAACCATCATTATTGTGGCTACCATTATTGTATGGATCGTTGAAAATTTCCTGGCGGGATCCATATTTACTTATAATTCCCGATTGCCAGGCTTTGCTTCCATCCTGCTAACACTGGCATGTATCTATCTGGTGAATATCTTAATCTTTACCAAGAGCGAACAGTTTCTTAAGGACCCCGATGTATTAATTGTAATTGGTCTGTTAATCAGGTCCATTACCTTTGGTTTTACCCTTTGGTTTTTAAATTTTGATTATGATTTTGATAAGGAATTTTATTCAAACCTATTGGTGGGGATCAACATAGGCCTTTGTATCTCTGATCTATTTTTTCTTTACGCTGTTCAACGCATTTTAATACCTCCGAATAATAATATTAAGGTAAAAAGGGAGAAGTAGGATTTATGCAATGGCTTGGTTCCCTGACAGTGTCGGGAGTGAGGGAAGTTGCTGCCCCTATTGCCCTGCAAAGTGGTGGCATCCACCAATAAAAAACGCCACAACTATTAAAGTATGGCGTTATTATTCAGTGATCCCGAAGGGAGTCGAACCCCTAACCTCCTGATCCGTAGTCAGGTGCTCTATCCAATTAAGCTACGGGACCATTTTCTTTTGAACAGGCCACAAATATAGGCCAAAAATCCACAGAAGCCAATTTTTGAAGGTGGGATGCTTGGTTTTTATGGGTTTATGATTAACTTTGCCATCCGTTTTATAAAAACATAACAAAAAAGAAAATATGTTATTAGTACCTATTAAAGAAGGCGAAAGCATCGAGAAGGCATTGAAAAAGTACAAAAAGAAGTTCGAAAAAACCGGAGTGGTTCGTGAACTTCGTACCCGCCAACAGTTTACTAAAAAATCTGTTCGTCGAAGGGATGTAATTATCAAAGCTGCCTATAAAGAGAACCTTCGTCGCGAAGAAAGCCAGTTATAATATTTTATAACTTAGTGGGGTTATTATATCATGCATATACAACCCTTCATCGATTTCATCAGGCAGGAAAAACGCTACTCAGCGCATACTATACAATCTTATACAAAAGACCTGGATCAATTCCAGGTCTTTTGCCGTTTACAATACCAGCTCGACAATTTGGATCTGGCAAATTACCAGCATATTCGCAGTTGGATTGTTCACCTCATGAATGAGAAGATGGCCGCCAAGTCGGTCAATAGAAAAATATCCACCCTCCGGTCTTATTATAAATATTGTTTAAAAAGGCAAGTCATCCAAATCAATCCTGCTTACGGCATCCAGGGCCCCAAAACCCCTAAAAGAAACCCGGTTTTTGTCCCTGAATCTCAAATGAACACTTTGTTTGATCAGCTTCAATTCCCCGATAGTTTTGAAGGCCATCGTGATAAGATGATATTGGAGTTGTTCTATTTTACAGGAATGCGGAAGGCTGAATTGATCGGATTAAAATTGGGTGATATTGACAATTACCAAGGAACCATTAAAGTATTGGGAAAAAGAAATAAAGAAAGGTTAATACCAGCTACCCCGGTTTTATTGAACTTGCTCAAGCAATATCTCGACAGGAGATCAAAAGAAGAAATTTCAAATGGATCTGATATATTGTTTATCACCTTAAAAGGCAGGCCTCTCCAACCCAAACAAGTATATACCATTGTAAACAAATACCTTCAAGCCATTACCACTGTACATAAAAAAAGCCCTCATGTTTTGCGTCATACTTTTGCCACTCATATGCTTAACAATGGAGCAGATATCAATGGGATCAAAGAGATCCTGGGGCATAGCAGTTTAGCAGCCACCCAGGTATATACCCATAATAGTTTTGAGAAGCTGAAGGGAATTCATAAGAAGGCCCATCCAAAGGGATAGAAGCTCCTATTATTCAAAAAAAAATCTTTCAGGAAGTAGAAGCGACGTGCAATTGCACGTCGTTACCATCAGTTCTAAGAGATACATAATGCAATCATCATCTTAAGCGTTCACGTAATTCTATTAGCATTAGATAGAACAGGCATCTCTTGATTGGAAGGTTGGTGGCCCGATAACGGGTTGGGCTATTGGCGAGTTTGAAGTTGGGAGGGCTATTATCCAACATCAAACAAATGGGTAAAAATCCCTGTTTGTTAAATTGGTATGCTAGCAGCATAAATAATTAGGAGGATGAGGAAAGAAAGGCTGTTGAAAAATTCTAACTGGTTATCGGCCAATTTAAAAAGGGCATGTCTTTAAAAAAAGAGCTAAATGATTTGGAGAAAGTGGGTTCAAAACGTAACTTTATAGATGTTATGCGTTATTAGTATTATCGTTCAAACCCTTAAATCAGAAAGTTATGGATATCCTGGTAAAAGATGTGAATTTTCATGCCGAGCAGAAATTGTTGGCATTGACCAAAAAAAGAGTCGAAAAATTATATCACCTATACGACCATATAGTTAGCGTAGATGTTAACCTTAAATTAGAGAACAATGGGGCAGAGGGCAATAAGACCAGTGAAATTATAGTTAAAGTTCCTGGTAATGAGCTATTTGCCAAAAAAACCATGAGTTCTTTTGAGAAGGCTACGGATGCTTCTTTAGCGGCCCTGAAAAAGCAGGTTGGCAAGTACAAAGGGAAACATCCTGCCCACTAGGCAGTTAGCCTCTTATCAAAAAATTGGCCAAAAGGCTCATTTTCTTCTAATTATTTTCAAGAATTTTGCACAGTTGTTTTGTTATCAGACAAATGTTTCATACATTTGCAGCCCTTTTACGGGATAAATCTGGTATTATTTAACAGAATCCCTGGGGAAAAGTTCATTGGAAATAATAGAAAAAAGCCGGTGTAGCTCAGCTGGTAGAGCAGCTGATTTGTAATCAGCAGGTCGCGGGTTCGAATCCCCTCGCCGGCTCTACTATTGTAGGATAAGGGGAGTTACCAGAGTGGCCAAATGGGACAGACTGTAAATCTGTTGCTTAATTGCTTCGGTGGTTCGAATCCACCACTCCCCACAAAGCCACTTGGTTAGCGTTACAAGGATAATTCAAGCGGGAGTAGCTCAGTTGGTAGAGCTTTAGCCTTCCAAGCTAAATGTCGCGAGTTCGAGTCTCGTCTCCCGCTCTAATAACTTGCTAAAACAAGGGGTAGGAACGGATGGATTGGGCTGCAATGGTAAAAATGAAAAAATTGCCGACGTAGCTCAGATGGTAGAGCGCATCCTTGGTAGGGATGAGGTCATGAGTTCGATTCTCATCGTTGGCTCTAGATATATTTAAGATTAACATTATAAACTTTTACAATTCAATTATTTAAAACTGTACAACAATGGCAAAAGAGAATTTCGTACGGAACAAACCACACGTAAACATCGGTACAATTGGTCACGTAGACCACGGTAAGACTACTCTTACTGCTGCAATTACTAACGTATTGGCAGCTGACGGTATGGCAACAATCAGATCATTTGATTCGATTGATAACGCACCTGAAGAGAAAGAAAGAGGTATTACAATCAATACATCGCATGTTGAATACGAAACGGTGAACCGTCACTATGCACACGTAGACTGTCCAGGTCACGCGGATTATGTAAAAAACATGGTAACTGGTGCTGCCCAAATGGACGGAGCTATTCTAGTGGTAGCTGCTACAGATGGTCCAATGCCGCAAACCCGTGAGCACATCCTTCTTGCACGTCAGGTGGGAGTACCACGTATTGTTGTTTTCATGAACAAGGTCGATATGGTGGATGATCCAGAAATGTTAGAACTTGTAGAAATGGAGATCCGTGAATTATTGACTTTCTATAAATTTGATGGTAATACTACCCCTATCGTTCAAGGTTCTGCATTAGGAGCTTTAAATGGTGAAGGAAAATGGGTGGATACCGTAAAAGCCTTAATGGCTCAAGTGGATGAATATATTCCATTACCTCCACGTGATATTGAAAAACCATTCCTAATGCCAGTTGAGGACGTGTTCTCAATTACTGGTCGCGGAACTGTTGCTACAGGCCGTATTGAAACAGGTGTGGTAAATGTAGGGGAAGAGGTGGAGATCCTTGGAATGCAGGAAGAAAAGTTAAAATCAACCATCACTGGTGTTGAGATGTTTCGTAAACTTCTTGACAGAGGTGAGGCGGGTGATAACGTAGGATTATTACTTCGTGGTATCGATAAAAAAGATATCCGCAGAGGTATGGTAATTGCTAAACCTGGATCCATCACTCCACATACTGATTTCCAAGCGGAGATCTATGTATTGAAAAAAGAAGAAGGTGGTCGCCACACTCCTTTCCATAATAAGTATCGTCCTCAGTTCTATTTCCGCACCACTGACGTAACAGGAGAAATTACGTTACCAGAAGGTAGAGAAATGGTAATGCCAGGTGATAACGTTACAATCACTGTAAAGTTGATTGTACCGGTAGCTATGGATAAGGGTCTTCGTTTCGCTATCCGTGAGGGTGGCAGAACCGTTGGTGCTGGCCAGGTTACGAATATTATTGCTTAATAAAAATAAACAAATGGAAAGTGTCCTGACGGTACCGTCAGGATACATCCGTTTATAAAAACAGGTGTAGTTCAAGGGTAGAATAGTGGTCTCCAAAACCATTGATGGGAGTTCGAATCTCTCCACCTGTGCGTAAAAAAAAAGAATGATTGAAAAGTGAAAATAATTAATTATATAAAAGAAAGCTACAATGAGTTGATGCACAAGGTAACTTGGCCAACCTGGAGCGAATTACAAGGCAGTGCCGTTGTGGTATTGATTGCATCTCTTTTGATCGCATTGGTCGTATTTATTATGGACTCTGCATTCAGCAAAGGGATGAAATTTTTATATAACACTCTTTTCTAAAAAGGAATTATGGCTGATACAACAAAAAAATGGTATGTGGTTAGAGCTATTAGCGGCCAGGAGAAGAAGATAAAATCTTATATCGAGGCCGAAGTGCGTCGGAATAAGCTGGATGATTATGTGTCTCAGATTTTAATTCCTACTGAAAAGATCTATCAGATAAGAAAAGGGAAAAAAGTAAGCAAAGAGAAATCGCTTTTTCCTGGATATATTCTGATAGAAGCAGCTTTGATTGGAGAATTACCTCATATCATTGATAATGTTACTGGGGTAATTGGATGGTTGGGATCCAAAGGAGGAAATCCGGTTCCATTAAGCCAGCAGGAAGTAAATAGGATATTGGGTAAAGTGGATGAGATGGCAGATAGAGATGAAGAGATCAATATTCCGTTTATCGTGGGTGAAAGTGTAAAAGTAATTGATGGTCCATTCAATAACTTCAGTGGAGTGATTGAAGAGATCAATGAAGAGAAGAAAAAATTGAAAGTAACGGTTAAGATCTTCGGAAGAAAAACTCCCGTTGAACTTAGTTATATGCAAGTAGAGAAAGAAGTTTAATATTATTAGAGATTAAAGATGGCAAAAGAAGTTACAGGCTTTATTAAGCTACAGTGCAAAGGAGGACAAGCAAATCCTTCACCACCTATTGGACCAGCGTTAGGATCCAAAGGAGTAAATATTATGGAATTCTGTAAACAATTCAATGCTCGTACCCAAGATTTGCAGGGTAAGGTATTGCCGGTTGTTATTACAGTTTATGCAGATAAATCATTCGACTTTATTATCAAGCAACCACCGGTAGCTATTATGCTAAAGGAGGCCCTTAAATTACAGTCAGGTTCAGCAGAATCGAATCGTAAAAAAGTGGGAAGTATTACTTGGGATAAAGTAAAAGAAATTGCCAATGCTAAAATGTCAGACCTCAACTGTTTCAAAGTAGAATCTGCCATGAAAATGGTAGCAGGAACAGCACGTAGCATGGGTATTACAGTAGAGGGAGAATTTCCAAATTCGTAAAACAAACAAAGAAAAATGGCAACATTAACAAAAAACACAAAGGCGTCAGTTGCCAAGGTTGATGCCAACAAGTACTACGAGCTTGCAGAAGCTTCACAGCTTGTAAAAGAAATTACTTTTACCAAGTTCGATGCATCTGTTGACATGGCAGTACGATTGGGTGTTGACCCAAGAAAAGCCGACCAAATGGTTCGCGGTTCAGTGAAGCTTCCTCACGGAATCGGTAAAAGCGTAAGGGTGTTAGTACTTTGTACACCAGATAAGGTGGAAGAAGCAAAAGCAGCCGGAGCCGATCATGTTGGTCTGGATGACTATATCGAGAAAATCAAAGGCGGTTGGACCGATATAGATGTAATCATTACCACTCCATCTGTTATGGGTAAGGTAGGTGCTTTAGGTAGAGTATTAGGCCCTCGTGGTTTGATGCCGAATCCTAAAACAGGTACTGTCACCATGGAGGTAGGCAAAGCGGTTGAAGAAACAAAAGCAGGAAAGATCGATTTCAAAGTAGACAAATTCGGAATTATCCATTCTACCATTGGAAGAGTTTCTTTTGATGCCAAGAAAATTGAAGAAAATGCAAAAGAGTTTTTAGCAACAATTCAAAAACTCAAACCATCTTCTTCAAAAGGTACTTACATTAAAAGTATAAATATGTCTTCGACCATGAGCCCTGGTATCAAAATCGAAACAAAAAGCCTGGTTTAATCTAATTAATTGAAAGCAATGACAAGAGAAGAAAAAAATCAGGTAATTGATGATCTTACAACTGTTCTTCAAGCTAAGAATATAGTTTATTTGGCAGATACCCAAGGTATGACTGTTGAATCAACCAATACCTTAAGAAGAACTTGTTTTGAAAAGAACATTCAGTTACGAGTGGTTAAAAATACCTTATTGAAGAAAGCAATGGAAAAATCCGGAAAGGAATTTACTCCGTTGTTCGACGCTTTACATGGTACTACCGCAGTAATGTTTGCAGAAATCGGTAATGTTCCGGCGAAAGTGATCAAAGATTTTAGCGCTAAAAACAAATTCCTTACATTAAAAGGGGCATATATCAATGCTGATTGTTATTTAGGTGCGAATCAATTGGATTCTCTTGCTGCTATGAAGAGCAAGGAAGAAATGATCGGCGATATTATCGGCTTACTTCAATCTCCTGCAAGAAATGTTATTTCAGCTTTACTTAATCAGGATAAAATGAAAGAGGAAGCTGCATAATTGCAGGACTAAAAAAGTCCCCGCCTAGGCGTGGCATAAACGAAATATTAATAATTGTAACACCTTATAAATTCAATAAAAATGGCAGAAGTTAAAGAATTAGCAGAAGCATTGGTTAACCTAACCGTAAAGGAAGTTAACGAACTTGCTACTATCTTAAAAGAAGAGTACGGCATTGAGCCTGCTGCAGCAGTAGTTGTAGCTGGTGGCGGTGGCGCAACCGGTGGTGATGCCGCTGAAGCAAAAACTTCTTTTGATGTTATTCTTACCGCAGCAGGTGGAAATAAACTAGGCGTTGTAAAAGTTGTAAAAGACATTACAGGTTTAGGTTTGAAAGAAGCTAAAGACTTAGTTGACGGAGCTCCAAAACCTATCAAGGAGGGAGTTTCTAAAGAAGAAGCTGAATCAATAAAAACACAATTAACAGAGGCGGGAGCTGAAGTTGAAGTTAAGTAATTCAACAGCTTCCCTTTTATAAAGGGAAATCTTTAGACCTTATTCCGCTTCTGGTGGACTAAGGTCTAAACCCTTTTTTAGTATCAGTGTTTTTATTTAAGCATTTTTAATTTGAAAAAAATTATGGCCGCGACACCAGCAACAAATGCAACACAAAAAAGTTTACGTCACTTTTTTGCCAAAACAAAATTTCCGGTTGACTATCCGGATTTTCTAGAAATTCAAATACAATCCTTTAAGGATTTTTTCCAGCTGGAAACTACTCCTGAAAATAGAAGTGATGAAGGTCTTTTTTCCGTTTTTAGTGAGAATTTCCCTATTACGGATTCACGCAATCAGTTCGTTTTGGAGTTTCTTGATTATTTTATTGATCCCCCTAGATATACAATTGATGAATGTATCGAAAGAGGATTGACACATAGTGTACCTTTAAAAGCCAAGTTGAAATTATATTGTACCGATCCGGAACATGAGGACTTCGAAACCATTGTTCAGGATGTTTATTTGGGAACCATACCTTATATGACCCCCAAAGGTACATTTGTGATCAACGGTGCTGAAAGGGTGATCGTTTCGCAGTTACACCGTTCACCAGGGGTATTCTTCGGCCAAAGCCGTCATGCCAATGGTACCAAATTGTATTCTGCCCGTATCATTCCGTTTAAAGGATCATGGATCGAATTTGCTACTGACATTAACAATGTGATGTATGCTTATATCGATCGTAAAAAGAAATTGCCCGTAACTACTTTGTTCCGTGCAATCGGATATGAATCTGATAAAGACATCCTGGAGATCTTTAATCTTGCTGAAGAGGTAAAAGTTTCAAAACCTACTTTGAAAAAAGTAGTTGGTCGCAAACTTGCTGCACGGGTTTTGAAAACATGGGTGGAAGACTTCGTAGATGAGGATACCGGTGAAGTGGTATCGATTGAAAGAAATGAGATCATTCTCGATAGGGAGACCATCCTTGAAGATGAACATATAGATGTAATAGTGGATGCAGGTGCTAAAACGGTTATCTTGCATAAGGAGGACGTAAGTGCTGCTGACTATGCCATCATTTATAATACATTACAAAAAGATACCACCAATTCAGAAATTGAAGCGGTGGAGTATATCTACCGTGTTTTAAGAAATGCTGATCCACCCGATGAAGAAACAGCCCGCGGCGTTTTGGAAAAATTATTCTTCTCAGATAAACGTTATGACCTGGGTGAAGTAGGTCGTTATAGGATCAACAAAAAACTAGGTTTGGATATTGCCTCTGATACCAGGGTATTGACCAAAACGGATATTATTGCGATCATAAAACATTTGATTCAGCTGATCAACTCCAAAGCCATTGTGGATGATATTGATCACTTGTCAAATCGTCGCGTTAGAACCGTTGGTGAGCAGTTATATACCCAATTTGGTGTAGGACTAGCTCGTATGGCCAGAACGATCCGTGAAAGAATGAACGTTCGGGACAATGAGGTGTTTACGCCTATTGACCTGATCAATGCCAAAACACTTTCTTCGGTGATTAACTCATTCTTTGGGACCAACCAATTATCTCAGTTCATGGATCAAACAAATCCATTGGCCGAGATCACACATAAACGTCGTTTATCGGCCCTCGGCCCAGGCGGTCTTTCTAGAGAAAGAGCCGGTTTCGAGGTACGGGATGTTCACTATACACATTACGGACGTTTATGTACGATTGAAACACCAGAGGGACCTAATATTGGTTTGATCTCTTCTCTTTGTGTATTTGCAAAAATAAACAGACTCGGATTTATCGAAACACCTTACCGTACAGTAACAAAAGGTAAAGTCGATATTGATAAGCCGATCATTTATTTAAGTGCTGAAGAGGAAGAGAATAATATTATTTCTCAGTCAAATATTCCTTTGGATGATAAAGGTAATTTTAAAGATAAAAATATTAAGGCCAGGTTCGAAGGAGACTTTCCGGTGGTGGAACCAACAGCGATCAAATTGATCGACGTTGCCCCTAACCAGATCGCTTCTATTGCGGCTTCATTGATTCCTTTCTTGGAGCATGATGATGCTAACCGGGCTTTGATGGGATCGAATATGATGCGTCAGGCAGTTCCATTGATCCAACCTGATGCTCCTATTGTAGGAACAGGTTTGGAAGAAAGGGTTGCCCATGATTCACGATTATTATTGAATGCTGAATTTGATGGAGTAGTTGAATATGTAGATGCGGATAAGATCACCATTAAGTATAACCGTGATGAAGCACAAAAACGTGTAAGTTTTGATGACGATACGATCACCTATAAAATGATCAAATTCAGAAAAACGAATCAGAACACCTGTATCAATCTTCGTCCGATCGTTAAAAAAGGACAGAAGATCAAAAAAGGACAAGTTCTTTGCGAAGGATTTGCAACCAAAGGTGGGGAACTGGCTATCGGACGTAACTTATTGGTGGCTTTCATGCCATGGAAAGGTTACAACTTCGAGGATGCGATCGTAATTAACGAGAAGATTGTTCGGGATGATATCTTCACGTCTATCCATATTGATGAGTTCATTATGGAAGTACGTGATACCAAAATGGGATTAGAGGAATTAACAGCCGATATTCCAAACGTAAGTGAAGATGCTACAAAGGACCTTGATGAAAATGGTATCATAAGAGTGGGTGCTGAAGTAGTTCCTGGTGATATATTGATCGGAAAGATCACACCAAAAGGAGAATCAGATCCTACACCTGAAGAGAAGTTATTGAGAGCAATCTTCGGTGATAAAGCAGGAGATGTGAAAGATGCATCTATGAAGGCACCTCCTTCATTGTATGGAGTAGTAGTTGATAAAAAACTATTCTCTAAATCAATGAAAGACAGAAGAGCTAAAACTGAGGACAAACGTGAAGTGGAAATTCTGGACAAAGAATACGATAAAGAATTTACTGTTCTCAAAGATAAAATGATCGATAAGTTGATGTCCATATTAGATGGTAAAGTATCTAATGGAGTTTTCAATATCTTGAAAGAGGAAGTGATCAAAAAAGGGACAAAGTTCACTAAGAAAGTTTTCGAAAAAGTTGATTTCATCAACTTGAATCCTGAAAACTGGACAAAAGAAAGTAGTGATAATAAATCCATCAGAATTTTGATGCACAACTACTCCATTAAGTTCAACGACTTATACGGTATTTATAAACGTAAAAAATACAACATTACCGTTGGTGATGAATTACCATCAGGTATTGTTCAGTTGGCCAAAGTTTATATCGCCAAGAAACGTAAGTTGAAAGTGGGTGATAAATTAGCAGGTCGACATGGAAATAAGGGTATTGTTGCAAGAATTGTTCGCCCAGAAGATATGCCATACCTTGAAGATGGAAGTCCTGTGGATATTGTCTTGAATCCATTGGGTGTACCTTCCAGGATGAACCTTGGACAGATCTATGAAACCATCTTAGGATGGGCGGGATTGAAATTGGGCAAAAAATATGCAACTCCTATTTTTGATGGCGCAGACTTGGATGAGATCCAGGCTGAAGTAGAAGCTGCCGGATTACCACGTTTGGGAAGAACTTTCCTTTATGATGGTGGTACAGGTGATCGCTTTAATACACCCGCAACGGTTGGAGTTATCTACATGTTGAAATTAAGTCACATGGTGGATGATAAAATGCATGCTCGTTCAATTGGTCCATACTCATTGATCACTCAGCAACCGTTAGGAGGTAAAGCTCAGTTCGGGGGTCAGCGTTTTGGTGAAATGGAGGTATGGGCATTGGAAGCATTCGGTGCTGCCAACATCCTTCAGGAAATGCTAACTGTAAAATCTGACGATGTGATCGGAAGAGCTAAAGCATACGAATCTCTTGTAAAAGGAGAAAATATGCCTACTCCGGGAATTCCTGAATCATTCAACGTATTGTTGCATGAGTTAAGAGGACTTGGATTGAAAATAACATTAGAATAATAATTTAACTTTAACTGCATATCATTACCATGATAAAGGAAACTAAAGTTGCATCAGACTTTTCAAAAATTACAATCAGTTTAGCTTCTCCGGAAGATATTCTTGATCGTTCAAGTGGTGAAGTAATTAAGCCAGAAACCATTAATTACCGAACGTTTAAACCCGAAAGAGATGGTTTATTCTGTGAAAGGATCTTTGGTCCGGTAAAAGATTGGCAGTGTGGTTGCGGTAAATACAAAGGTATCCGTTATAAGGGTATTATTTGTGACCGTTGCGGCGTTGAGGTTACCGAGAAAAAAGTTCGTCGTGAACGTACCGGTCATATCATGCTTACGGTACCTGTTGCACATATCTGGTATTTCCGTTCTCTACCTAATAAAATAGGTTTGCTGTTGGGTTTACCTACCAAAAAACTGGAAGCCATTATTTACTACGAAAAATATGTAGTGATCAATGCCGGTATAAAAGCAGCAGACGGAATCAATTATTTAGATTTCTTGTCTGAAGAAGAGTATTTGGATATTCTGGATAACCTTCCAAAAGATAACCAGCATTTAGATGATACGGACCCTAATAAGTTCGTAGCTAAAATGGGAGGTGATGCTTTGTATGAACTATTGGGTAGATTGGACCTGGATGGCCTTTCCTATCAATTGCGTCATCAAGCCAACAATGAAACATCACAACAACGTAAACAAGAAGCCTTAAAAAGACTTCAGGTAGTTGAATCATATCGCGATGCGAATACAAGGATCCTCAATCGTCCGGAATGGATGGTGGTAAAAGTAATTCCTGTTATTCCTCCGGACCTTCGTCCTTTAGTTCCCCTGGATGGTGGCCGTTTCGCTACTTCGGATTTGAACGACTTATACCGTCGTGTAATTATCCGTAACAATCGTTTAAAAAGATTGATCGAGATCAAAGCACCGGATGTGATCCTACGGAATGAGAAACGTATGTTGCAGGAAGCTGTGGATGCTCTATTTGATAACTCAAGAAAATCATCAGCAGTAAAAACGGAAGCCAATCGTCCCTTAAAATCTCTTTCTGATTCATTGAAAGGTAAGCAAGGACGTTTCCGTCAGAACTTATTGGGAAAACGTGTTGACTATTCTGCACGTTCGGTAATTGTTGTAGGTCCTGAATTGAAACTTCACGAATGTGGTTTGCCGAAGGATATGGCGGCTGAGTTATTCAAGCCATTTATTATTCGCAAACTGATCCAAAGAGGTTTGGTAAAAACCGTAAAATCAGCTAAGAAAATTGTTGATAGAAGAGATTCAGTGATCTGGGAGATCCTGGAGAATGTATTGAAAGGACATCCGGTTTTATTGAACCGTGCCCCAACATTACACCGTTTAGGTATCCAATCGTTCCAGCCAAAACTGATCGAAGGAAAAGCGATACAATTACATCCCCTGGCTTGTACGGCATTCAACGCTGACTTCGACGGAGACCAAATGGCGGTTCACGTTCCATTGGGGCATGCCGCGATTCTCGAAGCTCAATTGTTGATGTTAGGTGCACATAATATCCTAAACCCTGCCAATGGTGCTCCTATTGCGGTGCCATCGCAGGACATGGTATTAGGTCTATATTATATCACCAAAGGACGTAAGGGTATCAAAGAAAACCCGGTAAAAGGAGAAGGATTAAGGTTCTATGCTCCTGAAGAAGTGATCATCGCCTATAATGAGGCTAAACTTGACCTTCATGCCTGGATCCATGTAAAAGTGGATGTAAAACAACCCGACGGAACATTGAAAAACCAATTGCTGGAAACAACCGTTGGAAGAGTATTGTTCAATGAGGTGGTTCCAAAACAATATGGGTATATCAACCAGTTGCTTACTAAAAAATCTCTTCGTGATATTATCGGAGATATTTTCAAAAATACCGATCAACCTACTGCTGCCAAATTCCTTGATGATATCAAAGCAATTGGTTTCATGATGGCATTCAGAGGCGGACTTTCTTTTATCTTGGATGATATTATTATCCCAAAAGAAAAAGAAGAATTGATCACAGATGCCAATGAACAAGTGGATGAGGTGAAGTCTAACTATAACATGGGATTCATTACGAATAACGAACGTTATAATCAGATCATCGACATCTGGACGCATACCAATTCACGTCTTACCCAGATCTTAATGAAACAGATCAGTGAAGATAAACAAGGATTCAATCCTGTTTATATGATGTTGGATTCTGGAGCAAGGGGTTCTAAAGAGCAGATCCGTCAGCTTTGCGGAATGAGGGGATTGATGGCGAAACCGCAGAAATCAGGTGATAGCGGAAATGAAATTATTGAAAACCCGATCTTATCAAACTTTAAGGAAGGGCTTTCGATCCTTGAGTACTTTATCTCTACACACGGTGCTCGTAAAGGTCTTGCAGATACCGCTCTTAAAACAGCCGATGCAGGTTACCTTACCCGTCGTTTGGTTGACGTATCTCAGGATGTGATCATCACTGAATCGGATTGTGGAACATTGCGTGGATTGCAAATGAGCGCCTTGAAAAACAATGATGAGGTAGTTGAAAGTTTACATGATAGAATTGTTGGACGTACTTCATTGCATGATGTGATCCATCCGAATACAGGTGAGCTAATTGTATCAGCCGCAGAAGAGATCAATGAGGTGGCTGCCAAACTGATCAATGAATCTCCTATCGAAACGGTGGAGATCCGTTCAGTACTTACTTGCGAAACCCGCAAAGGATGTTGCGCAAAATGTTATGGACGAAACCTGGCTACCAGTAGAAAGGTACAAATGGGTGAAGCGGTAGGAGTTATTGCTGCTCAATCTATCGGTGAGCCTGGTACACAGTTAACGCTTCGTACATTCCACGTAGGTGGTGTGGCAGGAGGTTCTGCGGTACAATCAAAAATTGAAGCCAAGTATGATGGTATAGTTGAAATTGATGAGTTACGTACTGTTTCTAAAAAAGGAGAGAATAGTAATGAGGAATTGGTAATCGGCCGTTCAGCTGAACTGCGTTTGGTGGATGCCAATACCAAGATCATTTTAACTACCGGAAATATTCCTTATGGATCCACTGTTTTTGTAAAAGATGGACAGAAGGTGAAAAAAGGAGACATGATCTGTGAATGGGATCCATGGAATGCCGTTATTGTTTCGGAGTTTGAAGGTAAGATCGAATTCGAAAATATCGAAGAAGGGATTACTTATCGCGAAGAACAAGATGAGGCCACAGGATTCAAAGAAAAAGTAATTATTGAACGTCGTGATAAAACCAAAAACCCAACTATCAAGATCCTTGATAAAGCAGGAGAGGTATTACGATCTTACAACATACCATCAGGAGCGCATATTACCTGTGAAGACAAGTCGAAAGTACATGCAGGAGATATCCTCGTAAAGATCCCTCGTTCTTCTGGTAAAACCGGTGATATTACAGGAGGTCTTCCTCGTGTAACCGAGTTATTCGAAGCACGTAACCCTTCTAATCCGGCAGTAGTTGCTGAAATTGATGGTTTGGTTTCTTTCGGAAAAATTAAACGTGGTAACCGTGAAATTCAAATTGAATCACGTACCGGTGAAATTAAACGTTACCTGGTTTCGCTTTCTAAACATATCCTGGTTCAGGAGAATGATTATGTAAAAGCAGGCCAACCGTTAACCGATGGAGCTATTACACCGAATGATATCTTATCTATCAAAGGTCCAACTGCAGTGCAGGAATACCTGGTAAATGAGATCCAGGAGGTTTACCGTTTACAAGGGGTGAAGATCAACGATAAACACTTTGAAGTGATCGTACGCCAGATGATGCGTAAAGTTCAGATCATTGATACCGGTGATACAATTTTCCTTGAAGGCGAATTGGTAAACAAATTCGAGTTTATGAAAATAAATGATGAATTGTTCGGTAAAGTGGTGGTAGAAGAGCCGGGTGATTCTGAAGACCTGAAGCCTGGCCAGATTCTTTCAGCTCGTAAATTACGTGATATCAATTCAGCATTGAAACGTAAGGATTTGAAAGTAGTCACTTACCGTGATGCCTTACCAGCTACTTCTGACCAGATATTACAAGGTATTACCCGTGCATCTTTACAAACGGATAGCTGGATCTCAGCTGCTTCGTTCCAGGAAACTACCAAAGTATTGAATGAGGCTGCCGTAAATGCGAAAGCTGACTTCCTGGAAGGTTTGAAAGAGAATGTAATTGTGGGTCACTTGATACCTGCAGGTACAGGATTGAAACAATACCAGGAATATGAAGTCTATCATAAGGATGAAGTTCCTGTAGCTACCGGTGGTAAAGCCAAGAAAGAAAAAGTAGGCGCTGCCGAAGTAGAAGAATAAATAAATGAAAGATCAAAAAAGGCTATCTTCGGGTAGCCTTTTTTATTTAAAGCAAAAAATTATGGAAAATCAGAATCAAAACCAGAACCAGATCAATATTGAGATCAACGATGATGTAGCCGATGGCACTTATTCCAATTTAGCCATTATTACACATTCTCACAGCGAATTTATTGTCGACTTTATCAATATCATGCCTGGAGTGCCTAAAGCCCGTGTAAAGAGCCGTATCATCCTTACCCCCGAACATGCCAAAAGGTTAATGGCAGCCTTGAGTGACAATGTAAAAAAATTCGAGGAACAGTTCGGCCCTATCAAACAACTCGGACCGGATCAGAATATTCCACCTTTCCCCATGAATTTTGGTGGACCGTTGGGGCAGGCATAAACGAACTTCTATTCATCATTCATACGCATGAGACCATATGTTTTTATCCTTTTGGGTCCTCATTTCCCTAAATCTCTCTGTGCAATCTGATGATGGTGCTCTACATGATAAGCGGTGAAGTACAACATTTCTCTGAAGGTAAGCTTGCCCAATAATGGATGGGGCAGGATATATTGATCCAGTTCTTCTTCGGTAGATTTTTCTACTTTTTTACAGAGTTGATTTACATAGTACATCACCTGTTTAGGGAGTAAATGTTTTTCCTGGAGTCCTACCGGTTTTGGAACAAACCTACCTGAAGCTTTGCCTCCTTTGGCCAATTTATTTTTATATTTTTCTACCAGATCTTCATAAGTTTTAGAAGGACGTTTGGATTTTCCGAATAATAACCGCGGAGCAATCCGGGGTAATCCGAGCGCCATGGCAACCGGACTGACGGACCTTACAATATGGTCAGCATGTTGTCCGGCCGTCCACTTTTCTTCTTTCCGATGCATAAAATCATCGGCAGATAAAGATTGGATATAATCAGCAAATTGCTGATGGTTTTGCTTCAATACTTGTATGATGTCTTCTTTTTTCATGAAATAAAAATAAAAAAAAATCTCATGGTTAACCCCTAGACCTATTCATTTATCGGATCGTTTATTTGTATATGAACAGCACTGCCGGGACAAAAGGCCGATTCGCAAGTATCACTGGGCAGGTGTTCAAAAGAACTCAACCAAACAGCCTAAAAATACAAGTAAAATGATGAAAAGAACAGCCTATTCTATACCCGCATCAAAGACCAAAACGGTCTCTATAGTCCCAATAATAGGGCTTTTGTCAACCTCTCCACCTAGATGCAACGGTTATGTCCATTATTTCATCTATCAAGTAGAATCTCAAGTTTAAAAAAGCTAATTTTTACTGCTATGATGAGAAGGAGCTATATTATTATATGCTTAGGAATGATTATTGCCTTTTCTAAATCCGCCTTTTCGCAGGCAGATTTTAAAAATATGTACAGTTTCTGGGGACTTACCTGCCAACGTGAACTAACGAATTCCGATTACATATTACTGTTTAGTGATAAGTTGACCAGAACCGATAATTTAGGTGTCGAGATCTGGTCGAAACAATTAATTGAAGGAGGGGTGCCATTGAATGCCAATGTTACCTTAAGGTGCACTCAACAAACTGCCGATGGAGGTTTTATCATCACCGGAACCTATAATGCCGCAGGAACAGATGATGTGGTATTAATTAAAACCGATAACATGGGAAATACTACTTGGAGTAAAAGTTATGGAGGGGTGGGAAGTGATCATGGAATTTGGGTAGAACAAACCGCTGATGGCGGATATATTTTGGGCGGAACAAAAGATGAAACTACTCCCGGGCGATTTACCGAAGGTGATATCTATGTTGTAAAAACCGATGCTATAGGTAACGTACAATGGGAAAATGCCTGGTCATTAGGAGGTAAAGCAAGTGCGCAAAACATTAAACAAACAGCAGATGGAGGATATATTCTTACAGGTAATACTGCCCCTGAGGACGATGGGTTAAACCGGCTTTACTTAATGAAATTAGACAACGGCGGTAATGTATCATGGGAATTTAAATATGATATAGTATGCAATTCAGGGATTGCTTCTTCCGGTCGTGAAGTATGGGAAATAGCCGGGGGTTATATTGTAGGAGGTTATGTGGGGGGTGATAATTTCCCCTTAAAAAGCAAAGCACTTTTTTTAAAGGTGGATGCGAATGGTGCCATCAATGATATTGGCGCTTTTGAATTTACCCCCGGAGGTGGCGGACCAACTGACCTGGGTTTTGCATCGATAGATGTAACCAGTACAGGTGAATTTGTTGGAAGTGGTGGTGGCTATAACGATTTCGGACCTTTATATATTTTAAAGGCGGATGCCAACCTCGATATGGTATGGTCGAGGACTTATATGTCTTTTGCATTTAGTTCTGCCACTTCGGTGAGAGAACATTCTAACGGGGGGTATACTTTTACAGATGGAACTTCGGTTTTATTGAAAACAACCGACCAGGGAATGATCCATTGTGAAATTCCGAATGTGGTTTTTCAATCCGTTGCAAATGGTGTATCTGCAGCTTTACCAACCGTACTTCAACCCGATGGCATAGCGAACAACCTGAATATTCAAACTCAAGCAGTAAATGTGGTATTGAATGTAATGTGTCCACCTATTGTTATCAACCTGGCCATCAATTCAACGGATGTAAGTTGTTTTGGTGGGAATGATGGTTCGGCAACCGTAGTTGCTAATGGAGGGACTGCTCCCTATACTTATGATTGGCAACCCGGAGGAATGGCAACTGCCACGGCCAATAATTTAATTGCTGGAACTTATACGGTAACAGTAACCGACAACACAGGTGCTACTGCTTCATCTACAGTTACCATCAATGAGCCTGCAACAGCGGTAAGTGTTACCATTGCCCCTATTAACCCCATTTGCGCAGGTGAAAATGTAGACCTGGTTTCGGTGGCCAATGGAGGTACGCCTGCTTACGCATATAGCTGGAATACGGGACCTGTTACAAGTACCATCAACGTTTCACCTCCGGTAAATACTACTTACACGGTAACAGTAACTGATGCGAATGGTTGTACAGCGGATGCGCAGATAGACGTGATCGTGAATCCATCACCTCTTGTTGCTTTTAGTGCGGATGTTACCCAGGGATGTGAATCTCTTTGTGTTACTTTTACCAACAATACACCTGGTACCCAGAGTTTGTTGTGGGATTTTGGAGATGGTACACCCACCAGCAATGCAGATCCAGTTTTACATTGTTATAATAATCCTGGCAATTATGATGTTAGTTTAACCGTAACAGGTGCTAATGGGTGTTCAGCCACTTCTACCTTGAATAATTATATCAATATTGATCCAAATCCGGTGGCCGCTTTTACTTATAATCCGCAAAATGCTTCTATTGCTGATCCAACGATCAACTTTATTGACCTTTCAACGGGGGCCAATGCATGGACCTGGAACTTTGGTGATCCAAGTGGCTCTACTTCTAACCTGCAACATCCGAGTTTTACGTATACCGACACGGGATCTTATACTGTACAATTGGTAGTTACAAATGCATTTGGTTGCACAGATACCGTTGCCCATATTGTAACCATTTACGGTGAATTTGTTATTTATATTCCCAATACATTTACACCGAATGATGATGAAATGAACCAAATATTTAAACCGATGGGTAGAGGAATTGATGAATACCGGTTCGATATATTTGATCGCTGGGGGGAGCTTATTTTCACCTCATCTGATCTGGCAGTAGGATGGAATGGTAAACCCACCAATAGCAACCGGATTGCTCAGCAAGGTGTATATGTATATAAGATCAATATAACAGATGTGCTGGGTGAAGATCATCAATTCATTGGACAGGTGAATTTGATCAGGTAATTAATTGATCACCGCATTCCCCTTACAGAATATCCCATGCACCTTACCGGTTAATTCCACACCGAAAAAGGGAGAATTGGCACTGTTACTGACATTTTCTTCTTTGGTAAAAATAAAGGTAGATTCGGGATCGAAAAAGGTCATTTCCGCCGTCATTCCTTCTTCGATGGTGGCGGTGGGTAAACCCAATATTCCTCGGGGATTGCCGGAAAATTTTTGAATTAATTCAGATAGGCTAATTTTTTTACGCAATACAGTATTCGCCACCGGAAATGCGGTTTGTATATTGATGATCCCATTACGGGCATAATCAAATTCCAGGTTCTTGTTCTCTACATCTTCAGGGCTATGGTCGCTGCAAATAACGTCAATGATTTTATCTTTCAACCCTGCTGCCAATGCATCGGCATCTTTTTGTGATCTATAAGGAGGGTTTACTTTATGTACCGATTCAAAACCCTTCAATACCTCATCGGTGAAATACAATTGATGAGCAGCTACACCTGCAGTAACCAACAATTTTTTCTTTTTGGCTTCTTTGATCAATCCAACAGCACCTGCGGTGCTTAATAGATTATAATGGATCCTGCCTCCTGTATATTCCACCAGGTATAGATCCCTGCTTAAACCCTGTTCTTCCGCCATGGATGGAATTCCTTTCATTCCAAGGAATACAGAAGTTTCTCCTTCATGCATCATTCCTTTGGAAGATAGGGCGGGGGTATCGGCAAAATGAATGATAAGTCCATCGAAATTCTTGGTATAGTTCAATGCCAGCTCCATGAGTTTCGGATTCTCCACAAATCTTTTATCATCAGAAAATGCAACCGCCCCTGCCTGGTTCATATCGAAGAGTTCTGCCATTTCTTTTCCCTCACGGGCATGGGTAATGGCTCCTATGGGATAAATATGAACCGATAAATGAGCAGATGTTTTTTTGAGGTATTCCACCTGCGATTTATTGTCCAATGCCGGATCGGTACTGCTTTGCAAACAAACTCCTGTAAATCCTCCTTTAGCAGCAGCGGCTATACCAGAAGCAAGGTTCTCCTTATATTCATGACCTGGATCCCGAAAATTGGCCTGCATATCAATCCAGCCCGGGGAAACATGTAAACCAGGAATAGCGATTTCCTGGTCAGCTTTGTCGGTTATTTTATCTGCAATTTTTTCAATGGTACCGTTGTTGATGAGTATGTCTTTTTTCTTACCGTCATGGCTCGAAAGGTGGTCTACAATTGTAGCTTGTTTAATAATATACTTCATCAATCGCAGGTTTTATTTCATGAACCTGGCCAGTAAAATTTCGCAGGCTATGAAAACTAGTGCTAAAATGATAAATAATTTCCACAATCGTATGCCCTGGTCCAAATCTGTGATCTGTTTTTTGATCAAATCCTTATTGGCATCCATGAGGCCTATATTCTTCAGACCCAACTCATCGATCCTGTTTTGCAGCTTTTCCCGGCTTTCCTGAAGGTTGGCTCCCATTGTTTTAGGGTCTGATTCTAACCTGCTATAATTAAAGGCGAGTTCACCCACCTGAACCTCTCCTTGCATTACTTTATAGACCCCGGAGGTTTTTACCTGGTTATTAAAATATAGGAAAGTAGAATTGAGGATGGTTTTTTGCTCAGGAATAAATTCGGTTTTATCGTCCAGGGATCGGATCTTGAGAACCCGGTCTTCGTCGTCTGTAATTACATTCAGTTCTGCCACATTGTCTTTAGAAATGGTATAATATAATTCTCCACTTCTAACGGATTGTAAAGCAGCTTTGATAACTATGGGAACAAATAAAATATTCTTGGCAAAATTGCTGAAGGATTCCTGAAGCGGAATACATAACTGATAGATGGCCCCTTTTTCGGTTTTGGTTTTTACAAAGAAAGGTTGGCCGGAGGCAGTAATTAAAATAATATCATCATTGGCACCTGCTCCTCGCTGTAAGGTATACAAGGATTTAATGGTAGGTACATCCATGTTTTCCGGAATGCTTTCGAATACATCTTTAAAATAAGGTTGGTCTTTATCAATTCTACCCACTTTGGTATTTGCGGTATCCAGGCCTCCAAATCCATTTACTCCGCAAGAGTTGAAAAAAGTATTATAGGAAGTAATATTTGTTCCCGCTGCAGGAATCACAAAAACAGAGCCTCCTTTTTCAGTAAATTTTTTTAACTCAGCTGCTAAGGCACCCGAGATCTCGACCAGCTCATCCAGGATCACAAAATTGTATAGGGAAAGGGTAGAGAAGTCGACCTGGCCATTGAGGGCATTGGTCATTTTAAAATAGGTATCACCGGTAAACAATTTATCGATATAACCTGTACTTCCGGCTCCTTTAATATGAAGAATATTTAATCGTTCCGGTAAATAGGTGCTGAAATAAAAATCATCATCATCTGTAATTTCCGCATCATCTACGAACACTCTTCCCCACTGATAACCTGCAGATCTGATCACAAAACTAATTGGAACGTCTACATAGGTATTGGGCGAGACACTAAATGCGGTGGGTAATTTTTCATCACCGTTCAACTCAAAATTCAATACCTGGTTCTTTAATTCAATATTGGATTTATTCCAGATCCTTACCGTCATATTAATGGCGGTATTCATGGCCAATTCAGGCGACAAAAACCAGCAGCTATCTATATATAGATTGGCATTGCTATTGGGTTGAAGTGCAAGTAGCTTAAAATAGGAAGAGGAATCATTCTTCACATCCTCCAGGTTAACGGTTGATTGTTGAAAATCAGAAATCACATAACCTCTTTTTATGGGAGCATCTGCTTTATCCAACAGGTCCTTCTGACGTTGAATGATCTCTGCAATGGGATGGGTGGAAGAAGTAGGTTTGATCTCGTCCAATAATTGCAAGGCTTCGTCCTTGGTATAAAACAATTGGTGACGGCCTTCAAAATCCTGGGTAAGCAACTGGATCTTATCAGTTCCTGAAGAAGCATTGATGATCTCCTTGGCCATATCAATGGCCATGCTATAGAGCTGGCCATCGTCGCCCTGGGCTTTCATGCTGAATGAATTATCGATAAAAATACTGATGGCCTTATCTCCTTTTATTTTGGAGTCCATGTTTTTACCAGGAAGATAGGGTTGGGCAAAGGCAATGGCCAGACAAGCTACTGTAAGGATACGACAAGCCAGGATAAGCCATTGACGCAGCCTGCTTCGTTTACGGGTTTCCTGCTGAAGGGCCTGTAAAAAACTTACATTGCTGAAATGGACCCTTTTGTACCTGCGAAAATTAAAGAGGTGGATAATGATAGGTATGGAGACAGCCGATAATGCAATTAAAAATAAAGGGAATAAAAAACTCATGCTATCTCATTAACTATTGCGCTAAGATAATATTGTTCAGCGTTAATTCGTAAACCTATCAGCGCATACCGAACTGGCAAAGGCATCTGGCTTGGCTACAAAGGCATAACCCATGCTCTGTATATATCCCATGGCTTCTTTAAGTGAGGCATGACTAGGGAATTTGGGGTCCCTGTTGATATCAGCATGGATCTCCATGGGGATATCTAATTTTTTTAAGATGGGATCAATGGCATAGGCAATTTCTACACTATGCCCAATTTCAAGCAACATTCTTTCTTTAAGCGGGATCTTGCGGTTTTCTTTTTGTTTTTTTACATACATACAGCCTCCATTACCAATCACCACAAATACGATAGCCGTGGCGAATTGAACCTCATTGCCATAGACCATCGAATCAGATCCGATACAAACTTTTATACGGTAACCTGTAGTCAATAATTCGAGCAGTTTTTTCTCTACCGCATCCGTAATTGGTTCCTGGATGGTGGAACCATAAAAGGTCTTCCACATATAATATCCTGCGTTTGTTAAACTTAGTATAAATATAACGAAAAATAATCCCTTTAGTTTCCCTATAAATAGACTTATTCTCAAGTTCTTAACAAGTTTAGTAAGGTTACGGCCACCTGCGGACGGTCTTGCAGCCAGTGGCACCCCGCAAGGCCGGCTGGCTTTGTACCACTTGACACGGCCGTATCAACCATGGCTTAACAGACCATGAATAGTGGTACAGACAGCTGGCCGAGGAGTACCCGCCAGCTGCAACCGGCTGGGCCAGGCGGGTGTTCCGCCCCAAAAAAAAGACATAGGACTTAGGATACAGGATGTATGACAAACCGGTCCTAAGTCCTGTGTCCTGGGTCCTACATCTCCCTTTAAAAACCTTTATTTACTTTTACCATTCATTAACTTAAAAACAATATGTCGAAGCCTGTTCCACCTTTTCATCCATGGCATCATATTAGCAATGAAGGTATGCCGGAAGGTTTATATAAGTCCATTGTTGAAATTCCTATTGGGAGTAAAGTAAAATATGAATTGGATAAAGAAACAGGATTGTTGAAGCTCGACCGTGTTTTATATTCATCTTTCCATTATCCGGTAAATTATGGTTTTATACCGCAGACCCTGGATTGCGATGGGGACCCTTTGGATATTTTGATCATTTGCCAGGAACCGATTGCCTCCTTATCGCTGGTGGAAGCAAAAGTGATTGGTGTAATGAATATGATTGATAGCGGTGACAATGATGATAAAATTATTGCAGTGGCCAACAAAGATATTTCTGTAAATTATATCGACTCACTGGACCAATTAACCCCACATTGGAAAGTGGAAGTAAAGAATTTTTTCGAAAATTATAAAGTGCTCGAAAATAAAAAGACGGAGATCGAAAATTTTATGGATAGAAAAAGGGCCATGGAGATCATTCAGGAATCAAGAGAAAGATTTAAGACTAAATTTGGTTATTAAGGAATAGTATACCTTTAGTTAGCCTGTTATTTGCAAGTGCTATTTGATAGCCATGCCGGCAAACGATGTCCAACCTTGATCACCATCATCGAAATGTATGAATGCTGCCATTCCAACAATCTCATGAATAGTTCCAGGATAAAAGTGGCCATCCACCCATCGGGCCATTACTTTTAATCCAGGGTTCAATTGGGCCGATTGGATCTTATCAGCCGGAATTGCTCCCTGATCTCCGTCGGCAAATACAACATGATATGAACTATCAAAAGCTGCCACTATGGTGCCCAAATAATAATGTCCGGTTTCGCCCCAAAATGCAAATACCATTTGTCCTACATTAAACATAAGCTATGATTTTATGATATAACAAATGTAATCATTCAAACCATGTTTGAAAACATTTAAAGAAGTTCAATGTTCAATGTTAAACCTTGAGCTTTGAACCTTTTAAGGAGGCTAAAGCACTCGTTTAATAAACTTTGCATATCATTGGCTAGGATCTACAAAGTTTATTGCCGTCGACTTAAGTCGACGGATTCTGGTTAAGTTTTAATTTGTAGCTTTGCCATTCAACCACCAATCAATGAATTTAAAGTATTTCCTGCTCATCTGGAGTATCATTCTTATTTTGCCCCTTTCGGCGCAGAATATCAATTGTAAACCCAAAAAGAAAAAACATTTTACCTATTCTTCTTTTTATTATTCTACCAGGAGCGATAGCACCAAGCTGGCAGTGGATGTTTTTTTACCCACCCATGTAAAAGAAGGCGAAAAAATTCCCACTATTTTTTATCTCACCCGTTACATCAGATCCTTAAGGTTAAGAAAATTTTTCCGCTGGTTGCAAAATCCATTGTTCGGCCAAGTACCCAGAAAAGAGGTCAATTATTTTACAAAAAACGGATATGCAATTGTGATCATGGATGCCCGGGGCTCAGGTGCCTCCTTTGGGAATCGGATGATGGACTTTACTCCCCAGGAAATGAGAGACGGGGCGGAGGTGATCGATTGGATCGTTGCACAACCCTGGTCGAACGGAAATGTGGGCACTACAGGGATTTCTTATTTGGGCACTACTTCAGAACTCATCCTCATGACCCAACATCCTGCGATCAAAGCAGCCATACCACGATCTAATATTTATGATCTCTATGGTGATATTGCATTCCCGGGTGGAATTCGCCAGGGTCCGTTTGTAAGGGTTTGGGGAAAAACCACCCGCGGATTGGATTATAATGATTTTAGTTTTGTAAAAGGATTGCCGGGTGTATTAGAAGGGGTGAACCCGGTAATGGGTGATACAGATAAGGTCCTTTTAAAGCAAGCAGTGCTGAAGCATCATGAAAATTATGATGTTTTTAACGAGATCCTTAGAATTGAGTACAGAGATGAATTGCATCCGGTTTTGCAACAACCTATTGATAGTTTTAGCATCCATACCAATATTGGGTTGATCAAAGCGTCCGGTACACCCATATTCCGAATTGGTGGATGGTATGATGGAGCTTTGGCCAACTCGGTTTTTAAAGGATTGTGGAACAACCCGAACACCAAAAAAGTATTGATGGGCCCCTGGGACCATGGGCCTCGCAACAATGCCAGTCCCTATTGCCGGACTCATAAAGTTAAATATGATGTTTACAAGGACATGCTCGATTTTTTCGATCTATATGTAAAGCATCCAGAAAACCAAATGTTTGAAACTCCTACACTCAATACCATCGAGTATTTTACCATTGGCGAGGAGAAATGGCATTCAACCAGCACCTGGCCACCTGCTAATACAATTCTGCAAAACTGGTATTTTGGTGCGGATACAACCATAACTCCCAATACTTTTGGTGAGATGGGCCAGACGCAGGTAAAACTCCGGTATGATATTGGCACCGGCGGGGGATCCAGATACAACAGCCAAACCACTTTGTACAGGTATGAAAAGTATACGGATTATCCGCAGCGTAAAAAACAAACTGATTCATTGTTCTATTTTGAAACATCGGTTTTGGAGGATACCGTCACCATATCAGGGCATATCCAAGCCAAACTCTTTTGCAGCTTTCCTACTGAGGATGCCACCGTTTTTATTTATGTAGATGAGGTGACTAAAAATGGAAAAGTAAACTATATTACAGAAGGTATGTTCAGGGCTATTCACCGGAATACAGGTGATTGTGAAGGCTATATTTGCCCAGGTGAGTTCCATTCTTTTGAACAGGCTGATAAAAAATGGTTGGTCCCTGGAGAAAAGGTTACCCTGAGTTTTTCATTATTACCTATTTCGTACCAGGTTAAAAAAGGAAGCAAGATCCGTATTTCATTTACGGGGATCGATCCAGAACATTTTGATGTGCCTACAATAAAACCGGGCTATATGGATCTGTTTACGGGTGGGGTAGATGGTAGTTATTTGACAGTTCCGGTTGAAATTCGAAATTAAAAATTTGAGATTTGAAATTTCAAATTTTTAATTTCGAATGACCAGCTGCCATTCGAATGATCTCCACATATCCTTTCACATACAAAGCCTTTTCATAAAACCCTTTTTCTTTTAGCATTTGATGAAAAACCGGGAACCGGTAGGAAGGAACTCCCATTAATAAATGGTGCTCCACATGGTAATTTACATGCAATGGAGCAAATAGGATCTTTTCGAGAAAATTGGCTTTGATGGTCCTGGAGTTTACCTGCGGATCATTTCTATCAGGAACCATGCTATGCTCGGCAATGGATCGAACACGGATGCAAAATGGATAAACGAAAATGTTGGCTCCTATCCAAAGCAGATATAATCCCGGATCTCCCAGTAAGAATAAAATACCTATGAACGAGAGTTGAAACAGGACCGGGCCCCTTAAATTTCTCCAACCATTTTTGATCAGTTTCCGGAAGGTCAGGTTTTTGTTCTTCACTATTTTATTCCCCAGGTTATATTCGAGTATGCCCAAATGCATGGCCATTAATCCTATCATGGCTTTGATCCCTGTAATTCCCGACAGGTCCCTGAAAAATTTACGGAACATACTTTTTTTAGTAGCAGGATATCCACGGGTCAATAATAGATCCGGATCTTCGTCGGTACCCGTGGTTTTATGGTGCTCTAAATGATAAGGTCTGTACTGATCTACATTATGAAATATAGGGTAGGCCCCAAACCAGTTCCCGAAAACAATATTTAATTCTTTGGTGGAGAACAATGAATAATGCCCTGCATCATGTAAAATAATAGCGCAAGCCAATTGTTTTCCTCCAATGATCCATAAAGCAAGGAGGATGGTTGCAACATTCGGAAAAAAATGGACCAATGCCATGGAGCCTCCGATCCAGATCCAGGTTTGAAGGATTTCCCAGGAAGCAAGGAGATCAGATTTTTTCATGAGCTTGTTTACCTCTTCATTGGTAAAAAGTTTTTTTACTTGCTCATTGTACCATATGAACTGGTTAGCCGCCATATTCCGTTTATTGCTCTATTTCAACCGCCTCATCGGTTCTGGGTGCCCGGTATTTTTTAAAGGGCATTACTAATAAAAATCCCAGGTTGCTATGTTCTTTTTTTTCGGGGAAAGTATCCAATCCATATACCAATTCTTTTCTGCAATCCTTTACTTCGGCGAAGCATCGAAATATCCGGTCCCAGAACGAAAAAATATTTCCATAATTGGTATTTGTATAGGGCAATTTATAATGATGATGTACTTTATGCATATCCGGTGAAACGATCACATAACTAATGATCTTATCCAAAGTTTTCGGAATTTTAATATTCATATGATTAAATTGAGACAGTACCACCGACATGGACTGGTATAGCATAAGCAACCACATAGGTGCTCCCATCACTGCCACACCCACCATGGTAAAAAATACCCTAATGAGAGATTCGCCTGGATGGTGTCGGTTGGCAGTGGTGGCATCTACACCCGGATCCGTATGGTGTACCAGGTGAAATTTCCACATCCATTTTACTTTATGTTCAAGAAAATGTGCCAGCCATGCACCGATCAGATCAAGACCCAGGAGACCGATGATCATGAATAACCAGGTAGGCATTTCAACCAGATAGAGAAGCCCAAACCTGTTTTCCACCAGAAAATCACTTAGTTTTAAAATGATAAATGCAAAAATAAAATTGATAAGAACTGTCGTGAAAGTGAAGAATAAATTGATCCCCGCATGTTTCCATCTTCTAAATTTAAAACGGAACATGGGAATAATACTTTCCAAAGAAAAGAAAAAAGTAAGTCCCCCTAATAGAATAATGGTCCTATGAGAAGAAGGAATGGTAGAAAAATATTGAATGATCTGGTCCATAGGCCCAACTTTGTTATAAAGTTACATATAATGTTCCAAAACCTTTTGGATCATAGAAGATTTTATAAGACATGGGCCTGTTTTTATGGGGAAAACCAGTTCAAGTAAAATTCGATCGAGTCCACCTAATATTGAAAGCGGCTTTTTAAAACGAAGCCACCACTAACTGCTCTTCATCATTTCCTTCGCTGCAATCCAGCCACTAGCCCATGCATGCTGGAAATTAAATCCTCCAGTGATCCCATCGGCATTCAATATTTCTCCTGCAAAATATATTCCCGGTGCTATTCTGCTTTCCATAGTAGTCGGATTGATCTCGGATAATTGAATTCCTCCACACGTTACAAACTCTTCTTTAAAAGTGGTTTTTCCGTTGATCTCATACCGATCGTTGATCAACGACTCAATGAGTTTATTTTGCTGGCTGGCTGGAAGATCTCCCCATTTGGTATTTTCATTGATCCCGTTCTTCCACAATATATATCCCCAAAATCTTTTTGGAAGATCAAATGGATTTTTTTGGCTCACCCATTGTTTACCCTTATCTTTTCGGATGACCGAGATCTTTTCCCGAAGCAAGGTTTCAGAGATCTTTCCAAGCCAATTGATCAGGATGGAAAAAGAATAGTTTTTTTGGTGAAGTTCCCTGGCAGCCCAGGCTGAAGTTCTGAGCACTACCGGACCACTTAATCCCCAATGGGTAATGAGCAATGGCCCTTTTTCCACCATTTTTGTACCGGCCACTTTAACCGTTACTTCCTCCACCACCACCCCCATTAATTCGGTGATGGGGTGTTGAGGCATACCTGCCTTGCCGGCAGGCAGGTTAAATGTAAACAAGGAAGGTACCGGCTCCTCAATATGATGCCCAAGCGCTTGGATCCAATGATATTGTTCGGATTTTGGAAATCCTCCGCAGGCAATCAATACTTTATCGGCAGTAGCTGTACTTTTATCGGCAAAATGCATGAGCCATTGGTTTTCCTTTTTTTCAATGCGTTCTACTGATTGATGAAAAACCATTTTTACCCGGTTGCGATCTAGTTCTTTCAATAAACAATCAATAATGGTTTGCGATTGATCGGTAACAGGGAACATTCTTCCATCGGCTTCCGCTTTTAGTTGTACTCCCCGGCTTTCAAACCAGTCAACCGTTGCGGCAGGACCAAATTCGTACAATGTTTTTTTTAGCAATTGTTTTCCTCTGGGGTATTTCCCTAATAGTTCAGGCACATCAAAACAAGCATGGGTAACATTGCATCTGCCCCCACCCGACACTTTTACTTTCTGCAGGCTTTTACCTGTTTTTTCATAAATAGTTACCTCTCTTCCCGGCACATAAGGAATATTGGCAGCCGCAAAACAACCTGCTGCACCGGCACCGATAATAGCAATCTTCATGAGGAACAAAGGTAATCAGATTGGGATAATATTTTCTGTTTAGTTATAGATGACCCATTTAGCCATTTTAACAAAAAACAAAGCAATATTTTCATCTCATCTCATGGTTTTTTGTATATTGAACCGGTAATCTTGTCCACACAAATGCACAATAAATTATTTTTATCGGTACTTTTTTTCATTCTCACTTTATCTGTGCATTCACAAACATTTTTGAACGGTAGTTTTGAGACTACCACTGCCCCCGGCGGATGTAATTATAATTTATTGAATGGTGGATTCAATGGCTGGATGGCCAATACAAATGCTTTTGGTGCAGGAAACGAATTGGACATTATTTCAGCCGGATGTTATAACCCCACTATTCCTAATGGTATCCGTGCCGTTGGTGTAGCTGCCGATCCCACTGATCAATTTGCCATGGCCTTATCAGCACCTTTGGTTGCAGGTAACAATTATACTTTTACTTTCAGGGCTTATTCAGAAATAACATTCAGACCCCAGGGAAACGTGCAAATTGGTGCAGCCACCAATAACAGCAGCTTTGGCACTTTAATTTATACGGCCGTTACCGTTCCAAATGTATGGACTACCTATACGGTTAATTTTGTTGCCCCACCAGGAATTACCCATATTTCTGTAAGGAATCAGGCCGGTGCCATCTATTGGAACCATGTGGACCATTTTGTAATGGGAGCACCCTTGCCCATTGAATTAGCCAATTTTGAGGCGAAGTACCAACAAAATAAAGTAACCTTGGATTGGACCACCTCATCAGAGATCAACAACGAATATTTTACCATCGAAAGATCCACAGATGCCGTGAATTTTACGGAATTAGAACGGGTACCCGGTGCAGGTAACAGTAATACTTTGTTGGATTATACAAGTGTAGACCCGGATCCTTACATCGGGACCAATTATTATCGACTCAGGCAAACAGACTATGACGGGGAATTTAAATTCTCCGAAGTGATCAGCGTAGATGTGGAGCATATTGATGTAGAAGTTTTCCCCAATCCAACACCAGGTGATATTCAGATCAGGATCAGCACAAAAGAAAAAGCCGATATACGTATCACCAATAGTTTAGGGATGGTAGTAAAAGAAATACAATTGGCAAACGAGTATATCAATATCTCCGAATTACCAAATGGAATTTATTTTATCTCCATTTCCACCTCTGGTGAAACCATTGTAAAAAGGATCATTAAAGAATAACCTCCATCCTAGTTAGATGATGGTGGAGTAGCCTTGCTTGGTTCAGTGATAATAGCATTTTTTATTTGCAGAAGGTATGAACCTGAATAGTGACAGGATGCATAGTCTACAAAATAATACCCTGGGAGCAAATCATCGATTTGTATCGCCTTGTCTTTTGATTCAGCACCCCACATAAAGATCTTTTTCTTCACCATCTTTTCGAAATCAATATCTGCATGTCCTTCGGAATAACTGAGAAGGGGATACATGTAAATATCCGTCTCACTTCCCCCGGTTGGGAATATCATATAAGTTGATATTCCTTTTTGGATCTCTGCTTCAATGAATGTTGTGTTGAAGGTGACACGGCCGGCACTGTCCAGTGTAAAATCGACTGTGATCAAGTTACCTATCATTTGTCCCCATCGGTCAACATATGTGAAGCGTTGTACATAATTAGCCTTTGGGAGAAATGAAACATCAATTCCGTTTGTTTGCCCCATTAAGTAATATGCACTCATGAAAAACAAAAAGGAGATAAATTTTATTTTCATAAATATGGGTTGAAGTAATAAAGTTACTAAAAAAAAGAGCCGTAACAAAAGTTACAGCTCCTTCCTAACATATATAGACCCGATTTAAGGCGAATGAACAGATCGGATAAAATCAACCCGATCGATGAGATAAATATACAATATTGTTTGAATTGGGCAAAGAATCATAAAAAAATGTTGATTTTCACAACCCGAGGCGTTTCCGGACTATTACTGTCAATCCCTGACCTCCTAAAAAAACAAATGATTATCTTTGACCTTATAAGCATCCATCATTCTACATGATCCTTAACCAATGGTATCTTGCCTGCCTGCCTGAAGAGCTGGAAAAACAAAACCCCCTCAAGCGGAAAATTGTGGGGAAGGATATTGTGATCTTTAAAAACAAAAGGGGAGTGATTGGGATCATTGAAGACCGTTGCTGCCATAGAAATGTAAATCTATCCCTGGGTTATATAAAAGACGATTGCATTAAATGTGCATACCATGGTTGGGAATATAATACCGATGGTGAATGTGTACATATTCCTTCCTTTCCAGAAGGGGAACTAATTCCTAAAACCGCCAGGGTAGAAAAATACCATACACAAACCAAGCACAAAGCTATATGGGTATGGTTTGGAAATGAACAGTTGAAGGATGCTACTCCCATTCCACCGATGGTTGAAATGGATGAATACCCACGGGTGTATAATTACCATTACCTGGATGCTGATCTTCAACTGGTAGCTGAAAGCCTGATTGATGCCTACCATATTAACCATGTGCATCGCGATAGCATTGGGAGTTTTATGGGGAATTTGCATGGAGAAAAAGTAAATTTTCATTTAGATGTAAAGGATACTTGTTTAACCGGCGAATACATTCGACATAACGAAGGTACCTTCTGGGAAAAATTATATTTCGGATTTGATAAGGATATTACCACCCGTATTGGCTTCTGGTTCCCAGGTACCAGCAAGCTGGATATTGATTTCCGTAAAAAAAGAATGGTGATCTACGAACATTTTTACCAGGTGGATGAGAACATAGTTTGTATGTTACAAATTACCTGCTGGAAAAAAATATTGACCCAATTCCCTTTGAATTTCTTCTCAAAATCGATGATGCTTAAAAAAAGCAATACGATTGTGGAAGAAGACCTGGTATTTTTAGAAAACAACAAGGCCACCAAAACCAAAACAGGAAAAAGGGACTTGCTGATCAAGAGCGACGAGGTTACTTTTGAGTTCACCAAATTATGGAACCGAAATTTACAGGATGAAAGTATGAATGATCAAATGAATCCCTAGAAAGATGAAGAAGTGGCTGAGGAAGAAAATCCGTAATAAGCTCCACAATTATTTGGTTCCTTTAAATGATCCTAATGATCGTTTGCCGGAAAAACTGTCGATAAAAAGATCGGTGGCAGTGGTGGGTGGAGGGATAGCTGGTATGAGTGCTGCCGCTAACCTGGCTGAAAGAGGATTTGAGGTGACCCTTTTTGAAAAAGAGAATTTTCTTTGCGGAAAAATGGGCTCCTGGAATTTTGAATCAATCAACGGAGAAAAATTACAGGTGGAACATGGTTTTCATGCTTTCTTTCGGCAATACCATAACCTGAGGAATTTTATGAGGGATAAGCTGGATAATTTTCGGTATTTGATCCCCATTGATGATTATGTGGTTTTGTTTGAGGATAAAACCCGCCAGGGTTTTAAAAACCTGGATCCTACTCCAGGGCTCAATGTTCTCCATATGCGAAAATTTGGGGTATTCAGCTACTTTACGTTAATGAATCCATTGAGTATTCCATTTATTCACCTGCTTAAATTCGATCTAAAAAAAACCTATAAAAAGTTCGATCAGGAAAACTTTGAGAAATATGCAAAAAGGACTGTGATGCCCAAGAGAATGCAGCTCATGTTCAATACTTTTGCCAGGGCCTTTTTTTCGGAACCGCATAAAATGAGTATGGCGGAACTGATCAAAGGTTTTCACTTCTATTTTTTAAGCAATGAAGATGGATTGATCTATGATGTACTCAATGATGATTTCTCCATTACCTTCGAGAAACCCTGGAGGGATTTTTTAGAAAAACAGGGAGTGGAACTCAAGTTAAGTACACCGGTGGATACCATTAACAAAAAACCTGATGGATATAATATCCAGGGAAAAGAGTTCGATTATTGTGTGTTGGCCACCGATGTAAAACATATAAAACCATTGGTGAACAATAGTCCATCGCTTCAACAGTATTCTCATTTTTATAAAAAAATTGAGCAATTGGGAAATTCGGAGAGGTATGCCGTGTTGCGGCTTTGGACCAATAAGTTCGAGGGAGGTACCGACCTGCCCTTCTTTATTTTTACGGATCGGCTTGAATGCCTGGACTCGATTACACTCTATCATAAGATGGAAAAGACCTCTACTCAATGGAGCAAGGAAAACAAAGGGGGGATTTTTGAACTACATTGTTATGCATTGCCTGCACATTTAGATACGGAAGAAAAAATAAAAGAACAGTTGATGAAAGAGCTTTTCCATTATATGCCGGAGCTAAAGGATATGCAGATCATTCATTCTTACTTTCAACACAAACAGGATTTCGCTGCTTTCCATACCGGATTGCATGCAAACAGACCCACGGTGGATACCGAGGTTCCGAATTTGTATTTGGCAGGTGATTGGGTAAAAATGGAAAATTGCACCATGCTGATGGAGGCGGCTTATACAAGTGGTGCCATTGCCGCCAATAAAATTTTTACAAAAGAAGGACTCAAAGAAAACGCATTGGTAAGTGTGCCGGTGAAAGGATTGTTGGCGTAGGGTTTAAATATAAACTATCTTTTTTTCAAGGCCGCCTTTATCTCCTCATCCATCCCAAATCTTTTTAAATAGTCGTACGGAGTTTTACCCGAACTGGTTTTGGGATCTAACTGGATGTTTTCCAAGGTCAATGCATATTTGATGAAATTCTGATGATTAAAATCACAGGCAATATGGAGTAAGGTATGTCCTTCATCGGTTAGCTTTGTATTTATATCCGCGCCATGTTCTATCAATAATTGGAGTAGTTCAATATTTCCTTGAATGGCTACGGCCATTAAACCGTCCTGAGGAGAAGCCCCCCTTTCCAATAATAATTGAACAATATGGTAATGCCTATGTCCACAGGCATTGTAAATTGGTTTCCGGTTAAAATCTACGCTGAAAGCATGGATATCCGCTCCGGAATCCAAAGCAATTCTCACTTGATCCAGGTCACCCGCTGAGATGGCTTTGAAAAGCAGAAGATTTGTTTCTGATTCATTCATTCACTATTCTTGTTGCTTTCTCCGGGAACTCCTCCACCGAGGATTGTATGAGCTTAAACATTCTTTTCGTATTGGTCTCGATCTTTTTGGTGGTAGCGTTATCCATATTACCCTCCAGCAATAATTCATAGGCCAATATATTGTCATGCCATTTCCCAATTTGATCTTCCAGCTTTTTAAGATAGGGTATATTCAAATGGAGTTTTTTTAACGTGACAGAAGGCAAAAGATTATACATATACAATAAGTTCTTGATGATCTTCCGGCCTTCATGCAGGTTCTTTTCCAGGTCTTGATCGGAAAACAGAAGCGACAATTCCTGGAGATATTCCAGATAAACTTTCACCATACATTTTCCTTCTATGTCCTGGAGATCTTTTACTATTTTTTTATGAACTTCTTTCCACCTTTTCTCCAATTGATCTGCCTTTTTTAGAAATTGTTGGCTATGGTTTTTTAATAACCGGCTATGTTCTTTTTTAAAAGCCGGACCTGCCATTTTGTACTTGTTGATGATCTCCAGATTTACCTGAGCACTTCTTACCAGACCAGCCGCTTTAAATAGTTTTTTAGTTTTCTTAAAATGTGCTGCGATCTTCTTGTCTTTACTGCATTTTTCTGAAAACGAAACCAGGGCTTTGAGTTTTTTGATCTCTACCCGTAAATGATGCAGTTCTTCCGGATCCTGGGCTTGAATGAATGCGTGGAAATGCTTCATGACCCGTTGCGACCTTTTTTGATAATATGCTTTTTGTTTTTGTTGGGTTAGCATATGGTTCTTTGTTGAATGCTATTCCTAATTTACTTAAAATATTCAATTTCCCTTTCTGTTATACAGAGTGTTTCTTTCAACTCAATCACTGTTTTTAGAATCCAGTTAAATTGTGCATCCAATGTATATATATCCACATCTGCCGCTTTGCCTTTGATGGGCCCCCAGGTTTCTTCTATTAAATTTCCGTGAATATCATATGTATAAGTTTCCTTATATGAGGATTCATCCATTTTCTCGTACCAGGTATAGGTGCATTTTTCTATGATCCTTCCTTCTTTGTCATATTTATAGGTATGCGTATCTTTTGAGTCCCCGTTGTCATGTTCACAGATCTCTTCTATTTCATTTCCCTTCTCGTCATACTTGTAAGTATACCTGATAAAAACTTTCCCATCCATATCCATATTATAACCTAGCAACTCAATGGTCTGCCCTTTTTCGTTGAAGGTAGAAACGTATTTTGTACTCAGGGTATTACCCTCTTCATAAATATTTTCTTCGATCTGGTTTCCCTTTTCATCATAAATAAAAGTATAAAGGGTTTGTAGGGTGCTATCCTGGCCGTATCGTCTCATTTCGATCAATGTTCCACCCACATCATAAGTATAGGTGGTCCTTTCATCCAGCCGTCCGTTATGCGCTTCAAAACGTTTTTCTTCCACCTTAAATCCTTTTTCATTGAATTGGTATTCGATCCATTCGGCCTTATAATCCTTTTTAACTTTTCCATCCTGCATAGAGGTCTTGTACAGGACCTGGGTAATGGACTTTACCTTTCCATTCAACTTCATTTTATCCCAATCGTTGATGGTATCTTGTCCATAAGACGTAGCCCCCGAGAGAAAAAAACTCATCGCCAGGCTAAAAAATGCAGATCGTTTGATCGACTTTACCATAGGTAAATTTAGTGATTTATTTAATAATCTCGTAGGGTTGGGTCCATTTAGGCGAGTTCGTGCAATTGGGTCCGGTGCACAGGACCAAGGAGGGTCCTGATCCTGGTAAATGTTAAATATGGTATCGGAACAAAAATGATCCATACATGACCATAATCATTTATTCATAAAATAGGAGGGGTTACTTTTGAGCATGCTAATAAGAAAAATACTATACATTTTAATAGCTATTTGTTTTTCATGTGGGGTTACAACCCGAAAAAACTTGGCAGTGGCCACTGAAAAAGACACATCTCAACATAGTATGAATGGATTGAGCATGGAGATACCCAAACGGGATTCCATACTCGGATGGGTGAAAATACCTGAGGATATTAAGGTGAAGAACTATTTTAAGTTTATGGATAAGCTCGTGCTCAACGTTGATACTTTTGACAATTGGCATATAGATGAATATATGTTGGTTCATGCGAATGCGTGGATACTGGACTCACTAAGGTCGTTTGATTATTACAATATGATGGCGCAAGGAAGATTTATTTATGACCAAAGTGAATTGGTCATCTTACATAAAGGCGATAGCCTTGCGGTACCTGATAGTATTTATACATCAGCTTTGCGACGTAAACTTGCTACCAGTGTTATTGATGTGAATCTACCGGAGTTTACGTTACGTCTTTACCAAATGAATGATACCATACTTACCTGCCCCGTTAGAGTTGGACGAGATGCCGAGAAATTTCTTTTTGTGGTTGGTAGAACTGTAAATCTCAGAACTCCTATTGGTGTTGGAGAGATTGTTAGAACCGACCGGATGCACAAGGTAATTAACCTGGATACCGGTAAAGAATACCCAGGTACGAATCGTGATGATAAACGTTTTACCAAAATTCCTATAATCCCTTGGATCGAGCCCAGCATTAATGGGATCCGTTATGGTGCCATGATACATCCAACAACAAACCCTACTACTTTAGGAAAGGCTTATTCGCATGGCTGTATTGGAACCAAAGAAGCGGATGCCTGGACGATCTATTATAATGCTCCAGTAGGCACAAAGGTGATCTTTAGGTATGATTTGCGGGTGGTCAATGAAAATGGTGATACCATTATGCTTAACGATATTTACCATTTAATGGATTAAATTTTGGGTATTTTCGCATTGAAATAAATCTAGTATTATGAATAAAATAGCGATGTTATTATTGTTACTATCTGTTCTATCTGCTTCCACCAAGCTGTCGGCGATGGACAAACCTGCTTACACCATTTTTAATTCGGAAGGAAAAGAGGTGGATTACGACCAGATGGTAAGATCATTAAGTAAAAATCAGGTGATACTTTTTGGTGAGTTACACAATAATCCTATTGCCCATTGGTTACAGCTTGAGCTTACCATGAAGTTATACGAAGGGAAAAAACAAGACCTTGTACTGGCTGCTGAAATGTTTGAGGCTGATGACCAACTCATCATCAATGAATACCTGAAAGGTATCATGACGGATAAAACCTTTAACGATGAAGCAAAGCTCTGGCCTAATTATGCAACGGATTACAAACCATTAATGGATTTTGCAAAAAATAATGGACTGGCATTTATTTGTGCTAATATTCCTAGACGATATGCAAATTTGGTGTATAAATCAGGCATTGCTACATTGGATAGCCTGGATAGTGAAGCGAAAAAATATATAGCACCATTACCAATGCCTTATGATACTTCGTTAGCCTGCTACAAGGAAATAGTTGCCAATGCCGGTGGACATGGGGGTGAAAACTTACCAAAATCACAAGCTATTAAAGATGCTACGATGGCATGGTTTATTTACAAAGCATTGGCAGCTACAAAACAGGTATTACATTTTAACGGATCGTACCATTCGGACCATGAAGAAGGAATTGCCTGGTATTTGAAACAATATTTGCCTACTGTAACTATTGGAAGTATTAGCACCAAGGAGCAGGCAGATATTGAAAAACTTGCTGATGAAAATAAAGGGATGGCTGATTTTATTATTGTTGTACCCGAAAATATGACCAAAACATATTAGATCTTGGATTATTCTTTTGGTGCTTTACGAGGATAATTGCAAAAATGATGAGTAAGATACCCATTCCTCCAAAGATGAAATGCAGAAAGTAGGTAACCTGCAACATGATCATTTGTATAGCTATCCAGCCCGTAAGTATGCTGCCTTGTACCATCATCAACCAAGGATAGTATTTGTATTTAACCATTACTGCACCGAAGGCAATAAAACTTGATACTCCATTTGCCAACAATAATATAAGGCCCGGAATAAAGTAGTTAGCAAAGGGTGAATTGTGCAAACAATCGAGGCACAGCTGAAGGCTAGCTCCAGTTGGATCTGTTATCATGGCAAAGCCCCCCAAAAAGGCCCCAAATCCATTGATAAGAAGAAGTACAAGGGATATAATACGGATGATTTTCATAAGATTGAATATGTGGACAAAGCTATACTGCAGGCCACGGGATAATTATGATGCAGATCAGTTTTTGAAATATTGGTGAAGATGATGCGGATCATTTTTAAGGTGGACACAGCGATCTACATTTGTCCTATAAATCATTAAAAACTATTTGTTATGGAAACTTTAGCACATTCAAAATTCAGAAGTCAAACAGTTGAGAAAAGCATGAGTAAAAAGAAGGATACAGCAGCTTTTTGGGAAATGATGGAATTTAACCGATTTGGTGTAATTGCCTGGACCTTATCTATTGTAGCTTGCTTTAGCGGTATTGTGGCCGGATTTTTTGTTGACGGAACCAACCAACTCGAAATAACCCTGGTTGCTATTCCACCTATGGCTACCCTTGTTTCTATTTTGGTTGTGGCACCTATCCGCTGGGTTTTAGGAGTAGGTATTGCTGCTGTTTTAATAAATATATTGTTGATGCTTTTTTAATATAGATGCAAGATGAAACGAGATAAGGCTAGAGACGATAAATTCTTCGATTGTACGGCGGACCATGAAATTAATTATGTGGCCAGGTTGTATGCGGAAAAGGAGGAAGTAAAGGATTTCCTGATTAAAAAATGGAAGGATGGGACCATCAAGTACATGACCCACTTTAATCTTTATAAACTGATTGAAAACGACCTTGGGTATAGGATTCCCAATTGATGGATAATAAACACACACTAAAATAGATATTATGAAACTAAAAATAGATGATAGAAAAACAATCCGAAAAATACAAGTTGAGTTTAATACGCTTTTCCCATTTTTAAAACTTGAAGTGTTTTCAAGATTCCCTCAGGCCGAAGGTGGCATAGCTAAAAAATTCATGATGGAGAACTACAAAACGATTAACGAATGTCGAACCGTACACTTTGATGGCGAAATGGAAATAATACCAGAAATGACCGTAGAGGAACTGGAGAAAAGTTTTAGTAATATATACGGATTATCGGTACAGGTTTTCAGAAAATCGGGTAAAGTATGGCTTGAAACAACCATTACTGATGACCGAACACTGGCCGAACAGAATAAATTAGGTGAGGATCATTGTACCCCACAAGAGGAGCTAAATGCTTAGTACTATGAAAAGGAGAGATAACCATCTATTTCAGATCTCCATTCAAAAGGTATAATTGTATCATACCAGGTATACAGATAGGGTGGAAAAATGGTAATTGAGCTATTGATATGGTTCATTGTACTTGCATTGGTTGCTGAAATTTTAGGAACTGTTGGAGGCTTTGGCTCCTCTCTTTTCTTTGTTCCCATGGCCAGTTTCTTTTTAGATTTTCAATCTGTTCTTGGTATTACAGCTCTGTTTCATCTGTCAAGCAACCTTGTTAAGATTGCTATGTTTAGAAAAGGGTTCAACAAAAGACTGATATTGACCATCGGCATACCGGCGATCATTTTTGTGATCTTAGGCGCATTTCTTACGAAATATGTAAATAAACAGATCCTGGAAATTATTCTTGGACTTTTTCTGATTTTAATGAGCCTGTTATTTATTGTGTTTACCCGTATTAAGATAAAACCCACTTTATTCAACTCTATCTTAGGCGGCTCACTTTCCGGGATTAGTGCTGGGTTGGTGGGTACCGGGGGAGCTATTCGCGGACTTACTTTAGCAGCTTTTAATCTGGAAAAGTCGGTTTTTATTGCAACATCGGCAGTTATTGATCTGGGAATTGATTTGAGCCGAAGTGGGGTTTATATATATAATGGGTTTGTACATATTCATGATCTATATCTAATACCCATTTTATTTGTTGTAAGTATTGCCGGAACATATATAGGTAAATTGTTATTGAAATTTATTTCTGAAAGGAGATTTAAATTGATCGTCCTATTCCTGGTGTTGGTTGTTGGAGTTTTAACGATATTAAAACAGATCTTTCCTGATGCTTTGGGAAGAATAGTTTAGTCGGATTTATGAGCTTTATCATTTTTATTGGCCCTATTGTATCCTTAATTTGTGCTATTAACATGTATAATCTTTAAAACATATCAATATGAAAACGGATGCACAAATTCAACAAGATGTAATGGAGGAAATGAATTGGGAACCTCAATTAAATGCAACTCAAATTGGAGTTGCCGTAAAGGATGGTATTGTTACTCTTTCTGGTACTGTGGATACTTACCTGAAAAAGCGTAAAGCAGAAAAAGCAGCTAAGAGGGTAAAAGGAGTGAAGGCTGTGGCTGAAGACATTGAAGTAAAATTAAGTGGCTTTGGAAAGAAAAATGATACGGAATTAGCCGAAGCTGTACTTATTGCTCTCAAATGGAATAGCGCTGTTAAGGAGGAAAAAGTAAAAGTAAAGGTTGAAAATGGTTGGATAACCTTGGACGGTGAGGCTGAGTGGCTGTTTCAAAGAAACGCAGCTACCCGTGCGGTTGAACATTTAAATGGTGTAGTAGGAGTAACTAACCTCATCTCTATTAAACCCCATTTGGATGCTAAAGTTGTAAAAAGCAAAATTGAATCTGCTTTTCAAAGAAGTGCAAGCCTTGATTCGGACCGAATTAACATTGAAACCATTGGTAACCGAATTATTTTAAAAGGCAAGGTGCGTTCATGGGCAGAAAAAATTGATGCCGAAAATGCTGCCTGGAAATCTCCCGGAGTAGAAATCGTTGAAAATAAACTGGAGATTGATCCAATGGTTTTGGTTTTTTAAAACCATATAATTCTAAAAAAAAGGGCCAACGGTTCACGTTGGCCCTTTTTTTTGGATATGATGTAGGTCATTTTTTTAGCGCCTAACACTGTATACATTTGTTCATATAAATTAATTATTGGCTAACATTTAAAAATAGAAAATATGTCAACAGAAATTAAAAAAGGAAAATCGTTCCCTACTTTGGTAAATGATTTTTTCGAAAATGGAAAACTCTTCAGTCCTGTTATTCACGATTTGGAGAATAGATTATTGGATTTTGGTTTAAAATCAAAAATTCCATCCGTTAACATCAAAGAAAATGGTGTAGATTTTAAAATCGAGCTTGCTGCTCCTGGTTTGGAGAAGAACGATTTTAAAATTGAGGTAGAAGGCGGGTTGCTTGTAATCAGCGCCGAAAAACAAGAGGAGAAAACGGATGAGAAAGAAAACTATCGCAGAAAAGAATTTTCGTACAATTTCTTTAAACGTTCTTTCGATTTGCCAGAAAATTCAGTTCCAGAGAAAATTGAAGCGAAGTATGAAAATGGGATTTTGAAATTGATTTTGCCTAAAAAAGAAGTAGCTCCTGCCACTCCTAAAAAGGAAATCGCAGTTTTGTAAATAGAGTGGGAATAAACTCATATACCCAGTCCCAGGAATACTTTGGAAAAAATAGTTTATTCCGTAAGACTAGTCTTGCCTAAAATCAGTAATAGCCCCGTAAGGCTTGATGCATGAAGGCAAATTATAGAAAGACCCGCCCTGTAAGGCTGGCAATATAAAAACCTCAAGTTCTGCATAGCGGAATGTGTTGCCCCAGGAACACCTTGGATATAGAAATGTATGTGTTCCGTAAGGCAATGGGTTTTAAGTACATGGATTGACCGATAAGGCGGAGGTCCGACTGATTCATCAAAAACTGCTCTAATGAATTCTCAGCCCCGTAAGGCTGGAATTCTTTTTATGCAAATTTTCAGCATATATGACCGACATCATTTGTTAAGGAGCCCCCTTGATCTATTATTGTATTACTAAAAGTAATAATGAAATGAAAAAAAATGCATACTTTCAAGCGATCATCTTTCTGCTTTTTCTAATCTATGGTTGTGGAATCTACAGGAGTGTTTATTCAGACTACGATAGAAGCATTAATTTTACCAAATATAAAACCTTTGCCTGGTTGCCTGATAGAGATACTAGCAACACCGAAACAAACAATCAAATGATAAGAACCAATACACGGAACTATTTTAATTATGAGTTTGCCAGAAGAGCTTATCAGATCAATGTAGATTCACCGGATGTTTTTTTGGATCTTATTGTTCGGTCCGAAAGAAAAGCTTTTGAGTATACTAACCGATGGTATACTCCTAATAGTGGATGGTATAGATGTAATCCATATTATCAGGAATGTCCTCCACCGTATTATTACCCGTATTATTATGAGTATGATTATTCTAATTTTCATGTAACCCAGCGAGTGGAGTATTGGGAAAGTAGCATTACCTTGAATATAATTGATCGTGTACAAAACAAGCTGGTATGGACAGGAACTGCAAAAGGAGATTTATATGATCCAGCTTATATTGAAGACAACCTTCATCCCGCGGTTTACCGGATACTTAAAAAATATCCGATTAAGCCGGTTAAAAGAGTTACTCCCTAAGGTCAATTAATGCCATTAGAACTATATTTTCATTTCTACCATTTCTCGAATTGTTATAAATCATTAATTTAAATGCCCATGTGTTTTTCAGCTAATGCAAGTTTCGGTGCGGGTATTGTTCTTTCCGTTATAGGTGTTGCCTCTCTAAAAAAGGTTCAAGTTCCATCGCAATTTTTTTTTGCAAGTATTCCATTGATTTTTTCTATTCAGCAAATCACCGAAGGTTTTCTGTGGTTGGCTCTGGAAAACCCATTATATGCCTCTTTGCAAGGGGTTACTACCTATAATTTCTTATTTTTTGCACAAATCATATGGCCAGTTTGGGTACCTTTTGCAGTATTTAAATTGGAAAGGAATGAGAGAAGAAAACGATTACATGGGATATTTGTTGGGATAGGTGCGCTGGTTTCATTGTACCTGGCTTATTGTCTGTTAACATATCCTGTGCAGAGCAAAGTTATAGGCCATCATATTTCCTACCAACAGGATTATCCAACTATATTTCGTCACCTTGGTGGGGTGCTTTATGTTGTTGCAACCATTGTTCCTCCATTTTTGTCGAGTACTAGAAGAATGTGGATCTTGGGCGCCGCGATTCTGATCTCTTACATCATAACCACCATATTTTATGTGGATTATATAGTTTCTGTATGGTGCTTTTTTGCTTCACTGATAAGCATATCAGTACTCATAATTATGGGTCAAATTAAAAAACAAAACAATATAGCATTCGAAATATCGACCATTGGGTTACAACCGTTACTGCCTAAACAAATTAAACCCTGATGGAGATGATTCTTCGTTTTGAGCCTTAATAGAAATGGAAATACTTGTTCAGATATTAAAACTCCTAGCCGGAATAGGTTTGTTCCTTTTTGCGATGTACTTATTAGAGACATCACTAAAAAATCTTTCGGGCCGAAGATTTAAGCGTTTTTTGCACCGGATATCCAAAACAAAAATCGGTGCTGTTACCGGTGGAGCCATTGCAACAGGATTGTTACAAAGCAGTTCCATGGTTTCGCTTATGGTGCTTGCTTTTGTTGGCACGGGTGTATTTACCATGAGAAGTGCCTTCGCTATTATTCTGGGGACAAACCTGGGCACAACGCTAGATAGCTGGCTTGTGGTGTTCTTTGGATTTAAATTAAACATCGAAATAATCTCCTATCCTGCTGTTTTCGCAGGTGGAATAATGCTTATGCTCTTTGGAAAGCGAAAATCGTTAAAGTATTTGGCGTACTTTCTACTTGGCTTCGGCTTATTATTCATTAGTATTCCATTTATAAGAACTGCTATGGAAACTGAGTTGAGGGAGTTTGATCTTTCGAATTATGCTCATATGTCATTGGCGGTGTTCCTTCTTATAGGATTTATTATCACAGTAGTCGTTCAATCGAGTTCCGTAACCATGGTACTAACACTGAGTGCACTTCATGCCGGAGTTATAGAGTTCACCCCAGCAGCCGCTATTGTTCTTGGTTCGGAAACAGGTACAACCATAAAGGTACTCTTAACCGCTATTGGAGGTAATGCGTCCAAAAAAAGGGTGGTTTTTGGTAATTTGATTGTAAACCTTACCATGACGGTAATTGTATTTATCTTATTAAGACCAATAATTGCACTAATAGTTGATGTTTTTGGGATTAAAGATCCTATGATAGGTCTTGTAACATTTTCAACCTTGATCAATTTAATGATCATTTTAGTTTTTCTCCCTTTTTTAAACCTGTTTGCAAGGCTGCTGGAAAAATTATTCAAGGATAGTGATGGCTCGGCCGCGGTTTTTATCGAACGAGCCAGTATTGAAGATACTGAGGCATCCTTAGATCTATTTAGAAGAGAAACCGGATATTTTATTTATAACTCGATGCTTTTTAATCTATCCCTATTTGAGATAGAAATCTCAGCAGTTCAAAACAACGCAGAACATGATGAGTTGAATAGAAAGAAAGGTTTTTTAACCAAGACTACAGAGGAAAAATATGAATTTATGAAGCAATGGCAGGGAGAAATACAATTATTCTATCTGAAATTGAGAAAAAAAGCACAAGGAGAACAATCTAATGATCTTAACCAATTGATTTCAGCGGTGAGAAATTCGCTTTATTCAGTAAAAGGCATAAATGATATTAGCGGAAATATTTTCGAGTTAAAGCGGTCATCTAAAGATATTAAGTATGAGTTTTTTATGCGTCATAAGGAAGCAATAGGGAAGTTATACAACCAATTACTTGGCTACCTGGAAAACCCCACCAAAGGGAGTTATAGTGAGCTTCAGTATATGTTTAATGATACCCGAAATAAATACACCTCTGGATTGAATGATTTTTATAAGGAAGCTCAACAGAAGCATATAGAGGATTTGGATATGACCACTGTGATCAATTTTAACAGGGAATTATTTAGTTCCAATAAAGCTATATTACTTGCGGTAAAGGATTTTCTCCTGGATGAGAAGGAAGCGAAAGACTTTGATTAAAATGGGAGTAGATTTCTTACCTGTTAAATATTGTCGAGATACTTAAGAGTGAAAAACCCAACATGCAAAGAAAATTGCAGTAGAGTTAATCACCATTATCCGAGAAATGAGCGGAACAATTACTTCGCCAGGTTTTCGTCTAGTTTTTCATTCACAAAAGCGGCAAATTGATTGGGAGTGAGATGATCCGTTGTCATCTTGTAGATCTTTTTGCCTTCAAAGCTTTGTTTATCCTTGATCCGGTTAAAAAACTCCTCCTTGGCTGTTTTTCCACCTAACAAAAGGATCTCATCATAGGATGTTAGTTCATGCTCCAGGGATTTATAATATTCATCCAGTTTATTTTGTTCTATGTTATGGGTCTTAAACTCATTGTTGGATGTATGAAAACCCTTACCTGAAGCGGAGCTAAACACAGGTTTTTTGTTGCTATCGGTTTGAGGATGATTGGGGGAGTCTGCTTTGATGAGGCGAATATCTTCTGCCGTATTCCCGTATTCTAGTAATTGAGCATGGGAATGATCCATCCATACCCCTATTTTTTTCTTTATCATATATATAATGTATTTAGTTAATCTATCATTTGATATTTATTTTCAATATTAGCCAGAGATGCGCTTGTACAAAATGATGTTGATCAGGTTTAAAAAAAAATAGTTAACCCTTTTGAAGTTTTATCGGGCATGTAACGATAGTAATGGGACTTTGGCATGAAAGGCCATCTTTTTCGTTTCTGGTTCAAAAAGAATATTATCGATCAGGAGGTGATGTCTTGGCATCATTACAACCAAATCGATCCCATGTTTAACTACGAAAGCATTGATCTCATCCACTACACTGTTTCCCTGTTCCATGCGAATGCTATGAATGGAGTGTTTCAGATCTTTTAGTGAAGTGTTTAATTGAATACGTTCGGTTAAATTTGAATCCATTTCGAACTCAGGGGTCACGTGCAATAGATATACATGCGAATTAAACATGTTCGCCAATTCCTTCAATGGTTGTAGTACGGCATCTGTATCCAATTCCTCGTAGTCGCTGGCCAATGCTATTTTTTGAATGGGTTTAAATAGCATATTCTTGTGAATAGCAAGCACAGGGCAACACGATTTACGCATGAATGCGGTGGTAGTGCTACCTACCAGATGCTCCTGTAAAAAACCGACTCCCTGCATACCCATCACAATGAGATCGGGCTTCTCGGTTTCTGCAATTTCGTTGATCCTATCCACCTCAAAACCGAGGGCACATTTACGTTCGATCTTAAGGCCGAAATCAAATTGCTGCTGCAGATCTGCTTCTAATTTTTTTAATCCGTCCATACTATATTCTTCCAATGCTGCATCCGTAGGTGTTACAAAAGGAATTTCAAAGGCTACTGGAGGACTGGCATAAGCATTAAATAGAATAAGTTTGGACCCGGTGAGTTTTGCCAGTTCAGCGGCATATCTTACGGCGTTAAGGGAGACATCAGAGAAATCGGTTGGGGCAAGAATTGTATTCATGGTTACCGTAGTTTTTATATTTGATTAATCCACCATTTGGCACTCAGCATCGTCCAACTCCAATAAGGGTTCTGTTTCCAGCAGCACCATTGCTTCATCTTCATCGGCGGCCAATCTTCTCAAAATGTTTGGTATGGTTATATACATCATCGAAATTTTATGTAATATTAGTTTGATCCAACGTGGTAGAAAATGATCCTCATCAGGATTGGACGTTTTATTAAATATTTGATAAAATTAGTCTATTAATGATGTGCCCGGCTGATAGTACCGCCTGAATGCCGATATATAAGAATTACTTAACAGGTTTTAGCAACCAATCAAGCGAAAAGCTATCCCAGGAAGGTGGGAGATACAACAATATTGCTAATAGCAACAGTCTGGGCAGTACAAATTTCATATCCCATACAGGATAGATCAAACTGAACGCTATGGTTACCACTATCAAATCAATACCTAGTAAATAAAAAGCATAGGTTTTAAATAGTCCTACTATCAATAGTATTCCGCCGATCAATTCTACATAGGAGGTGAAAAATGCGGCTATCGTTAATACCCATTTAGGAAATTTTTTGGTGCCCAATTCATATTGAAAGGAGCTAGCTACTTTGGATATTCCAAGGTTAAAGGCTTTGTCAATACCTTGAAATAGAAACAACGTACCCAAAATGATTCTTAAAAGAAGCATCAGGGCCGATTGGTGATGAAGAGAAGGAATCAATGTTTCCATAACCCAGATTTTTATAAATTCCTTTTTTCTTTTTGTGCTTGTAAGCTTTTGTAAGTTATTTCTCCTTGTCGATTCTGCTTTTCGAGAGACCAGAAATCAGAATAACTGGGTTGCATCCAAATATTACCTGCACTTCGCAGCACTTTTACTGAAAGTCCGAAATGGTCCTGAAATATTTGTTCAAGATCTGCGACCGACATTTCTGGGAAAATGGTTATTTCGCCTTCAGTATGAATTTTTCGGAAATCCTTAATTATATGCCCATTTATTGAAAAGGTTGTATTGGGATGGGTAGGTGTATATTCTTTCCCACCACCATAGAAGTCGAGTTTTAAGAATGGGAAAAAACTACTGAACTCTTCCTGCACAAGGGCTACCTTTTTACCATCATGGATATTTATCTTCATATTTCCTTTTGCCTTAGGGCTTAGTCATCTAAGGCTTATACCACAAAGCTACTTCAAGGAAATAACTGGAAAAATGATGGTGGTCAGGATTTGAAACAATCGGATTAAAAAATGCTAGTTTTTCATGGAAACAAGCTTTGAATGGTTGAGGATGGTGATCAACCCCCCTTTTACATCCACCAGTTGCTCATCCTTGAAATCGGATAAAGTCCGAATGACCGTTTCGGTGGAAGTTCCCACCAGGTTAGAAAGGTCCTCACGGGATATTTTGATTGAAAATTTTTCTTCATTTTCTTTTGCATATTTATCATACAAGGTAAGCAACGCCTCAGCAACTCTTTTTCTTACCGAGTTATATGCCAGTTGAAGCAGTTGATCTTCTTTAGCTACCAATTCATTCGACAACATCTTAATGAACTTTTTAGAAACTTCCGGGCTATTGTATACAAGGTTATAAAAATCCTCCTTCGGAATGAGACAGATCTCTGCATCATCCAGGGCGGAAGCATTGTCGGAATACTTGGTTTCTTCCAATAAGGCTAAATACCCAAAAAAATCACCTTCGTTATAAAGACCGGTGGTCAACTCCTTTCCTTCGGCGTTTGTTAAAGAAGTTTTCACTTTTCCGGAATTAAGAAAGTAAATACCCCGGGGATACCCTCCCTCATTATATATGAATTCTTTTTTCTTATAGGACTTTAAGCTTCGTTCGGCGGAAAGTTTGGTTAATGTATCCAATCCTTTTACGGCTTCCATGAACTCATTCAAGCCAGTTAGATCCCTTGAGAAATTCCTTTTCAGGACCTCACTTTTTCTCAGTCTGCTGCTCACCGCGTTTAATAATTCTAAGTCATCAAATGGCTTGGTTAAATAATCATCTGCTCCCATTTCCATTCCTTTGCGCAAATCGCTTCGTTCCGCCTTGGCAGTTAAAAATATAAAGGGAATAGAAGATGTTGCATCCGTTTTGGATAATTCGGATAATACTCCGTATCCATCCATTACTGGCATCATAATATCACAAATGATCAGGTCAGGCAATTCTTTTTCTGCCAATTCGGCTCCCAATTTTCCATTGGGGGCTGCCATTACCTCATAGTTGGCCAGTTCCAGAATTTCCGTGGTATTTTCTCTCATCTCGAGGTTATCTTCTATCAATACGATTTTCTTTTTCATGGTAACTAATTATTTAAAGGTATATGAATAGTGAATTTGGTTCCTTCATCTAGTTTACTTTCCAATTGAATAGTTCCTTCCAGCAAATCAACGTATCTCGATACGATGTTCAGTCCTAACCCTGTTCCCTGGATATTAACCGCATTTTCGCCTCTAAAAAAGCTTTCAAACAAATGCTTCTGATCCTCCTCCGAAATTCCGATTCCCTGATCTCGTATACTTAAGAAGAACTTATTGTTAATGATGGAGGTATGAATAATAACGGGCTTATCTTCTGGAGAAAATTTAATAGCGTTGGTAACCAGGTTGAACAAAATATGACGAAGTATTTTTTTGTCCAAGCTTGCCAATTTACCTCCTTGGGTATGTTCATAGTTAAGCTTTTGTCCTTTTTTTACAATGGATTGAACGTCCTGTAATACTTCATTTACAAATTCCGTGATATCCATTTCTTCCACACTTACTGTAACCTTCCCTTCTTCCAGTTTACTTAACGAGAGCACATCATTTAAAATATCAGTAAGGTTGTTTACCGAAGTTTTGATTCGGGCCATGTGTTTTTCCTGTTTCTCCTGGTCATTGTTCTCTTGATACTTTCTAACAAGAGATAGGGAGGATAAAATGGTAGCCAGAGGGGTTCTGAACTCATGAGAAACCATAGATACAAACCTCGATTTTAAATCATTCAATTCTTTTTCTTTGGCCAATGCAAGGTTAAGTTCTTCCTTGATCTTTTCCAATTCGGCAATGGCCTCACTTAGGATAACCGTTCTTTGCTCCACCTCTTTTTCCAGCTCCCATGAATAGTTCCGTAATTTTTTTTCTGCCTCTTTTCGAATCGTTATATCCACGATAAAGGCGATCACAAATTTACCCTGATCATTATTAAAAGGACTCAGGCTTATTTCTACAGGAAATTCAGAACCATCTTTGCGTTGACCGAACAGATCTAATCCGCTTCCCATGGTCCTGGCGTGGGGTGATTTATTATAATTCTCCCGGTTCTTCACATGTTTTTCCGCCAATCTGTGGGGAACCAAAGCATCCACTTTCATGCCCAAAAGCTCATCCTTTTCATAACCAAACAACCGTTCAGCTGCAGGGTTTACCTTTACAATAGCTCCTTCACTATTGGCTACCAGGATTCCTTCGGTAGCATGCTCAAACAGGGCCGATAGGCCACTTTTGCTATCCATTTTTCTAAAACTAGAATTGGAATCTAAGTTAGGAGATTTTCCCATTTATTGTAAGCCTCGATTGAATATGCAAAGTTAAGTTAGGTATATTCCCGAAATATGATGAATGTCATGTTTTTAGAAAAACCAGGCAGGTCGGTACTTTGAGCCCATTGAAAAGAGTTAACCGGGGCATTTATCGAAATCTGACAAGGATCATTCTTCTCACCAACCTCAGGCTATACCTTAGCTGCAAAATTAAACAATAGAGAAAATGGAAGGAATATTTGAAAACAGGGTGGCCATTGTTACCGGAGGTAGTTTTGGCATAGGTCAAGCAACTGCTATTGCATTTGCAAAGAGAGGGGCAAAGGTGGTAATTGTTGATTGGATAGAGGATAAGAACGAAGAAACTCTGCAAAAGATCAAAGTAATAGGGGCGGAGGGCACTTTTATAAAATGTGACGTAAGCAAGGATTCCGAAGTTAAAGCAATGGTTGAAAGGACCATTCAAATGTACGGTAGGTTGGATTTTGCTTTCAATAATGCTGGTATTGAGGGAATATCCGCTCCAACACAATTATGCACCGAAGAAAATTGGGATAGAACGATTGATATTAACTTAAAAGGTATATGGCTTTGTATGAAACATGAAATTCCTGAGATGCTAAAAAATGGGCAGGGTGCTATTGTAAATTGTGCATCTATAGCAGGATTGGTAGGATTTCCAGGTTTACCGGCTTATGTAGCCTCCAAGCATGGCGTAATAGGCTTAACCAAAAATGCAGCATTGGAATTTGCGAAGCAAAAGATTCGGGTGAATGCCGTATGCCCAGGAGTAATTCAAACCCCTATGATTGATCGTTTCACAGGAAAAAGCAAGGAGGCTGAAAAACAATTTGAAAATATGGAGCCTGTGGGAAGAATGGGTAAACCCGAAGAAGTAGCGGAAGCGGTTATGTTTTTATGCTCGGATGCAGCATCTTTTGTAACGGGTAATGCCATGGCAGTTGATGGTGGTTGGATTGCACAATAAAACCTGTATAGATTTATGTCTACAAAATTGATCTCGGCAGAAGAAGCTGTCTCGGTAATCAAAAGCAATCAGCGGGTTTTTATTCATGGGGCTGCCATGACACCCTCAATTCTTATCGAAGCCCTTATGAACAGAGCCGGAGAATTGAGCAACGTTGATATTATTCATTTGCATACCGAAGGCCATGCGCCTTATAGTTCCAATACCTATAAAAATTCATTTCACGTAAATTCTTTTTTTATTGCCAATAACCTGAGAAAGGCTGTGAACGAAGAAAATGCGGATTATGTTCCTGTTTTTCTAAGTGAGATACATTTACTTTTTAAAAATAATATTTTGAGGCCCGATGTGGCGTTGTTACAGGTTTCGCCTCCTGATGTACATGGATATTGTTCTTTAGGGGCATCGGTTGATATTGCCCTGGCCGCAGCCAATTCAGCCAAGATCTTAATAGCCGAAGTAAATGAACAAGCCCCCAGAACGCATGGGGCAGGTAGTATACACATGAGCAAGTTTAATTACCTGGTCCATACCAACCAACATTTGCATTGTCATTATGCCGCCATACTTTCAGAAAATGATAAAAAAATTGGCCAATATATTTCAACGTTAATAGAGGATGGAGCAACTTTACAACTCGGAATTGGAGCGGTTCCGGAAGCGGTATTGGCAGAATTAGGCAACCATAAAAGATTGGCCATCCACACTGAAATGTTTTCTGATGGGATCATTCCTTTGGTAGAAAAAGGTATTATCACCGGTGAAGACAAAAAGATCTCCCCGGGCAAAATGGTTACCTCCTTTGTTTTAGGGACCCATAAAATTTATGATTTCATACATGATAACCCTGCAGTTTCGATGAGGGAGGCCTCTTATACGAATGATCCCGGTATTATTCGCTTGAATCCAAAAGTTACTGCCATCAACTCCGCGATTGAAATTGATCTAACAGGCCAGGTATGTGCAGATACCATCGGAGCTTATCAGTTTTCAGGTGTTGGTGGGCAATTGGATTTTATAAGAGCTGCTGCCTTAAGTGAAGGAGGTAAGCCTATTATCGCCATGGAATCAACCACCAAAAAAGGAGAAAGTAAAATCGTACCATTTTTGAAGGAAGGGGCTGGAGTAACCACCACACGAGCACATATACATTATGTAGTAACTGAATACGGGATCGCCAATTTATATGGTATGAACCTCCGCCAAAGAGCAAAAGCATTGATAGAAATAGCACATCCGAACCATCAAGAGAAATTAGAAAAAGAGGCGTTTAAAAGATTTAAACATTTATAATTGTCTTTATGACGATGATCATTTTTACCAAGCATTCATAGCGCTTAATTTGATTAATAATCCATTAAGGGTATTCATTATGAAATCAAAACTATTTATATCATTATTGTTACTGTTCGCCTTATTGCTAAGTTGTGAAAATGGTCCAGAGCCACATAGCGGCGTGTTAATAAAAGGAAATATTCCCAAAAAAGGAAATATAGTTAATGGTGTTGACAGCTTCTCTATTGACGATATTTCAAAAGTACTGCTATTTAGTCCCCCCAGTTATGGACATGGATTGGTTTTTAGAGTGGTTAATGTTCAAGACGGAGGGTTTCAAATTGATGCCAACCTTGGAACTGCAGTGGCATTGATCTTTCTTACCAGCAATTACGAGTATGTAGGTAATTTAAATGTGAACGATTTTAACTTGCTTCCATTGGGAAATTTGTCAGCTGGAGAAAATACGATCATTGATTTGGCTTCCCTAACCATGGTTGGCAATCATATAATACCTTCTCATGACCCTTTTGGCAATGAAATTATTATTAGTCAGGCCGCACTTCAAAGTTTTCAGGAGGTGGATGCATATTTTGAATCCCTATCAAAGAATATGGATACTGACAACGATGGATTCATGGATTTTTTAAATCACGAGGAAATAATTCTCACCTCCAAGTTTGGTTTATATGTTGGCCATTGGGGAGTTAATGCAACTCCACCGGATGATTTTGACAGTAGTAGTTTTGATATCAAATCTCAGCTAACTGTTATTGGTGGATCAAATATCAATCCGGTAGGTTCAGCGCTCATCTTAAGTGGCCCTGCAGGCAACCCATATCCCAATATTGAATTATCATGGATGGCAAATGTTCCGTCAGGAGCTGATTTTGGGTTTAACGCATTGTTTTCCAATTTAAACGGTACTGATCTAATGCCATTTGAAGACGGTATTTATACGCTTAACGTGAATGGAACAACGAATTATACTTTTCAATTTTCAAATTTTGATGCATCTACCAATTTGGTGATCATTTCACCTACGCTTGCGGTGAATGGCAGTAACCAAATAACTTCGGTTTTGCTGGATTATAAACTACCCAATGGAGCGTCGATTGATCCCTCCATGTTGATGTCGTGTGTGATGATTCAAATGAATGACTCCAACTTTTATCAATTCCATGATTCACCATGGTTGACTACCGAAACAGGTTTTTATCAATATACATTCCCAGATCCAGTCAATTTATCTCAACTACATCATATAACTATTGCTTATAAGGACCTACTTGGCAATGACTATTTGATCCTATGGGATTAATTTTTTATGAGGAGGCCTTTCCTTTCTTTCATTATAGTTCTCGTACTTCATAGGACTCCCGGTTGCCATTTCAACCTGGGTGGCAGTATCGTTCATGCATCAAAAGGGCACCTTATCGTAGATCCAACGCGGCATCAGCCTCATCATGATCATAATAAACCACCACCGTTTTTTAATGTAGGCTACCTCTTTTTTCTTTTGGATGGCCTTTAACATCAACTTTGTGGCAGTTTCAACCGATATTTCCCAAAACATTTTTGATTCATCTACGTGGCCGGTCTTTATAAATCCAGCTCGAAGGTCTGTTATTCTTACGCCGCATTTTTCTTTTTTAGACTTTATCCGTAAAGATTCAGTATAATTCTGAAGATAAGCCTTTGTTGCAGCATATGCTGGAAAAAATGGATTACCTCTAAATCCAGCTACTGATGAAATGCAAGCAATTTGTCCAAATTCCTGTCTTTTAAAATAATTGAAAACATGAGTAGCGATATTCGTAAATCCAACGGCGTTGGTGTTGATGGTATCGAGTTCTATACCAAAATCCAGTTCCCTATTTTCACAACCAATTCCTGAGGAATAAACCAATAGGTCCAATCCGCCCATCTCCAGTATAAGTTCATCTAACTTTACAATTGAATCACCCGTATTTTGTACATCAAATGTTTTGATAAAGAAATTTTGAGGATTTGTTTGTTTTATTTCAATTAGATTCTTTTCTCTACGACCCGTAATACCCACCTGATATCCGTTTTGAGCTAATAATTCAGCTAATCCTCGGCCTATGCCTGAGGTAGCACCAATCACAATCGCTTTTTTTGCTAGTTGAATTTCCATCATTCCTACTCTTCAGCTATCATTGAACAGGTGGAGCCGTCATCCAAAATTTTCACTTCTGAAAATTTAAAGATGGATCTATTCGGATCTTTTCTGATGTAGTTTCCCCTAAACATGATCCAGGGATTTAAACTGATGCGACAACCATTATCTATCCGACCTTCATACGCACAATGGGCGATATCTTTAATACTATCATTGGCTGGTAACAGTACGAGGGATTTAGTTTGTTCGGTGTTGGTTGCCAATAACATAATACTTCCATCCACAATGATAAGTCCCCCCTTTAGTTCTGTTTGCTCAACAATTGGTTGTATAAGCATTTTTGGTGCGTCCGGTGCCAATGCTTTACCGCCGCATGAAAAAACGATGAGGGAGGATATGATTACAAAAAATAAACAATTAAATGTTTTCATTGGATACTTATTGATTGATAAAACAAAGGTGAACAACAACCCCGTTCGAAAAAATGATGAAGATCATGATCTGAATATTGAAAAACCTGTGCAATGTCATCTTTTTACCGACCTATATTCCTCACTTTTGATCTTAAATAAATTCAATTAACTATGTCTACACTCATAAATAATGTAATTCGGTTAGGGTTGTCACTTAGCCTTATGGATAGGGATTTATTCATAACCAAGGTTTCTGAAATATTGGAACTCTATAGAAATGATCCTGAACAAATGGAAAAAGTGGCCAGGGGTTTGTATCAATACCTGGAAGAAGTGAAAAGCAGAATGGATACTAAATCAATGCTAACAGATGTAGTGGACCATGCACAACTTCCAACAGGAGATGATATGAAGAAATTAACGAAGGCCATTAAGAAATTAGCTGATGAAATTCATGAACAAAAAAATTCTCAGGCATAATGTTCAAAATATTCAGGTTTCGATTATACTATCATCAGTTAATAAGAGCTTTGGCGATACTTTATATTCTTTTTCGCCACTGGCGGATCAATTGGATGAGTAAAAGCAAATTCTTTAGAAGCTTTATATCCATACGTTATAAATCGCGTGGAATAATTCACACCCGGGAAGAAAGGATCCGAATGATATTGGAAGAACTCGGGCCAACTTTTATTAAATTTGGACAGATACTTGCCGATAGACCGGATATGGTTTCGGAAAAACTCAGGTTGGAGTTAAAGAAACTGCAAACGAATGCAAAACCCTTTAGCAATAAAATAGCACTCCAGTTGATCGAAAATGAATTGGGCGGACCCATAGATAAGATCTTTCAGTCCATTGATCCTAATTGTATAGCGGCCGCCTCTATCGGTCAAGTATACAAAGCAGTTTATAAAGATGGAGTTGACGTAATCGTTAAAGTTCAAAGGCCGGGTATTGAAACTAAAATCCAATTGGATCTTTATTTGATGAAACTGATTGCCAGGATGGCAGTTAAAGAGTATCCAGGTTTGACTGTGGTGGATATTGTTGGATTTGTGGATGAATTTGGAATTACCATTAAACAGGAAATGGATTACCGGATTGAAGCAAGCAATGCCCTTAGGTTTGCAGAAATGTTCAGGGAAACTTCTTATTGTAAGATCCCCAGGGTTTATATGGAGATTTCAACCAAGAAGATCCTGGTGATGGAATATGTAGATGGATTTAAACCTCATCAACTCTCTGAAATGAAAGCTGCCGGGATTGATCCAAAAGTAGTGGCTGAAAACGGGACCCATATTTTGCTCAAAATGATCTTGCAGCATGGATTCTTTCAAGCTGATCCGCATCCGGGTAACTTCTTTATTCAAGAGAATGGTCGATTGGCCCTGGTTGATTTTGGTATGGTAGGCATGCTAAAACCGGCCCATATGAATTTCCTTGCCAATTTTACTATTGGTATAGCAACTATGAACGCTAAAATAGTTACTTCGGCGTTGCTAACACTTTGTGATAAGAAATATTACCATGACCGTGATGACCTGGAGTTTGCCATCCAGGACATGCTCAACAGGTTTGGTTATCTACCCTATGAAAAAATGGATTTTACATTAATGCTGAATGAATGTATCCAGATCATGCTCAAACATCAATTACAGTTGCCCAAAAGCATTTATTTATTATTAAAAGCATTGGCTATTATCGAGAAATTTGGATATAACCTCGATCCTACCATCTCATTGCCCATGCTTATAAAACCTTATGCCCAGGAACTGATCAAACAAAAAATATCGGTAAAAGCAATCGCTACCGATCTATATGATACTGTAAAAGACTATGTGGACCTGATCAGGGATTTCCCGGGAGAAATCAACCAGATTTTATATCGTATAAAAGAAGGAACCATCACACATGATATTCATGTGAAGGATTCATCAGCCTTGGCAAAAACTGCGATGTCGTTTGGACGTATCGTATCATTGGCCATGATCGTTGGTTTTATGCTGGCTGGTAGCATTGTTATGACCATCTGGGGTAAACCTGTATGGATGGGCAATCTTATGTTTGCCACCAGTTCCATCTTTGCCATTTGGGTTTTATTAAGAATCGTTTTCAAAACAAAATTTTAAGATTGTTCACAGCCCATAGGTTTGCACTTTTATTTGGCAAAGGCAATAATATGCCCGTCGGGATCGGCACAATAGCCAACCCAATCCCCCCAATCTCTTTCCTCGGTTGGGCTAATCAGTTTTGCACCGTTAGCAACAGCACGGTTGAGGTATTTATCTGGATCTTCCACCACCAAATATAATTCACATCTTGGAATTCCATTTCCCTGTTCAGGATGAGGGGTGGAAGGGCAAATGATGTTAGCGATCCCAGTTTCGGGCATGAGCCCAAGCAGGAAATTTTCGGTCAACTTAAATTCTGTCATACCCGGAACATTGAGTAAAGGCTTTTGTTGAAGTACGGCCTCATAGAATTGACAACTCTTCGATTGATCGGCGACATATAGGATCACCATAGGTAATTTTTTCATGGGAGAATGATCAGTTGATCAAAAATAGAACAAATATTCTTCATTCATCCCTTGACTATATAAAATAAAAAAACCACTTGTTATTGCTAACAAGTGGTTTTAAGAATAAAAAGCAAGAATTAATTCTTTTCGAAAGTAAGCTCATCTGTTCCGCCTCCACCTCCGCTTACATCTTCCAGTCTTACCTTCACATCTTTCAATTCAATCACATGCCAATCATCATTCAGCTCATCAAATGGAGTATTTGCTCCAAAATTTAGGATCAACTTTACCTGACTATCATCTGTTCCAGTGCTCCAGGTACCGGATACAGAAGAAATACCTTTGATGGCGGTTACTGTACCATTTTCATTAAAGGTAAAATTGAAACCAGAGAATGAAGAGGTTTCCTCATGATCTGTATCATAATAATAAGTAATCCTCCAAGTGCCATTTTTAATGATGTTAGCCGTTTCACTGTTCGTAATGTTCGTATCATTACAAGCTGTTACCAGCATGGCTATACCAATAACCATTCCTACTAAACCTAATTTTGTTTTCATATTGTATGTATTTTATAGCTCAAAGGTAGCGGCAGCTGGATCAGGATACAATGACAAGGATCATGTTTAAAAGAATTGTCCGTAAAATTCTTTATAGCCATTTGTATGTTCCGGATGTAAGGTAATAACAGGCACTCTGCTATGATTTACAATTTCCTGGGCGGTTGAACCCAGTAACATATTGGCAATCGTTGTGTCGGTATCACTCATGATAACGATCAGATCGGCGCTTGTATAATCAGCAAACTTAACTACCTCATGGGCGAAATTTCCTTCCACCGAACGTACCATATGTACAATCTTATTTTCCTCCAGGAAATCCGAAACCTGACGGAAATAACTATTGATCGTACTTTTTCTGGTAGGATTGCTGGTTTCGGGATAAAGAATTTCAACATCAGCACCCAACGTGGAAGCCAGCTCGGCAATATATGGAAACTTAGCTCTCGAATAAGCGGAATCATCCAAAGGCACCACAATATTTTTATAAGGAGCAAAAACGGATTTTTCATGCACTGTTAAAACCGGTAGATCAATGGTATTTACAATTTTGAAGGCGTTGCTTCCTAAAAAGAAATCTGCCAGGTCATTGGTACCATGCGTTCCCATGGCCACCAGGTCTATTTTTGCTTCTTCAGCGTAATCTCTAATGGATTTGGCCACATTTCCCTCGAAATACTGGGTCTCTACTTTTTTAATTCCGGCTTCCAGTAATTCTTCTCTTAACTCCTCCAGCTTTGCCGAAACAGAAGTTTCATATCTTTTATTAAAGTCTTCCAATCCGGAATCTCCCAAGGAAGGAAAGGTATCTGAAGAAGATGGTTTTTCGTAAATATGCATCAGTGTTACTTCGGAATCAAATTTTTGGGCCAACCACTTTACGTGATGAAAAACTTTATGCGAAGTTTTGGAGAAATCTACAGGAATGAGAATTTTTTTAAATGATATATGGCTCATATATTTTAGTTTATTGGACAAATCTCATCAAATGGATCTTTGAAAAAAATGATCAGCATCATTTTTTGGATGCTTTTGTCAATAACCTCTTGGGTCATAGCCATACCAAATTCTTTTCTCTCAGTCTTTTGTTGGAATTGTGTAAGGTTAAATCAATCAGACCTGGTATTTCTCCACTTACCATTCATAGAAACCCCGAAACTTATAGTCGGGACATGCCCAAAATTTATTTGAAGGGTCTTTCCTCCAGAACTGGGCGGGATTAACGGATCCAGCATATGGTTTGCTATAAAGGTACTCCGGTTTTCCGGTGGTCATATTCATTACTTCTACTTTTACACGTAAGGAAGTTTTCATACCCCCTTCCATTTCCGGAATATATAATTGCCAGCAATCACCTGGCAGCAATCTTCTTACTTCAGTGCTTTTTTGATCATCCACCGTCGTTACCGGCATCCAGGTCCCATTTTCAATATTGAACGCTTCAATGACCAACACCAATTCGCTGTATTTTCCAACGGTGGTTAAAGCCAAGGTATCTTCTTTATTTTTATTGGATACGATGATTTTTCTTTCCAGATGCTTATCAAAGTCGTAATTATAGTGATAGTACCTATTGTTGTTAAGTTCGGAGGTGACCGTGATAAAATCAACAGTGTTGAATTCATCTTTTTGTGGTCGTGGCAGCCAATCCGTTCCCCCATTACCAAACCACTCATCCCAACCATGGACCTGAAAACGCATCAGGACCTTCTTATCCATATTGTATCTATATTTTTTATACAGGTCCTTGGAACTATAGATCAAACGCCCATCTGATCGATAAACCGTTTCAGAGGTATCAGTGGGTGCACTGAGAAGTGTGGCCCCTACTTCCCAGATAACTGGCTCTGTAAGTAAAGGAAAAGGGATGGATCCCATCCCTTTCAATGTTTTCGACCAGCCATATCTCCTGCCGCCTTCTTCTGAATCATCCGATAGAATGTACATGTTTTTCTTATACTGGATCTCAAATCCCCAACCTCTTCCACAAAATTCATCCAGGGTAGTAAGGCCAAGGTTAGTATCCAGGATGCACCAGCAATCTTTTATATAGATGGATTTAGTTCCATCAATATCATAAAATACCAGCAAAGGATTGTCAGGGGTTTCATCATCCAGGAAGGTTGTATACCTGATATCGTCAAGAAACTCTCCTTTCAGATTTGCCAATCTGCAAAAAGTGTATTCTCCTTTGAGTCGTACGAAAATTTTATCTGTAAATGGAATAGCCCTTATCTCTTCAAACTCTGGCTTAGCTAAAATGATCCCCCCCTTTTTATTAAGTAACACATCATGGGAATAACTCATCCCTTTTCCATATTCATAATTGGAACGTGAAACAATATAGTCCCCTGTTTCAAACGAAAATTCGGAAAAGTAGGGAAGATCGTCTTCATACGAATAAATGAGTTGGAGATCCGAATTATAGATATCCATGAAATAATGTTTGATGGATTTACATCCCCTGCAGGCGAATATCGAACCACTCTTAACAATGTTCACATATTTACCGAATGGTATCAATATTTCTCCTGCTGAATTGATCAGTCCATAATCCGGTGGGTGGTTGAGTGTATCTGATCCACGCCAGTAACTATGTACCAATGTTGTATCTCCTTTGGATGGATCAAACAGGCAGGCAATGTACCATTGATCACCTATTTCTTCCAGTGAATAATAGAGGGTGTCAACCATGAGTTCTCCTTGGTCGTTCATTAATCCTGAGAATCCATTCATCCCCTTTACCACGGAAAGATGATCTTTAAATGGTTTCGTTTCAGCAATACCCGCCGGTACCTTGAATTTTATATTTTTTGACTTGTCTATAAATTCTGATGTTCCGTTTTTATAAACCCGGGCGATCCCCTCGGAAAAGGGTTCTGCATAATCGTATTGAGGGGGTATTATATATACTCCCTTGGTATTGATATAACCATAATACCCGTTTTCCCTCACAGCCGCCAATCCATCGGAAAAGGGTTGAGCTGCGTGAAATTTTGCGGGGATGATCATTTTCCCGGTACTGTCGATGAAGCCAAATTTGTTTTTTTCCTTCACAGGAATGAGTTGAGCATTTGCGTTCTCTAGACAGGAGAAAACAAGAAAAAAGAAAAGCAGGGGTTTTATCAACTTTATGTACATGATTTATTCTTCCAAACTGATTCTTGAGGGTTTAAGTATATTATAGTTAACGGATAGTGCATTTGCCACGCTAGGCCACCTAGGTCCGCTACGCTGCTAGGCCACCTAGGTCCGCTACGCTGCTAGGCCACCTAGGTCCGCTACGCTGCTAGGCCACCTAGGTCCGCTACGCTGCTAGGCCACCTAGGTCCGCTACGCTGTTACCGGTTTATAAATATCGGAATTTTAATTTAAAACACAAATGTGCATACTACTCAAAGATCAGGCGGCTTGTTGCTACCATTCTTTTATCTGACCATAATTGTATATAATAAAGTCCTGACGATAGATGGTTTCTTATGATCTCAAGTTTATTGGAGCATATATTGAACTCGGTCCTTACAAGTTGCCCTTGAGAGTTATATATTTTTAAGGTATGTTTTTCATAAGTTGGATTTTCAAATTCCAAAAAGGTATACAAATAAGCCGGATTGGGATAGAGTTGAATATTGTTAGAACCCATATAATTCTCGATTCCGTTTTTTGGGGAGCAAGCCAAAGAATCCGTGGACACGCATACGTCATCAATATAATAGTAGCCGGTCGACCAATCTGATTGTCCTGGGTTATTTGTAATACCTCCTGGAACAATTACGCTGTCTGTATGCCAATAGTCTTTAAAATTTCCAATGGTCATGAATTTTTCATCCCCATTGGCGATGAATGAACCAAAAACCCTGTCCCATCCATTCTTATTGTCAAGAAATACTCCTTGCGTATTTTCAACCTGAGGGATTACTGGAAGGTTGAAATAACTTGTATCGTCCTGCAGGGTATCATTTGAAAAGTAAGCTCCAACATCATCCGTTCCATAATTTACACTATCTCCAAGTGATACATAAAAGCTAACGTAATACTTTTGCCCTGCAACTAACGGTTCTGATAACTCAACTTCAATGTACTCACGATAATTCATAAATGAACCATATGGATCATAGACATAGGGTAAATTGAACATGAGAATGATTCCAGCATAGGCAATACCTGTTTTAGCGTATTCATGGCCCCAAAAATTGTCTGGAACAGCTAAAACTTGAGGATAACTACAATTATGAAGGTAATCTGCTGTGCCAGCAGTTGGCTGAAACCATGGTGGTGCCAAATATATTTGAGCCGTATTATTAGGGCAAGTGTCCATTTCTTCAAAACTTGGATTAGGAACCAAGTTTTGTCCGAAGCAAATAGAGTAAAGAAACAGGATTATTAAAACGATTCGTTTCATTTTTTAGCTTTTTTGCCAACCCGCCTTTATGGGCTGCTATTGATTATTACTTTCTTTTGTGTTTTTGTACTGTTGTTATAAAGCTCAAGAATATAAAGCCCACTGTCAAGGTCCAATTCAATTTTGTCGATGTTATATTTATCCTTTTTGCTAAATACCAATTGCCCTTGTGTATTAAAAATATTTACTCCAGTAATAGGTACATTGCTGGTTATTTGAAGAAAATGAGTAGCAGGGTTTGGAAATACATTTACAGAGTTGTCAAGAGAGGCAGTCTGAGAAATGCCGGCATGACAGCCAATATTTATAGTTTTTATAACAGAGTCAACTTTGCAAAAGGAAAATGTATCTGAATAAACAATGAGTTTTACTATATAAAGTCCGGTCGTTGAATATATATGTTGAGGGTTTTTTAATTGACTGTAATTTTGAGAACCAGAAATAGGATCGCCAAAATCCCAATTCCAATGATTGATAGAAAATGGATAAAAATTTGAAATATCAAAAAAACTGATTGGCGAGCCTGCACATGAATCTATATAATTGAAATTTGTAATTGTAACAGGATTGCAAGTTGAACCTATAAACGAATTTAGATAAATGCTTTCGTCGTTATTTGGCAGACCATGTTCTGACCAACCGGCCCAACAACTATCCAATGCCAACGAAACCGCACTTAGCTGAAAATTACAACTTGCCCCTGAATTATTAGGGTTGTTAATTACGTTTAAAAATTGAGATTCGGTTGCATTATAAATTTTTCCATTTGGGCCGATTTGTAATGCAGCTGGCATACCCGCTATTGTAAACGTGGTGTCTTCATATACAATATATTTAGATCCAATTACTGATGAGCTATCATAGATGGATAAGTCAAATTGATGAATATGCCAGCCATACCAGCCACTGGATAAATATAACAGGTTCCCATCTGGAGAGAAGGATGCTCCATAATAAATAGTAGAATCGGAGGTGTTGATATTAAAATCAAAATTTACATTCCCTAAGGAGTTGTCGAATGAAAACATTTCAGGGTAGGATTGAAGTGGATGACAGTCTGAAGTAGAAAGTACCACTATTTTATTTCCCTGAGGTGAAAATTTTAAATAACCTCTTGCTGCACATTCAGGATAAGGCGCAAAAGGATATAAGTCTGTAGTATCGTCAGGTAATTGTACCCTACCGCAGTTCGAAACAACGGGTGACATCATAAGTCCTGAAGCAGTTAACAAATAAGCACAAAATTTATCATTCCCCCACTCATGTGTCAGGATCCAAACATCCGTCCCATTTGAATGCCGAACTGCTGCCAGCTTTTCACATGTTTTATTCAGCAATTGCTGTTTTTTTACAATTACTTCACCATTTCCATTATTCAGGTTCATATTTATAATTGAATAACAAAATCCATTCATTAATTTATTCTCAGCACAGTCTGTTGTAAAAATATAATACAGGGAGTCTTGTAAGGGTTGTTGAACAATTAATGCACCTTGTGTACTTGACCCTGTGCAAAAAGTATCAAGTCCAATATCAAATCCATTCGGCATTATCAGATGAGTTTTATCAAAAACTGCATTCCCATCGGTATAAAATAACAAGTTTCCTAAGGTGTCAGAAATGGACGAACAGCCTTCAAGTGGATAAAAATGGTTACTTGGAGCAATAGGATGGGGGGGATTACAATTAAAGTCTAATCCTCCTTCCCCGAAATACCATTTGGCGACTTCCTTTTGCCCGAAAGAAAGGGTGGAAAGGAATAAAAAATATATAATTGTCCAGCATTTCATTTGTTTAAAATATATGGGTCGATAACCCTAAGAGTTATTCCTGTACAGTATTAAATGTAAGAAACTTTTTTCATTTCACAATGAGAGCCTCACCGAACGATCTTCAGTTAGGCAGACAGGACGTATTTTAATATGCCCCCTGCCGATCGGAATGGGTTGTATGCTCTGCCATTATCTAATTCAGGATGCAGATAATGTGAAAAAAATGTAGTGAGTGGTTGTTTTTATCGTTCTTGTCGATCATTTATTGTAATCTATAGCGCATTTTTTTATTTATATTACAGCTAACCGATATACAGGTTAAGGTTTGAATTGACTCGATAGGGTTGGCGCTAACGAAGCATTTTTACAAAATGTGGTCAGATATAAATATAGGAATTTTAATTTAATCTACAATGAAAGCTGGCCGTAAATTTTTTACAAACCGTCAGGCGGTTTGTTTTATTTTGGTTTACCAACTCTTTTCTTAAGCCGGTTCTCAAGAAAGTGATGGATTGGAAATATGAATGCAGCTATCAGGGCGTTGATAAATAGTTTATATACTGGTACACTCCCTGTTATATTATCGAGGTATGGATCTAGGAAAATTAATAAGAATTCAAATGCCAATAGTAGAGAAACAAAAATGAGACCCATAGCCAACCGGAGAGGAACTTTAATCATTCCCAATAACAGGATCAACCCAAATGCTGTAAGGATACCCATGAATATAATAATGTATTGAAGGGTATTCCTTCTTATGATACGAGACTTCTTTTCATTCTCCTTTTGCAATTCCAGCTGTTCATCTATCATTTTCTCTTTTTCAATATCATAGCGGGTTTGCATTTGAGCGGTCTTCTCAATGTTTAGCTGGTTCTCCAGACTATCATGATATTTAAAATACATTTTATAGTTCTCATATGCCTGCGTAAAATTTCCTTGAGCACTGTCCAGTGCTGAAAGACTATAATAACATTCACCAATTAAATCTATGAAGTTGTATTCCATCGCTATCACCAGCCCACTGTCAAGAGCTTTTCGTGCCTCAATGAATTCCCGGAGTTGGATACTTGCAAATCCGATGTTGGAATATGCGGTTGACAATACATGAGCATTCCCAACCTCTTTTGACAAATCCCTTGATAGTTTAAAATTCTTATTAGCTTCTTCATAATTTCCAATGGCCATGTAGACTACACCCATATTGCCGTATGAGTTAGCCATTCCGTTTTTATCTCCGGCTTCTGTTTTTAACTGGAGTGAGTAGTTATGGTATTTTAATGACTGAGAGTAATCATTCAGGTTGTAATAACTATTCGCCATTCCCATATAAGCGGAGGCCATGGTTCCCTGGTCCCCGATTTCCCTGCTTATACTAACCGCGGCTTTTTGAAATTTTAAAGCGAGGGTATCATTACCCAGACTTGAATAAATGAAGGCCAGGTTAAAATAAGAGATGGCAATCTTCCTTTTATCACCCACTTCCTCATTTATCTTTAATGCCATGTAGTAATTTTTTAATGCCTCCGGAAAGTTGTTGGTTCGATCGTAGATGATACCAATATTGTTATATGAACTGGCCATTCCTGTTTTATCCCCAATTTCATGTCTTATTTTCAATGCATTTGTGTGCATTTTTAAGGCTTTGGTATAATCACCTTGCTCCACCAATATGATACCCATATTATTTAATGATTGTGCAGCTCCCGATTTATCACCCAACTCATCAAAAATCACCTTAGCAGCTTCATAATATTGGAGTGCTTCTTTAAAATTACCAATATCCTGATAAGCACCACCGATATTATTCAAGGATTTGGCAACTCCCTTTTTAGAACCAAGTTTTTCGGCCAACTCCAAGGCCTGCTTCCCATATTCCATTTCATTATCATAATCTCCAATAAAGTACGATTGGTAGCTAAGCTCGTTAAGCAGGTTGATTTTGCCAGTATCTTCAGGGGCTGTTTTTAATACCACTTTCAGGGAATCTATTACCTGATTTTGAGCTACAGAATATAAATAACTACAGCAAACAGAAAATAAAAACAGTATATAACGAATTGGTTTCAAAAACATTTTTTCTGTATTGGTCGGCTTATAAATTAAGTTGTAGCTAACGAAGCACTATTTGCCGAGTGCCTTGTTTAAAGGTAATAAACTTTAATCAAATCTAAAAGGAAAGCAAGGCGTAAATTATTTTAATACGCCTAAACGGTTTATGTTCTAAAACTTTAAATCGTTCGGAATACAAGGCACTAGCGTGGGCCATTAGCAGTTGTGCAACGGCTTTTTTTGCCGAAATAACATAAAAGTTATAATTCGCAGTCTATCCAGGGTCACTACCATTCGACTGAATAAGTGGTTGGAATCCTCCATAAACCATCCGACTGGCATCAAAAATCAATTTCGAAGATTCGGTCAAAGGGGTAACCAATTCTATCATTCTTGGGTCGGTGGGAACTTGTTTGTTTGCTAAATCACGAGTCTCTTTCGAAGGAAACAAAACCCATCCAAATACAATTACTTCATCTTCTTTCAAATCCACTACTTCAATGAAAGAACGTGTGCCTTCCAATTTCAAATCTTCTCCGACATACTCAAAGTAAGCAAGCGCACCATATTCTTTCCAAATTTCAGCTACTTTTTCAGCCACACTCTTGTATTCGTTCAGGTGAATTCGTGGAACTGGAAGAACAAATCCGTCTATGTAATTTGCCATATCATTATTTATTTTTATTCGATTTTTTGTTATTTTTTCAGCTGTTGCACAACGAAGAATTATTTACCACGTTACCGGTTTATAAATATCGGAACTTTAAT
>JANWKT010000033.1 GCA_025451235.1 Flavobacteriales bacterium | reverse complement strand
TGTGAACATCTATCCAAATCCAAGTAACGGGATCTTTACTTTAGAATTAAGTGATATGCCAAGAGGCAATGCAGAGATCCGGATAGTGAACTCGATCGGACAAGTGATCTATGTAACCCCGATCATGGCTCAAACCACGTTCTATGACTTTAGCTATCTGGCAGCCGGTACCTATTATGTACAGGTGATCAGCAGCCAAAGCAGCATCACCAAGCAGATCATCATTACGCAGAAGTATTAGTAAATACTCAATAATCATCCAACAGAAAACGGAGCAATATCATTGCTCCGTTTTTTATTAGCCCTGGCTGAAGCGATAGCTGGCACTAAGCAATGGTTAGCAGGTGTTTTGCGAGGAAGCGGAGTGGCAACAAGCTCTCCGGAGCAATTTACAGCTGCTTACCATTGCTTAGGGACACTTAAGCGGAAGACAGGATTAGCTATAAGAAAGCTTTTTGAAAAATTCCCAGAGAACAATACCTGTAGCAACAGAAATGTTCAGTGAATGCTTGGTCCCTTCCTGAGGGATTTCTAAGACATGATCACATAGATTCAATGCTTCGAGTTGTACTCCATTTACTTCATTGCCTAATACAATTACGTAATTCATTTTATGATCAATGTTGAATGATTGCAAAGGGGTGCTTGAATCCGTTTGCTCAATCCCGATCAATATATACCCTTGTGCTTTCAAACTTTCGAGACATTGTACCACGGAACTTGATTTTTCAAAAGGAATGGTATCTTCTGCTCCCAGGGCGGTTTTATAGATTTCAGGATGTGGAGGCGTGCAACTATGTCCGCAGAGATAGATTTTTTCAATCCGGAAAGCATCTCCTGTGCGGAATACGGAGCCTACATTATGACCACTGCGAATATTATCCAACACTACTACGACAGGAATTTTGGCAATTTTTTCGAACTCTTCCGTTGATTTACGGCCTAGTTCCCACGTTTTTAGCTTACGCATAGGTAGTTAAAATTTATTCGAATGATCTTATTTTTCAAGGTTCTCATGAGTCCACCCCCACCAGGGGGGTAGGTTGGTGTAAAAATAGTAGTAACTAGGTTATGAAGACCCATAATTTTTTTGAAATTTCGTAGGCTCATTAAAATAAATTGGCAAAGAAGACAGTAAATAGTGATGGTGTGGTGGAAACGCCGCTGATGAAGCAGTATTATGCCATTAAAACTAAATACCCGGATGCTATTCTACTCTTTAGGGTGGGGGATTTCTACGAAACATTTGGAGAGGATGCCATCCATGCATCGAAGGTATTGGGTATTGTACTTACCAAAAGGGCCAACGGTTCGGCCACTTTTATAGAATTAGCCGGATTCCCTTATCATTCATTGGATAGCTATTTACCCAAACTGGTAAGAGCAGGATATAGAGTGGCTATTTGTGAGCAATTGGAAGATCCCAAGATGACAAAAACCATTGTAAAGCGTGGTGTAACGGAATTGGTTACTCCTGGGGTTACCTTGAATGACAACGTACTTGAAAATAAGTCGAACAATTTTTTATGCAGTATTTATTTATCGGGTGATCAATGTGGAATGGCATTCCTTGACATTTCCACAGGTGAATTTTTAGCCGGCGAAGGTAGTAAGGAGTATGCAAAAAACTTATTACAGTCATTGGCTCCCAGTGAAGTCATCTTTCAAAAAAACAGGCATCACCAATTTGATGAGATCTTTGGAACAGGATTTCATGTATTTGGATTGGAAGAATGGATATTTGATGAGGATTTTGCCAGAGACCTTTTGCTGAAACATTTTGGCACCAGCAACCTCAAGGGTTTTGGAATTGAAGAAATGAAGGCTGCTACCTGCGCCGCAGGGGCTATTATGCATTATCTGGGTGAAACCAACCATCAGAAACTTCAACACCTGAATGTAATTTCCGCCTTGCAGGAATCTAACCATGTTTGGTTGGATAATTTTACGATCCGTAACCTGGAATTATTACACTCACCCCATGAAAAAGCCATTACGCTTTTTAATATCCTGGACAGGTCTATTACTCCTATGGGTTCCAGGTTGCTTCGCCGCTGGATAGCCATGCCTCTAAAAGATGTTGCGGCCATTCATTTGCGCCTCGAGGTCGTAGATTATTTTCAGAAATATATTGAAGTAGGAGAGGCCATTCAACATGAACTAAAAGAAATTGGGGACCTGGAAAGACTGACCGCAAAAATTGCTACTGGCCGGATCATCCCCAGAGAAATTGTACAGGTAAAACGAAGCCTCACCGCTGCTAATCAAGTGAAAAAGATCTTATCAGACTCGGAGAATCCTGCTTTAAAGACCATGGCCAACCAATTGATCACCTGTGATGAGCTGATTGGAAAAATAGAAGAAAAAATAAGAGAGGATGCTCCTGTTTCAGTAAATAAAGGAATGGTTTTCAAAGAAGGGGTGAATGCAGAACTGGACGAGCTGAGACAAATTGCTTATTCAGGAAAAGATTATCTGGTGAATTTGCAGGTGAGGGAAAGTGAAAAAACTGGGATCACCTCGTTAAAAGTTGGGTTTAATAATGTATTTGGATATTATATTGAAGTAACCAATGCCCATAAAAACAAAGTTCCGGATGAGTGGATCAGGAAACAAACCTTGACCAATGCCGAAAGGTATATTACCGAAGAATTAAAAGAGTACGAAACTAAAATCCTGGGTGCCGAAGAAAAGATATTGGCATTGGAGGTTGCATTATATGAGGAGTTTTTATTGTGGCTGATGAAGTTTATTCAGCCTCTCCAGTTAAATGCTAAGCTTTTAGCGCAAATAGATTGTTTGCAGTCTTTTGCCACAGTAGCCAAAGAAAATCAATACCGAAAACCTGAAGTAACAGATGGAAAAAGTATTACCATTATTGAAGGCCGGCATCCTGTAATTGAAAAAGCATTGCCCGTTGGAGAAAGTTTTGTACCCAATGATCTATACCTGGATGAAGATGTTCAGCAGATCCTGGTGATCACCGGCCCAAACATGAGTGGTAAGTCTGCTTTGCTTCGACAAACGGCCATCATCGTTTTGATGGCCCAGATCGGGAGCTTTGTGCCGGCAAAAGAAGCCCGTATTGGGGCAGTTGATAAAATATTCACCCGGGTAGGTGCCAGTGATAACCTCAGCCAAGGAGAGTCTACTTTTATGGTCGAAATGAACGAAACGGCCAGTATTCTCAATAATTTATCCGAAAGGAGCCTGATCCTCCTGGATGAAATCGGGAGGGGGACCAGCACCTATGATGGCATATCCATCGCCTGGAGTATTGCCGAATACCTCCATGAACACCCCAAATTCAGGGCTAAAACCCTGTTTGCCACCCATTATCATGAGCTGAATGAAATGGCACTATCTTTGGAAAGAATTAAAAATTTTCATGTATCCGTGAAGGAACATGGAAATAAGGTTATATTTTTGCGCAAATTAATACCAGGCGGCAGTGAGCATAGTTTTGGGATCCATGTGGCAAAAATGGCTGGGATGCCCAAAGAGGTGCTCAAAAAAGCAAATGAAGTTCTTGAATTATTAGAAAAAGTACATCAGGATACCGGGAGGAAAAAAACGAATCAAGCGGTAACGGATAATTTCCAGTTGAGCTTTTTTCAGTTGGAAGACCCGGTTCTGAAAAATATTAAAGAGGAAATTGAGAACCTTGATATCAATACACTTACTCCTGTGGAGGCATTGATGAAACTCAATGAAATAAAAAAAATATTAGGAGTAAAAAAATAATGAATCAACTTACATCGCCCTAACCGAATGATTGCATTAGATGGATTTTTTGGAGTACCCTACGGACAGGCTGTGCTGATCATTCTGAATCTGATCATTATCGAATCTTTATTGTCGGTTGATAATGCAGCAGTGCTTGCCAGCATGGCGATGAAACTTCCCAAGGAACAACGTGGGAAAGCATTGAGATACGGGATCATTGGGGCCTATGTATTCAGAGGTCTTTGTTTGGTATTGGCAGGTTGGCTTATTCATATCTGGTGGCTCAAACCGGTTGGAGGGGCATACTTATTATTTTTAGCCATCAAGCATTTTGTACATACCCGAAAAGAAAACCAGGAAGAGTTACAACATGAGGCGGAAGAAGCGCCCAGGTCAAAATTATATCATCTTACTGTTGGTAAAATAGGACCTTTCTGGGGAACTGTTATTGCCATTGAAATCATGGACCTGGCATTTTCTTTAGACAATGTATTGGCGGCCGTTGCTTTTACTGAGAATTTGCCTAACCCTGACAACTTGTTTCCTTCCCCAGGATTGATCTTGCTATGGATCGGTGTATTTATTGGAATTCTGGCCATGCGGTTCGTGGCTCAAGGATTTGTTAAGCTGATGGAAAAGTTTTCTTTCCTCGAAACCTCGGCTTTCCTTGTGATCGGTTTGTTAGGCGTAAAATTGGTGGTCGACGGTTTGGTCCACCTTATTCCCAATACCTCATTCGGGATCTTTATGGAAAATGACCATAACAAACATTTGATTGACCTCTCTGTTTCATTGGGCACGATCGGTATTTTTGTTTTGCCCATCCTGGTTTCTCTCCTATTCGGGAAGAAGAAGAAAAAAGAAGAAGCCTAACCCGTTTCTTCAAAATGCATTTATATAAATATTTGTAAATCAACAAATTAAACTTAGGAGTAAAGGCCTCTTCCTCAGAGCATTTTATTTTTTGCCTAAAAATCACTATAATTGTATACCCTTACACTAATTAATAAGTACTAACAAGATTTAATGAATTTTATGAAAAGAGTTTTTACTCCATTGCTGTTATGTTTATCACTTTCAGCTTTTGCCCAATCACACGATTGGTGTACCTCCGATAAAAAATTTCATGAGGCACTTTCCACGAATCCAGCTATGCAGATTGAATTTGACAACTTCAATCAATGGGTATTGGACCATGAAGAAGAGTTTTCAAATCAGGAAAGAGCCATTAAGGTAATTCCGACAGTAGTGCATATTATCCATAATTATGGACCAGAGAATGTATCCGATGCCCGAGTGGCAGATGCGATCCGGTACCTGAATGAAGACTTTTTAGGAACCAGCGCTGATCTTTCAAGTGTGATCGCTAATTTCCAAGGTGTTCAAGGAGATCCTCAGTTCGAATTCAGACTGGCGACTTTGGATCCTAACGGGAATTGCACCAATGGGATCACACGCACTGCTTCGGGCTTGACGTATGATGCAGATGATGCTTCCAAGATTGTTTCATGGCCAAGAAATAAATACTATAATATTTGGGTGGTCTTTAATATTTATACCGAACCAGGAAGTGCAGGAGTTACTGCAGGATATTCTTATCTGCCAAGTTCCTGGACTCCCTCCAGTGTGGATGGAACTATTTTAGGTTATAGTTATTTTGGAACCAGCGGGTCAAATTTTGCAAAAAGAGTTTTATCACACGAAACAGGACATTGGTTCAACCTATCCCATACATTCGGGAATGTTCAGGTTGACCAAGGTGATTGCAGTGGAACGGACAATGTTTCAGATACACCTAAAACTCCAGGGTCATTCAGTACATGTAACCTAACCAGAAATGATTGCAGCGGTGTTCAGGCGAATGTGCAGAACATCATGGACTATTCAAGCTGTACCAATATGTTAACGGATGGTCAATCAACCAGGTTGATTGCCGCCGCCAATAGCAGTACCGCAGGGCGAAATAATCTTTCTACCTTAAGTAACCTGAATGCAACAGGAACCGCTACAGTGATTGCGGCCAATTGTGCACCCATCGTTGATTTCCATGCCAACAGATACAGTGTTTGTGCTGGTACCTCCATTACTTTCTACGACAATAGCTGGAATGCAGTTACTACTTCACGTCTTTGGACCATTACCGATGGTGTAAATGTGATCACGGATACAGCTGCAATGCCGGTGATTACTTTCAATACTCCTGGAATATATGATGTAACTCTCACCGCTACTTCGCCAGGTGGAAATGATACTGAAACCAGAACAGATTATATTTATGTATATGACGCCATAGCTCAAGTTCCAACAGCACCTTTCTCCGAAAATTTTGAAAGCAACCCTATTTCATCCGGATTATGGTCGGTATTGTATAATCCTGATCCTGCGGATGGATGGCGTGTTACCAACTTAGCCTTTGTTTCTACTTCTACCAGTTTAATGGTACATAATTATGCATTAACTCCAGGACAGATCCATACCATCATCAGCCCTTCCTATGATTTTACAACCACAGGTGGGCCGATCACTATGACCTTTAAATATGCTTATGCAAGAAAAAATACCGACAATAATGATATCCTGAAATTTTATGGATCCACCAATTGCGGTCAAACCTGGCAGTTAAGAGCTACCTACGAAACAGCAGATCTACTCACCGGTGGAACTAAAACTACTGATTGGTATCCTAATTCGGCCCAATGGCAAACCAAAACCTTAACTAATTTAGGATCTTATCTGAACAAGCCGAATGTGAGATTCAAATTTGAATTCACTACGGATGGTGGAAATAATTTATTCATTGATGATATCAATATTACCGGACCTGTTGGATTGGAAGATGCTACCAATATGGATCTGATCATGAATGTTTACCCTAACCCGGTTCAGAATGAGATCAACGTTGACTTTAGTGTTGACCAGAATTATGATGCTACTTTCAGACTGGTAGATATAACCGGTAAACAATTGGCCATATTAGGTACCACAGAATTGTTACAGGGAGAAAATCATTTTGTATTCAACGTTCCGGCAGGCACAACCCAGGGATTATATTTCCTCCAGGTGGTCGCCGGCAACAAAGTATTTACCCATAAGATCATTATCGAATAAGGGTCGGAATGTTTGGTAAAATAGAACACATTGGAATAGCCGTCCGCGATATGGGGACGGCTAATTCTTTATATGAGAGGCTGTTAGGTAGACCGCCGTATAAACAGGAAACCGTAGAAAGCGAAGGGGTGATCACTTCCTTCTTTTTGGCTGGTGACAATAAAATAGAACTTCTACAAGGCATCCATGAGGGGAATGCGATTTCCTCTTTTATTGAAAAAAAGGGGGAAGGGGTCCATCATATTGCCTTCGAGGTGGAAGATATTCTGAGCGAAATGGATAGATTGAAAAAAGAGGGCTTCGTATTGATCAACGACCAACCTAAAAAGGGGGCCGATAATAAACTCATCTGCTTTCTCCATCCCAAATCCACCCATGGGGTATTGATTGAGCTATGCCAGGAGATCCGCTAGACTTGCAGGAAACCCATATTTTTCTTAATTTTATTCAATTATATGGTATGGTTGTTGATCTGCCATACCTGATTTAGAACTTTCGTATGAAAAAATTAGCTTTTATATCCATTCTTTTCCTGCTGGGCTTTACATTCAATGCCTCGGCCCAAACAAGTACTGAAAAGAAAGATTCTTTGGTTTGGTATACCAGCCTTCCAGAAGTACATGAAATATCCAAGTCATCCAATAAACCCATTTTTGGATTTTTTACCGGAAGTGATTGGTGTGGCTGGTGCATGAAATTGCAAAGAGATGTTTTTGCAAAAAAAGAATTTATCGATTGGGCCAAGAAAAATGTAGTTCTGCTGGAATTGGATTTTCCAAGAAGAAAACAATTGGCTCCTGAATTAACTCAACAAAACAGTGGATTGCAACAAGCTTTTCGGGTAAGCGGATATCCAACAGTATGGTTATTTACTACGGTAAAAGATGAAGCGACCAATAATATAAATATCACGGCTCTGGGTTCTTTGGGATATCCTCAAGGAGCAGAGTTAGGTAAAGAAGAGGTGAAATTCCTGAACGATGCAAATGCAATTCTGGCAAATGCCAAAAGCAAATAACCGAACCGTTTTTCTTCCTCAAATCTATTTTCTTGACCAGAATTAACCTCTTGGAGGCCAAGTGATTCTGTGCATCCCTGTGTAAATATTTCCCAAGAGATACTAATTACGAACGTTCAGGCGTTTTAATAACATCTAGAATGCTCATTTAAAAGAATGACGCAAGACTATAGGACGTAAGACTTAAGACAAAAATGTCTTACGTCTTATGTCTTAAAGCTCCGATAACTTCGGGGCGGTCTTAAGTCTCTTTTAAATGGGCATTTTGATATTATACTGCTTAACCAAAACAAAATGACATGAAGATCCGCTCTTTTTTAATCGCTTTTGTTGGTGGCACCCTCTCCCTGATGGGACAGATCACCACCTACAATGATGGAATTGTTCAATCTGCCAACAACCCTACTCATTTAGCGCCCCGTTATGCTTATGTAAGAGAAGCAGATGTGATGTGGGCCAAACGTATCTGGAGAGTAGTGGACTTCCGGGAAAAAATGAACCAGTACTTTTTATTCCCCTTGACTGAAAACAATAACCGGATCAATTTGATCACCTTACTTCAGAAAGGTATTCGTGAAAATAAAATTATTCCATTCGACCCCTTTAACGGAGATGATTTTAAGGTACAAATGCCATCCGAAACGGCTTTGTTGCTGGGAAGTGGATATGACACCATTCCTATTTATGATTGGCGTCCACCCTATGATTATCTAAGAGATTCTATCGTAGCTCGTCCCTTTGATGGATTTACTGTTCGGAAACTCAAAATAAAAGAAGATTGGTTTTTTGATTCAAAAAGATCTGTCATGGAGGTTCGGATAGTGGGTATTTGTCCGGTTATGGAAGTCATCGATCCGAATACCGGAGAGGTACGTGGACAGCAGGACATGTTCTGGATCCATTACGATCAGGCAAGAGAATACCTGGCTACTTATAAGATTTACAACCCTTATAATTATGCTCAGCGCATTTCCTATGATGATGCTTTCATTAAAAGAATATTTACCAGCCTGATCTATAAGCAGGACAATACACAAGACCGACGCATTGCCGATTACCAGCAGGGGATCGATGCCCTTTATGAGGCAGAGGACATCAAGGACCAGCTCTTTATTTTCGAGCATGATGTTTGGGAACAGTAATGTTTGAGGTTTGAGGAGGTTTGAAGTTTGAGGTGATGATCACACTTCAAACTTTTCAAACCTCTATTTTTTCCTTAGGTGTAAGAACATGAATTGATATGTATCCGAAAAAGCTTTCCTGATCAGGACAACTTAATCGTTGTATTGATATAATTTCTCCATTTGATCAACAGATCTTCGAACCCTTTAGGTAGGGGAGCTTCAAAATGTACCCATTCTTTTTTGGTGGGATGCATCAATCCTAAACTGCGGGCATGCAAAGCCTGGCCTGGGATCAATGCAAAACAATTTTCTACAAACTGCCGATACTTGGCAGTATCTACTCCTTTTACTACTTTGTTTCCACCATACCTGTCATCATTGAATAAAGGATGGTTGATATATTTCATATGTACCCGGATCTGATGGGTACGACCCGTTTCTAATTTACATTCCACCAACGTAACATATTGGAGCCTTTCTATCACCTTATAATTCGTGGCAGCGGGTTTACCTATATCCCCTTCCGGATATACTGCCATCGCTTTTCTATCTCTTTTATCCCGACCTATATGTCCTTCTATCCTGCCTTCTTTATCCAGGTCTCCCCATACCAATGCCATATATTTTCTATCAATGGTCCGGTCGAAAAACTGTTTGGCAATATGGGTCATCGAATATTCGGTTTTAGCAATCACCATTACTCCGCTGGTTTCCTTATCGATCCTATGTACAAGTCCGGGACGGATCTCATCTTCTTCATTGGCTTGAGGATGCTTGGAAAAAGGAAGATGCTGGAAATGATACAACAAACCATTCACCAATGTTCCAGAGTAATTTCCATGCCCAGGATGTACTACCAATCCCGGTTGTTTGTTGATAATGATGAGTTCTTCATCTTCATACAAGATCTCTAGCGGAATTTGCTCCGGCACCAATAAATTTTCATGAGGAGGATGTGCAAATACGATGGAAATTACATCTCCGGGCTTTACTCTATAATTACTTTTTACAGGATGATCATTCACCAGGATATTTCCTGTCTCCGCACCTTTTTGAATCCGGTTGCGGGATGTTTTTTCGAGCTTATGCATGAGGTATTTATCAATGCGTAAAAGCTCCTGTCCTTTATCAACAATAAACCGGTGATGTTCGTATAGATCATCGCCCTGTTCTGCTTCATGTTCAAGGTTGTCCTCCGGTTCCTCGTTTAGATGGGAGGTTTTCATTACCGGGTAATAATAAATTTCTTGGTAAGTGGTTGTGGCGATTCATCAGAAACGAATTGCATAAAATACAATCCCTGCGCAAATCCACTGATGTCAATTTGATGGGTGGTGATCGTATTGTTTTGGTAGATCAGTTTACCTGAAATATCAATAATACGTATCGAAGACAGATCAATATTTTCATCCACATTGTAATAGATCATATCATTCGCAGGATTTGGATATAAGGTAATGGATCCATCGGTCCAATATTCTTCAATACCGATCTGGCTTTTGATCAAGGGTTTTCCCACCACTGCTCTTACCATCAATGTTCCTGGCACTGCTAACGTATCCCAAACGCCACTTGTTTTATAATAGGTCCTGCTCTTGTTGTCCAGGTTTTTATCATGCCCTACATTCAACTTAAAAGTTTGACTTTGATACCAGCCAACAAAGAAATCACCAACTGGCAATGGAACCGTATCATTTAAAATATAAGTGGTAAAACCATTGTTGATCTTGTTCACAATTCCATTCGGATCTGTGTCCAATACACCCACTTGTCTGCTTTCCTGATGGATCAAAGTGGGGTTTGAAATATT
>JANWKT010000032.1 GCA_025451235.1 Flavobacteriales bacterium | reverse complement strand
CGGTATTTACACTCACGTCGCTTGGACATGTGATTGTTGGATCTTCTGTTTCGGTTACAGTTACTAATTGAGTACAGGTAGCCGTATTGCCATTTACATCGGTTACCGTCCAGGTTACTGTGGTAGGCCCCACCGGGAATACTCCGGGTGCATCATTCGTTACTGAAGCTACCCCGCAGTTATCACCAGTTACTGGAGATCCTAAGGCTACTCCACTCGCGGTACATATACCTAGATCGGTTGGTACGGTTACATCACTTGGACATGTAATCGTTGGATTTTCTGTATCGTTTACGGTTACTGTAAATGAACAAGTACTAGTATTGCTGGAAGCATCGGTTATTGTATAAGTTACGGTTGAAACTCCTTCGTTAAAAGTGGTTCCGCTGGCATCATTGTTTCCACTAGCCGTTGTTGCTCCACTTATTGTATAGGTTACAACTGATCCTGGGCAATTGTCACCAGCTGCTGTAGGTGCTATGCCAGGCACTACTGCTGTGCAAACTCCTGGACCAGTGCTGATGATCTGATTCGCAGGACATGTAATGGTTGGATTTTCGTCGTCAGTTACGGTTACTAATTGAGTACAGGTAGCGGTAAGTCCACTCAAGTCAGTTACTGTCCAGGTAACCGTTGTAACTCCCACCGGATATGGTGATACTCCATTATTAGTGATAGAAGCTACACCGCAATTATCCGAAGCTGCTGGTGATCCAAGAACCACTGTACTTGATGAACAGAATCCAGCATCCGCTGAAGCCGTTACATCCGATGGACATGTAATGGTTGGATTTTCATTGTCAATAACTGTTACCAACTGTGTACAGGTACTTGTATTTCCATTAACATCAGTTACTGTCCAGGTGATGGTGGTTATTCCTGCTGAATAAATCCCAGGATCATTATTTGTTACGGAGGCTACTCCACAATTATCACCGGTTACAGGTGAACCTAAAACTATACCAACCACATCACAAACACCCGGATCGGTATTAGCGGTTACATCTGAAGGGCAGGTGATCGTTGGATTTTCTGCATCCGTTACGGTAACTAATTGTGTACAGGTGGCAGTAAGTCCATTTACATCTGTCACAGTCCAGGTTACTGTGGTATTTCCTACCGGATATGTTCCCGGTGCATTATTAACTACAGAGGCTACACCACAATTATCCGCTGGTGCTGGAATACCTAAACCTACTCCACTTGCTGTGCATAGTCCTGCATCCGTATTTACACTCACGTTACTTGGACATGTGATCGTTGGATTTTCTGCATCTGTTACGGTTACCAATTGTGTACAGGTAGCTGTGTTTCCCGCAAAGTCAGTCACCGTCCAGGTTACTGTAGTGGTTCCTGTTCCGAACACACCTGGAGCATTATTCGTTACCGAAGCTACTCCGCAGTTATCGGCTGTGATTGGAGAACCTAAAGCTACTCCACTGGCTGTGCATAATCCTGCATCCGTATTTACACTCACGTCGCTTGGACATGTGATTGTTGGATCTTCCGTTTCTGTTACGTTTACTAATTGAGTACAGGTAGCGGTATTTCCATTAATATCAGTTACAGTCCAGGTTACAGTGGTTGTTCCTGTTGGATAGACACCTGGAGCATTATTAACTACTGAAGCTACTCCGCAATTATCACCTGTTACTGGAGAACCTAAGGCCACTCCGCTGGCAGTGCATAAACCAAGATCTGTTGGCACGGTTACATCACTAGGACAGGTGATCGTTGGATTTTCTGTATCGTTTACTGTAACAGTAAATGAACAAGTGGCTGTATTGCTGGAAGCATCCGTTATCGTATAAGTTACGGTTGAAATTCCTTCATTAAAAATAGTTCCGCTAGCATCATTTGATCCGCTGCCGGTGGTTGCCCCGGTGATCGTATATGTAATAGTCAATCCTACGCAGTTGTCTCCGCTTGAGGTAGGTCCTATTCCGTTTACTACTGCTGTACATATACCTGGATCAGTATTCACTGATTGGTTACCTACGCAGGTAATTGTTGGATTTTCTGTATCGTTTACTGTTACTGTAAATGAACAAGTGCTCGTATTGCTCGACGCATCTGTAATCGTATAAGTTACGGTTGAAACCCCACCATTAAAGGTAGTTCCACTGGCATCATTGTTTCCACTAGCAGTAGTTGCCCCGCTAATCACATAAGTAACCAATGACCCTGGGCAATTATCTCCGCTTGAAGTAGGTGCTATTCCGTTTACTACTGCATTACAAACACCAGGGCTGGTGCTCACCGTTTGATTACCAGGACACGTGATCGTTGGATTTTCATCATCAGTAATGACTACGTTTTGTGTACAAGTGGCGGTAAGACCATTTACATCTGTTACTGTCCAGGTTACTATAGTTGTTCCAATCGGATAAGGGGATGATCCATCGTTGACTACTGAAGCTATACCGCAGTTGTCACCGGTTACCGGTGAACCTAATACTACTGAGCTGCTTGAACAGAATCCTGGATCGGCAGAGAACGTTACATCTAAAGGACAAGTAATGGTTGGATTTTGAGTATCAATAACAGTTACTGTAAAAGAACAAGTAGCCGTATTGCTTGAGCCGTCTGTAATGGTATATGTTACCGTTGAAACTCCTGCTGTAAAAGCTGTTCCGCTTGCATCATTGTTTCCACTTCCAGTAGTTGCTCCTGTAATAGTATAAGTAATCACCGATCCTATACAGTTATCTCCACTTGAAGTGGGTGCTATTCCATTTACCACAACTGTACATACACCGGGGTCAGCATTCATTGATTGATCGCCTACACATGTGATCGTTGGGTTTTCTACATCTACCACAAGCACCAATTGGGTGCATGTACTGGTATTTCCATTTACATCGGTTGCAGTCCAGGTTACAGTAGTGCTTCCTAATGGGAAGGTACCTGGTGCATCATTCGTAACCGAAGCGATTCCACAATTATCTGAGGTAAATGGGGTGCCAAGAGAAGCGGTACTATTGGTACATATGCCTGGATCAGTTGCAACCGCAATGTCACTTGGACATACGATCACAGGTGGAACTGTATCATTGATGATCACATTTTGGTTAATGGTCGTATCATTCCCATTTCCATCCGAAAAGGTCCATGCAATTACTGTAGAAGTACTAACGGTAAATGGAATGGTTTGAGGTACGCCTCCAATCGTAGCAGTACCGGTAATCACACCTGCACAATTATCAGTCATGGTAGGGGCAGCCGTATTGGTATAACTACAGGCTTCATTAATATCTGCAAATTGATTAAATGTGAGGGTAAATGAATTGAGGGTACCACTACTAGAGCCTGTATTATCTATAAAAAATAACCAGACCCCATTAGGGTCAAAACCATTCAAGCCATTAAATCCATTCGGATCAAAAATAGAAGCATCATCAAAAGAGCCGGTATAAGGTGCTGCCCCTGATAAAAGAGGGGTGCCTGAAACCAGGTCCAGACAAGTGTTGGTAAAGTTATTGCCTGCAACCCCCGTATTATTAAGGGTGATCAATGCTGCCGCTGAGAAGGAGGGCTCCGCACAAAATATATCCAGGTCCTCAACAGTTGGATAAGTAATATCCATGCAAATCGAAGTAAGCATTCCTGATGTCATTGGACTGGATAAACCAGAAACAGGAAGAAAATAAAAATTTTGTGCTGGATTAAGAGGCGAAGGTCCGGTAAAGGTAAACGGTCCTGGTGCAATACTAGGAGGAGTATTATCTACTACGGTGATGGTAGCTGGACATGAACTGGTATCAATACCATCTGTTACAAATAAAGTTACGTTGGTTACTCCCAATGCATAAGGTCCTGCAGGAATTACAAAGAAGCTAAGAGGATCGAAATCCGGATCAGTACTACCTCCATCAAATTGGCTGGCAACCGCTGTTCCTTGGCAAGAAGCATTTGCATCCACTGTAATATTCTGGCATACGGCATTAGGAGGCGCATTACTGGAACAGCCTGTGCCCACAACAAACACCTGCGCAAAACAATTAGTTGAATTGCCATTAATATCATTCACTGTAATGGTGATGGCTATCGTATCTCCATCATCAGCACAACTGAATACATTCGGATTGACGATCGTATCCAAAATACCACAGTTATCCGTTGCACTGGTTACTACCATGGATGGGGTAACGGTTACTGGATTACCTGGGGTAGGATTCACTATTATATTCTGACAGTTGACTACTGGGTTTTGATTATCATTCACTATAACTGTAAAAGAACAAGTACTGGTATTGCTGGAAGCATCTGTTATGGTATAGGTTACGGTTGAAATTCCTTCGTTAAAAGTGGTTCCGCTGGCATCGTTAGATCCGCTACCGGTGGTTGCTCCGGTGATCGTATAAGTAATTGTCAATCCTACGCAATTGTCTCCACTTGAGGTAGGTGCTATTCCGTTTACTACTGCTGTACATACCCCTGCACCTGTATTCACTGATTGGTTACCTACGCAGGTAATTGTTGGATTTTCTGTATCGTTCACTGTTACTGTAAATGAACAAGTGCTCGTATTGCTCGACGCATCTGTAATCGTATAAGTTACGGTTGAAACTCCACCATTAAAGGTGGTTCCACTGGCATCATTGTTTCCGCTGGCAGTGGTAGCTCCGCTGATTACATAAGTAACCAATGATCCCGGGCAATTATCTCCGCTTGAAATAGGCCCTATTGCACCTACAATTACGTTACAAACACCGGGAGATGTATTGGTTGTCTGATCACCAACACACGTGATCGTTGGATTTTCATCATCGGTAATGACTACGTTTTGTGTACAAGTGGCGGTAAGACCATTTACATCGGTGACCGTCCAGGTTACCATCGTTGTTCCAACTGGATAAGGGGATGATCCATTGTTGACTACTGAAGCCACACCGCAGTTGTCACCAGTTACTGGTGAACCTAATACTACTGAACTGCTTGAACAGAAACCTGGGTCGGCAGAGAATGTTACATCAGATGGACATGTAATAGTTGGGTTTTCATTGTCTGTTACAGTTACTAGTTGAGTACAAGTAGCGGTCAATCCGTTTACATCTGTTACGGTCCACGTTACGGTTGTATTTCCAACCGGGTATGGAGATACCCCGTCATTCACTACTGAAGCCACTCCACAATTATCTGCAGTAACAGGTGAACCTAAAGCAACCGCACTGCTGGAGCATAACCCTGCATCCGCTGTAATTAATACATCCGAAGGACAAGTAATCGTTGGGGGCTGAGTGTCGGTAACCGTTACCAAATGTGTACAACTGGCCGTATTTCCAGCACCATCAGCCACCACCCAGGTTACAATGGTAGTTCCCACAGGATAAGGACCGGCTGGTATTGGTGTTACGCTGGCTACCGAACAGTTATCACCGGTAACAGGTGTGCCAATAGCAGCTGAGCTGGTACACTGACCCACATCTGCAGGTAAACTAATATCAGAAGGACAAGTAATGGTTGGGTTTTCTACATCCACCACAAGCACCAATTGAGTACATGTGCTGGTATTTCCATTCAAATCGGTTGCAGTCCAGGTTACAGTAGTGCCTCCTAATGGAAAGGTACCTGGTGCATTATTAGTAACCGAAGCTATTCCACAATTATCAGAAGTAAACGGGGTACCCAGAGAAGCGGTACTGTTAGTACATACACCAGGGTCAGTAGCTACGGCAATATCGCTTGGACATACAATTACAGGTGGGGTTATGTCATTAATGATCACGTTTTGATTAATCGTGGTATCATTACCACTTAAATCCGTAAATGTCCAGGCAATCACGGTTGTTCCTGGACTATTTACCGTAAATGGGATCACCTGCGGAACTCCACCTATGGTTGCTGTACCGGTAATAGGTCCATCACAAACATCTATTAAAGTGGGGGCAGCTAAATTTGTATAGCTACAGGCTTCATTAATATCTGCAAATTGGTTAAATGATATGCTAAATGAATTGAGGGTACCACTGGTTACTGGGTTGGTATTATCAATAAAAAATAACCAGGCCCCATTAGGGTCAAAACCATTCAAGCTATTAAATCCATTCGGATCAAAAACTGACGCATCATCAAAAGAGCCAGTATAAGGGGCGGCTCCAGAGGTAAGCGGTGTTCCTGAAACCAGGTCTAAACAAGTATTGGTAAAGTTATTTCCTGCAGCTCCAGTATTATTAATAGTGATCAATGCTGCAGCAGAGAATGAAGGCTCTGCACAAAATATATCCAGGTCTTCTACTGTTGGATAAGTAATATCCATGCAAATCGAAGTAACCATACCAGTTGTCATTGGGCTGGATAAACCTGAAACAGGAAGAAAATAAAAATTTTGTGCCGGAACCAGAGGTGAAGGTCCGGTAAATGTAAAGGGTCCGGGTGCAATACTAGGTGGTGCGTTATCTACTGCACCGGTCCCTTGTATGGCAAAATCATACACCCCTTCGTTCAGGTCATCGTTATTTACAGTAACGGTGGCAGTCCTTAATCCGGTAGCGGATGGATCAAACTCTATCACCATGGTAGTAGAACCTGAAACCGGAACGGTTGCAGCAGGCGGAGTAGTAATGGTAAAATCACCCGCATGTGCTCCCGTAATATTTACACTGGAAATATTCAGTACGGTGATGCCTGTATTAAATATGGTATAGGTTCTGCTAAATGTTCCGGAACATGCTGACACACTTCCAAAATCAGTATGATCTGCCAAGCTCGGAGTTATATCTCCATCTGCTATTGATGTGGCATTTCCTTGTATATCAATCTCCGGACCACCGCCTAAAAAGTTTCCACCATCTGCACCCATATCAACAGGAGTTAAACCTGCCCTCACTTGGAAATCAATATCGTCGGTAATAGATCCGATGGCCACGCCTGTTCCTTCTACCACCGTTGGGATGGCAGGATTGATATGTAAATCACCGGTTACTGAAGATCCATTTGGGGTCATGAATTGGGGATCCGCATTCATACTGTTTGCATCTTGTCCGGTAGCTGCCTGCCAGTTGGCCAATGTTGTTTGGTCAACAGCATTGTACAACCCAACAAAACCTCCGGTTCCACTCACAAAAAGATCATTAAAATCTGTAGTCAAACCAGCAGGATTTGGAGTAGCGCCACCCATTCTAATGGCATAGTGTTTTCCAGTTCCTGCACCATTACTTCGGGCGTTGTAAAAAATATTATCTCTATAATCTCTGGTAGAACCAGTTATAGTACTGTTCATCGCAAATGTATTAGCTGCTCCACCTACACCAGTTCCACCAATATATACGCTGTTAAAGTAAAAGCTATTACTACCTGCTGCCGTTTCATTGATCCCATTAAAATTAAGACCCACTGTTACTGATGCACCGGTAAGGTCTAATCCGAGTCTGATAAAATTGTTCGAATAGCTGCTGTTTCCACCTATGATGCAAATCCCATTGACCACTGAGGTGGCATTGGCTGCAGCTAAGGTATGGATACTGTTTTTTGAAATGGTATGCGTTCCTCCGGTATTTCCGTTATAAACAATTCCATTTACCCAGGCTGCTCCACCAGCATTTTGCCCAAGCGTAAAAATAGTATTGTCAGAAACATCATTGCTCGAAGAAGCGGTTGTATTATCGGTAAGAATTCCTATCAAAGAAGAGTTAACACCGGTTCCAAAATTGTTCGCGATCATCACAAGCCCACTTACAGTATTGCCTGTAATAATTCCTGCACCTGAACTTAAATTAATTCCGATCATTCTTGAGGAAGCACCTACTGCAGTGTTACTAATACCTCCTGCCTCTGTACCTACGATATTATTCTGAATATTGGTAATAACCCCAGGAGCTGTAACTGCGTTGATCCCCCTGAAAATGGTTGATCCACCTGATCCTGGATTCATCGACAAGCCTCCGATCTGGTTATCCAAAATGGAAGTGGAATTGGTCCCGGTATAGTTGATAGCATAAACATGAGATGTACTTCCAGGTAATGTGCTGGCAAAACTAATCACACCCAATGCACTAACACTACCTATAATATTTCCACTAATCGTACCCACACCATCCATTACCTGGATAGCAGCAAAGGGGGCGGTGGCGCCAGATCCTGAAACTGGACCTGAAAAATTAATATTACGGATAATGTTGGTAGAAACATCTACGGATCCTGCAGGTACATGAATTGGATAAAAAGCACTTCCGGGGCCAGCTCCAACCAAAGTATAAGTGCCTGTACCGCCTGAATTATTGAAACCGATGATATTACCGGTAACAATGTTGGCTACCGATATCGCTGAATTAAATTTAATGGCTGTATGTTGAACCGGAGAAATCTGTGTCCTAGTAGCACTTTGGAAAAATCTATTGTTCTGGATGGTCCACAATACCCCATCTAAAATATGTATACCAGAACTTTCTAAACCCGAATTAAAATAATCGAAAATATTGCAGTTAATAATAGTGTTCATGTCATTTTCCATTCCAACCGATCCAAAACTGTAAACAGCTTTTGATGGTAGGTTCCCTCCTGCAGGTCCTATGTTACAATTAGAAATGGTATTGTTATCATTTCCCGCCAATGTACCAGCGGCAAAATAAATGGTACCACCTTGCAAACTGGCCGTCATACTGGCCGAACCTTGTATATCACATCTGGTGATATTATTATTGGCAGCATCTCCGTTAAACCGTATGGTCGAAGTCCCAGCGGTTGTTGAAACAGTTGTATTCGAAATGGTCAGTGAGTTTCCGCCGGCATTCAATCCATCTATGGTTACCAAATCAGCACCATTGAGATCAATCAGCGCGTTTCCTCCGGTCGTAGCACCCGTAATGGTTCGTGCTGCTCCGCCGTTAGGCTGAATACTCACACTGTTCCAGGTTCCTGCATTCAAAATGGCAGAGCCTGCACCTTCGTTGGTATTGCCTACAATATCAATTACAATATTGGTTCCTGTTTGCACTCCACCATTAATCGCCGTAAAAGCAGCCGTAAGCGTTGCATAGGTTCCGTTGCCCACCGCAGCTCCAGAAACGTTCACGTTCTGTGCTTGAAGGTTCAGTGAAAAGGCGCCGGTTAAAAGGATGAAGACTAGTAAAAGTTTTCTCATAAACTTCGAATATCAATGATTGAATAAAATTTTGTTGTGGTAATGGTAAGCAAAACGGTCCCGATATGGCATAAAAATAGGGCCATCAATAAATCAATTTCACACAGCAGGTAGGTAGGACTCATTCAAGTTAACTTGGGTTCTAAAGTAGGGGTTTTTTCAGACTTATTAACAAGTTTTTAGCAGTCTAACTATTGGACTATCATTAAATTATCCTTAAATCCTATTCAAAGGCCTAATCTAAAGGGGTTTAGATAATTATTAAAAAAATATTAAAATTACGCATTTTAAGTAGTTAATCTTTCTTTAATCGCTGTAACTATCTCTTTTACAGTTGCTTTTTGCATCCCCTTTTTGGCAGCCTCTATCCGCCTTTCGTTTTAGTGGTAACCTGCTGGCTGCCATACTGCTAAATATGCAGCCTGGTATTCCTGCTGCCTGCCTGACGAAGCTCGGGCCATGCACCTTGGCAGGCAGGTTTACTCGGCTGCATCAAGCAGTATGTGTAGCCAGCAATTACCAGCTACCACTGCAGTCGGGACTGTTTGCGCAGCTTATCCTCTTTATTTACGTAAATAATCGATCAATTGGTTTTACAGATCAATACCCATCTTCACGAAAACTAAATTCAATCAAGTAGGCATCTTCCTTACACCATACACGCGAAAATCTTTTCTCACGAAACATCTCTTTAAAATACCATCATTACTGTTGCAAAATTCCGCGTGGTTTAAAGGGAGTGGGTGATAAAAAATCAAATAAGCATTCTCAAGCAGGGAAGTGATAAGATCGGATACACCCATCCTCTATAGAGATCTTATATTGGATCGAATATTCCAATATGATAAAGGTTGAAATAATATGGGAAATTTACTGTTCAAAAAAAAGCTACGATCCATCGTATAACAATATCTTTTTATCCATTAGCCATAACTGCCCTCCGCTACCAAAATACAAATCATGATGTCCGTGGTAACTTGTATCACTTCTCATCAATTCATTTTTGATCTCCCTATCCAGCCAGTCGAAATTAAATTCTTCTTTTTGGTAATTGGGAATAGGATGGTTGGATGATTCCACCTGGGCGTTCAGCAAGATGTTTTTAAAAGTCAAAGAATCAAAAAACATCAATGCCTGCATATAATGATCCGAAGGTCCTGGAACAGATCGGTCATTCTGCCCCGAGTTATCATAATACGTGTACCTAAACGAAACATCTGTGGGTTTGAATTGGGTAAAATCTAAAAACTTCCCTAACTCATTTACCTCCGTTGATTGAGTAATGGTCGGATAGGGTTTCTTTTTATCCGAAGTTCCACATGAAAAGAAAAGAAGAATTATAAAAACGGCATACTTTTTCATCTTCTGATAAAGTTAATCTAACCTTATTTGATTTCCAAACAATTCCCTTTTGTAAATATTTTAGTCGGGGCCTGCATATTAAATTTAGTTTTATATCTTAGTAGCTATAAATATGCCCCATGCAAAAAACAATCGCTTTTATTGCTATCATGCTCACCTTCATATTTCAGGCTCATTTACAATCTCCAGGGAATGCTTTGAACTTTGATGGGGCCAACGATATGGTCGTCTCCGCTACCGTCCCCCCATTATTTAATACCCTCGCGGCAAACGATTTTACTTTTGAAGCATGGGTATATCCAAGTGCTAGTGCCTTTCAAAGAATTATTTTTGCCCAGCCGAGTACCGCCAACTTCGCCACGATGGGCACGGGTATCGGTAATGTCATATACTTTTATGTAATCGCAGGTGGTACCACCTATAGTGTTGTCACCAGCGCTTCAATCCCTACTAACCAATGGACCCATGTGGCAGCTCGCTGGACATCCTCCACATTAACCCCGCAAGTGTTTTTCAATGGAGTATTACAAGCCAGTGCCGCCGGAGGAGGTTCATCCTCCGGAACCAGTGGGTTGATGACCATAGGAACCCGCCCCGGTGGTTTCCAATACTTTACTGGCTCATTAGATGAAGTGAGGGTTTGGAGTGAGGCAAGGACCCAATGCCAGATCATGTCGAATATGAATGCCGAATTTACCGCTCCGGTTCCAAACCTGGTAGCATACTATAACTTCAACCAAGGGATCGCTTCAGGATCAAACCCAGGCGTTACCACCTTACCTGATATCAATGCAACCTACAATGGAACCCTCAACAATTTTGCACTTTCAGGTGGGACTTCTAACTGGATCGCTTCAGGGGCAGTGATCAACCAAGTAGGTCCCAATACTACGTTCAGTTCATCCAGTTCCAGTACCATTTGTCAGGGGGATACTGCATTTATTGGAAGCCAACCTTATACCATTACTGGCATCCATTCCGACACCCTTCTTTCTATGGGTGGATGCGACAGTGTTGTTACCTTAAACCTTACCGTTAATAACAGCTCAGGTACCAACTTCAGTGTTACGGCTTGCGACCAGTACATGTTCAACAGCACATTGCTCACCTCCTCGGGAATCTATGAGGATACTTTAAGCAGTGCATCCGGATGTGATAGTATCGTCACCTTAAATCTAACTATCCATAATACGCAATCCACCGTTATCCCTCAAACAGCCTGCGATCAATATCTATTCAATAGTGTTTTACTTACCTCATCAGGCACCTATTATGATACACTCAACACCATCAATGGTTGCGACAGCTTGATTACTTTAAATCTCACCATTCATCAATCAGCATCAACAGTTATTTCTCCAACAGCCTGTAATGAATATTTATTCAACAGTGTTTTACTTACCACTTCAGGCACCTATTATGATACACTGGGCACGATCAATGGTTGTGACAGTATCATCACACTTAACTTAACCATCAACAATGCAAATACAGCTGTTATTCAAACGGGGAATGTGCTTACATCAAGTGCATCAGGAGCTACTTATCAATGGCTTGATTGCAATAATAATTTTGCTATCATCCCTGGCGAAACCAATGCCGTTTTTAATACTACCATGAATGGAGATTATGCTGTGCAAGTGACCCAAAATGGATGTACAGATACTTCTGCATGTTATAATGTGAATACTTTTGGCATGGATGCTTCAGGTGAAATGGTATGGAATATTTATCCGAATCCAACAGATGATATTATTCATATCCAAACCAACTATTCCGAAAGCATAGAAAATATTCGGTTGGTAAATATATATGGTGAGATACTTCTATCTTTCAACCTGGAAAAAGATCAACTGGCCACCATTTCCTTATATACTTATCCGGCGGGTATTTACTTCGTTTATGCAACTGTAAATGGTTCAAGGTCGGTTAAAAGAATCTTGAAAAAATAAACATGACCTAGTCTTGTTGTCCTTCAAAAATATAGTTATTGTTCCAGGATTCTATGTGTAGAAATCCGTCGTAATAATACCCGGTTAAAATATATCCACCTGTTGAATTCGAGAGGACGAGGTTATAAGCATTGGCATTGTTTTTAACCAACTTGGCATGTTCAATAAAAGCGGCATTAGGAGCATACCTCACTTCTATGCTTATATAATAATCCCCCAACTCCACCACATTCACCGTTGCATCCAATGTATCCGTTCGGTATATTTTTCCATGGTATGATCCTGATACAATTTCAGCATCTGTACACGAGAATAAAAAAAGCATGGCCAGGAATAAAACGGCTAGGATAGGATGTAATTTCATGGAGTACAAATGTAAGTTAACTCCATTTTATTTCCAAATCACGTCCTCATCACTCTACCTGAGGTACTTGTTTTTTAAAAATGTTCTCGTACCTGTTCGGGCTCAACACAATACCTACGCTAAACATCGAATTGTTTTGATAGAACTGGGGGAAAGTGGTATTAAAACTTCCCCTCGCTTGAAATTGAAATTTAAAGAAATCTGATCCCACCCTAAAAGTAAAAGCCGGCTCGATCAAAAAATGATGTTGATGGTCGTTCAAATAATCCACCTGTCTAACACCATCAAAAACCAGATCTCCAGAACTGTTGAAATAAGAAAGACCCACAAACCTCGAGGAAATGGCCACATCGATATACTTCGATTTAAAACCTATCACCGGCTGCACGCCATATCTACCCACACCTGAAGAAATCGTTCCTCCAGTGGTCAAACTATCCCTGTACATAAAACCATTGAATACATGACCTATCCCACCTATCGCATAGGTTTCGAAAACAAATTTATTGTCAAACCCAAAAGCTTTATAGTATCCGGCACCTCCATCAATCAAATAGCCTCTTGCCCTATCTCCATTATCCATAAATTGAGGTATATACCAAGTCCCATTCAACTGAAAACCTAGGTGATTAACAGGTGAAACAGACCCTTGCAACTCCATCATCGCCGGATTACCTGATACTCCAATATTGTACTCCCCTTCATGACTTAGCAATGGAACATTTTGTGTGTTTGGGATATAGTACACAGGAGAACATCCGGTTAAATAAACGAGGATTATTCCTATATATAAAACAGCTAATCTTTTCATAACCAGTATTTATATCATTTTCTGCTAAAAGCAGTCCCAAAGAATATGCCCCAAAGACAAATCCGTTGGTTATGCTCGTATATACAGCTGTTTCGGTAAAACCAGGCTCAGAGAAACATCCTGCTCATTTTTTTCAAAATGAGAAAAAAGAAGAAAAAATGAGAGGATTCGACCACTATTGGGATACCGCCTGCGCTCTTATTTTATTCTTTTCATAAAGCCGGGTTTCGATAATAGAACATTCTATAATACAATCCTGCTGATAGCAGAGATTCTCCAGTCTGATACGTTTATTCTTTAAACTCCAGGAAATAATTTTTTGCGTCTCTATGGTTTTCTCCTTCACTCCATATCCATATTTGATCTTCATTGGATTATAAATACTATCATAAGCCGAATGATAATCATCCCTTGGGTATTTATTCTTGAAGTATTTGCTTAAATGCACTTTATATAGGCTATCATCCTGATCAAAATAATAGTATCCCTTGAACTGGTATGAACCGATATCAACTGTATTTTCCACCTCGGTAATGGTACCATCAAAAACCGGTTCGCTCATTTGATTTTGTACAGGTTCTTCTCCCATTTTCTTCAAAAAATCGTTTCTGCAAATTCCGAATTTAATATCCCCGAAAGCAGTAGAGTCGATCAGTGTTGAAAGATCGGGTTCCGTTTTTAACGGTGTTTGGGGTTTCTCTTTCTTACATGCTGTTATAAAAATCAACCCGAACAATACCAGTAGGATCATCCTTAGCCTGAAGTGAAAAATATAATTCATAAGATGATCTACTTTAAGATTCTTGTATGTTCCTAGCAATTACCGCTCCAGTATCGATGCAGGTTCCATTTATTTTCTTATTTTAGTGGTACTTAACAACTGTGATGAAAAAAAATTACCTGCTGCTGTTTCTGATGGCCTTACCCCTGTTCACCTTTTCTCAAAATTCTGGTAAAAAAGATTCGATGCTTTTTGTGTCTAATAAAGGGGAAGGTAGCACTTTAAAAATGGCTATTCCACACTCTTTGATGAAGGAAATATACAAGTATGACCCCAAGGAAGCCTATACGTTGCTATATACCAGCCAGCATATATCAGAAAATATAGGGAACCTGGAAGCCATGTCATGGTCAATGGCCCATATTGCTGAGATCTATTTTGAGCAAAAGAATTATGATAAATCCCTGGGATACTTCGTAAAGGCGTTGAACATCTACAAGCAGCTGAACGATAAAACTGCCATGGCTCAAACACTTCAAAGCATAGGAAGGATCATGGAAGTACAAAAAAAATATGAGAAGGCATTGAACTATTATTTGCAAAGCCGGCAGCTAAGTCGCGAAATAAAGGACATCAATAGGTTGGGCAATATTTCGGTGGCTATCGGACATGTATACTTTCAACTCCAGCAATTTCCAAAAGCATTGACCTATTACCAGGATGGATTAAAGAAATTAAGGGAGGCCAAGCAACCCAAAGGGATTGCCGAAGCAACTTGCAACCTGGGAGAATACTATATACAACAAAATAATAACCGGGAAGCGGTTACCTATCTGGAGGAATCTTATCGTATATCCGAACAACTTGGATATCCTGAATTGATCAAACATTCTTCACACCTTCTTTCATTGGCTTACGAAAGAAAGGGGGACGGCTTGCTTTCGGTAAAATTGTACAAACGCTATGCATTTATGAAAGACAGCATAGAAAACGATGAGAACCGAAAAACAGTGATCCGAAGAGAGGTTCAATTTGATTTCGAAAAAGACAGGATCTTTAAAGAACAAGAAGAAGCCAACAAAACAAGATTGGAAAAGCAAAGGATCGAAAGGAGAAATGGACTTCAACATTCCATGATATTTATAGCCATATTGCTGGCTTTTGGCATTACTGCCTTGTTGGGTTTTGTGAAAGTGTCACATTACCTGGCTGAGGGATTTATATTCGTTTCCGTATTGATCCTTTTCGAATTTTTACTGGTACTTACCGATCCGTATGTGGATGGATTTACCCATGGAATTCCAGTTTATAAACTCGGAATGAATACCTTGTTGGCCATTCTTGTCTTCCCCTTACATACTTTGTTCGAAAGGAAATTAAAAAATAAGATCAAGAAATAAAATAAACTTTTCGGGAGTGATTTTTTTGCTATTTGAGAGAAAAGCTCACAAAATGAGAATAGTTCTTTTGCCCACATCCATCCCACCAACTTCCATGGATTTTAATCACCGTCATTTACCTCTGTAAACCCATCCGTTCCACTTTTGTGTGTTTCTCCCCTTATTCTGTGTCGTTGAATGGCAAGGATTTAGTATGAATACATGTAAAATTCATCCAATGAATTATTATATCATATTTGCTGCTTTATTGGTCACCATGGTCATTACCTGGGCACTTGCAGCTTTGTCTAAAAGACCCCTGAAAGGATTGTGGTTATTTTTCCTGATCGTTTTCCTGGCTACCTGGGCAGGTCAGCTATGGATCAACCCTTTTGGGCCAACAGCATGGGGTATTGCTTGGGTCCCATTGGTATTGGTGGCTGTCTTCTTTTCATCCTTTGTATTTGCTTTAATTCCTTTCAAAAAAAGAGAAGAAGGGAGCAGTACTTTCCTCATTATGGGAGTCTTTTTCTGGATCATTGTGGTCCTACTCATTGCAGCCATCAGTGCCGGTTATTATTATAAAACACCTGGATTGATTGCAGGATGATCCTATTGCGGCTAAAGTACTTGTAAGAAATAAAGATAATCTATAACTCTTTTGATCAGGGAGCATAATCAGTCTCTGAGAACAATGTTTCTATCACACCATTGTGTTTTATCAAAAGCTTTGTATCGGTATCTTCTACCGAGAATTGCATTTCCCCTGAGAAATCATTATATGTTTTTTCTGCATGGCATTCTATAAGCGAATCATTCAGAAAAGTGGAGGTCATCTGGTAAATAAATTTGCATCCAAGCCCTCCTGATTGGAAGATAGTGGCCTGATCGATGAGTTTTCCCTTTACATAAGTAACAACAAAAATTTCGTTACCACCACATAATTCATCTTTTCTGGTCATCAGAATAGTTACCGGATCCATAGACCTTTGAATAGAAAAGAAAGTGTATTCTGAAATCTGGTTTTCTAAGTAAAAGGAGTCTTGAAATACCTGAAATCTTTCGGCAGCCGTAAGCGTATCGAATAGGTCAGGAAAATGAACATCTCCATACTTCTCTAATTCCTCTAATCCTAACTGGCGAACATGCCCTTGCTTAAACTTTGATTTGAATTTTTCAAGCCTAAAAACCGGCTCTAACTTTTCCTGGGGATTTTCAGTATTCAACACTTCCGTACGGTTTCCACCACCGCATGACCAGGTAATACCCAGCATGAATATACATATGTATTTTTTCATCTACCTCAAAGTTAAGGTTGCCCATGACACTTCCAAAATATTCCTGATAAGGACATATACAATTTAGGCAATTTCTCCGTTATATTTATCTAAACTCTATCCGTGAAAAGACACCTCCTCCTTTTTTTACTGTTTTTTTATTCTTTAGCCCTGAATGCTCAACTTTATAACATTTTTCCTATAGGATATATAGAAATGGATCCTGCATTGATGAAGGAATACAAAGTAAAAGCCTTTGAAGTTACCTCCTCTTATTATTCCATTGGTTCACATGATGAAAAGCGGGAAAAAAACAAGGAGTTAAGTAATATGCGGATCTTGATCACCTACCTGGTGAATGATTCAGGATTTGTATATGCAGAACAAAATGGACCCAAAAAAGACTCAATGATCTTTTCAGTTTACCAACCCCTTGCCCAAAATCCTTCCACATGGATAGCAACGGATGACAGTATGGTGATTGACTCATCCGAAATACGTTTATACCATCGTTTCTTTGAGGATAAGCGTATCCGGTTAGCAAAAAAATATAACCTTCAGGGCCAATTGTTATACCAAGCATCCTATTTCCCCGGCAGAGGAAACAAAGAAAGCCTTTTTTATTATACCGGAACTCAACTGGATTCTATCCGTACTTCCCCGGGAAGTTTTTACAGTGACGAATTGAAAGTATATATATATGACGATTATAATGGTAAGTTGAAGCAAAAACTTACCTATAGCGTGTACAATGATCATGAAGGAAAACAGGGATCGAATCGGTTATCCTCTATCGCCAGCTACCATTATGCAAAGGGTAAAGGAGATGGATCCAATGGATTATTGCAGGAAGTGGTTACCATTACCCCTCTCACTGAAGGTATTTACTGGAGGGTAGATGCGTTTAAATGGTATTCTCGTTAATATGCTTAGTCCGGGTAATAACACCATTTGTCGATCTCTGGTCTATAAAAATGAGAAGTAGTTCTTGTTCCCACCCAATAGGTCACCTGGAAACTTCTGTCATGTTCACTGTAGTAATAATGCAGATGTTTTTTTAGCCCTTCGTACTTGAAAGTATATTCCGATACATCTTTAGGGAAACTCCCATGTTCTAATTGATATTCATACGCGAAATTCACCATATTGGCGGATTCTTCTTTTAACAGCAGAAGACGATAGCCCAGTTTTAGCTGCCAGGGAATGATCAATAATCCAATCAGAAATACCAGAACAAATCCAGCCGTTCTTTTCTTGAAAATGAACAAAACAACAGGAACCATATTCAAAACGATCAACAGTAAGTAGTAAAATCCGGAGGAGAGCTCACCAAGGGTTTCAAAAGCCAGGCCGGCACAAAAATATTCCAATGGAAGCAAGATCAATAGGAGACATATAAAGCCTACGGTGGTTGAAACTTGTTTGTTCTGCATGCGGACAGAAACGAAGAAATCCGAAAATTATTTTACATATCTTATTGGCCTAATTCTCCGTGCCGGCTCCCCAGCCATCATAACTGCATTTAAAATGCGTCGACATGAGGATCATGAACTCGGAAGTCTGGTTGATCACATCTTCATCCAGGTCATATCTTTTGGCCATGGTCAGCGAATCATCGGTTAAAGAGAGCAGGTCAAATTTTTCCTCTTCCAGTTCTTTTTGAATGGATTGCAATCCGGTTTTCGGTCCTCTGAAATGGTGTTCAAAATAATGGGGTTTATCGGCATTCGAATTCTCTTTCAGGGTTTCGATCAAGGTCCTGTCGGAGATTTGTTGGCGTGCAATAAGGTTGGGAGAAATTTTTTGGTTAAAGAAATCCCATCCGTTCGAAACAACCGTTTCAAATCGATATTCCTTTAGCGAGCTGATATAATCTCTGATCGCATGGCTGAAAGCATGTTCATCTTCCACCTGGAATACGAACTCCTTGCGGGCATAATACGTTTGCCTTCCTACAAAGCGGCAATTCACTTGTTTTTGTTCCAGCAATTGGATGAGTTGGTTCTCTACTAACATGAGTGCTTCATTGGCCTTTCCATGTATCAATCCGTTCTCATAGACCAGGTCATCACTCACCTGGAATACCAGGCGGATACAACGCTGGTAACCTTGTTGGTTTTCTTTCCCCACCGCAGTTTCGTCGAAACTAACGAGGGCCATAAATTCTTCGTTCTCGCCAAAGGCATAATGGTAGATATTCCATTGATCACTTGATAGAGCCATAGGATTTGAATTGGTTCATTCAAATGTAAATAAATGATATTTATTTGCAAACGGTTTGCTCTGCATCAACGTAGTTTCTTCATAAAATCATTTGCTGACCTTTTACTTTCAAAAAAGATCAAGATCGATCGGAATAAATAATCAAAAGACTCGAATGCGGAGAAACGGTGGTAGACACCGGCTCCATCGTTCCCATAGAGGATGAGACCATAGACCCCTTTATTTTCGGCTAATATGGTATCGGCCAACCAGGGCTCCCTTTCACCTACCAAAGAATCTATTTTTATGCGGGCATACTCTACTTTCCAAAGCGTGGATGCCTGGTAGAATTCGTTGGTGATGAACAAAGAATCTTCCTTAATCTTCGCATAGGTTTTAAGGACTCCTATAGATCCATCCATAGTAACAAGTTTCGAATAGAATTGGCCTATGACCTGGTCGGATATGGGATACGTTCGTCCATTCAATGTTTTCGTTTGCTGGGCAAATAGGTGGCTGGAAAAAAGAAGATATATAATAAAAAGCCATTTTTTCATCTTCTTTCAAAGTTAAGGGTTGGGAAGTGGATTTCCAAATACTGGGTTCCTTCCATGCAGCGCAAAAAATACCCTATTGATTAAAATCCAATTTATCCAAGTACTCTTTTTTTAGCTTTACTTCCAGTTCATTTGATATCAAAGGCCGGGAAACGATCTTACCATTTTCGAGGCTAACCGCATAGTAAGTGAGGGGATCTTTGTCGTTATAATACTCATCAGCATTTATATTAGTGATCACACTGATATAAATGGAATTTGAGTTTGCATCCAATACTATATTCTCTACCTGGGAATTGTTGGGGGTCATCACGGTAAAATTTCCTCCCGTTTCATTCAATATTCCTATAGCTTGTTGCTTGATATTGTATTCTTTTTTCAAATTATCCTTGGAAACACTGGTTTTAGAGGTCTCTAAGGTAAGCAATACATATCCCTCGAATACATATTTATCGTGAACCAATTCATAATCAAATGAAGAATTGGATTCTTCGGTAAAATCAGAATCTTTGGGCCAATACTTGATCAGTTTTATATCTTTAATATACCAGTTGCCCAGGGAATCCAAGGTGGTTACGTTGTTATTTTTATCTATGATCAGCAGATTGGAAGATAATCGCTCCCCTTCCTCGCCTTTATCTCCATAGATCTCTTTTAATACCACAGGAAGGATGCGATAGCCATTTTTTAATTGGATGAACTCACCATACCGAAGGGCAACATTTTCGTATAAGATCTTTTCGTTTCTGGATAAGGAGGTATCCTGGTTTTTTTCAACCCTGTCTTTTAACTCATTGTTTTCTTTATCTCTTTTGAGGTTCTTGTTTCCACAAGAAAATAAAACCAGGAGAATGAAAGAGATCAAATACCTATTTTTCATAAGTGGATTTTTAATAAAGTTAACGGGTAGGCTTTAGATTTCCAAATGCTGCCGTGCTTCGTTGCTCGGGATCCCAGCTGTAGCTGGGAAACCGTTTTTGGGATATAGCAGTTCTTCGTCCCGGCTGAGCCGGGACGAAGAACTGCTATATTAATTTGGCTGATTCCCAGCTTCAGCTGGGACCCGGAGGCGCGAAGGAGTGAAATGATGAGGGTAGAAACTAATTTCTTTCTCCTTCAAAGGAATAACCGTGGGTGTACGAATTAATAAAAATAAATCCCTCATAATAAAAGCCCGTTACATGCTCCATTCCAATTGGGTCTCCATGAAATAAATTATAGGCTTCGGTATTATTCTTAGTTAATTCTGCAATGTCCATATACGACTGATTGAGTGAATTGGTAATATCAATCCTTATAGTTGTATTGGTAAGGGGTGAAATTTTTACGGTAGCATCCATGGTATCGGTCGTATATATTTTCCCATGGTAGGTACCTGAAACAATATCTGCATCCGAACATGAAGCCAGAAAGGTAACCAGGCCAACCGTTAATATCGAAAGTATTTTATTCATCCTTCTTTCAAAGTTAAACCCTACGAATCATATTTCCTAATGCTGTGCTTCGTTGCTCTGGGTGCCGGCCGGAGCCGGGATGACATTTCTTGAGGCGCAGGGAGCTTCGGCCAAAATGTTTGGCCGAAGCTCCCTGTATAAATTAAGCTGTCTTCCCAGCTTCGGCTGGGACCCGGTGGTGCGAAGGAATGAAATTCTACTTCATTATAATTCTGCCCGCGACTGCAGCGATAGCTCCCTGCAAGCAGGGCTTAGCAAGCCTTGGTTGCTGCGAGTAAACAGAGGAATACCAGCGGTAACTTAGAGTTGCTTGGCCCTGCTTGCAGGGACTAAAGCAAAAGGCGCGAAGGGCAGCCAAATTATTTTACATATAATTAATTCCTTTTAGATGTCTCCACTCCCTGCAGGCCGTATCACCTTGGGCCGGGTCGACATGACAATGGAATTTATATTTCGTTTTTATTTTCTGGTTTCGTGTAAAAAGCCGGACCCATCACGATCCGGCTTTTTGGCAAAAGTTGAGAACACTATTTTAAACTACGATCCGCAAGCCTCACAACCTTCAGGGTTGTCTAAGGAGCATGAGATCTGTGAAGTGATATCGTCTTCCATGAACTGATCAATATTGTTCGCCACATTGTAGGCTGCCAATTCTTTTTTGGCTGCTACTTCCAATGCAGATGCATTTTCAGTATTGGTATCGTTCATGATACTATTGTCTACCGTAAATTTAATGGCATCTACTGCAGATTTAGTGCGGAGATAATACATGCCTGTTTTTAATCCTTTCTTCCAGGCATAAAAATGCATTGAACTCATTTTGGCAAAGTTCGGGGTCTCCATAAATATATTGAGCGATTGGCTCTGACATATATAAGCTCCACGATCGGCCGCCATATCAATGATATCTCTTTGCTTGATCTCCCAAATGGTTTTGTACAACGCTTTTAAGTTATCAGGGATTTCAGGAATGTTCTGGATAGATCCATTATGCGACATCACTCTTTGCTTCATATCATTACTCCATAATCCAAGGTCCACCAGGTCCTTCAATAAATATTTATTGACCACTGGGAATTCTCCGCTGAGTACACGACGCATATACATATTGGAAGTGAATGGCTCGAAACATTCGTTGTTACCTAAAATTTGGGCAGTAGATGCTGTTGGCATAGGTGCCAGCAACAATGAATTGCGAACTCCGTATTTCTTTACTTCTTCTCTTAATATATCCCATTCCCAACGTGGAGTAGGTGATACATTCCAAAGATCGAACTGGAATTGCCCTTTGCTCAACGGTGAGCCCGGGAATGATTCGTAAGCTCCATCTACTTTGGCCAGGTCTTTTGAAGCCGTCATGGCTGCATAATAAATGGTCTCGAAAATTTCTTTGTTCAATGCTTTGGCCTCATCGCTATCGAACGGCATGCGCAATTTTACAAAGGTATCGGCCAATCCTTGTACGCCCAATCCAATGGGGCGGTGACGCATATTAGAATTGCGTGCCTCTGGTACCGGATAATAATTCCGGTCGATAATTTTGTTGAGGTTGAGGGTAGCCTGATACGTTACTTCAAACAATTTCTGGTGATCGTATTTTCCATCGATCACAAATTTTGGAAGGGCCAATGAGGCGAGGTTACAAACCGCCACTTCATCAGGCGAAGTATATTCAATAATTTCGGTACATAAGTTAGAGGAACGAATGGTCCCTAAATTCTGCTGGTTCGATTTTTTGTTGGCTGCATCCTTATAGAGCATATAAGGTACTCCGGTTTCGATTTGCGATTCAATGATCCTTGCCCAAAGATCACGTGCCTTCATTACTTTACGGGCACGTCCTTCGGCTTCGTATTTGGTATACAAGGCATCGAATGCTTCGCTATGACAATCGGGTAAACCGGGTGCTTCGTTAGGGCAGAACAAGCTCCATTCTCCATCTTCTTCCACACGTTTCATGAAGAGATCGGGTGTCCAGATGGCCAAGAAAAGATCACGGGCACGCATTTCTTCGGAACCGGTATTCTTTTTAAGATCGAGGAAATCGATGATGTCTGCATGCCAGGGCTCAAGGTATACAGCAAAAGATCCTTTACGTTTTCCACCGCCTTGATCTACGTAGCGAGCTGTATCGTTAAATACACGCAACATAGGTACAATGCCATTGGAGGTTCCGTTGGTTCCTTTGATGTATGACCCCTTCGCTCTGATATCATGGATGGCTAATCCTATGCCTCCGGCCGACTGTGATATTTTTGCACACTGCTTCAAGGTGTCATAAATACCATCGATGCTATCTTGCTTCATGGTTAATAAGAAGCAGGATGACATCTGCGGCTTAGGCGTTCCGGCATTGAACAAAGTAGGCGTTGCATGGGTGAACCAGCCTTCGCTGAGAAGGTGATATGTTTTTACAGCAGCTTCAATATCGTCTTTATGGATACCAATAGCCACACGCATATACATATGCTGGGGACGCTCCGCTACTTTGCCATGTAGCTTCAATAAATAGGATTTCTCCAATGTTTTAAAACCGAAATAGTCGAAACTATAATCGCGGTCATATATAATGGTAGAGTCTAAATACTCTGCATTTTTCATGATGATCTCATATACATCTTCTGCAATGAGTCCTGCTTTGTCACCGGTAACCGGATCGAGATAATCGTATAATGCGCCGATCACTTTTGAAAAAGATTTCTCGGTATTTTTATGCAAATTGGATACGGCTATCCTGCTAGCCAGGATGGCATAATCAGGGTGGATCACTGATAAGGTCGCCGCTTCTTCAGCAGCCAGGTTATCCAGCTCCACGGTATTTACACCCTTATACAATCCTTGAATTACTCGCTGTGCTACACGAACTACATCTACATATTGAGGATGCAATCCATAGCTCAGCTTGTTGATGCGGGCTGTGATCTTATCGAATTTGACGGATTCTTTTCTTCCGTCTCTTTTTAGAACATACATTTCAGACATAGTGCCGGTATTATCTGGGGGTTGTTATTAATATTCTCTGCTGGTAATTATTGACTACACCGAAGTACGAACAAGGTACGAACTTACGAACTACAAAAACGTTTCCGTTCGTAGTTCGTAAGTTCGTATAAAGTTCGTAGTTCGTTGAAAAGGTCATGTTAAATAGTATTATCAATTCTGCAAATTAAAAGTCTTCGTCCATACTGAAATCAGAATGCTTTACTTCTGCTTTCTTGTATTCACTTACTCTCTTCTCGAAGAAATTGGTTTTACCTTGTAAGGATATAAAATCCATAAAACCAAAAGGGTTCTCTACATTATATACTTTGCTGCAACCCAATACACTTAACCAGTGGTCGGCCACAAACTCAATATATTGTTGCATCATACCTGCATTCATACCAATCAACTCAACAGGCAATGCATCGGTTACAAATTCTTTTTCAATTTCTACTGCATCACAAATAATATTCTGAATTCTTTCTTCACTCAGTTTATTTTTGATATGGTACTTATATAGATGACAGGCAAATTCACAATGCATTCCTTCGTCACGGCTAATAAATTCGTTCGAAGTACATAAGCCTGGCATCAATCCTCTTTTCTTTAACCAGAAAATAGAACAGAAAGAACCACTAAAGAAAATTCCTTCTACTGCTGCAAAAGCGATCAGTCTTTCCGCAAAATTGTTAGAGTCTATCCAACGTAAGGCCCATTTTGCTTTTTTCTTTACACAATCAATGGTATCAATGGCTTTGAATAAATTATTCTTTTCGTTGGTATCCTGTATATAGGTATCAATTAATAGAGAATACATTTCACTATGGATGTTCTCCATCATGATCTGGAAGCCGTAGAACATTTTGGCTTCGGTATATTGCACTTCTCTTACAAAGTTCTCTGCCAGGTTTTCGTTCACAATACCATCAGAGGCTGCAAAGAAGGCCAATACATGCTTAATGAAATGTTTTTCATTGTCGTTGAGTTTCTGCCAATCGGTAGCATCGTTGGCCAGATCCACTTCTTCCACCCTCCAAAAGCTTTCCTGTTGCTTCTTATAATGTTGCCATATATCCTGGTGTTCGATAGGGAACAATACGAACCTGTTGGGATTTTCCTTTAAAATGGGCTCATCTACCACGGTTGTATTCGCTGGTAATACGGAATCCAGCCCCATTTTGCTTTCTTTTTCTTCTGCTATAATATTCTCTGCCATAGGTTAATTTTCTTCTTTTTTCTTTGTCACCCTGAGTTTTTCGTCGAAGGGTGGTTATTTTAAGGGCGGCAAAGCCATGCATCTGAAATTATTTTTTCTAATTTAGATGTCCAAAACGTTGACAACCCTAGTATTTCTTTGCTGTTTTTGGAGTTGACCATCTGATTTGATGGGTTCCGAAACTGACACAACAAAAATTGGTTTTTCTTTTCAAAAATGAAAGGGTAAGAATTCAACAAACCACCCCCTTTTATTAACACTGCCTTCATGTTCCCTTAGGGTTAAATTAGCATGATCAAATTATTTTTCTCAATGTTTATGGACGTTCCACGGGTTATTGACAATCCCTGTTGAAAAGCAGTTGGAGTAAATTATAATTTTGGTTCTGGTTTTGAAAACCTTTTACAGGTGGATTTGCTAATACTTTTCCGAAATAAATTCAGGGGCCCAGACATTAGATTTGAGACATTAGACGTTAGACCGCCCCGATAGCTATCGGGGGGGCTAAGGTCTTTTTAGGACCAAGCCCCTCGCGTCGCAGGCACATTGAGCATCTACGATTAATGTTATCTGATGACCCATGGACAGACAATCATTCGTCCCTACAAGCGGTTTCAAAAAAATCATCCGAGCGAACTATTGCGTCTTCCATGGTTAAAAAACCATAATCACCCCAAACGCTAATCACCCATTCCCTAACTTTATACATATATATATGATATGAAAACAGGCAAGAGCGATATCAGCCAGCAAGAATTCCCAGAAAATGAGCTCCACAAGGGCAGCGATGTGAATCACCAGGTATTTTCACTGATACAAAAGGAGTTCCCTGATTTTAAAAAGAATTCCCTCCTCTCAACCGATGAACTTAACCAATACCGGAAAAAATACCTGTCACAGTTGCTCAAGATCGAGAAAAGAGAGGCCAGCAAGCTGGAAAAAGAGGTGATCCAAAGCATCAACGACAATGAGGTCTTGTCCCATAAAATCGGTAAAGAGCAATTGCCTCCCCTGAGTTATGGGCAGAAAATAGCGGATAAAGTAGCGGCCTTTGGGGGAAGCTGGGGATTTATCATCTGTTTTTTTATTTTCCTGGGGATCTGGATGGGTATAAATATGCTGATCTTGGCTACAGGCACCCAACCCTTCGATCCCTATCCTTTTATATTATTGAACCTCCTTCTTTCCACCCTCGCCTCTATTCAGGCACCCATTATTCTCATGAGCCAGAACAGGAAAGAGACCCGCGACCGTCAACGGGCAGAAAATGATTATAAGATCAACTTAAAAGCTGAGCTGGAAATTAGAATGCTTCACGAAAAAGTGGATCATCTCATCCTTCATCAAAATCAACGGTTGATCGACATCCAGGAAATTCAAACGGAGCTGCTGAATGATATTTTGAAGAAAATGGAAAAGAAGTGATGGGATGAAGAAGCACACCTTGGTTTCTGCTGCGCAATGCTTAGCGGGTTCTGGTTTCCACAGAACTTTACAACTGCTGCGCTGCGCTTAGCAGTTGAGGTTCCCGCAGATCTCGCAGATTTTCGCAGAAACTTTTTCTCCGCTTTACCATCCGGGTGCTCGAACTCGCAGATGAGGCGCTATGGCGCCTCCGATCTGCGAATTCTGCGGGAAATAAAAATAGTGCGCCGTCAGGCGCACTGAGGGAAAATCAAATTAGCACAATGCTTTTAGCACGTCATGCCTTGTAATGATAAAGGTCTTGTCCGTTTTAAAATCCTTGACCAATACAGCTGGGTTATCGTTGGTAAGCATACTTGATAAAGATTCAACTGAAGTAGAGATATCAATAAACGGGAAGGCAGGTTGCATTACACTTTCGAGGGATTGCTCCTTGATCTCCGGATCCTTGATCAGCATATTATATAAATAGGAATCATTGATGGAGCCAACAATCCTTCCATTCTTGGTTACCGGTAGTTGTGAATAATCATATTGGCTCATTAAGTGGGCTGCTTTACCAATGGTTTCGTTCGCATCCAGGGTAATGAGGTCGAGCCCTGCGAATTCACCTACCAGTTCCTTGGCAGTTAATCCTTTAATATCCAGGTAGCCCTTCATTTTCATCCATTCATCATTGAACATTTTTCCCAGGTAGCGGGTGCCATGGTCATGAAAGATCACTACCACCACATCATCCTTGGTAAGTTTATCGGCCATTTGCATGAGTCCGGCCATGGCAGCACCGGCTGAATTCCCTACAAAGATCCCTTCTTTGCGGGAAATTTCACGGGTCATCAGGGCTGCATCCTTATCCGTTACTTTTTCGAAATGATCGATGATACTAAAATCAACATTGGCCGGTAAAAAATCTTCACCTATTCCTTCGGTTACATAAGGATAGATCTCGTTTTTATCAAAAACGCCGGTCTCCTTATACTTTTTAAAAACCGAACCATAGGTATCGATCCCCCATATTTTTATGTTGGGATTTTTTTCTTTCAGAAATTTTCCGGTTCCACAAATCGTTCCCCCCGTTCCCACACCTACTACTAAATGTGTGATCTTTCCCTCGGTCTGTTCCCAGATCTCAGGTCCTGTGGTTTCATAATGTGCTTGTGAGTTGGATGGATTGTCGTATTGATTGGGTTTCCATGAATTGGGAACTTCCTTTTCAAGCCGGGATGAAACCGAATAATATGAACGGGGATCTTCAGGATCCACATCCGTTGGACATACCACCACTTCGGCACCCAACGCTTTTAAAGCATCCACTTTTTCTTTGGATTGTTTATCGGTAGTGGTGAATATGCATTTATATCCTTTTACTACGGCAGCAATGGCCAAACCCATTCCGGTATTTCCACTGGTGCCTTCAATAATCGTCCCTCCGGGTTTAAGCCTTCCATCCTTTTCAGCGTCCTCTATCATTTTCACCGCCATCCTGTCTTTAATTGAATTACCAGGATTAAAGGTTTCGATCTTGGCCAAAATGGTGGCCGGTATATTTTCTACCAGTTGGTTGAGTTTTACCAGGGGCGTATTACCAATGGTCTCGAGTATATTATTTTTCCACATGCTTTAGTAATTGGTAACTGGTAAACAGTAATCAGGAAAACTTCCAACATATACCAGCAGTTAAGCGACAAAAATAGGGAATCCATTAAATTAACCGATTATACTTAACTTAGACCTTTAAAAAAAAAGCTAACAACTGAGACCACTGATCCTTATATTCCTATTGGCGGCATTCTTGCCCGTAAAGATCTTTGCTCAAATTTCCGTTGATACCACCGGCACCTATGATACTGCTAAAGTAAGCATGGAAGGTCCCGGCATTTACGAAACTCCTCTACCGGATAATGGCTGGCCTTATAAATTCGTTCCTGTTTCGAAGCGAAAATGGAGAATGCCCTTGGTCTTTGGGGTTACTGCCGGGTTATATGCCGGTTCCTTTATTGGTTTGAATGAAGTTTGGTATGCCGATTATCCTAAAAGTGATTTTCATTTTATCAACGACAATGCCGAATGGTATGGGTTGGATAAAATGGGACATGCCGCCACCGCCTATTATATAGGTTATTATACCCAACCGGTTTTCAGGTGGAGCGGATTGAGCTATAAAGCCTCCGTATGGACAGCAGGTGGGCTTGGATTTGCGTATCAAAGTACGATCGAAATATTAGATGGGTTTTCGGCAGAATGGGGAGCCAGTTGGGGGGATATGGTGGCTAATCTAGGCGGATCAGCTTTATTTGTTTCCCAGGAGTTGATATGGAAAGAACAAAGGTTCCAACCCAAGTTGAGTTATTGGCCCAGCGAATATGCAGACAAGCGCCCCAACTTATTAGGGAGCAATTTCCCGGAACGTTTATTGAAAGATTATAATGCCCATACTTTTTGGATCAGTTGTAATGTTTGGAGCTTTTTACCGAATAGGGAAGCATCAAAATTTCCGCGATGGCTCAACATAGCCGTTGGATATGGAGCCAATGGAATGTTGGGTGGTTTTGATAATCCTCCTGAGTTTGCGCATATCCCCCGCTACCAACAATTTTATTTATCGATCGATTTCGATTTCTCCAAGATCAAAACAAAATCCACCTTCCTGAAAACTTTGTTCAAGCTTATCCAGATCATTAAAATTCCTGCTCCTACTATTGAGTTCAGCACCAATCCGGATCAGCCTGTGTTTTTTCATTGGCTGATGTTTTAAAAAGAATGAATAATTTACAAATGAACGGATAATTTTGGACGGACAATAGTCCGTCCCAACTATGATCACATAAATTGGTTTTGTACTTTGTTATTTGCTGGACGAATGTTTCAATAATTCTTCGGCTTTTTCAACCATTTTTTTGCTTCCAACAAAATAGGGAACACGTTGGTGCAATTTCTGGGGTTGAATTTCCATGATCCGGTCGTAACCTGTAGAAGCTTTTCCGCCAGCCTGTTCCACAATAAATGCCAATGGATTACATTCATATAACAACCGCAATTTACCATTCGGATCGGCTACCGTAGATGGATACATATAAATGCCCCCCTTAATAAGATTTCGATGAAAATCAGCCACCAATGATCCTATATACCTGCATGAATAAGATTTACCAAAATCATTGGCTGTTCCCTGACAATATTTTATATAATCCTGGATGTCCTTCGAAAAATAATTATAATTCCCTTCATTCACCGAATAGATCTGCCCTTTCTCAGGAGTTTTAAGATCTGGATGAGATAAACAGAAAACCCCTATAGAAGGATCCAGCGTAAAACCATTTACCCCATGACCGGTAGTATACACCAACATCGTGGATGATCCATAAATGATATAACCGGCAGCCACCTGCGCTGTTCCAGGTTGCATAAAATCCTGCAAGGTACAATTTCCCTTGTTGGTAATGGTGCGATATACTGAAAAGATCGTTCCAATTGAAACATTTACGTCAATATTGCTGCTTCCATCCAATGGATCGATACAAACCACATAATTACTTTCTGCGCAGTCTCTATCCTCAAATACTACCACATTGTCGTTTTCTTCACTGGCTACTCCAGCCACTACTCCTCCATGCTTCATGGCAGCAATAAATTGTTCATTGGCATATACATCCAGTTTTTTCTGTGATTCACCCTGGATATTGGTTGTACCGAATTCGCCCAGGATATTTACAAGTCCTGCCTTGCGAACTTCGCGTGTAACTATTTTCGCAGCTACTGCAATATCCCCCAGCAACCGGGTAAGATCGCCCTTTGCATAAGGGAAATCCTTTTGGTTTCGGATAACAAATTCGGTAAGGGTAATAATGTCTCTGTTAAAATTCTCTGTTTCCATTTTTTAAATTTCTTTGAATTATTTTTCATCTACATAATCCTGCAGATAGGTATATTTTTCTGTTAGTTTTCCATTTTCTGCAATGGTCGCATTTTTCAAAATACCTTCACCATCGCCTTCCATCAATAAGGGAATAATATCTTTCATGAGGTGATTCCCAAAGTCTTCAGAGGCATCCCGGGGTAATTCACAAGGAAGATTATCCACCGCCATTACCGTAACCGCATCCTTGTTGAATGGATCGGTTTCCTTTCCTGTTACAGGATCATACCCGAATAAAGGATCGGTGATCTTGCTCGAACGAATCGTGGCAGGAATAGGCCCGTCGAGGTCACAGCTAATATCTGCAATCACTTTAATGTTAAAGCTATCCTCCATCATGTCTTCCCTGGTAAAAAACCTGGGAGCTTTAGGTGCCCAAAAATGACCGGCAATTAAAATATCAGTTTCTGGTAAAAATTTTAGAAAGTCGGATTCGAAATTTTCCGGATATGTATAAAATTCCTTTTCATCAAACGGTTTTCCGCCCTTGTGTTTATTGTATTCGGGAAATTCAACCTGTGCAAACACGGGTTCTTTAAAATTCTTATGAATAAAATCGGAGGCCGTTACCTGGGTTATTTTTGCCAGTTTCATTACTTCCAGCACTCCATGGCCTACCCTGCCTGCTCCGGTTACCAATATTTTTTCAGGGCCCAGTTTTACTTTTTTAAGTTCATATTCAAGTTCCTTCAGGTCAAAACAAAGATAAGCCGGTTTTAAGTTGAAGAGCTGATATCTTTTCCCGAAAGCCATGAGGCCATTATATGCTCCAACAATACCTGCAAATCTTCCAAAACCTAAAATTCTTCCATCGTCCGGATAACGCAAACATTCGTAATCGATCAAGCGAATATTTTTTTGAAGGATGGCTTGCAGTAATTTTCTGTTATGGGCTTGTTTTTTTATGGTATGCGAAAAGAAAAAATATGTTTTGCCCGGCAATAAATGTTCAACGGGGATTTCTTTAATTCCCAAGATTACATCACAATTGCTTAAATCATCCACCACGGGGATGTCTTTTTTTTGGTATTCGGAGCCTTTGTAACAACGCTCGGGATAATCTTCTATGATGATCTCCAACCTCCTGTATTCATCCACTAATGATGCACATTGCCATGGGATGAGGGGAACCCTGGTATCGGGAGGTGTTTTTCTTTCTTTAATAATTCCCAGCTTCATAGTAGATTTATGGACACAAATATAGGATTTTAGGGGATAAGGGCTAAGTGCTGAGGTATTCAGGTGACCAACATTCAAATAGAAAGGAGGGGCAATACCCAATACCTTAGTATTTTAATCCCTGGCCCCACAAGATTTATAAAAAAAACCTTGTGTATTCGATTCTGATTTACGAAATTTGTATTCAATACAGAGATACCTATATGATGAAGTTTTTTGATTCCTGGAATAATACCCAAATTGAAACAGAACAAGATATTGAGCTTCTTACCATCGAAGATGAAGTAAGAAAACTGGTATTGCATAATGACGATTACAATACTTTTGATTGGGTAATTGAAGCTTTGGTAGAAATATGTAAGCATAATACAGAGCAAGCCGAACAATGTGCCTATATTGTACATTACAATGGAAAATGCCAGGTAAAGCATGGTTCTGAAGATCAGATGAACCGTTTGCATGCGGCCTTAGTACAAAGAGGGTTAACCGCTACGGTAGAAAATTAATATTATTAAAAAATGATAATGAATGAGCCACTGATGTGGCTTTTTTCGTTAGATGGGGTCAAGTTTAGATAGGTATTGCGCCAGGGATGTTTGCTTTAACTTTACTTAAAGTGCACCTGGGCAGGCGTCCTAACAAAAAAATATTACCTTAGACCACCATATATGACCATTACAACCATTATCTTATTAATTCTTATCGGGCTTATATTAATTGTAGCCGAGATCTTTGTAGTACCCGGAACCACTGTTGTTGGATTTATAGGAGGTGCCCTTGTGGTTACTGGCATTGTTTGCGGATTTATGATGCTGGAACCTGCCCAAGGATGGCTCGTGTTCAGCTCTACCCTTGCCATTTGTGTAATTCTTGGATATTTTGGATTCAGAGGGAATACCTTTCAGCGTTTTGCGGTAAAATCGCATATAGATGGGAAAATTGTTGATGCTGTACACTCCCTGCAGACTGGTATGAAGGGAGTTACCCTTACCCGCTGCACTCCTATTGGCAAAGCCCAGTTTGGTGATATTGTAGAAGAAGTATATTCAGTAAGTGAATTTATTGAGGCAAATACTCAAATCGAGATACTTCATATCAAAGAAAATAAGATATTTGTTGAAGTAATCAAATCTTAAAACCACATCAAGCTATGGAGCAGGGATCAGTACTATTAATAGTGGCCATTATTGTTGGCGTCATTTTTTTCTTCCTCATCTTCTTTTATTTCCTTCCTTTCGGACTTTGGATCTCAGCCCAATTTGCCGGTGTTAGGGTAAACCTTTTCCAACTGGCCTTTATGAGAATTCGTAAAGTTCCACCCGGAGTTATTGTAAAAGCCTTGGTAACCGCAACAAAAGCAGGCTTACAAGTAAAACGTGATGACCTGGAAGCGCATTACCTGGCTGGGGGAAGGATCGTTCAAGTAATTAATGCATTGATCTCAGCCGATAAAGCAAATATTGATCTTGATTTTAGAACTGCTACTGCTATTGACCTGGCAGGTAGAGATGTGTTTGAAGCGGTACAACTTTCAGTAAATCCTAAAGTAATTCATACTCCACCGATCGCTGCTGTAGCCAAAGATGGTATCCAGCTGATCGCCAAAGCAAGGGTAACCGTTCGGGCCAACATCCGCAGATTAGTGGGTGGTGCCGGGGAAGAAACCATTATCGCCAGGATTGGTGAAGGGGTGGTATCATCCATTGGTTCATCATTGAACCATAAAGAAGTATTGGAAAATCCAGATATGATCTCCAAAACAGTATTGGCCAAAGGACTTGATGCAGGTACTGCTTTTGAAATCCTTTCTATTGATATTGCCGACGTTGATGTAGGTAAAAATATTGGTGCCCAGCTACAAATGGACCAAGCACAAGCGGATAAAAATATTGCACAGGCCAAAGCGGAAGAAAGAAGAGCAATGGCGATTGCTGTTGAACAAGAGATGAAAGCCAGAGCCCAGGAAGCTCGTGCAAAAGTAATTGAAGCGGAAGCTGAAATTCCTAAAGCCATTGCACAGGCATTCTTAAGTGGAAATCTGGGTATAATGGATTATTATAAAATGCAGAATGTACAAGCCGATACCACCATGAGGGATTCAATTTCAAAATCCACTACAAAAGGCGGCGGTAAAGACGAAACAAAATAAAAATTCAAGAAGTTCAATGGTTCAAAAGGTTCAAGGTATCTCTTACTTTGAACCTTTTGAACTTCTTGAACCCATTGAACAATAAAGCGAAGCTTTATGATTGATGAAAAAAAAAATCCATGGACCACCTTATCTGAAGAGGTGAAGTATGAAAATCCCTGGATAAAAGTAGAAGAACATCAAGTATTGAATCCTTCAGGTAATCCTGGTATTTACGGTAAGGTGCATTTTAAGAATATTGCGATTGGCATAATTCCGATGGACGAAGAAAATAATACCTGGATTGTTGGTCAATACCGGTATCCGTTGAAAGCGTATAGCTGGGAGATCATTGAAGGAGGAGGAAAGATCGGAGTAGATCCCCTCGATTCGGCCAAAAGGGAATTGCTGGAAGAAGCGGGAATAGTTGCGGAAGAATGGGAGTTGCTCACCCAATTACATACTTCCAATTCGGTAACGGATGAATTGGGCTTGATCTATATCGCAAAAAAACTGAGTTTTACAGAAGCCATTCCTGAAGATACGGAGCAATTGCAGCTTAAAAAAATTCCAGTAAAAGAATTGATACAAATGGCCATGGAAAATAAGATCACCGACTCGTTGAGTTTGATCGGAATATTTAAACTGGCATTGATCGTTAATAAATAGCCAATCCCTGTTAAACAGGCGTTAAGCTTTGCCCTCTCATTTTTAAACTAATTATCTTTATAAAATGAAAAGGTTTCTCATCATTTTATTTTATGTATTGGTCCCCATCATGGGTTATTCCCAGGCAGGTGGCGAAATTACTTTTGCTACCCATGTAATCGATCCGAACGATATGGAAAAGGGAGATTATTCACGGAACTATACCATTTCTTTTAAAAATACCGGCAGTTTACCCGTTGTTTTTACCCGTTGCCAATGCCCATGTGGTTGTTATGTGATCAGTCATTATCCAAAAGAGGTAATTAGACCTGGCGATACAGGGAGTATCAGCGTTTCTTTTTATTACCAGAAGGGCATGATCAAAAAAAGTGTTTACCTGCACACCAACATCCCCAAACCAGCACCTGATTCAGGATACATGATCTATGAGTTTAAAGTGGTGGGAGAATTCAAAGAATAACTAATATAAATACGAAATTATCCCAAAGTAAGGGTCTTCGTTTCATAATTGATCTTGGCCTTGTATTTTTTTAGGATATCACCTCCCAATACTCCATGCACTTTAGGGCGACCTACCATTTGATAGGCCATGTTTACATGGGTAAGGTCCAAAATAGCGCAATGGTATTTACGAATAACCAGGCTTCCTATTTCAATTTTCTTAATAACGGCAGAAAAACTTTCCAAATCATTGCTTCCCACCCCCGAGGTAGTGGCATCATGTTCCATTAAGTCAACTCCGGGAAGAAATTCGAGTACTACGTTCTTATCCAGCACTGTTCTGGAAGCTCCCGTATCCAAAATAAAATGGGCTTCTTTGCCATTCAATAGCATCTTGAGGCGGATATGATAACCGTCTTTATCTAAGGAAAAAACATCTAACTTGATCCTGGTTGCCATAAATATTTATGTTTAACGAAAAACGACGGACAATTGTCCGTCGCTACAATATGTTCCTAGAATGCACTTTCGAGTTAAAACAATTTCATATTATCGAGAACCTCCATTACTTCTTTTACGGCAGCAGCGGATGCATTTACAAGTTTCATTTCTTCGGCATTGAGTTTTAATTCAATGATTTTTTCGATCCCTGCTTTTCCTAAGATGGCAGGAACCCCCAAATAAATATTTTTCAATCCATATTCACCTTGTAACCATGCACAAACCGGTAAAACCCTTCTCTGGTTCCTAACAATGGCTTCTACCATTTGAGCAGCCGCCGCACCTGGAGCATACCAGGCAGATGTGCCCAGCAGATTCACGATCTCTCCTCCTCCTTTTTTGGTGCGATCTATAATGGCGTTGAGTCTATCTTCAGCAATCAATTCAGTTACTGGAATTCCGCTTACGGTTGTATAACGTGGCAATGGAACCATGGTATCCCCATGACCTCCCAATAACATGGCCTGGATCTCCTTAGGAGATACATCCAATTCGGTAGCTAAAAATGCACGGTAACGGGCGGTATCCAGGATTCCGGCCATTCCCATCACTTTTTTAGAATCCACCTTGGCGGTTAAATAGGCACAATAGGTCATTACGTCCAAAGGATTAGACACCACCACAATTTTGGCATTCGGTGAATATTTCACCACATTTTCAGTTACAGATTTTACGATACCTGCATTGGTTGCGATCAAATCATCGCGGGTCATCCCTGGTTTACGCGGAAGTCCGGAGGTGATCACTACCACTTCCGAATCCTTGGTAGGTTCGTAATCGTTGGTATAGCCTTTGATCCGGCTATCGTAATAATTAACCGGAGCAGTTTGCCACATATCGAGGGCTTTTCCTTCGGCAAAATTCTCCTTGATATCGATCAGGACTACTTCTTCTGCCAATTCTCTATGTGCTATCACGTCTGCACAGGTTGCACCCACGTTTCCGGCACCGATTACTGTAACTTTCATATTGTTGGATATTTATAAATGATTAAAGCTTGATTAACGGATGCGAAGTTAGAAAAGGGGTTATGATTTCAAAATGGGGAACCAGGCTATTTTGTATGTTTTTAATAACAAAGCCGGTTAATTTGTATATTTATTTCTTAAAGCTCAATAATGAAAGCATGTTCCGCAATTACTATTGCCGGTTTGTTTTTTTGCAAAATGCTAGGTGCACAGACAACTGCTCCGGGTGACTGTAATGACGCCATTCATATTACCAATGGCTATTATGACATGCCAGGTTTTGCAATCCCAGTAAATAATATTCCTGACGAAATTAGCGCTGATCTGAGCTGCCTCTCGGGTGGAGAAATGAATGGATTCTGGTTTGAATTCCTGGTGTTGGATTCAGGAACACTCTCCTTTAATGTTATGCCCTATAATTTTACGGATGATTATGATTGGGCTTTATTTGATATTACCTATGCTTCTTGTTTTGATATCTATTATGTAGACTCCTTAGAATTACGCTGCAACTACAGCAACTCTGTAACAAATTATGGAATTACCGGTGCTAATGGCGGAGTGAATAATCAGGATGAGCCAACAGTTCAAGTCTTCCCTGGCCAATTGTTCAAGTTATTCGTTAGTAGCTACTCGGCTGGACCTTATGGTTTTCAGCTTGATTTTAGTTCCTCTACCTTCACTTTTGATCAATCTATTGGGATTGAAAAAAATGAGATAGTGGGGAAGGTGAAAATCGGCCCGAACCCTTCGAACGATTATACGGCTATCAGCTTTGATGCCAGCATTATAGAGAAGATAAAATCCGTTGAACTTCTCAATGTACATGGTCAAAAAATGATGTCCTATAGCCCTCCTTTTTCAAACCCTTATAAGATCAACACTTCTCATTTGCAAGCAGGGCTTTACTTCTTACAAATTTTAACCTCAAATCAACAACATAGTTGTAAGTTGATCGTACGATAATCAACCTCTATACGTTGGTAAATAATGGACCCGGAGCGTTTAGTGCATGAACGAGCCCGTTTTCTTTGTATTTTTGTTAGATGCATCTATTTGGTGCATTATCTCATCTTATTAAAAACAGGGTTTTGAGACTGTTTAAACATATCTTCTGCACGCTGGCTGTAATTTATATAGCCGGGTCGGCTTTTGGCCAGCTTTCAGCAGATTGTATCAATGCAACCCCTGTATGCACCACTCTGTATAGTGTTCCTGTGATCAATTATCCGCCGGATAATTTCCCCAATGAGATCAATCCTAGTTTCTCCTGCCTTTCGGGTGGAGAGATCAACGGGGTTTGGTACACCTTTACAGTTCAAACTCCGGGAAACCTGAACTTTAACATTGTCCCATTTACCTCTACAGATGATTACGATTGGGCCCTATTCGACCTTACGAATGCAGATTGTGCCGATATTTATTCTGATCCAACCCTCGAAGTAAGCTGTAATTATAGTAATTCGGTGACCAATGGAGGGATTACGGGTGCCAACGGCGGCCCTAATAACCAGGATGAGGCCGAAGTGCCTGTAGTTGCCGGCCAGACCTTCGTTCTATTTATTAGTAACTATTCTGCCAGTACATCAGGCTATAACCTTGACTTCAGCAATTCAACGGCTACCATACCGGATAATAGCATTCCTGCCATGATATCAGCAGTACCCACCGATTCATGCGGGGCCACCACCCTGATTGTTACATTTAGCGAGAATATTGCCTGCAACAGTATTGCTCCAGGAGATTTTACCTTTACCGGACCCGGAGGAAATATACCTATTACCTCTATTACCGGATGCGGTGGACAATATGGCCAGGTCTTTAATGTAAACATTAGTCCTGGTATGACCCTGGCTGGTACCTATACCTTAACCATGAGTGGAAGTATCACAGATGTTTGCGGAAATACCCTCAACGGTCCGGCTTCCATCAATATCAACTATAATTCCCTTACTGCCAATGTAGCGGTAACCGATGCTACCTGCGGAAATAACGATGGATCGGCCATTGCCAATGTAATCGGAGGGCATCCACCCTTCAACTATTTATGGAGTGATGGGCAAACAGGTCCAAATGCTGTTAACCTGGCCAGGGGAAGCTATTCTGTAACCATCATCGATAGCCTGGGTTGTTTGATCGTGGTAGGCTTTAGCGTATCTGATCCAACCAGTTTTACTTTTACCATTAACCAGATCCCGGATACTTGTAGTGAGGGTAATGGAGTGCTTACGGTAAATGTGGTGGGGACTACCGCTCCCTATCTCTATAATTTTGTTGGCGTACAAAACGGCCCAAGCAATGTTTTTCCAAATGCCGTTGGTGACTCTACCTATATCGTAATTGTTACTGATAACCAAAACTGCTGGTGGCCCGACACAATTACTGTAACAAATATCCTGAATGATTCATTGGAAGCGTTTTACTCTGTAAGTGATACGGAAATTGATTTCTTATGGCCCTATGCTACTTTTTATAACCAATCACAAAATGAAAATACGGTGGAATGGTTGATTGATGGGAATACTATGTTCGGTAATTCGTTCCAATACCAGTTTGGCACTTATGGAGATTTTCCGGTGAGTATTGTGGCCATTGATCAGAACGGTTGCCGGGATACCTTTACCATGATGATCACTGTAAAAGTGATCCTCTCCCTATTTATTCCCAATGCCATAACAGTAAATGGTGATGCATTGAACGAGGTATTTTATGTCAAAGGGATTGGAATGGATACCAGTACATTTGAGCTCACGATATTCGATAGTTTTGGAAGGGAGATCTTTACCAGCAATGATATTTTAAAGGGATGGGATGGAAGGCCCAAGCAAAGCACTAATACCAATGCGCAGGACGTCTACGTCTATAGATTGTTTGTTCGTGACATTTATGGGGATCCCTATGTCCGAACGGGAAGCATTACGGTGATCCGGTAATGGTAATTCAGTTAATTCTATTTATTTTATTCAGTTAAGAATGCGTCAGGGATGGAAGCGGCATCCTTTTTATGACACCGAAGTACGAACTGTTACGAACCTACGAACCGCTACTGGCAAGATTCGTAGTTCGTACTTCGTACTTCGGTGTAAATAAACAGATATAGTGTCCCGATAGCTATCGGGAAGCCAGGTACAGGCGCCCGTCCGAATGACGTTCACTTGTGCAGGAACAAAAAAAATCCCGGCGAAAGCCGGGAGCAGTTTTCATAAGTATATGATCGAAAATTAATTTCCTAACATGATCGGCATAACCAACATGGTAACATCTTCTACTTCGGTATCCATTTCGGATGGGCGAATGATGCCAGCTCTGTTGGGTTCTGATAATTGGAAAGTAACCGTTTCTCCATCTATATTCCCGATCATTTCCATCAGGAATTTTGAATTGAAACCTATCTCCATATCGTCACCTTCGTAAGAACATGGGATCTTCTCATATGCTTCATTGGCAAAATCAAGATCTTCAGCCGAAAGCTGCATCTCATTGCCTGATAATTTTAAACGTACCTGGTAAGTAGTTTTATTCGAGAAATTACTTACCCTTCTAAGTGAGCCCATGAGTTGAGCTTTTTCAACCGTTAATTTATTCGGATTGGTTTTAGGGATCACGGCTTCGTAATTGGGATATTTACCTTCCACCAAACGGCTTACTACTGTTATGTTCTCAAATTTAAAACGAATATTGGCATCCGAATATTCTACAGTAACCGGAACATCAATGGTTGAAAGAATATTCTTTAATAAGTTGAGTGGTTTTTTAGGCAGGATGATGCTGGCAATGGTAGCTGCCTTGATGTCCTTTCTATGATATTTTACCAGTTTATGTGCATCGGTAGCTACAAAGTTTGAACCATCAGAGCCCATCTCCATCAATACTCCACTCATTACAGGACGAAGATCGTCATTACCTGTAGCGAAAATGGTTTTGTTCACGGCGTGTGCCAATGTCATCGACTCAACAGTAACGGTATTAAATTTAGCCAACTCTGGCATTTTAGGATATTCATCTGCATTATGGCCGGCTTGCTTGTATTTGCCAGTTTCTGAAGAAACCACGACTCCGTTGGTTTTGCTGTCAACAGTAAAGGTAAGTGGTATATCCGTAAAGCTTTTCAGGGTTTCCATCAGTATTTTAGCCGGAATACAGATCCTGCCTGCTGATTTTACAGTGATATCGGTTATTCGGGCAGATATAGTTGTTTCCAGGTCGGAACCATAAACGGTGAGTCCGTTATCGTCCGCTTCAAAAAGAAAATCATTCAGGATAGGAACATTGGAATTGGAGGCAATGGTCCCGTTAACTACCTGTAATTGCTGTAACAAAGTTTTACTGGAAACTACAAAATTCATATTCTACAATTTTTCACAAATATAATCGAATCAAGCTAGGTTGAACCGAAAATTGCAGAACATTTATTAACGACCGGGGTAACCGCTATTTGTAGGGCTTTGGCCCATAAAAAAGGTAATGGGAACAGCCACGGGGTCATACGTAAAATACTGGCAGATGGTGGTAGTGGTTCCATCCACAATTCCATACATCCGGTCAACATCTACTTTGGCTTCTTTTCCATCCATGGTATAAACTCCCGGCTGCATGGGGATCTCGTATAGATCGAGGCTCCTGGCCTTGCCGGTTCTATCGGTAACCGTGATCTTATAAAGAGGATACTTGGCTTTTACCGAATCGAGCCTGAGCGGATTGATGGTAACAAATGACTCGAAGCCCAACGCCTTGAACTCTTTTAACACCATTTTTACCGCCCCTGTATCAAAGGACTCTACAAATTTATTGGTTGCCAGGCTTTTAAGCTTAAAATTTTTATTGTCGAGATTGATGATCTCCCAGGAATAATCCGGAGCCCTGTAAAACTCCGTTTTTACCGAACCGATCTCATCTAAAGAATAATGAAAGATCTGCCTGGATCTCCATTCATCCGCCATGGGAGTAAAGAAATTACTGATATAACCTCTGTGTCCGGGAACGTAACAGATATAAGGTGTTTCAGCATCCTGCATCACCATATAGGTGCCAAAATGATCTTGGGTGGGTCCACCCACATAATATACCCTGGCTAATTTCCCTTTTACATAGATTTCCACTTTAGTAGCCGCTACTGCCAGGAGCTTCATCGTATTATCTACCGCAGCTTTAGGCACAAATTGTTTTACCTCTACATTCCGAATGGCAAAAAGAATATTGTCCATCATATCACCCCGGGCTTCAAACTCATTGTTCACCATCCATACCTTGCCTTGTTTGGTGAGGGTAACGCTTTGGTTGCCTTTATTGGCCAGGAATATTTTATCAATGCTCGCAGTATCCTTTACCTTAAACTCGTTGTCCTTGTTGGTTAAAGTATCCTTTTTGCTACCACAGGCAAAAATAGCTAATCCTAAAGCGCAAAATAAAATTATTCTTTTCATGCGAATCTCCTTTTTCGTATTAGGTTATATACAAATCCGAATATGGCTATTAATAAAATAGGCACTACTACATTGATCCCTCTTACAAAATCACTCATGATCACTTTTCGTGTTCCGATCCGAAGTTTGGAGTTCAACTTGGTTTTATCCAGCAATCGGATCCTGAAATCCTTCGATCTTAGCGGAATGAACCAGGTATCATCTGTGAGGTAGTTCACCGCATTCATTAAAAATGTTTTGTTGCCGGCGTAATAGGTACCTGTCATTGGATCCAATCCAAGGGGTAAAGTGCTATAATCTTTACGGCTATATGCATTTTTGATAATATCTCCGTCGCTTACCACAATCATCTTCGTAGGCTTGCTTTTTGTCAATGCTTTTTCCGATCCCAGTTCAATGATCCTGTTCGAAAAAACAGAACTGAATTCACCTTCCAGGAGTATGGCTACAGGGATTGAGTCTTTACTGAAAGTTTCTTTATTGGGCTTTTGTTCAATCACATTCAACGAGATCCTTACCGGAGCGTATTGCACCTTGGTCATATTACTGGTATGTAATAAAACCGTTTTCTTTACCCCAGGAGTTTTGATCGTATCCATACTATTGGCAAACTCCAGCTTGAGTGAATTGATGTTTTTTACAATCGGATGTTTTCCGTCAGGTGTAATCACCGGATAATAATACCAGGGGAATAGATCTTCATTTTTTTGGATCCCATAATTCCCATAATCCACCCTGATCTTTGCACATTCATTGTCCTGGATAACGGTAGGATTGATACGAACTCCATATTTAAACAACTGGTCGTATAGGCCCAGGTCATACGGAAATGCTACTGTATAGTTTTTATCACCTATGCTATCCAGGCTTGTAAATACATTGTCTAACAGCCATAATACACGACCACCTTTCATGATATACTGGTCCAGAATGAATTTTGAAGCATCATCAAAAGCAGTATCGGGCTTGGCAACAATAATGCAACCTATATCGTCCCTGTCCAGAATATTGATATTACTGTCGATGTTCACCGCATTTACTTCGTAAAACTCCCGGAGGTCTTTTACCATATCGGCCAAATTCAATTCAAACATTTCTCCATGTCCGCGGGTAAACAAAACCTGCTTTTTTTTCTGGTAATTGATCACCTTAAAAAACGCTTTGCTAAAATTATACTCCAGCCTTTCGATGGATTGATTGAGAACAAACTCAGGATCTTGATTGAATTGGTTTTCCAATAACTGAACAGGCACTTGTGTCCCGTTATAAGAAACGATGGCCCCTGGAAATATCTGGATCACTTTTTTACCGCTTGGGGTATTCTGCATGATATCTGTTGGGATCAATCCTTGCTCAGTAAGCTGAAAATAGATTTTCTGCTGCTCTTCAGGATCCGAAACCGCATTGGCAAACGGGTCCTCAAAACGGTATTGAAAATTCCCTTTGGAATAATAACGGAATTCTCTTAAAATTTCTTGTGTGGCCTTTTTGAGTCTTTTGAATTCCACCGGCATGTCGTTCTCGTTTCCTTCCAGGTAAACGGTTACCAGCATATTGTCATTAAGCCCGCGAAGGATCTTTTTAGTACTATCACTTAAAGAATATCTTTTTTCGGCCGTCAGGTCAAATCTTCTGAATTGGACATTTGAAAGAAAATTCAGTAAAATAATAATGACCAGGCCAACTACCAGCTGGAATATATCTTTTACGAATCTTTTAGCAAAAAGGTCTTTCATACTTTACCACTTACGTTTTTGCAATACTGTTTTGGTGCATAAAAGGAAAAAAGCGTTGGCACTTAAAAAATAGATCACATCCCGAGTATCGATCACACCCCGGCTAATGGATACATAATGAGGTAATACTCCCAATTCGAATATAAATAAGTTCAGAGATTTAAAAGATTTAAGGCTTCCCAGAAAGTTAAAGCCCCAGGTCATGAGCAAACATATGGCAATGGATACCAATAATGAAACAATCTGGTTATCCGTAAGTGAAGAGGCCAACATACCAATAGATACATAGATCGAGGCCAATAAAAGCAATCCGAGATAAGAACCCATCACCGCACCGGTATCAATATTCCCAACTGGGTTCCCCACATAATAAAGACTTATATAATAAGTAAAGGTGGGTAGAATGGCAAAAATCACCAATACTACGGAGGCAAAGTATTTAGCTAAAATGATCTTGGTCTCGCTGATGGGTTTGGTGATCAAACTTTCGATCGTCCCGATGCTTTTTTCTTCGGCAAAGGAGCGCATGGTAACTGCCGGGATGAGCAAAAGAAAAATATAAGGGGCCCTGTCGAAGAAAAGGTCCATGTTGGCATATCCGTAGTAGAGAATATTGTCGTCTGCTACCAGCCAGAAAAAAATGGCATTCACCAATAAGAACAATATAATAACTATATATCCTATAATGGAGCTGAAAAAACTATTGATCTCTTTTCTGAATAATGCTATCACTTCATTTGTTTAATCGGTTCAAAATTAATGTTTTTATCGGGTTTCGGCCTCTTACATTAAAACGGGTTTGTCGAATCATTCACCTGCTTATTCAAACTATAAGCTAGTGGGGGGCTCGAAAAATAGGTCTTCGTAATGGCCCAAGTATCCCTGAAAAGATCGGAATTTCTATAGGTTTCCAACCTGTCAGGATGATCCCACTTGCTGATGGTATAAAAAACAGTTGCATCCTCTTCATCCTGGTACAATTCTAGAAAACGGCATCCATCGAAATTTCTTATACGAGAATAGGTTTCTTCGAACATTTTTTTAAAATCTTCTATTTTTTCCTGTTTAAAATGCATTCTTACGATCCTTACCAGCATAGCTTCATCCATCCATAAATTGGGCTACGATTGAACTTCTTACTTCTACTCCGAGCATTTTGGCACAATTGGCATTGTGCATGGCAATCTCTATTAAACCAGCATAGTTGATTACACCTACCATTTCTCCTTCAATGGCCTCATTGTAATTATTAGAGATTTTGGTGATATTATAGTTGGCACTTCGTACATAAATGCTGAACCTCCTGCCATTCCTCACCTTCTCAAATAAGTTCTTACTGATGTTGGTGATCAGGTTGCCATATACATCCACATACAATATACTTCCCACAATTCGGTTAGGCTCTACCGTTGGGTGGAACATGGTCTTTTCCACCAGTTTAATTTCTGCTGCACCAATCTCTTCCATTTTTTTCCCATGGCTGAGATCAATAGCCACAGGAATAAAAATATCCATCAGTGGAAAAGTGGTGAATGCCTTGGAATAGCTGGTAATATCATAAACCTTCTCAGGGTGTTCGGCCAGGAACATATAGAATATTCCCCTGTCGGCCCCAATAAAAAAATGGCCTTTATGTTCAAATGCTACAAAACGCGACCCAAAATCCAGGGTGGTGTTCACCGAAACTATATGCACCGTACCTTTGGGAAACTGGGGAACCACATTCCGGAGCATATAACTCCCCACCATTTCATCAGCGGTAACAATGGGATCGTGAGAAATATCGACCACCTGCAAGCCTTTAATGCCACTAATCAGCTTACCCTTAGCCATGGCCAGGTAGGGATCCCTATATCCCAAATCAGTAAGCAGTGTAACTATAGACATGTATGTTGCCGGATTATCTGGTAAAAATAATTGAAAAAAACCGGGTTAGTTTTGTTTCAATCACCTATTTTTGAGCAATATAATTTTGAAAACTATTGAGCGAAAAGATAATTATCGTTGATTCTCTGGATCCACTTCGATTTTTCGGGGTAAACAATCAACACCTCAAGACCATTAAAAAATTCTTCCCAAAACTCCAGATCGTAAGCAGGGGAAGCGAAATAAAGGTAATAGGCACCGAAGATGTGATTGATGATTTCCAGGAAAAATTCCTGCTTCTGTTGAACTATTATGAAAAGTATAACCAGTTGGACGAAGATGCCATTGTGGAGATCTGTGGAAACAACAACCATGATTTTGTTAAGCTAAAAAACCCTGAAAGCAGCGATGTGATTGTATATGGGAACGATGGACTGGTAGTAAAACCCAGGACACATACCCAGGTTAAGCTGGTAGAGGCCTGCGGTCATGACGACCTGGTATTTGCCATCGGTCCAGCCGGAACGGGTAAAACCTATGTAGCTGTGGCCATGGCGGTAAGAGCTTTGAAAGATAAAAAGGTGCGTAAGATCATTCTAACACGTCCAGCTGTAGAAGCCGGTGAGAACCTGGGATTTTTACCGGGTGACCTGAATGAAAAACTAGCTCCCTATCTTCAACCCTTATATGATGCATTGCGAGATATGATCCCGGCGGAGAAACTTCGTCAATATACCGAAAATGGAACCATACAAGTGGCACCGCTGGCATATATGCGTGGACGGACCCTTGACAATGCTTTTGTTATTTTGGATGAGGCCCAGAATACTACCAAGATGCAAATGAAAATGTTTCTGACCAGGATGGGAAAATCAGCTAAGTTTATCGTAACCGGTGATATTACACAAATAGATCTACCCCGCAACCAGGGATCAGGATTACAGGATGCTATGAAAATCCTTGACAAAGTAAAGGGAATTGGCTTTGTTCATTTTACCGAAAAGGATGTGGTAAGGCATGAGCTGGTAAAAAAGATATTGAATTCATATAATAAGTATGAAGCATAATTTAAGAGGACTTAGGAGACGGGGCATAGAACATAGGACTACTGGCTTAAGTAGTGTCATATATCTTTTTTTTCGGGCGGCATTTCCGTCTATCCGCTTTACTCCTCGCCCGGCTTACAGCCGAGCTGCGGGGTATCGCTTCTATCCGGGCCGCAATAGGAGGTTGATAATTTTTTCAACCAATAACGACATGCAATTGCACGTCGCTACCAACATCTTCGAATGACCATTTATTATTATGTAATATGAAAACTATCACAAAAACGCAATATAACTTTCCCGGACAGACCAATGTATACTATGGAAAAGTAAGAGATGTATATACCATCAATGATCAGCATATGGTAATGATTGCCAGCGACCGGATCTCAGCCTTTGATGTAATTTTGCCCAGGCCTATTCCCTATAAAGGCCAGGTATTGAACAAAACAGCCACCGAATTTTTAAAACTAACCCAACATATTTGTCCAAATTGGTTCATATCAGCCCCAGCTCCCAATGTTGCCATCGGATATAAATGTGATCCGTATAGAGTGGAAATGGTGATCCGTGGATACCTTACCGGCCATGCATGGAGAGAATATAAAAGTGGCAAAAGGATCTTATGCGGAGTAACCATGCCTGATGGATTGAATGAAAATGACCCGTTCCCCGAACCTATTATTACACCTGCTACCAAAGCCGAAGAAGGACATGATATGGACATTAGCCGGGAAGAAATTATTGCTCAGGGAATAATTCCGGAAGCAGAATATATTCAATTGGAAAAATATACCAGAGCCCTGTACAAGTTTGGAACACTCCATGCCGAAAAACAAGGATTGATATTAGTAGATACTAAATATGAATTTGGTAACCTGAATGGAAAGATCCTATTGATCGACGAGATCCATACTCCCGATAGCAGCCGGTATTTTTATTTGGATACCTATGCCCATAACCAGGAAAAAGGAGAACCACAGCAACATTTAAGCAAAGAATTTGTTCGGGAATGGTTGATAGAAAATAATTTTATGGGCAAAGAAGGTCAGCAGCCGCCTATCATGAATGATGAGTTTGTGGAAAGCGTTTCCAACCGATATATCCACCTTTACGAAAAAGTAACCGGTAAAACATTCGTGAAGGAAAGTACCGAGGATATTGAAAGAAAGATTGTGAAGGCCTTAACTAATTTATAACCTCCTTTTTTTCTTAGCCAGAAAATCTTCCATACCCATTCGCTTCATTCTTTTCAGTTGTCTATTCAGCCAGGTTTGGTTAAAGATAAAATTAATGGGGGTTCTAATCATCATACGATGATAATCATACTTAACATGTTGCATGAGAAGAAGTAAAATTCTATTAAAGTTCCCTTGGGTGGCGGTTGGCACTATAACTGAATCAAGACCCACTACAATAGCCGCTTTGCCTCCTTTATAAAAAACGGTCGCTGCAAAATCCTCCGTACCTGACTCTTCTACGCAATCTATACAAATAATAATTTCGCCTAAGTTGATGTTGTTGGTAAAACTTATTCCATCCCAACCGGCTGGCTCCCGTTTATTCCCTAAGGTATCCATGATACTCATGGTAAAACCTTTGTTACGTGGATCGTAATCATAATGCAACAAACCTCTTGATGAGACGTTGATTTCATGATGGCGATTTTCTTTTTTAATCAGTTCTTTGCCCGAATAAGAATAGGCCCAGGTAGTTGATTCAGTATAATGGTGATGGTCTATAGAACCACCAAATACAAAGACCCTGTTTTCATAATACATCCATCCCGCCATTCCTCTTGGAACTTCAAATACAACATCTCCAACACCATTGATAACAACGTTTTGGTAATTGAGAGTTGTTGAAGCATAAAAAGGAATGGTTGATGCTACACTGAAGTTCTTCTCAAACTTACACGGAACAATAGTGTTGGTTAAGGTATCAATGATCCCCCACTTCCCAGAAAGGTCCTGCACGGCTAATTGGCCAGGGAGGCCATACATTTCATCAATTTCCCAATAAACAGGTGGAATAATTATATTCCCGTTTTTATCCACGAGCCCCTTACGATAAGAGTAGGAATTACTGTCCTTTACCTCAATCCAAAATTTATTGGAGTTGAAGATATAAGGCGAACTTAAGGAATACTCAGTCTCAAAAAACAATTGTCCCCGGCTGTCAAACACCTTTTGGTTAGGTTCATGATAACCATTGGAAGCAAGGATATATTCATCTCCTTCTATAAGCGCTAGCTGTTTAAATTGAGGAGACAGCACCCATACCCCATTGGTATCAATAATCCCAGCATGGTCATTCTGCCAAACAAGACTCCTGCCATCCTCCAAATCATATCCGTATTCTGACCAGGTAAGAAATTTCCCAGCTTTATTAAATAAGTAAAAAGTATCCTGCTTCAGGTAAAGTTGAAAATTGGGGACCGTCAATACAATTGAATCGTACACAAAAGGAATAACAGTATTGCCATTGATATCCACTCCTCCCACTTTACCTGATCGTTTGAGGGGAATAGTCCCACTATAGAATGCGGAGTAAGTATTATAACCCGCCCATGCGTATTCAAATCCAGAGTGTAAAACTCCATAGTAATCCATGAGTGCAATACTGTCATGGCGATACACCAGGTAGCCACCTTTTACCAAAGTAACATCATCATAAATAAAGTCGATCACTTCCTCTCCCTTTGTATTGATAAAGGCCCATTTAAAATCGTACGTGTAATTTCGACCCTTGGTATCTTTTCGAACTGCAGCTAGCGACTTATGATAGTTTTCAGCATCCGACGGAAAATCATGTGCATGGTAATATCCATTATTAATAACAACTTTGTTGTTGGCATTTTTATATACATAGCCGCCATATTCATTCCGGACCAATCTTAATTTTTTCGATGGTTTTTGTCCCCAAGTATGGATAGAAAATAGCAAAAATGGAAGTAGGAATAATACAAAGAATCTCATACTACAAATATACTATCTGATTGGCCAGTATGTATTAACAAATTTACACCTTTATCGTGGATACTTTTGACACAAGATTTGAATAGCACAAAACGGCCCGGGACTTATTCCTTCATTAATTTCTTATAACCCCATTTCCCTTCCTTCTGCACGGCAAGCATATACAATCCGTTGGATAATTCTTGAACTGAAATGGTTTGGCTATTGTATTGAATTTTTACCACTTTCCCATTTACATCGATCAACTTAACGGTTTCAAAAACTTCGTTGAGTTGAATGATTTCTGTTGCGGGATTCGGAAATACCTCGAAAGAAAAATCGGATTGATCCTCCACCCCAAAACTCTCGTCGTGTAATCTTAATACGTATAAACCGGTTTGCATATCGGCTACCAAAATTTTGCCGCTTGGTAAAAAAGCATATACTCCCCATGCTCCTCTATACTCATCCTCCAATGCATCAGCAGGCCAGGTATCATACCAGGCAACCTCTGTCGGGCTGCAAGCATTGGTAATATCAAATACCCGAATGCCATCCTGATAATAGGAGGTATATAAATAATTTCCTTTGATATGTGGGTTATGCGCCATATTAAAAGGCCCGACCCCTGCTTCATACAATCCGCATACTGAAAAAAAGTTGAGCCCAGGCTGCATATCGATCGTTTTTATTCTCATTCCCTGTGTTTCATCTATCATAACATAGTATTTACCATCGGGAGTAAGCCATCCGCTATGATTGTATCCCTGGTCCAGATAAAATGGCATCACATCCAGTTCAACCGGGTTTTGCGGATCTCCCATATAACCATAATATAAACCATCATATCCCGAATGAAAAAATGCAGTATCATTTTTTACATAACCATCATGCACATAGGTGATGATGTTATGAGTGAACATGGACAAGTATTGAGGATTAGATGGATTAGAAATATCCAGTATCATAGCCGGATATCCAACCGAGGTTCCTGGTGACAGAAGTTCGGAGTTCACCCCGAATAAATATAATTTCTGCATAGCCGAATCAATATGAAGCTCATGCGCCCTGATCGTTAACGAATCATCGTTATACACCACATGCACACTATCCGGTAAATACTGCATGTCTACTACTTGAAGTCCTGAGTTACCCTGATCACCTACGATATATAAATAATTACGGTAACTATTAAACTCTCTATGTACATTGGGAGAATTATTTCCTGCGACAAAATCAATATAGTCTATAATGGTAGTGTCGGTAATATCAAAAAAATGCACCCCCATAGTGGAGCCAAGTATGGCATATTCTCTTCCATTTTGTTCGTATCCCCAAACCTCATTGTATCGAAAATGATCTAAAGATGGCGGGGCATTGATCTCGGTAATATTGGTATCTGTCCAGCTATAGATCAGGTTCATATTATATGAACTCTGTGAAAATATAAGTGGTAATGCAAGCCCGGTTACGAATAAGGTAAAGAGTTTCTTCATAAGATAAAGATATAAATTGTTTTGGTTGGTCAGGTGGTACAAATAGGTGGGTTTATCGGTGGACCTGTTGCAGGACTGCACCAGCGACCGAAGCGGCAGCTCCCTGGCCGGGCCAGGCTTTAGCCATGTTGGGTTTGCCAAGTAAACAGCAGACTTACCAGGCAAACCTTGTATGGCTGCCGGCCTCGGCCAGGGACTATAGTGAAGGACACGGTGGGCCGTGGACTGAAAGGCAGGCCTTAAGGGAGGCACAGGTGCCCATATATTACATAAAACTTTCCGTTTTTTTAACCCAAAAAATCCCTTATTTATTACTTACTTTGCAGTGAAATTTACCCGTTCAACATGAAAGTTCACAACTTTAGTGCCGGTCCCGGCATTTTACCTGAAGAAGTACTAAGAAAAGCAGCAGAGGCTGTGATCAACTTTAACCACTTAAAACTATCCTTACTCGAGATCTCGCATCGCAGCAAAGATTTTGAAGAAGTAATGGAAAAAGCCCGAGGCTTAGTAAAAGAATTATTCGGACTAGGGGATGATTACGAGGTGCTTTTTTTACAAGGAGGTGCTAGCCTGCAATTTTATATGGTACCCATGAATCTGCTAAAAACAAAGGCGGCCTATATCAATACGGGCACCTGGGCAACCGAAGCCATTGCAGATGCCAAAAAGGTAGGGAACATTGAAGTGATCGCCAGCAGCGAAGACAAAAAATTCTCTTACATCCCTAAAAAGTATACGGTCCCCAAAGATGCGGACTATCTTCACTTTACCAGCAACAATACCATCTATGGATCACAATGGAAAGAATTTCCGAAAACCGATATTCCATTGGTTTGCGATATGAGCTCGGATATTTTTAGCAAAAGAATTGATGCAAAGAAATTCTCTTTGATCTATGCCGGTGCGCAAAAAAATATGGGTCCTGCCGGAACCACTATGGTCTTATATAAAAAAGATGTAGTAGGAAAAACGGGCCGTGACCTTCCCAAAATGTTAGACTATGTGGCCAATGCCAAAAAAGATTCCATGCTCAATACACCTCCGGTATTTGCTGTATATGTTAGCATGCTCACCCTGGAATGGTTAAAAAATAATGGGGGCTTGGAGTGGATTGAAAAGTTGAATGAAATGAAATCGAATACTTTCTATACAGCACTAGATCATAATCCATTATTTGTAGGTACGGTAGAAAAGGAATACCGTAGCCAGATGAATGCTACCTTCTTGTTAAAGAATGAAGCCCTGGAACCCGAATTTGAAAAAATGCTGAAAGAAGCCGGGATTAGCGGATTAAAAGGACATAGAAGCGTAGGTGGATACAGGGCCAGCATGTACAATGCACTTCCATTAGAAAGTGTAAACGTACTTACCAGTGTAATGAGGGAAATGGCTAATAAATTTGCGTAATCAAGGTTTACACGTCTTTTGTTTCGCATTGACAGTGAGCTTAAGAATCCGTTGAAAAAATATAAATCATGAGTAAAAAGATCCTCGCCAACGACGGCCTCGAAAAATCAGGTATAGAATTATTAAAGCAAGCAGGTTTTGAAGTGATCACCGATAAGGTGGCTCAGGAAAGCCTGATCGATTATATCAATACCAACAATATTAATGGGATCCTTGTCCGCTCCGCCACCAAAGTGCGGAAAGACATGATAGATGCCTGCCCGGGATTGAAATTTATTGGACGCGGAGGAGTGGGAATGGACAACATCGATGTTGAGTATGCCAAAAGTAAAGGGCTCGCCGTTGAAAATACTCCGGCCGCTTCAACACGATCCGTAGCTGAGTTGGTATTTTCCCATATTTACACCATCGCCAGGATGCTGCATGAAAGCAATCGGCAGATGCCCCTCAAAGGAGTGAATGAATTCAATGACCTGAAAAAAAATTATTCCAAAGGATTTGAATTGGAAGGAAAAACATTGGGACTGATCGGCTTTGGAAGGATAGGACAAACCGCAGCAAAAATTGGGTTGGGCAATGGAATGAACATTGTGGCATATGATCCTTTTGTATCCAACGCAACCATTAACCTTAGCATTGGAGGAAAAAATATTTCAGTAGAAGTGAAAACGTCCTCCTTCGAAGAAGTGCTTTCGACAGCCGATATCTTTACCCTACATATTCCGATGCCTTCAGATGGAAAACCAGTTTTAGGTGATGCACAACTGGGGAAAATGAAAAAAGGCGCCATTGTGATCAACACGGCCCGGGGAGGGATCATTGATGAAAAAGCATTGTTGAAACATCTCAACAGTGGCCAAATTGGTTTTGCAGGTCTGGATGTTTTCGAAAACGAACCCACCCCCATGGCCGAGTTATTGGTTCATCCAAAAGTTTCTTCCTCTCCACATATAGGTGGATCCACCGCCGAAGCCCAGGAAAGGGTAGGTGCCGAAATTGCAGAAAAAGTGATCAGCTATTTCAATAATTAGTTTTTTAGCTGCAGAGCAGCCCATATATTTGTAGAAAATAGGAATTATACAAATAAAAGTGCAGAGCACCGAAATATAAAATAAATCTATACATTCGGCTTAAATTCGCATTTAATGGCTCGTTTTCTCCCCTTCAAAGGAATTTTACCCAACAAGGAAATGGCTTCCAAGGTAGTTTCACGTCCCTTTGATAATTATACAAAAGCAGAAATAAAAGAAATCCTGAAAAATAATCCTGCAAGTTTTTTAAATGTTATTGTACCTAGTATTCCAAACGAGCATGATAAAATTCCCTATGAGAAAAAATTAAAACTGGGTAAGCTCACTTTTGATAAATTATTCCAGCAACATATTTTCAAAGCTTCTGAAAAATCTTGTTACTATTTATATCGCCAAACCCAGGAGGAGGATCAATACACCGGCATTATAGGAGCCATTAGCATTGATGATTGTGTAGATAAAGTAGTAAAACCACATGAACAAACCCTAGAGCATAAAGAAGAAAAGCTGAAGGAATACCTGAAGATCATTGACATCAACGCTGAGCCTGTAGTGATTTCATATAAAGCAGATCATATACTTAACGACCTGGTGGAAGAGTTAACCCAGCAACCACCGTATGCCCAATTTGATCATCCGGGCTTTGGTCATCATGAATTATGGGAAATTGCGGATGAAAAAAGCATCTTGATCATCCAGGAAAGATTTTCCACATTCAATGAATTGTATATCGCCGATGGACATCATCGCACTGCATCTTCCGTATTGTATGGAGAAGAAATGAGGGTTACAAATCCTGGCTCAACCGGTAAAGAAGCATATAATTATTTTATGGCCCTGATGTTCCCGCATCACCAGATCAGGCTAAGAGAATTCAACCGGCTGGTAAAAGACCTGCATGGATATACCATCGAACAATTGATAAAAGCTCTTGAAAAAGATTTCGAAGTGTTGCATACCGGGAATAATTTCCCGGAAACCGCCGACTGGTTGTTTTCTTTTGCCATGTATGTGGATAAAGATTGGTACCATTTGATTCCTAAGGATGGAGTAGTAGAGAAATTACCGGAGGACCATCAATTACCTACCCAAGTATTAACAGATCTGATCTTAAGTCCCATATTAGAGATCCACGACCTGAGAAAAGACAAACGGATCGCTTTTATCGGTGGAAGAACGAATCATGAACTGCTCGAGAGAAAAGTGAATTCAGGCGAATTTGCCGCAGCCTTTGTGGTGAATAAAATTTCCATTCCTCTGTTTAAAAAATTTGCTGATAATGGTTGGTATATGCCACCTAAGAGTACCTACTTCGAACCTAAACTACTAAGTGGGCTGGTGGTGTATTCGTTAAAGGAGGACTTGTGAAAAAATTTCACCACAGAGGTCACAGAGACATGTGGTTCAAATCCCTCTCTCCAAATATACTGCTTCCCACCCTCACCATGGTACTTCCTTCTTCCACGGCCATTAAATAATCATTGCTCATGCCCATGGAAATTTCCTTGAAGCCGGGTTGATCAGAAAAATATCTGATTTTCGTTTGATCAAATAAATTTTTCAAATACTTAAATTCATTCCTCACGATCTGTTCATCGGTAGTATTCGTGGCCATCCCCATGAGCCCACAAAAATTCAAATGTGGAAAATGCTCTGTGGCTTCACAAAGTTCCACCAACTCTTCCTCATCCAACCCAAACTTGGTTTCCTCTTTGGCAATATATACTTGTAGCAAAATGGGGACCTGTTTACCTATTCGGGTGGCTTGTTTTTCTATTTCCAAGGCTAATTTCCAGCTATCTACACTGTGGATAAGCGAAACAAAGGGAATAATGTATTTGATCTTATTGGTTTGTAAATGACCTACCAAATGCCATTGAATGTCCTTAGGCAGTTCGTTGTACTTTTCTATCAATTCCTGGACCTTATTTTCACCAAAGATCTTATGGCCGGTACTATAAGCTTCTAAAATATCTTCTATCGGTTTGGTTTTGCTAATAGCCACCAAACTAACATGGGGAGGTAATGTTTTTTTTACCTCCAGTAGATTTTCAGAAATAATGCCCATGGAAATTTAAACTACTTGTGGTTCGAACATCCCCTTCAATACATTTACCACCTTATCCACTTCCTCCTTTGTATTGTATTTGCTAAATGAAAAACGAATGCTGGGTCGATCACCTGCACATTTAATCCCCGCCAGTACATGCGAACCTACATTGCTTCCGCTACTGCAGGCTGAACCTCCGGAAGCGCAAATCCCCAAAATATCCAGTTTCATCAAAAACATTTCCGAATCAGGAGTGGTGGGGAATTTTACATTCAACACGGTGTACAAGCTTTTATCAGAAATATCGCCATTAAAGTCAACACCTGGGATCTCTTCCCTGAGTTTTTTGATCATATAGTTTTTTACCTCAGTTATATGTTGCTGGTGTGCTGGCAGATCTCTGTAGGCTACCTCCATCGCTTTAGCCAATCCCACAATGCCATAAATATTTTCTGTACCGGCCCTCATATTCCTTTCCTGTGACCCACCGGTAATCAGCGGTTTGATCTTTACATGGCTGTTGATGTATAAAAATCCGATCCCTTTAGGCCCATGAAATTTATGAGCTGAGCAGGTAACAAAGTCAATGGGAATTTCTTTTAGATTGATTGTATAATGTCCCATGGTTTGTACCGTATCGCTATGGAAATAAGCATTGTATTTTCTGCACAAGGTTCCCACAGTCAACAGATCGATCATGGTAGCGATTTCGTTGTTGGCATGCATCAAACTTACCAGAGTGGGTCCATCATCTTCCTGCAACAAAGTTTCTAAATGGTGAACATCAACATGGCCCTGAACATTTACATTTACGAATTGTATTCTGATCCTGTTCTTATGCCAAAGATCTTCCACTGTATGTGAAACCGCATGATGTTCGATGGTGGTAGTAATAATTCTTTTTACTCCCATATCTTCTACAGCACACCGAATAGCCATGTTATCCGCTTCCGTACCGCCACTGGTAAAAAATATTTCGGCCGGGGAACAACTTAAATATTCTGCGATTTTTTTGCGTGATTTTTCGATATGGGTTCTCGCCTCCCGGCCTAAGGCATGAATGCTGCTCGGATTCCCAAAACTATTTCGCATTAGGTTGGCCATTTCATTTACCACTTCTTCATCCATGGGAGTGGTAGCAGCATTGTCCATATAAATTTTACTCATTCCTTCATCTGCTTTAGCCTTACAAAAATACGGAATTTCTTTATAATTATGAGGGGGCCTGCTTCTCCCCAGATTCCATGCCCTTTCCCACGAGACATCAGGCTTCCCGAGAGCTATCGGGACGCTTTACCCCTCCCCAGGATTAAAACCCTGAGCTGCGGGGTATCGCTGCATCCCTGGCCCGCAAAAAATTCATAAGAATTCTAAAGAACAACTATTTCTATGTATCATGTAACATGCCGGTATAGCCGTTTCATACATTTGTGAAATAGGTAAATACATTCATTATAACAATATGAAAATCAATATATATACGATTCAGAAACACTTCGCCTTTTTCTTGGTGTTATGGATATTCACTCAAATGGTGCATGCCCAATATACCGGAGATAACAATACAACTTATATCCGGCCTCCCAAGCAAGTAAGAGATACAGTACTGATGAATACCGATCATTTTTATATAGTGGTAGAAACTGGATTTGGATTGAACTTAGGTCCTACAGCCACTATACAACCTGGAGCCAGGTTTGAAACCAATGCCGCTCCATTCGATTCCTACGACTTCTCTATGATCACACCCACCAAGTTGAATGTGGGTTATGCATGCAAAAGCCACCATTTTGAAGGATCCTATGGCTTGATGAGAGAAAGGTTGAACATTTCTCTACTCGATGGGTCGGGTAACCGGGTAGTGGATTATCATCGGAACCAAACCTATGTTTCTCTCACCTTCCGTTATTTTTATCGTTTCCCGATGCGTATCCCACGCCTTAAAATGATGATGGGAGCAGAGATTGGCGGGGCCTACAGACCGGATTATATGATGCAGGAAAAATCATATACCATTTACCGGGATACCGGTTATACGATCAATTCCATTCAACGAATAGATCATAATTTCCAATTGGCGTTGGGTATAAGCACCCGAATGGATATTAAGCTTTGCAAAAATCTTACGTTAACACTTTTAGCTACCATCATTGGAAGTCCACTCAGGGGAACCGAATATATTTTCAACTATTCATATCCAGGATCAACTAATCAAACAACGCAAGTATATTCCAGTTTGCTGAATTTAAACCTGAACGCTGGACTTAAGCTGGACTTCTTTTCCCACAAAAAGAAAAGGGAGACGTATGATAAGTATGGAATGCAAGATCCATTCAGGGATAAATAAAGTATAGTGAACCGTACTTGGAGGTTAAAGGAATAAAGCCCTTAACTCCACCTATTTCATGCATGTTTTTTTATACATTTGGCAAATGTATACATCACCTATTCCTCGGATACAGGGCCTTGTGCCGTATGTTATCAGCATCAAGTGCTTAAAAACTCTGCTCGCTTTTTTGATTTTATTGTTCCCTGCCTGGGGTCATACCCAGTTCACCAGCTCATATACCTATCTTAAAAAAACCAGGGATACCGTATTAATGAATACGGATCACTTTTATCTGGGAGGAGAAATGGGTTTGGGGTTTAATATAGGTCCAACGGCTACGTTACTTGCCGGACCCAATGTAGAAACCAATGCAGCCCCATTCAGCAGGTATGATTTTTCATTCATTACCCCCGGGAAATTATATATAGGTTATGCCTTTAAAAATCATCATTTCGAAGGAGCCATCGGCATGGTTCGCGAACGGATCAATGTCTCCATCATGGATAGTTTGGGTGGACGGGCCATTGATTATAACCGAAGTAAAACCTATGCCACTTTAACGGTACGTTACTTCTATCGTCTGCCCATTAAGATCCCCAGAATGAAAATGATGATCGGTGGAGAGATCGGAGGCGGCTACCATCCGAAATTTTTTCAATCGCAGCCTCATTTTACAATAAATGACACCAGTTATACAGTCAACAGCTCTACCCTTCAGAGTCACGATTTCCAGTTACTGCTGGGCCTTAGTGGAAGGATGGATATCAAGATTTTTAAAAACCTAACACTTACTTTGGTGGCTACTATGATAGGTAGTCCAATGAAGGGTTCAGAATATGCGTTGAACTATACTACTCCCGGATCAACTAATCAAACTGCGCAAATATATGGAAGCATATTGAATATCAATTTAAATGCCGGCCTGAAATTCGATTTCTTTAGCCATAAAAAGAAAAAACAAACCTATGATAAGTTAGGGATTGAGGACCCATTTAGGGATAAATAGCGTTCCGATAAAAGCGACGGGAAGGCACCCTAATAAAAAATTACTTTTCCTTCTGGATAAGGATTTTCTGGCTCACTTTATCCGAAACATGCAGCTCCACCCCATCATTTTCAATAAGCAAACTATTGTCATAATCATAGACCTTGATGAGTTTTACCGTAGCCCCTGGCATCAATCTTACACTTTCGAGGTATTGTAAAAAATCCGGAGTATGTTCTTTCACAGCAATGATGGTTCCGTTCTCCTGGGGTTTCAGATCGTCTAAGGTAAGATCCTTATGAAACAGCATGTTCCCTTGTTTGTCAGGAATTGGGTCTCCATGAGGGTCAAGCTTAGGCTGTCCCAAAAATATATCCAGTTTGTCGATGAGCTTTTCGTCATGTATATGCTCCAGTTGTTCAGCGATCTCATGGATCTCGTCCCATTTAAAACCTAGCTTATCTACTAGGAAAACTTCCCATAACCGATGCTTACGAACAATCAGGGCGGCTAACTGCCTCCCTTTTTTTGTAAGGGTTACTCCCTGGTATTTTTCGTAATGGATCCATTTTTTCTTGGCCATCTTCTGTATCATATCCGTTACAGAAGACGCCTTGGTCCTCAGCACATCAGCAATAGCGTTGGTAGAAACAGGAACATTATTCTTACCTGTTAAATGAAAAATAGACTTTAAATAGTTTTCTTCCGAATGTGTTGGCATATAACAATCCTTCAAACAAAAGTTAAAAATAGTACATTTATTTACTTTATCAAGAGAAAAACACAAAATTTGATCCATATAATTTATAATGAAAAAACTTAAAATAGGTATTGTATTATATCCAACTTTCGGAGGTAGCGGAGTTTTAGCCACTGAACTGGGATTGTCGCTTGCTAAAAAAGGTCATCAGATCCACTTTATTTCCTACAACCAGCCTGCCAGGTTGGATAATTATATTGAGAATGTTTTTTATCACGAGGTATTGATACCGGCCTATCCACTTTTCGAATTTGCTCCGTATGAAGTGGCACTTACCAGTAAATTGGTAAATGTTACCCTGAATGAAGGATTGGATATCATCCATGCACACTATGCGATCCCGCATGCATCAGCAGCTTATATGGCCAAACAGATTCTTTTAACTCACGGGATCAATGTTCCTATTGTATGTACACTGCATGGCACGGATATTACGCTGGTGGGCAGAGATAGCTCGTATAAACCTGTAATCACCTTTGCTATTAATCATTCGGATGCTGTTACGGCAGTATCGGAGAGTTTGAAAAATGATACCCTTCGTCATTTTGAAATAAAGAAAGAGATCCAGGTGATTTACAACTTTATAGATAATTCTAAATACAAATACAATCCTGATGAGTGTATTAAAAAGAGAATTGCTCCGGGTGGTGAAAAGCTCATCATGCACATGTCGAATTTCAGGCCGGTAAAAAGAATTCCGGATATCATCAAAGCATTTCATATTATCCGAAAAACAATTCCATCAAAATTAACCATGATTGGTGATGGTCCGGAAAGACAGGCCGCCGAAGATCTGGTGCAGCAGCTGGGTATTCAAGACCACGTGAGCTTCATAGGAAAGATAAAGTCGGCAGAGCTGGTGTTACCCTGTGCTGATCTGTTCATGCTCCCTTCGGACTCGGAAAGTTTTGGTTTATCTTCTTTGGAGGCGATGGCATCCGGAGTACCGGTGATCAGTACCAATGCAGGTGGTGTACCCGAAGTAATGGTGCATGGTAAGACAGGGTTTTTAAGTGAGGTAGGTGATTTTGAAGACATGGCCAAAAACGCCATTTATATCCTTGAGGATGAAAAAAGGTTTGAGGAATTCAAAAAAGCAGCCAGAGAACAAGCCTTAAAATTCGATATAACTAATATACTTCCGCAATACGAGGAATTGTATCATCGACTGGCATCGAAATAGTATATTCAATATTGAATTCAATGCTACCAGCTACCAGAAGAGCCACCACCACCACTGGATCCTCCACCGCCAGAAAATCCGCCGCCACCACCGCTGCTCCAGCTACTGCCACTGCTCCAACTGGAACCGCCTGACCAACTACCACCTCTACCTCCACCCTTCCCAAAAATGGCCGACAGTACAACAAAAGAAATGATCATAAAAATAACAATAAAGGCCGATATGTTGTCAGAACCTGCCTTCTTGCTTTGCCTGGGTCCCTGGATATTATATGAACCATCAATGGCTTTGAGGGTAGATTCCACCCCCTTTAAAATTCCCGTATTGAAATCTCCTTGTTTGAATCGGGGGACAATTTCATTCTCAATAATATCGTTGGATTCCAAATCAGTGAGATAGGGCTCAAGGCCATACCCCACTTCAATACGTACCTTTCTATCCGTATAAGCAACGGCTAACAATACCCCATTGTTATTTTCTTTTGACCCTATTTTCCATGCATTGTATACCTCATTGGAGTATGATTCAATAGTTGAACCTTCCAACGAATTAAAAGTGTAAACCAATACCTGGTTCGAAGTTTTATTAAAATGATCCTCTACCAAAGTGGTAATGGTTTGTTCCGTTTGGTCATCAATAATATTGGCATCATCCACCACCCATCTTTTATTGGGGTCAGGAATAGGGGGTTGTGCATAGGTTGAAGCCAGCCAACCAACAAACAGAATGAAGGAAAAAATTAATTTTACGTTTCTCATCATGCGCTTCATATTTATAATTACCAGCTCCCCGAAGAGCCACCACCACCACTAAAACCTCCTCCACCACTAAATCCTCCAAAACCACCACCACCAAAACTGCTGCCACCACCAAATCCACCTCCACCGAACCAATAGCTTCTGCTACCACTTCGATAGTTTCCTCCGCCTTTATTTTTCCCTCCGAACATCACCTTTAATATGATAAACAAAATGGTGACGCCTACAACGGCCCCAATTCCAATAACCGGTCCACCAAATCCACTGCCAATAAAAAAGGCAAAGACATCAATAATCACCAATATAAGATAGGATAAACAACCTTTTGTAGCAGCTCCGATGAAACAAAAAACAAGAACGAGGATGATGGTCCACCAGGTCATTTTAATGGGCTGAGCAGTTGTTCCGGAGCTTTTATAGGTGCCTCCGATCCCTGCCAAAATTGCTTGCACACCTTTCAACACTCCTTCATTATAATTGCCTCCCTTAAATTGGGGTACCAATTCGTTTTGTATAATGTCTTGCGTTTCAAGGTCGGTTAAATAGGGTTCCAAACCATACCCAACTTCAATTCGCATTTTATGATCCTTAAAAGCGATGATCAATAATACACCATTGTTGTTTTCCTTGGTCCCTAAATTCCATTTGTTATACACCTCATTGGCATAAGCCTCGATGGTACTCCCCTCCAAAGAATTAAAAGTGTATACCACCACCTGATTGGAAGTAGAATCAAAATGTGTCTGGACCAAAGAAGAAATAGTACTTTCAGTTCCGGCATCTATGATATTAGCATCGTCTATCACCCATCTTTTATCCGGATCAGGAATAGGTGGCTGAGCCATCAATCCCCCCAACAATAAAAAAGCTGATATAAAAAATAAAAATAGCTTCTTCATAGATTAAATATTTTCGCGTAAATGGTCAGGTAGTTCGTTAGGAGCATCTCCGTTTCTATTCATTTTATAAGTGAGTAGAATCTCCGTGATCTTCGAAATGGATTGAAGAAATGCATCACCAAATGCTTTACTCCTTAAAGCAGGTTTCATCTGTTCAATTACCTTTTGCCATTCATCATCTGCTATTTTTTCCTTTAACCCTTTATCCGGTATAATTTGAACCTTGTGCTCAAACAAACTAATGAATACAAGTATTCCTGTACGATCCTTGGTTTCATGCAATTTATATTCCCCAAAAACTCTTTCGGCCATAGCGGAGGAAGTCTGCTGCATTTTCTGCTTACTTACCAGTAATTTTTTTAGCGGACCGATCATTCCAAATAATAAATATCCTATTAAACCTCCTAAGGCGATGGCTGAAACAAATAGCCAATCATTCTGCAAAAGGAACAATTGGTACCAGCCCATTAGATGATCGTATAACAAGATCCCTATGCTTGTAGCCGCTGCTCCCAGCAATGCTCCACGAAGCTTGGCCTCCGTATAAGCATCACTGCTAGTCATGAATACCGGAACGATTTCGGCATTTACTTTTTTCTCCGCCTCCGTAACCGCAATAGAGATTTTTTCCTGGATTGATTTGGGCAAATAATTTTCTACCTTCATATTTACTTAGTTTAATGAGAAGATGTTTCAGTAATATTTTCAATTTTATTTAATTCTGCCTGGGTATAATCCCCCAATTTGTCGATCTCAAAAATGGCCATACCATTCTTTCCGGTATAATAACTGGGAATAAATTTGGCCCCCCATACAATTTCATCCACAATATAAGAGGTATTGCCATGAATAGTTTGAGCATAGGCATCATCATGCGCCTTGACCATTAACATTAACTCGGCATTTCCAACTTTCAAGTCATCGTATGTTTTGTTATAGAGGGGACTTTCTGGGGTAATCGGATGCACAATGGTCCAGCTTAACGGTAAATAATAAATTTTGTTTCTTTCCAATTCTAAATTAAGAAATATTCGTTTATTATTTCCATTGTCATCCACGTCCATAGCAAACATCAAAGTAGCTTCGATCTCCACTAAATTACTTTTGCGCTGATTGGCAACCCTTACCTGCAAGCTATTGATCTGCTGGTAAGGCGCTATGATCGCATTTGCTGAAAACTTATAACCGGCAACAGGCCTGGAAAAACGGGTATAGCATAACCCTGTCATGATCGCAAAGATCAAAACACCAAATAAAGCTTCTACCGAAGTAATAAAGTTCGCCCAAAATGAATCGGGATGCAAAACACCATAACCGACCGTGGCAAGAGTTTGTACACTAAAACTAATACATTCTGCATATTGGTATAGCAAACTATGGTCGGGTTTTATATGGATTTTATCTGGTCCTATAAAGAAATAAATACTTCCAAAAAAAACATTTACTGCCCCGTAAAATAAACTCACATAAAGAAAAAATTTCTTCCAACTCATTTGAACCATATCCACATAAATACTTCGAATCGTATTTATGCGCCGAATATTGAATGATCCATCCTTATTTAGCAGACGCTTATTTCCCTCTGCATAACTTTGACCGAAACCAATTTCAACGTTCTGTTTTCCGTATTTTTGAAACAATGATTTTTTAGCCCTCATAAAAAATAGTACCTCTTAAAAGTATTCATTTCCATCTCAATTTCCACCTGTTTTTTGGGGTCTGTTTCTAACAACTATAGGGTTAGCATCAGCCATTTGACACCCACCACAATATATGTAAAAATCTCTAAAATAAATAGTTAGCAATATTTTAGGGGGGAACCTATGGGCATAAGTTGTTAATAAATGGGGTTTTGGATTAAATTTTTCCCTTCCTATTCAGTCAATACAATAATTTTACGTAAATTGCTGCTTAGTACCCAATATTATATGAAAATGAATATGTATAATTCTATTAAAAAAATGGTAGGTGGTGTTTTTATCTTGGGCTTTGCCACCGCAAATCTATCAGCTCAAAATTGTCCGAACGCCAATTTCTCCATGGGAGATTTTACCAATTGGATAGGATACACTGGAAGTTGTTGCCCAATTAACATCCCAACCCCAGGGATTAACCTCGGAGTACAACATACCATTATGACTGTACCTGGTGCAGATCCTCTTACAGGGGGTGGCTTACAATATATCCCTCCGGGATATTTGGTTTCAGCCCGTTTGGGAAACAGTGGAACAGGAGCCCAAGCTGAAGGACTTACATATCCTATGGTGGTAGATAATACCAATGCTCTTTTCATTCTCAAATTTGCTGTGGTTATGCAAGACCCCAGTCATAGTGTTGCTGATCAGCCTCGATTTGAGATCCAAGTAAAAGATCAATTTAACAATATTATACCTTGTACTGAGTATTTGATTTCGGCAGCAGGCTCTATACCTGGATTCCAAAATTTTGGACAAGTAAGATGGAGGGATTGGACCACCCTTGGTATTGATCTCACTGGCTATATTGGCCAACCGGTAACTGTGGAGGTTAGAACCGGTGACTGTGCTCTTGGTGGTCACTATGGATATGGTTATCTGATCGGAGAATGTCAGCCGCTAGAAATCG
>JANWKT010000031.1 GCA_025451235.1 Flavobacteriales bacterium | reverse complement strand
ATTATGGTGCAGAATCCAATGTACTTAAAAACGCCCCCCATACATCTTTGATCGTTTGTGCAGATGATTGGAATTATCCTTACAGCCGTAAAAAGGCGGCCTTTCCTATCAGGTTTGTTGAAGAAAATAAATTCTGGCCTCCGGTTTCACGTATTGATGATGCCTACGGCGACAGGAACTTGATATGTTCCTGTATTGGGATGGAAGCCTATGAAAATGTAGAAGCATGATTATTTTAAAAAATAATAATATATTTGAGAAACTAAAAAAAATTACCTCCTATGAAAAAAATGCTTCTTATTTTAAGCTTCGCTTTAGTAGCAGTTGGATTTAGTTCCTGCGCTTGCGAATGCGTTGGACCAAATGATCAGGATCCTAACAACAAAATCTGCAAAACACAGTATGAATCTGTTTACGGACCTAACACCTGGTCTGCTTATGAATCCAATGCAAAAGCTGCAGGCTATATTTGTAAGTAAGAAAAAGAAACTAAACAAAAAGGCCCCGACTAGCGTCAGGGCCTTTTTTATTTTCCAGTAAAACTAGGCTTTCTTTTCTCCATAAAAGCAGTGGTCCCTTCTTTAAAATCTTCGGAAAGAAAACATTTTCCAAATTCATCGATCTCCACATGGTAGCCGTTTACCCCATCCTTGAATCCGGCATTCAACGAAACGATAGCATGCTTGATGGCAGCAGGTGAGTTCTTTGCTATCTTTCCAGCTAGCTCAATACATACGTTGAGCAAATCCGCCTGACTCACTACTTTATTTACCAACCCGAATTTTTCAGCATCTGCGGCAGCGATCATCTGTGCAGTAAATATCATCTCAGCTGCCCTTCCTTTTCCCACTAATTGTGGAAGTCTTTGAGTTCCTCCATATCCTGGAATAACTCCGAGAGATACTTCCGGTAAACCCAGCTTGGCATTGTCAGAGGCAATTCTAATATGAGCCGCCATGGCCAATTCCAATCCACCTCCTAAGGCAAAACCATTGATAGCAGCTATTACCGGCTTTGACATCGCTTCGATCCTGTCGAATAATTTTACATGGCCATCAGCACTTAATTTTCTCCCTTGGTCCATCCCAAAATCTGCAAATTCAGAAATATCAGCACCTGCTACGAAAGCTTTTTCACCGGCGCCGGTTATTATTAGCGCCTTTATATCAGCATGATGATTGATACCATGAAGACAATGACTGAGTTCTTCAATGGTTTCAATGTTGAGTGCATTTAATTTATCAGGGCGGTTGATGGTTAGCAGCGCTATCCCATTCTCCACTTTTAAAACCAAGTTTTTAAATTCCATATAAATAATATTAACTGATGTTGAGTTTGTTCACTTCTATATAAAAGGTAGTGCCTTCATCCTGTTTGGTGTCAAAATAAATGTTTCCATCCATATTTTCCAAAATAGTTTTGGTCATGGCTAGGCCCAACCCCATACCTGAATTCTTTGTGGTAAAATTAGGCGAGAATATTTTATCCCGGATATCCTCCGATATACCAATGCCATTATCCTGTACCGAAACTACATACTTGGTTTGTGTTTCCTTTAACTCTATATATATTTCTCCTATTCTATCTTCAGGAATTGACTGAATAGCGTTTCGAAGAATATTATTGAACACCCGGAGTAGTTGGTCCTTATCAACCAAAACCATAGCCTTTTGGCCTTTCAAATGATTTTCGAACTCTATTTTTACATCTCCTTCGTTGTTCTCATAAAAGTTCAGGCAACTCTCCAGCAAATATACCATATCAGTTTCCTGTTTAATAGCGACCGGCATTTTGGCGAAATATGAAAACTCAGAGGCAATGTTTGACAAGGTTTCAATTTGTTGGATCATTGAATCCTTAAATCTTCTCAACCGGTCATCAAAATCGGGCTGCTTATCATCCCAGGCTTTCAACAAATACTGCACACTTAGCTTCATGGGTGTTAACGGATTCTTCACCTCATGTGCTACCTGTTTGGCCATTTCCCGCCAGGCAATTTCACGTTCCGATTTAGCGAGGAGATCGGCACTTTTTTCCAGTTCAATGATCATTCGGTTGTATTCCATTACCAGGCTACCAATTTCGTCATTCTTGCTATAATCAATGATCTCATTTTTTCTGCCCAACCTTATTTGACCTAATTTCTCCTGCAATAAAGTTAAAGGTTCGGTTAGCCTACTTGCAATAATGAAGGTAACGATCATCGATATAGCGATCAAAAGGGAAAATACATTGATCATGCTCAGCAGCGAAGAAGCAAGGTCCTCTTTTAACTCCTTTTGTCGAAGAAAATAGGGAAGATTGATATATCCTTCCACTTCGTTGCTATTGTTCCTAAATACCGCATAAACACTTAAATAATCGAAGCTCCCGATCTTTTCACTTTGCATATAAAATGCCTGCTTATTGATCGTCATTTCCTTGAAAGCCTTAGGATTCATCTGTCGTGATAAAAACCCTTCGTTGTATATACTCTCCCGTGAAGAGGCCAGCAAGTTGCCATTCGCATGATAAAAATTAATATCCGTAAAAAATATATTCGATAGTTTTTCCAGGATATATTTGATATAATCTGAATTTACTTCCTCATCGGGCATCCCTTCTATCCTCGATTTAAATTCCAGTAAAATGGAATTGGATTTTTCCTGAAGATTGAGTTTATTCTTTTTGTTGAATTGAGTGATGACATAATTGTTAATCCCGATTCCAACGATCAGTAACGAAACCAATAAAATAAATAAAATAGAAACCTGGATCCGTGTCTTGAAATTGATCTGGAAGCTCTGTCGATCTCGTAAAACTAAAAACCTATAGAGAATATAGAAAAACAAAATGGACGAAAAATAAATAAGCATATAAGCAAAGGGACTGAAAAACTCCTGCAACGAGGAATTTTTTCTGCTTACAATGATGATCTTTCCGCTGGGGGTTCGATAGATAAGATGGTCGAAAGAGCCCTTGGTTTTATAACCTACGTCAGACACCGGAGTGGCTATTTCCTGGGAGTGGAGTGGGTAAACATAATCCCCGCCAAAAACGGTTAATTTATTCCCCTTGTAGATGCCATAAGAATATCCGCTCAGATCCACCGGCTTGGTGATCTTATCATCCAGTAATAATTGGGGAAAACCAGTTTGTTGGGTAACAATTTTAGAAACAAGCTCAATATAGATATATTTTTTTTCTACCGTGAGATCAGGATTTTGTCGGGTAAATTCAATCCTGCCGATATAATTCACCTTTGCGTAGTTATTATCTATGAAATAGAGTCCCGGAGCTGATGTGTTTTTACCATTGAACTCAATTTCATTTTCATAGTATTCGAGTTGAGGATCTGACTTGTCCAGACTCCCCAGGTTGGCAAGGTCTTCCGCGGTAAAAGGGGTGATGAACAGTGAATACTTGGTATAATATCCTCCAAAATATTTCTGGGCAATCCGGGCAAAAAGTTCATTAGGATACTGAACCTGGTTGTCAATGATCGTTTCTCCATCAAATAAAAGCTGTTCAACGATCTTGTCGTTCCTGAGCTCTTCAACGGTTTCAGAAAACAAGTACTCGGTAATATAATCCTGTTCGTCAGAAATCTTAAATGCGAGGTTCTGTCGATGAAACTTTTCTTTGGTCTGATTAAGTGTAAAAAGCGAATAGGTGCTGAAGATGGTAAATAAAAAGATGACCGGTGCAAAATTGTAAAAATTGAAAACATGTTTTCTTTTATAGTTGATATTGAGCACCACGATGTTCAGTAAATACAAAATAATGGGAGGAACAATGTTTAAAATACCTCCCATATAAATGATCCATGCAAAGACTCCGTAGGCTATGCTATAAAAAATAACCGCTTCATAAAATCCAATTACCCTGCTTCTCACCAGTTGTCGGCATAGTGCATACACAATCACCAGGTAATTGAGTAATAGAAATGTGATCAGGGAAAAGCCAAGAAAACTGTATAAGTCCAATACAAGTAAATTGGAGAGATCAAATGATATATTTGAATCCAATACCAGCTTTTCAAAAAGAATGGTTACCCCGAATCCGCTAAATGCAGAAACAAAAGCTATTAAGAATAAATAAATAAATTTCTTGGCCGACCGGCTGCCGGCATTGATTCGCTTAGACTGAAAACTTAATGCGATCCCAAAAATGATAAAGGTCAAACCAATCGCATGCAGAATAAAATCTCCCAAGCTCGGGAGCCATCTGGAGGAAGCGAATAGCTCCGGACTAAAGACGGGTTGTTTATACAGTAGCTGTGGCCATTGAAACTTTAAACATATAAACCGAACACCAAAGATCCCCAACACTAATAGTGAGATGTACAGCCATTTGTTCTTTTTAAAAACAGGATACCCCTTTAAGGAATAAAGAAAAACCAAGATGAACAGAATGGACAAAAAATAACATACGGAAGCGGCCGTTTCAAGGATGATGGCATTCCTTGCCTTCTGTTTAAATTCTACTGAAAACAAATAATTATTCTTCTTATCATAGACGGGTCGTCCATCTTTTACCGAATCTGTATGTAAAAAAGCCGGTTCGGCTACATCGAAGGAAGTATTAAAGTCTTTGTTCAGGTATTGGTTGTTAATGGCAAACTCATTTTTAATCAGTATCAGCCCCAAGAGTTCAAGGCTATCTTTTTTGTATTTCACAAACCGATACCATCCATTCTTCATCTTAGCGACCGGCTGAACAAAATCTTCATCAAAGGTAAGGTAAGGTACCAGTACACTGCCGGATGTCCAGAAGATCAACGAATCATTTTGATAAGCATAAATATGAATGTCGGGGTGTTTTTCAAACTCAGATTGATATTTGCCAAATATCTCGAATGATTGGTCTTTGGGAAGCTTATAAATATCTTCGGCGATCCTGGGCAGAAGCTGGAGTGTATATTCCTCCTTTTCCTGAAGGATCCTTTCGATCCTACCTGTTTGCTTTTTAAAATAAGCATCATCCTTTCTGAATTGGCTAATAAAAAACCCTCCCAGCCAGGTCGTCAATGATAAAATACCAAATATGAGGTTATATTTCAACTAGTTATAATTAGTATCAAAAATAATAAAATCAATGGCTATATCTATTCCTATATACAACCTTCATAAATTCACGGTACAGGATCAGTTCCGTGATTTGGTCATATACTTCATTATTCATGGCGTTATGCGTTATACTTTTCAATTCATCTTCTGGCAAATCGATGCGGTACATAAGATTTAAATAGACTGAATGGTGTTTTTCGAATAAGTCCTGAACAAAATAACGGACCTGGCTGAATAGGTCCTGATAGGGGTTTTCTTCAAGCGGCTTTAACTCAAGTGGTATGTCGAGCATGGTAAAATCTTTGATCAACTGTTTGGCGGTTTCATCCACCCAATTCACTTCCATATTCCCTTTGAACACCACCTGGTGGATGTTAATTATTTCCTTATTCCATCTCTCCGGCAACATGCAGTAAAAATTTCATTTTAATTTGCATACCAATATACTTAAAAATGCCAGAAACTGTACTAATTTCAGGAGCATCAGGATTGCTAGGCACTTCACTTACGGAAGCCCTGCTCAAAAAAGGCTATTCTGTTAAACATCTTGGGCGAAAAAAAATAAAAAAGCCGGGAATTCTAAGTTATACCTGGGATCCTGAAAAAGGAGAAATTGAAAAGGAGGCGCTTATTGATACTGATTACATCATCAATTTAGCCGGAAGCAATGTTGGTGAGGGACGATGGACCCAGAAAAGAAAAAAAGAACTGATTGCAAGCAGAATAAAATCCACCCGTTTATTAACGGAGGCAATTATTCAATACAACCTCCCCATCAAGAAATTTGTTCAGGCAAGCGCCATCGGATATTATGGCCTGAGCATTGAGGATATCACCTATACCGAGGAAAGCTCTGCAGGTATAGATTTTCTCGCCTTGCTAACCCAACAATGGGAAAAAGAATCCGCCAGCCTTGTTGAACATCATATTCCATTAGCTATTGTACGAATTGGGGTCGTTCTCTCAAATAAAGGAGGAGCCTTAATGGAAATGGCAAAACCCGTGAAATGGATGGTAGGGTCGGCCTTAGGATCCGGTAAACAAATCATTCCATGGATACATATTGATGATATGACGAACGTGTTTTTGAAAGCAATCCAAGACCCTTCATTTATCGGAATCTACAATGCTGTTGCTCCTCATCCGGTTACCAATAAAGAATTTGTT
>JANWKT010000030.1 GCA_025451235.1 Flavobacteriales bacterium | reverse complement strand
CCTGCATCTTTTCCAGCAACAGAGCTGAAAACAGATAGCAATATGTTCAGATCCTCCAACGAGGTTACTTCATCTATTGAAATGGAAACTACCTGGTTACTTCCATAAAATAGATTGCATTCTTTTTTCAATGCTTCCCCTTTTATTTTATCCAGTGTGGCTTGATCCGAAACTTGTATTGAAATGGTGTCAAAAAAGCCCTTATTAATAATTGTATATCCGGATGCCTGAAGTTTGGACGCCAGGAGGTTTGCTTTTCCATGAACGGAGATAGCAATATTTTTTATTCCCTGTGGGCCATGATATACTCCATACATAGATGCCATAATGGCTAGCAAAGCCTGGGCCGTACATATATTGGAGGTAGCTTTATCTCTTCTTATATGTTGTTCCCGGGTTTGCAGTGACATGCGCAAGGCAGGTTTTCCTTTACTGTCAATAGAAACACCAATGATCCTTCCGGGAATATGACGCTGATATTCTTTTCTTGTAGCAAAATAAGCGGCATGCGGACCTCCATATCCCATAGGCACACCCAATCTTTGTGAATTTCCAACAACAATATCAGCTCCCCATTCTCCGGGAGGGGTTAATAGCGACAAGGCAAGAAGATCTGCAGCTACCGTAACCACGATATTTTTTTCTTTTGCTGCATTTACTATTTTACCATAGTCACTCACATTGCCTTCCATATCCGGATACTGTAACAGAATCCCGAAATATGGATCGGTTGGTTTAAATTGATCAATAGAACCAATCACCAGCTCAATGCCTAAATGCCTGGCCCGGGATTTTAACACATCAATTGTTTGCACAAAAACCTTGTCTGAAACAAAAAACTGATGGATCCCATTTTTCTCTGCTTCTTTACTTCTCATATGGAAAGCCATTCCCATTGCTTCGGCCGCTGCGGTACCCTCGTCCAACAAAGATGCATTGGCCAACTCCATGCCGGTTAGATCCATCACCATCGTCTGAAAATTCAGGATAGCTTCCATTCTTCCCTGGGCAATTTCTGCTTGATATGGTGTATAAGCAGTATACCAGCCCGGATTCTCGAACACATTTCTAAGGATGGGAGAAGGGGTAATGGTTCCATAATAACCTTGTCCTATAAAATTTTTATATAACTTATTTTTTTGAGCGATTTCGTAAATATGCTTCAGGTATACATGCTCATGCATGCCCTTTTCAATCTTCAGGTCTTTTCGATTCCTTATTTTTTCAGGCACAATTTGATCTATTAATTGGTCCAGTGACTCAGCTTTTAATAGATCCAGCATTTCATTGATCTCGTTTTCATCGGGTCCAATGTGGCGATGAATAAAATTGGAACTTTGCATACAACAAATGGAGATAAAGTTATTCCCGGTAAAAGGGAGAGCAAATTTACATTAATTCATGAATTTTTAAGGTAAATCAGGGCTAAAGGGTAAAAACATTGGGAGGTTTGCAAAAAACCACTAGATTCGTACTGTTTGTAAGTATATTATGATTAAAAAACACCTCCTGCTTCTACTTGTATTCATCTGCCTGAGTTCGTTGAAAGCCCAGGATATACTGCTTACTCTTACGGGTAAGGAAGTGCCTTGTGCCATTAATAAAGTGGATACCTTTTTTGTTTTTTATAACCCTTTAGGGCCTATAGAGTCCATTGAAAAATCGCTGGTTAGCAAGATCACCCCCCGGAAGCTTATTTTAAAAGACGGTTCTGAAAAAAATGTGGTTTTTGATTTAGCGGCATACGATGTAAAAGGGCCCTATGTTTTTTATAGAGAAATGGGAAAGACAGAAAAAAGAAAGGACCGGTATAACTATTTTTCCTGCACGATGAATAGCTTTGATACTTTATTACCTGGACAGGATACTATTTTACTTGTGCAGAGAGAAAAAGTTCTATATGCCCAGGATAGCCTGCATAAAAAGTTTGATTTTACAATTGAGGAACAGAGGGCTTATACCTATGGCCGAAGATCCGCCAGAAAAAACTTTACCAGTCCATGGAGCACTATGGGAGGAATTGCCACCGGTTTTGCCGGGGGAGTTATCCTCAACTTCTTTTATGCAGCTGCTCCTGCCGTTATTTATTGCACAGTAAACGGATCCATTAAACCCCAGGTAGGACCTACCAGTCAGGTTGACCAGGAATACCTCACCAATGAATTCTTTATCGAAGGATATAGGAGCCAGGCCAGGTTATTGAAGATACAGAATTCGGTCTTATCCGCGGTTCCTTCTTTAGCCTTGGGCATGTTGGTCCGCTATTTTTCAACCGTAAATTAATTTTTCATGCATTACGAATTTTCCGAGGATTTTGCGACTAGCCAGGATCAATATGATTCTTTGTCCCTATATAGGAACCGATTTCATTTCCCTTTGATCAATGGTAAGAAAGCCGTTTACTTAACAGGTAATTCGCTCGGTCTTCAGCCTGATAAGGCGGAACAGTATATTTTGCAGGAATTGGAGGACTGGAAAAGGTATGGAGTTGAAGGCCATTTCCAGGCTAAAAACCCCTGGTTCAGTTATCATGAGCCTTTTGCACAATTATTAGCTCCATTAGTTGGGGCGAAGCCATCGGAGGTAGTTGCCATGGGGTCACTTACGAATAATCTCCATGTATTAATGGTTTCTTTTTACAGACCAACCCAAAAAAGATTTAAGATACTGAGTGAGCAAAAAGCATTCCCTTCTGATCTATATGCATTAGACAGCCAGGCAAGGTTTCATGGTTTTGACCCAGCAGAAGCAGTGGTGGAAATAGGCCCAAGGGAAGGCGAAACCATTATTCGTAAAGAGGATATTCTGCAAAAAATAAATGAATTAGGTGATAGTTTGGCAATGGTAATGATGGGTGGTGTAAACTTTTATAGCGGGCAACTTTTCCCGTTGGAAGAAATAACCACCACTGCGCATAAGACGGGAGCTATTGTTGGATTTGATCTGGCGCATGCTGCAGGTAATGTTCAGGTGGACTTGCACGATTGGGGAGTTGATTTTGCGGCATGGTGCAGTTATAAATATTTAAACAGTGGTCCAGGAAGTGTTGCCGGAATATTTGTGCATGAAAAACATCATGCGGATGAATCATTGCCAAGATTTAATGGATGGTGGGGGAATAAAGCGGATTCAAGATTTAAAATGGAGAGAAACTTTCAGCCCTTTCATTCGGCTGAAGCCTGGCAATTATCGAATGCTCCGGTTTTTTCAATGGCCATACACAGAGCATCTTTAGAAATCTATAACGAAGCAGGCATGAAAGCCCTGACCGAAAAATCACAAAAGCTAACAGGTTATGCAGAAGCTGTTATACAAAAAATAAATTCGGATGCCGGAGCAGAGCTCATCCAGATCATAACCCCTGCCGATCCAGCAGAAAGAGGATGCCAATTATCGTTGGTGATGAAGAAAAATGGGAAAGGTGTTTTTGATACATTAACCAAAAACGGTGTATTAACTGATTGGAGAGAGCCGGATGTGATCCGCATAGCTCCGGTCCCATTGTATAATTCTTTCAGGGATGTTTTCGATTTTTATTCAACCTTAAAAACTATTTTATAATGAGTAAAAAAATAGCCGTCATTTTATCAGGATGTGGAGTTTTTGATGGATCAGAAATCCACGAAGCGGTTTTTACCTTATTGGCCATTACAGAGAATGGAGGTAAATACCAATGCTTTGCTCCCGATATTGACCAGCACCATGTACTGGATCATAGAACGGGCAATGAAATGAATGAAAAAAGAAATGTATTGGTAGAATCTGCCAGAATTGCCAGGGGAAATATATTGCCCTTAAGTGAATATAAATCTTCTGAATATGATGGGTTGGTAATTCCAGGAGGTTTTGGAGCCGCAAAGAATTTAACCAAATGGGCTTTTAGCGGACCGGATGGGGAGATCAATGAGGAAGTGAAGGATGCCATTGCCACTACCGTAAAGGCAAAGAAAACAGTGGTGGGTTTGTGTATGGGCCCCACGGTGATTGCCAAAGCTTTGGAAGGAAGTGGAATTTCTTCGCATTTAACGGTTGGTTCAACCAACGAGCCTTCCCCTTATGATATTGAAGCGATCAGCGGTGGAATGGAAAAAACAGGTGCGGTGGCTGAAATGAAAACGATTCGTGAAATTACCATAGATAGTACCCTTAAAATTATTACTGCCCCCTGTTATATGATGGAGGCGGATATACTGCAGGTAAGAAATAATGTAAAGCAAGCAATTGATGCCATGTTTATATCTTAAGGAGGTACCGGCCGTTCGGTCGCCTTTTCATCCTTAAGCCAACACGGCTACTAAAAAAATACAAACGGCCTTCGAATGAAGGCCGTTTGTGGTGTGGGGCGGGATCGAACCGCCGACACAAGGATTTTCAGTCCTTTGCTCTACCAACTGAGCTACCGCACCATTTTCCCTTATTTAGGGGTTGCAAAGGTATGATAAAATACGAAATTCCAAAACCATTTAAACCGGGAAACCTCTATTTAGCGGTATGCTTCTGGTCCCAATAGCTATCGGGAGCAGCGGCAGCCCGCAGCCCTAACTCTTGCGGTTAGGGCGAGGATTATAGCGGAAGACCGGGGCATGCTGGCCAGTGCGGAGCAGAGCGTAGCCCCTAAAAAATCATAAACTTCTTTTTTTGTAATTGCCTAACTACAATAAATTAGGCCTATTATGGTTAATATTGCGCTGAACCAGTAGTTGTGAAAATATTAGCCATAGACAGAGGGAATTCAAGAACCAAGGTGGGTCTCCAGGATTTATACGGAGGGCTGGATGTTTCCATTTTCCCGAACACTGACACCCAGGATCTGTTGCAACATATTAAAAAAATAAATTTTGATGCTGCTGTAATGAGTTCTGTAGCTGCCACTGACCTGGTTGCCGTTGCTGATTATTTGCAGGCACAAAGAAATTTTCTTTTTATTGACAGTGAAACGGCTACTCCTGTTAAAAACGAATATGCTACCCCAAATACGTTAGGAACGGATAGAATGGCTGGTGCGGTTGGGGCCTGGACTTATATGGGCCATCAGGATGTTTTATTAATTGATGCAGGCACTTGTATTAACTATGAATGCGTGGTGAGCAATGTTTATAAAGGGGGCGCCATTGCACCCGGATTGCAAATGAGGTTAACAGCTATGCATGAACACACGGGAAAACTACCGCTGCTGAGTCTTCCTGAAAACTCCGTTGAATTGATTGGTAATTCCACCGCCACTTGTATGCTTTCAGGAGCAATCATGGGAACTGTGAATGAAATAACTGCCACAGCAGCTCATTACCAGCAGATTTACCCGGGAATTAGATTGGTTTTAAGTGGTGGGGATGCTGCTTATTTGGGCAAGTACCTAAAAAATAGCATCTTTGCACCTCATAAGGAGGCAGTATTGCTGGGCCTTATTGAAATTTTGAAATATAATTTGAATGTTTAAAAGGAGTATTTGGCTTTTTATAGTGGGTTTCTTTTGCATGGTGCAAGTTAGCCGGGCTCAGTTTGATACTCAATCTCCTTATTCCTATTATGGTATCGGTACTCCGGTAGGAAGTACATTACAAAACGGATTTGGTATGGGAAGTATATCGCAGGCATTACGCGACTCGGTATATGTAAATTATTTAAATCCGGCATCTTATAGCAGTCTGGATGTTACTCAACTGATTTTTGGTTTTGAGGGAAATTTTTTGACACGGACGGAAGGGGATGCTTCTTTTAATAACAATAGCATCTTCATCAATCAATTCGGATTAGGCATTCCTATTATTCATAAGCATAAATTCCTGAACTGGGGAATGTACCTGGGCTATTCACCTTATTCCAATGTGGGATATAAATTGGCGGATACTGCGGATGTTATGTTTCCCGGTGATACAGTTACCACTCCGGTATACCATAATTATACCGGAACAGGAGGATTGAACAGGGTTACCTGGGGAAATGGTTTTCAGTTGGGGAGAAATTTTAGTTTGGGAGTGAACCTTCACTACCTTTTCGGAACTTCCAACAGAATACGAACATTGGAATTACCCTCCAGTTCAGGATATATGAGTTCAAGGGTGGAAGAAAAAACCAGGGTGAATAATTTTTCTTTTGATGTAGGGGCACAATCATATTTTAATTTCAGGGTAAAGAAATATACAACACCTAAAAAGCTTGTCATCGAAACCAAGAATGAAAAAGGGGAGGTGGTTTCAAAAAGAGACTCCATTATTCCCGATTCGTTAAGGAAATTCGACTATAAAAAAAGATATCGGGTGGTGGTTGGTGGAACCTATAATTATGGCAGTACATTCACCGCAGGGTTTGAGCAATTGGGAATTCAATATTTGTCGGGTGGCGTAGGTTTTGGAGTGGATACTTTTTTATTGAACCCTGATGGATCGGGTGACATAACAATGCCGCATGGATTTGGCGCTGGTATTGCATTAATAAATCCAGGGATATGGATGGTATCGGCTGATTTCAATTATAAACTCTGGAGTGATTTCAGGTATTTTGATCAGCCCAGTCTGGTATACAATAACAGCCTGAGTTTGCACCTAGGAGCGGAATACACACCTTATTTCCCCTTTACGGATAAATATGGAGGAAAAAGAAGATTCTTTAAAAACATTGTTTATAGAATAGGAGCCAGGTATAACAACCGATATTATCGTCCCGACTCTAACCCTGTTGATGAATTTGGGTTTAGTTTTGGATTGGGCTTGCCATTTGGATTTAGTCCGAGCTATGATGAGGAGTTAAGGAAACAGATCATTATATCCTATATCAATCTTGGAATTGAAGGTGGGTTTGCAAATAGCCGGGGAAGTAGCCTGGTGAATGAAAGTTTTGTTCGCTTCAACATATCCGTTACCCTAAGGGATAAATGGTTTATCAAACGTCGCTATAATTAGTATTATTGGATCAACATGTCTTATAAATTTTTTCAAAAATTTATATTGTTCAGTTCAATCTTATCTGGTTTGTTTTTCTTTTCATGTAAGAACGACCTGGATAAAGTAAGAGTAGACATGGGCGAAAAAATCCCGGTAGCCATTACCAAGGATTTTATTTCTCTCTACAGTGATAGTGGAAAAGTGATCCTGCAGATTGAAGCTCCACTAAGGATGGACTATATGGCCGAAGAGTTTTACAGTGAGTTGCCAGAAGGTATTCATATCGTTTTTTTTGATGGAAATAACAGGCAATTGGCCGAGCTAACGGCCGAATATGCACTTATTAAGGGGAGTGGAATGCTCATGAAAGGACATGTAAAAATGGTAAGCGACCAAAATGGGACACTCGAAACCGAATCGTTGGTATGGAACAGCGAAAAAAAAGAGATCACTACAATTGATGCCATTGAGATCCGACAAAAAAATAAGATATTATTCGGGCTTGGAATATGGGCCAAGCAAGACTTTAGCGAATACCGGATCACTGTCCCTACAGGCACGATTCCTGTAGCTGATAAATAATATCCCATATAGGTCCAAAAAATTGTTTACTTTGTAAGGTAATCCGATCCGGAAAAATGAACCAGGAGGTCATTATTTTTTTACTTATCCTATCTGTTTTCTTATCTGCTTTTTTTGCGGGTACTGAAATGGCATTTGTATCCAGCAATAAATTCAAAGTAGAGCTTGATAAGAACAAGAATAATTTTACAGGGAAATTATTGGCCATTGTAACCAAGAGCCCCAGCAAATTTATCGGTACCATGCTTTTTGGGAACAGTGTTTCCCTCGTTGTATTCGGAGTGATGGCCGCCTTATTGCTGGAACCTCCGATCCATGGGTTGTTTACGGATTGGTTGGGGGAAGCACCGAAAGTATTAGTGATCGTTACTCAAACGATCATTTCCACTTTTTTCATTTTAATTACCGCTGAGTTCATGCCGAAGGTAATATCCAGCTTAAATCCGAACAGATTTTTGAATCTGTTTGTTTTGCCTACTACTCTTTTCTATTATATATTTCAACTCCCCGTATTCATCGTAGTTTATATTTCAAAGGCCATTTTGGCCCTTTTCAAGGTAAAAATGAAGGAAGAAGAAGTTACTTTCGAAAGAACCGACTTGAACTATTATCTCCAGCATGTAACCAGTTCAAGTGCTGATGCCAAAGTGGAAGTAGAAAATGAGGTAAAGATCCTGCAGAATGTGTTGGATTTCCCAAGTGTAAGGGCCCGAGATTGTATGGTACCACGAACCGAGATCCTGGCCATTGAGGTAACAGCTACCATAGTTGAATTGAAAAACCTGTTGATCGATTCTGGACATAGCAAGATCCTGGTTTACCGGGATACCATTGATGACATTATTGGATTTGTGGATATCCACCATATTTTTCAGAACCCTACAGACCTAAAATCCATTATCATGCCTATTATGCATGTCCCGGAAACTATGTTTGTAAAGGACATTCTTACCCAGTTCAGCCAGCAAAGACGAACTATTTCTGTGGTGATCGATGAGTATGGTGGCACGGCAGGCCTGCTCACCATGGAGGATATTGTTGAGCAGATCTTCGGGGAAATTGATGATGAGTTGGATGTGGAAGAAAACATAGAAAAGAAAGTTTCTGATCATGAATACCTATTCTCTGGCAGGTTGGAAATAGACCACTTGAATGACGAATATAAATTGAATCTTCCTGAAAGTGAGGAATATACAACATTGGCAGGGATGATTTTATACTTTAGCCCTGACCTTCCCGAGGAAGGGGAGGAAATTCAAATCATGAATTTCAAATTCCTTATCAATAAAGTAAGTGAGACCCGCATTGAGGAGGTCACCTTGTATACCAACCAGGACTAGGCTTTTAGGGTTGATATGGGTTAAAGACTATTTTATCAAGGGGATACCCCATTTCAAAGCCCTAATTATTAGTGATATTACCCCTTTAGCCTCACTATTTAATTGCCAAAAAGTGTATATTCGTGCCTATTTTATAAAATCATAAATTTTTATTGCAAATGGCAATTATTGGTAGCATTAGAAAAAGAGGAACATTGATCGTGGTGATTGTGGGAATTTCGTTGGCGGCATTTGTTTTGGGCGGATCACAGTTCATCAATTTATTTAGCCCGGATAATACAACGATTGGTTCGTTTAATGGAAGCAAGTTTTCAATTATAGAGTATAACAAAAGGATTGAAGACAAAACAGGTTATTATCAAACCATTAATCCAGGAATGGAAATGACCGATGAGGCCGTTGACCAGATCAAGGATGAGGTGTGGGAAGATATTTTGAGAGAAAAGGTATTCGAAAAACAATATGAGGTTCTAGGACTTAAACTTTCGGAGGCGGAGATCAACGATTTGTTTGTTGGAGAAACAGCTTCGGATGAGGTAAAGGGAATAGGAATGTTTATTAATCCGCAAACCGGCCAATTTGACCCGAACGCGGTACAAAATTTTAGTCAGAAATTCGAAGACCAGGGAAATAGAGAAGGAGAAGAATTACAGCAATGGATCATTGAAAAAGCGTATTGGGGATATTTCCAGCATAAGCAAAAAAACGATCGCTACCAGGCAAAATATACCAACATGGTAACAAAAGGTCTATATGTTACTACTAAAGAAGCTACCTCTCTTTATAAAGCCAATAGTGACCATGCGAATATTCGTTTCATAGCAAAACCATATGCAGCTATAGCCGATAGTACCGTTCAATTTACAGAAGAGGAATTGGTGAACTTTTTTAAGGAGCATAAATACAGAATGCGTGCCCATAAATCAAAAGCCATTAGATATGCTGTATTTTTATCAATACCAACAGTAGGAGATTCGGCGGCATTAAGAAATAACATTATTCAATTGAGAGATGAATTGGCAACCACCGACGACGATACCGTTTTTGTTGCTCAAAACTCAGAAGAATCGATCCCTCCCACCTTCTTTAAAAAAGGAGTGATCAATACAACCCTTGATAGCCTGTTATTTGCCGCTCCAAGAGGAACTGTTGCCGGCCCAACCATTGAAAACGGTTATTATCTGGTGGCCAAAAAACTGGAAGAAAGAATGATTCCAGACTCGTCGAAGATCAGTCATATCATTATTCAACCAAAAGAAAATACAGAACAAGCTGTTCAAGCAGCTTTAGCTTTGCGTGACAGTATTTATGATATGCTGAAAAGGGGGGGGGATTTTGTAGCCCTGTCTGCTCAATACGGAATGGATGGCACCGCAAAAGACAGTGGTAAGATAGGATGGGTAAGTAGATTGGACAATAGCATGGACAGAAACATTCCTTATTTACCTTACTTCAGGGATTCCATTTTTGTTAAAAGAAAAGGAGATCTTGTAAAAGCCAATTCTCAATATGGATTTCATGTGGTATATATTCAGGACCAGACCGAACTGATCAAAGAATCCCAGATCGCTATGATCGTAAAGGCTATTGTACCTAGTGATGACACTAAAAAAATACAGTATAACCTGGCCAGTGAAATGGCATTTCCTAAGGACAAGCCGAAAGATTTCGATCCTGCCAAATACATGGAAAACTTTGCCAAAAAGAATAACCTGATATACAGAGAAGAACCTTCTATTACAGAAGCATCGAAAAATATCCTCAGCATGGAAGATACCAAACCTGTGGTAAAATGGGCCTTGGGAGCAAAAAGAGGCGATATCTCCGACATATTCGAAAGTGGGCATAACTATCTTGTGGCTGTGGTAACAGCCACCCGACCTGAAGGAATTCCAGCTTTAAATGATGTAAGGGATGAAGCCATTGCTGCATTACGTCAACATAAAAAAGCAGAGCAATTTATTGGCGAGTTCAATTCTGCTATGGCAACCACCAAGGATATAGGAAGTCTGGCCGCTGCCATGAAATTGAATGTAGCTACTGCGAATGATATTGCTTTCGGGAATTATTTTGTTCCGGGTGCAGGTGTTGAACCTGAACTTTTGGGTACTGCATTTGGAATGAAAGTAAACCAAATGAGTAAACCGGTTGAAGGAAAAGCCGGTGTATTTGTTTTGGTGGTAGATCAATTCAATCCTGCTCCTGCATTGCCTGATTATACCTTTATTAAAAAAGACATTATGCGCTCCTATGCGAACCGGGCCTCGGATGCTTTATTGGCTGTAAAAGAAAAAGCCAATGTAAAAGACAACAGATATAAGTTCGATATTTTTTAATATAAGCTAAAAGAATTTTTGTATAAGCCTCTGATCAAACATCAGGGGCTTTTTTATTTTAATGCAATGCAAGATGCAAACCTTCCGGTTTGGTTCTTAAAATACCTGGCCGAATAAAAGGTGTCATGATTTTTATAGGTACATAAACCTGCGATCTCAATATTTTTCTCCGGTACTCCATGATCCATTAACCAGACCTTGTTGGCCAACCATAGATCCACATGAGCTTTGTTATCATGGTAACGGGTGATCAGTTCCGGATGGTCAGGGAAATTGGTTTTAAATGCATCAATTACTTCTGCACCCACTTCATAATGCTCAGCACAAATAGAGGGACCAATTCCGGCTACGAGATCTTCAGGATTTGTATGGAATTCTACTTTCAGCTCCTGCATCACTTTATCTACAATCCCATTTACTGTTCCTTTCCATCCTGAATGGATAGAAGCAATGACTTTGTTTTTTCGATCGTATAAAAGAATCGGAACACAATCTGCTCCTAATGCTGCGATGGCTATTCCTGTTTCGGCAGTGATGAGTGCATCCGTATTTGATATGGGTTCTTTATAATTTTTGATGGTTATCACTTTCAAATGGGTGGAATGGGTTTGCTTCTGAAAGATCAATCTTTCGAAAGGTACTTGCATGAATTCAGCTAACCTCCGCCTATTTTCTTCCACGTATTTTACATGATCCTCCACTCCATATCCCAGGTTAAGTGAGTCGGCATATCCTTCGGAGATTCCACCTTGCCGCGTGGTAATGGCATGGTGGATACCTTCTTCCTCCAGCAGGTTCTCAAATTGAAATACTTCCAGGTTAGTATCCTTATTTACTTTCATTCGTTATCCTTCAACAATTTTTCGACCACGAGCTTCACACCTTCACTTGCTTTCATTTCATAGATCTCAATATTTTTCACTCCGCTAACATCAGGAACTTTACGGTCAATAATGAATTTTTTCTTTTCTGGAGGGGCATAGGTCAATATGCCAGCCGCCGGATATACTTGTAAACTTGTTCCTATTACCATGATCATATCGGCATCCACTACCTCTTTTAATGCCACGGACATCATGGGTACGTCTTCTCCAAACCAAACTATATGGGGCCTTAGCTGGCTTCCTTTTTCGCATTTATCACCTAGTTTGATGTCTTCTTTCCAATCGTATACCAGCGATTCATCCAATGTACTTCTCACTTTTAATAATTCACCGTGCAAATGAATGATATGTGTCGACCCAGCCT
>JANWKT010000029.1 GCA_025451235.1 Flavobacteriales bacterium | reverse complement strand
CTGATAAAGTGAAAAGCTCATTAGCCGGTTTTGGAACTGGGACTGGAGTGGTTTGAACGGTGGTGTCGACCTCCACCTTTTTTTTATCCACGGATGCAGAGGAGGTTCCACATCCTGATAGGATCAATGCTGTTGTAATGATAAAAATGTTTTTTTTCATGGTAAATATTTTGGGGAACAGGGTCATGATTGACAATAGCTAATTTAATGAAAATATTTCATACCTATAATATACTATATAGCATCTCAAAACTCAGTCGGACCATTTCTTTTGAGTCTAGTTCTGCAATAATAATGGCGTAAGCAATTCAGAGAAGAAATCATCCGGATGGGGTGCAAAGAAATGGTGGGTGAAAGGCGTTGGGTCAGCCGAGCGGACACGGTAGCGCTCGACACGGTTTGCTGGATAGAGGGTGGGGCTTGAAGGGGCAAACTGTAGGTCGAGGAGGCTTGCGGGTGTAGCGAGGTCAGGAGTTCATTTCTTTGCGTCCCTGCGAAAGCAGGGATCCCAACCGCACTGCCTGGCTCCTCATTCAAAACTTCCACTGGAAGTTTCTCCTTCGGCCCTCTAAAAAAAAGAAGCCGCCGGAGGCAAATAAAAAAAAGTTTGAAGGAGGAAGGATGCAGCGCATAGGGTACTTCGTGTTAGCGACCGGTGGAGATGCTTAAAACATACATGGTCGCAAATGCGTCCTTAAATACAGTGTGTGTTAATCGTAAATTTCGACGCTTATAAAACTATTGTCCTGAAAGTGAGACTTATCCTGGGCCGCGTGATTTTTTTTGTCTTTGGGATACAATGCAGCCAATGGAGTTGGGTATCGTCTTTCATCAATAATAAGCTTCCGTTTTCCAGTAGAATGGAAACCGCCTGCTTGGTTTGTTTATGTTTCATCGAAAACTTTCTTTCGGCACCGAAACTCAAACATGCAATGGTAGGTCCCAATGCTTTTTCATCATCGCTATGCCAACTGACCCCTTCCTCCCCATCATGGTATAAATTCAACAAGCATGAATTATACGTTGCACCTGTTTTTTCTTCTGCTATTTGTTTGAGTACTAATAATTCCTTTGTCCATGCCAATGCCTGTTTGGTAGTGTTGGAATAGGTATAAGAGAAATCTGTTTCTCCGTACCAGGCTACTTTTCGTTTGGTAATCACCCATTTCCCAAAAATCAGGGCCTCGTCATTTTTCCACTCAATGGTATTCCATAATTTTTCGAAATAATTAACGGCTTCTTCCGGCTTGAATATCTTTCCATAATAGTTCACCGTACCATCGGCCGGTAATAGATTCGTGAGATGATCTTGTTGGTTGAACAGGTCCATTTTTATGAAGGCTAATATACATCACTTCTTACACTTTACTATGAGGGAAATGCAAGGAAAAGGATGATCTCACCTGGTTAATTTTTAATGATCTTATGAATGCTCCAAGGATCACTCTTCTCCAACTTGATCTTGATAAAATATATTCCTTTGGGCAGGTGTGCCAGGTGAAGGATGGATGAAATGGGACCGGTTGAACATAATACCTTGCTCCCGAGTGAAGAAAATATTTCGATTTTTTCAATCACCGAAACCCCTGATTCAATGACCAGTTCATCTGTTACAGGATTGGGATATATTTTTATTGGAGGAAGAATATGAAGGGGATTCTCCTCATTGCCTAACAGTGAATTGTGGTCACAGTCTACCGCAAAAGGAACCGAAGCATAGGTGGTTTCCCAATAGTTCACAATCTCATCCAGGCTTTTCCATTCAACGGTACCTTGGGCTACATGTACATTTACCGAATCAATCACTCTTGAGATCATCGGGAAAAACCAGGGCTGGTTCACTTTGCCCTCACTAAAAAATATTTCCTGTGTATAAATCCCACCTGCAGGTAAAAACCCATTTTGCAGGTCGTATACGATCTGATCAATGAGGGAATCTACATATTGGATGGTGGTGGTGCTTTCAATTTTTATGGGGCAACCGGTGCCTACCACTTTTAATGTATTGGAAGGGTTATGCACGAAAAATGTATCCATATGAGCCGGTTTGAACAGTCCCCAGAAATGCGGATCATGGGTATGCATCATAGTGGCTGCCCCCCATAATACCTCCGGATACCAGGTATGTGATGGAAAATAAATACCGGTGACCCCATTTTGATAATCACTCCATGCATTCCCGTTTTGTAGGGTATCATATAAAAACCCACTCATGGTATTGGTGGGAGTAATTCCCAAGTTCGACATGAGGTAATGAACATCTGCATAATTACGGGATGATTCATGTGAATGAGGATCACATTCAAAGCCTTTGTCTTCCACGATCCATCTTAAAATGTTTTTTCCGTTGGTATTGGTAAGCACGGTCCCTGTATCCAGATCAGCAATGGCTTCCAGGGCAATGTATTCACCTCCATAATTATATTTTACACCTTTTGTATCAAACATATTGCATGTATTCACCAGGGCAGCACGGTTGTTATAATACAAGGTACTTGAGCTATTGTACCCAATATTATCTTCATTATGACTAATGATGGTAATAAAAAGTTTGGGGGCTTGGGCTGCCATCCAGCCGTTTAAGCTGATGCTCATTAAAAGTAAAATTCTTCTCATAGGGATTGGATGAAGGTTCTTTTTCATTTGTAATTGTAATAATGATCGGGATTGTCCCATTTCTCTTTTTCGGCAGCCTGGTAATCATCGAAGATCTTCTGGTCTTTTTCTGCGTCCTCCGTTCTGCCCAATGCCCGGTTGATCTTTGCCCGAAAATCCCAACGGAATTCAGAATATACCCTGGGGTTACCTCTATCAAAAATTTCCAATGCTTTTTCGAATTCTTTATTTTCAAAGAATACCTGAGCCATCATGAAACAGGCATGGGAGTGATCAGGAGAGATCTCCAGCATTTTTTTCAGACAAACCTCTGCTTTACCAAACTCCTTTAAATGCATATGAATTCTGGTCATATATTCCAATACAAAAAAGGGCTCTTTCTCCAATGGTAACCATTGTTCATACAACATCACCAACTCATGCAAACGGGCACGTTGTTCTTCTCCTTGAGAACCCCATGCTTTGTTGAGCAAAGCATCGATTTTTGATATGAGGAGGTTTTTGTCCATGGTTTTAACTTAAGAATGATTTGCCAGTGCAAGATTCATTCAACCAAATATACTGAAAGCATTGCATTTGACAAATCTACAGGTTGGTTTAGCTATGTCCTAAATATGGGAGGGTTACAGTGGGATACGCATTAACTCCAGATTTTTTTAGCGTTTGAGAATATTCGCTTTCTACAATTCCCATACGTGCTTCGCAAGAGGAACAAAACATATAATCAACTATATATGGATGGGAATTATTTTTAAGATCGTTTTTCATTAATTTTACCATAAACATCTTCCAGTTTATCAGTTGAAACAGATCTTCCAAAATACGAGGTAGTATTCAGTTCATCGATTCTAAAGCCCAATTCATAGTCCCTACCTTTTTTTTCATCAACATTTTCAATTCTCTTTAAAAGAAAGTTTGGAACGATATGCGATCCTGTTTGATTGGCATTATCTACTAAACATAATTAGCACTTTTTCATAAATAATTTGTAATCATGTTAAGATGACTCAAATGATTAGAAGGTTGCAATATGTAGATAAAGGAAATGGGCTAGTAGTACTCTTTAATATAATCATAAGCTCGATTAAACAAACTTTCGTCTTTAATCTGATACTTTGTCCAGAGTACTTTTCGTAATTCTCGCTTAACTTCTCTTTCACCCACAGTGGAATTTTGCCATCCATCAAATCGAACAACTCTTACTATTTCATCAATATCATTCACTATTCGTTCAACAATTGCAGGTGTAGTATTTGTTTTGAGTTCAAGAAATAACTCTGTTAATGCTGCTTTTGCGTTTCTTTGTTCTTCTTTCGGTTCAGTTGCTTTTTCAGCTTGTAAAGTTTCTTTTGCTATCTGACAAAGTTCTTTTATAAATTCAATTGAGTTAATCAATCCTTTTTCTGCTTTATCTCGAATTGCTTCAAGTCTTTCACTAAGTTTTTTAAAAGTGGGGTTATTTCCGTACTTGTTTAATCGACTTATAAGAAGTTTCAAAACTTTTTCTGCTTGTTTTGGGTCTTTCTTGTTCATTAAATCATCAATGACCGCAGCATCCAAAATCATTTCTTCCATATCATGATTTATACCCGAAACATGAATATACTCGTGTATAAGTGCCGTTGTTTGTGCACCAAGTGCATGCCAAAGTAATCTACCATTATCGTCTGATGATGGTTTTACAGATGTATAGACTTGTGATAACCATTTATAATCTCTTTCAAATTGATTTAAAATCGAATCTGGTGAAATTGCTTCCCATAATTTTGTCAAACTGCTAAAATCCTTAGCAAAAGCATCTCTTTTTTCGTTCGTGTTAATGCAGTCTTGTGCTTTTGATAATCCTTCAAAACCTGAAAGAGCTTTATCAACTCCTGAGAAATGCTGTAAGCATTTCTCCATCCATTCAGGAAGTTTATCTCTTAAATCTTGCAAGTTGGTGATAACTGCTTTAACGCTTTCCTCATCAAATGCTAAGGCTTTTGCAGTGTCATCAAATACACCAAAATAATCCACAATTCTACCAAATGTTTTATTAGGGAATAGCCTATTTGTTCTGCAAATGGCTTGTAAAAGTGTATGATCCTTAAGTGATTTGTCTAAATACATCGTTTGCAAAATCGGAGCATCGAAACCAGTTAATAGTTTTGCCGTAACAATCAAAAATTTCAGTTCAGAATCACTATCGTTATATTTTTCAACTACTTTCTCTTGCTTGTCTTTATCCATCGACCATTTTTGCTTGAAATCAAAATCATCGTTTGCAGAAGTACTGATCACAACCTGGCTAGCTTCCTCATTGATCAGCTTATCTAATTCTTCTTTATATAAAATACAAGCTTCACGATCAGGTGTAACAATCATTGCCTTTAATCCTTCTGGCTCAACATGTGCTTTAAAGTGTTCAACGATATCGGCAACAATGGTTTTTATACGTTCTGGTGATTTTAGGAAGACAGACATTTTAGCTGCTTTCTGGCTCAATTTATTTTTATCGTCTTCGCTTAAATCGTTTGCCATTTCTTTAAATGCGATATCCAATCCATCCTTGTCAATATGGTAATTGGGTAATCGTGGTTCAAAATGTAACGGTAAAGTTGCATTATCACGAATACTTTCCTGAAACGTATAACGGCTCATATAACCACCTTCATCTTCTTCTGCTCCAAAGGCCCAAAATGTATTTTTGTCTGCTTTGTTGATTGGTGTTCCGGTTAGACCGAATAAAAAAGCATTGGGTAAAGCTTTGCGCATTTTACGGCCTAAATCACCCTCTTGAGTTCGATGAGCCTCATCAACCATCACAATGATGTTGTCCCGCTTGTTCATATCAGGATAAGCATCTTTGAATTTGTGCACCATCGTAATGATGATTTTTCGAGTGTCTTGTTCCAACAACTTATGTAGTTCCTTAATGCTATCAGTTGTAGTCATGTTCGGAACTTCGGCAGTGTTAAAAGTTGCGGTGATTTGAGTATCTAAATCAACTCTATCTACAACAATCATTACTGTTGGGTTGTGAAGGTCTTCCTGCTTTCTCAATTTCTGTGCTGCAAATAACATTAACAACGATTTACCAGAACCCTGAAAATGCCAAATTAATCCTTTTTTTATTTCTCCTTCTTTTACTCTTTGCACAATTGCATTTGCACCTTCATATTGTTGGTAGCGGCAAACAACCTTAACTTTTTTCTTCTTACTATTCGTGGCATAAACAGTATAATACTGCAAAATATCCAGTATGGTTGATGGCTTAAGGAGATGTGTTAATTGCTTTGCAACATCTTGCAAGCCTATAATATGGCTTAGCTCATCCTTTTCATCCTCCAACCTCCAAGGAGACCAGAATTCTAATGGTGTTCTTACTCCGCCAATAAATATTTCTTTTCCTTCTGTAGCAAATGAAAATATATTAGGAACGAACAATTGTGGTATAGCATTTTCGTAAATCACATTAATATCGTGTGCCGCATCAAACCATGTTACGGCAGGCCTAACAGGGGTTTTTGCTTCACCCACTACCAAAGGTATCCCATTAATAAACATTACAATATCAGGAATCTTTGTTTCTCTAGCCCTGAGTTTAAACTGATTTGAAAGAATAAAACTATTATTCTTCAATTCCTCATAATCTATTAGACGAATTTCAATATGTTCGTTATTTTTACCAATGGGCAATGTTATTTCATTTCGAAGCCATTTGGCAAATTCTTCATTAGCTCTAACTAAACCTACATTATTTACAGTAATGAGAATAGCCCGTAGTTTATGAATCACTTCATCAGCTTTGTCCGGTTGTTCCGCAATATCCGGATTGAGACGGCATAGTGCTTCTTTCAGTTCTTTTTCAATAAATACTTCCGTAATATCTCTTTGAAGCAAATCGGCCTGTACATAATTCCACTTTACGGAATCATATTCAACAGGATCTTCATTTACCAAATTGCCTGTTACAGCATTAAGGTTCACACCAGTTAATTGGTGAATGATAAAATGTTCTACTGTATTTTGTTCGTTAAAAGACATTTATTGAAGGTTAATTCTCCCCTGAATACGCAAAACATAATTTGTATCATCAAAAAAAGCGTCCATTCTTCTTTGTTGACTTGACTTAAACTTAGGATGTTGTTTATTAGAAATATAAGCCAGCTTCTTACTAAAATTATCAGCCATTGCAGTATTTTCAAATGATTCAATTGATGATTTTAATTGAGGAATAGCATCCTCAACCCAAGCATTGCCAATTGCATCTCTATCCTTCAATTCCACAAAAACTACCGAAGAATTGTAGGTTAGCATTCCATCACACCTTTGTTTCGGCTTTCCATCAAGCCTCAATATTTCTATGCAATTATCAATGGCAGTAAACGTAACATTGTAACGACCATCGTTTTCAACGACAGCAATCCAGTTAGCTCCGTTTTCTTCGTCAATATGTGCTGGCTTTCTCGCAGGGGGTGGATCATCACATAGACCAAAAATCTTTCTATTTGAATTTGTTTGGCATTTAGCCTGATTAAAATTCACGCTCATAATCCCTGCTGTATTTCTAATAATTGAGCAAATAATTCATTTGAATCTTCCAAGCTATAATTCAATTTATTTTCGTCTGAAGGCAAGCCTTTGTAATCCGACAATTTTTTAATAGTTCCAGTTTTTTCATCTAATTCATATATGGCCAAAGTATTTGGCTTCACGGTTGATGACATAGGAACAATTTCATTTACATGGCTAAACTCTGGATCACTGAGGCTATAGTTTTTTTCACCTAACATATCATAAATATTATTTGCCTTAACTGCGAGTGTCAAGTAATTAATCAAATATGGACTATGTGTGGTTAAAATAAGTTTATTTCCAGGGTTGATGTTATTAAATCCTAGTAAACTATTCAACATGCCTCGTTGAGAAGAAGGATAGAGATTCTGCTCAGGTTCCTCTACTATATTTATGAAAGCTGTTTTTATAAACCCTTTTCCCAATTCAGAAATAGCAATACGTTTGAGCTCCTCGGTAAGCGAACTATTTTCGTTTATCTCCTTAAATCGCTTTCTAAATCGTTCTCTCTCCTCACTTGACATAGGTTCTTTCACATTTTCACTATGTTTTCTGACTGAATCGGAAAGATACCATGAGGTAAGAAACAACGGAACAATGGATTGATATCCGCTTGATGCTTCTGATAGGTTAATTCTATAATCCTTGCCCTTGATATAAAATATATCATTCAGTTTATTGTATTCAACATACACATCATCATTAATTGGTAGAGCCATAGGTCCTTTCATGGCTACTCCAGCATTAATTAGTTCAGTTACAAGTTCCGATAATGAAGGTGTAATTTGCTTTAAAGCTTTAGGAGTTCTAACATTGGCAATAAAATTTCTGTCAGCCGGTACATACATTACCTGAGGAAGTGGATATTCGCCGTTTCTTGCATCTTCGATAAACAAATTTCCATTTTCAAGATGGAAGTGGAAGGAATGTCCTCTATAATCTATAACGGTATCATCATTTTTGGAAAAATAATTTTCAAGTCGATGATATGTTAGATATTGATTTTGAAGTTTATTTTTTCTTTCAAAATGTTTTTTGTCATAGTCGCCCCTTGTCAAGGCCTTTTCAAGCCATGAAAAAGTTGAAATAAGTTTTGCAACTACACTCTTACCACTTCCCTGGTTACCAATAAATACAGTAACTTTCTTAATATCAATCCAGCCATCATCTTCTTGATAGCCTTCTTTGATGGGGCCGAAATTCTTTATTCTAATTTTACCCATTTTCTGATTGTTAGATCATTATAAATGTAAAAGTTTTTAATTATTCTTATCCTAAAATCTCATGTAATAATTTTTGTTTAAGATTCTTAAGGGTTGTTTTTTGTTGTTTGAGTTGTTCCATCGTTCTATCAAACTGTTTGAAGAGTGAAATCAACTCTTTTTGTTTCTCTTTCTTTGGTAAAGTAAATTCCTGAATTGCTAAAGTTTTATTCTTGATAGTTGGTGAAAGTGAGCCTTCTGAAATTTGAATGGCCCTGCTCATAAATGTATCACTTTGCATGAAGTATGGAAGAAAATCTTTTTCGATATTTTTTTCATTAGCTCTTAAAATCATACTATGAGCAGAAGCAATTCCATCAAAATGAGAAACAGCAACCTTACGTAAGTAAGCTCTTCGTTTTCCAAAAATAATATCGCCTTTGTATATTTTAAGCTTAGTTCCGATAACATCTTCTGGAGTTCCTGTTCTTTCGATTTTCAGGTTATCCGTTTCTAGATGCTCCAGACCCACATAAGTTGTGAGTTCTGTTTTCTTTGGTTCAACTCTCTCCGATATATTGATTGCAATCTTTTCAAACTTAATTTTCTCAAAATCGTTTGCTTTTAAATGTTTTCCAAATCCCGATTTTTCGCTAAATAAATCCTTCAGTAATTTATGTTTCAAGTTGTGTAAATTCTTTTCCTGCTGCTCCACTTCATCTATAGCCGTTTCTATGGAGTGAAAAAGTGATGCGATTTCCTTTTGTTCTTTGAGTGGTGGAAGTGGGATTTTTAAGGTAGCAAGATTTGTTGTATTAACGTTTGGTTGAGCCGAGCCAACTTTAATTCCACCCAATTGTGAATTATAGTTTGGAGAGTTTAAAAAGGAAAAAAAGAAGTCGGGATTAATTTTCTCTTCTTTAAGGGCTATTCTCAACATGTAAGAGGCAAAGATAAATCGGCCTTCAGTTTTATGAATATATGCTTTACCCGCAGTAGCCCCACTTCTGGCGATAAGCACATTATTTGGTTTTAATTGATACTTAGAAAATGTTCTTTCATCTACAGTAGCAAATCTTAAACCATCATTTAATTTACCATTCTCATTTACATCAGTTATTCTTAACAGAATTGTATCGCCATAATCGTCGGAACTTGTCGTTAATCCATACTCAATATCGTTACTCAACTTTTCGAGTCTTACTGTTTCCCAATTATTTTTACTCAGTCTCATACCTCTATCCCCATATTTTTGAGTTGAATAAATAGTCTATCAGTCGAATTTTTGATTTGTTTTTGACCTTCCCTAATATCAGAAATCAAATCTTTCGTTTTGTGTCCGTTTTCTATAGCAAGTTGTTTTACATATAATTGCAAACTTAAATTTCCATTGTTTTTCAATACTTCTTTATTGCTGACTATTTTTGCAAAACCTTTGGAATCCTTAAACTTCCAATATGTGTCGCTTATTTTCTTTATGTGCTTTGGTTCCAGCCAAGCATTGGTGCGTTCAAGACGTAGCTCGTCTTTGGCATCAATGAAAATGATTTTGCCTTTTCTTTCCTTTGGCTTTTTCATGCGACATACTAGCAAACAACTTTCCATACTGCTGTTATAAAAAAGATTTTTACCCAAACCAATTACGGCATCAACATAATCTTCCTCTATCATACATTTGCGTATGTCGCTTTCACTATCTCTAAATAAAACACCATGAGGCCAAAGAACGACGCAACGTCCTTTGTTCGGACTTAAACTTTTCATTATATGTTGTTGAAAAGCATAATCTGCACAACCTTGAGGGGGTGTTCCCCAAATATTTCGTCCGAAAGGATCGTTCATCCATTTATTTTGGCTCCATTTTTTTACACTGTATGGCGGGTTGGCCATTATTACATCAAATTTCCTTAACTCATCATTCTCCAATATTTGTGGGCTGTCCAACGTATCACCTTGCACAATCAAAAACTCATCTACGTTATGCATAAACATATTGATTCGGGCAATAGCAGATGTAATAAGATTCAATTCCTGGCCATATAGTTTTAGTGTTCGATATTCTTTGCCCTGATCTTTTAAATGCAAAGCAGCGCTTAGTAAAATACCCCCGCTACCACATGTAGGGTCGTAAATACTTTCATTGCTTTTGGGGTCAGTAATTTGTGTCATTAATTTTACAACCGTTCGATTGGTGTAAAATTCGGCTGCTGTATGCCCGCTATCATCCGCAAATTTCTTTATTAGGTATTCGTAACCTTCACCCATTAAATCATGAGGCACCTGCGCAATAGTTAGTTTCATTTTACTAAAATGCTCAATCAAATCAAGCATTTTTTCATCGCTCATTCTGCGTTTATTGGTCCATTGGGCATCACCGAATACATCATGTAACAATTCAAAATTGGCTTTCTCAATTCCATTTAGTGCTTTTTGTAAGAAAGCACCCACGTTAACGGTCTTCTTTCTTACATCTTCCCAATGACATCCTTTGGGTATTTGAAAACGGTGGTTCTCTGCAAACTCGGCATATTCTAAATCACCATCACTGTCTTCTTTTGCCTGTTCAAATTCTTCATCCCATAAATCACTTACTCTCTTAAAAAAAAGCAAGGGAAAAATGTATTGTTTGAAGTCAGCAGCATCGATCATACCACGCAAAATGTTTGCAGCTCCCCAAAGATGTTCTTCTAGTTGTTTTTGCGTCATTTCAATCCTAAAATTCAGTTATCGACTTGGCGGGTTAAATGAGCCAAGTTTTCGAGGCTCAATAATATGCAAAAAAAAGGACATTTCCCATCGGGAATTAGCATATAGGTAGCTCTATCTGTGTCCTTTAGCGGCACGGAGTTGAGATATGTGGTTAGTTTTGATAGGATTTAGCGCTATCTGGGCTAAGCCGCTTTATGGCTTGGATATTTGAACTATTTGAAACTTTGTATCAATATCTTTCATATTACGGTGAAGACTTGCTAAGGAAAACTTAGCAATGTTTGAATCAAATTCTTCAAGATTATCCAATGATCTAATCGAAACAGCTGTATCAAGAACCGCTAAAACAAAAACATGTTGACGTGTTTTGAATATTTGAAGAAAATCGTTTTCAGAGATGCTATTAAGTTGAGCTTTAGCATTAATAAAATAGGGTTCATGGGCATCCATATTAAGTAATTTATTATATAGAGCTTTTAAGAAATCGTGCCCCATTTTGCTATCTTCCTTAATTCTTTTTGCTGAGATGAAAACCTGATGTGTTAAATCTCGCATTGAGTTATCAAATCCAGCTTTAGCATGTATGAAATAAACAAACTCGTCGTCCCATTTTAATATGTCGCATGATTCAATATTTTCATAAGTTATTTTATCCAAGACAAGTGTAGAACCATCAACCATGTGACTGGAGTTAAATGAATTTTCATTGTTACTTGGATAATCCCAAGGTTTAAGTATTCCTGCAAACTTATTGAGTGTAATAAACGATTGACATTGTTCATTAAGTTTAGTGACAAAACTTTGAGTTATTTCATACCAATCATTATTGGTAAGAAAATAGCTTTTCCCATTTTCAGTCAATTCTGTATAAAAGTGTTTTTTCAGATTATCTTTGGTTTGTGACATACCCGTATCATCAAGACTTTCCACATAAACATTCTCAATCAATTTCATTAGATTTTGATCTGTTAAATTATGCTTAGCTTTTAATTCGGTAGTTATTTGTGACAGATATCGGATTGGCTCATCATATTCGATGTAATCGGACTTGAGTTTAATTGCATAACTAACTTTGAAAGAAACCGCACCAAAGTATTTTTCAAACTCCTCGTGACATAATTCGATATCCTCCGAATTTCCGTTAGTGGTTATAATATTCCATACTTTTCCATTTAAGGTTTGGTTTAATGTCTCTTTCAGAACTTGATCTGACTTTTTTAATTTCTTTACGCTATTTATTTCAGCAATTGGTTGCACATTTTGAAGTAGATCTTCACATTTAGCAATCATATTAAGTATTTGCTCAAATGATATAGACTTCTTAATTGTAAAGGAATTTTTTGCAACGCATAAGCAACCACGCTTAACGTCATCATCGGAAAGATCAAATATTTCTTGAAGAATTTTTTTATCCAAATTGGCGTGAAGTTCCTGATAAAAACTCCCGAAATTGTCATTTTCATTCAAGTTGTAGTCATTTCTAAAGTACTTTATCTCACCTAAAATACCGCCTATAAGACTTCTTTCTTTGGTTGATCTTAAAGCTTTATCATCCGCTTTTAGAATTCGCGAAAGAATATCCAATCCAAAATCGTTATCAATATAATCTTGTAATCCCGTGTGACCATATCCACCCGTAGTTGCATAAATCACACCGGTTTGCTTACTTTCAAATATCAAAATGAAACTTTCATGGTGGGAATACCAATTTTTAATTATAGGCTCATCCGCTTCGGTTATAGCTTCAATGAAAGATTTCCATTTTATTAGTGGGGCGGATTTCTTGAAATAAAGTTGGATGTTGTAGTCTGGTGAAAGGTTCTGTTTTAAATTCTGAAATCTAAACTGTTTTCCTTTAAGAGCTTTTAAAATAAAGTCAAGAGTAATGGGATAGGTTACTGGTTTTCTTGCTTTTTTAATTTCTGTATATTCCGTTCGGAATTTGAACAGGGCTAATTGTAGTTTTTCAGCCATTTGAATTTTGGTTGGTTTATAGATCAGAGAGAGAATCAAACCTATGCAAACCATTCGGAAATAGCAATACGTATTTCTACGCTAAATAATGACATCGCAGCATACTCTATTTCGTATTTGAGATTGAAAGTTTGCGGCCCGGATAGGAGCGATACCCCGCCATTTAGGTTGGGTATTGGTGATGGCGGCGGGTAAAGCGGATAGCCTGACAAGCCGCCCAAGAAACATCTAATCGGCTAGATTGGTTTTGTAGTTAAAGTGGTGCTCAGTTAATTGATAATTTTTTAATTGATGTTAGAAACGAATCTAAATCTTTATGTTTTTTAATTTCTTTGACAAACTCTTCTGACTCAAACACAACAAAAGGAAGCATACATCCAAGTTTGTCTTGGGCAAATTGTAAATATTTTATAGTTCGATCTTTACGAAAATTCTTATAAAAATGTATTGCTATAAAAATATTTATCTGTGAATTCGATTTCTTGAAATAATCATTGGTAAGAATATATTGGCCAAACAACGGTTTTGACATGTTATACGAGTCTATCTCAAACAAATAATTCATTCCTTTGTGCTCCAATATATAATCTACAGAACTTTGAATCGAATCATTCACCCAAAAAGGTGCGGCCTTCTGCAACTTTTTACCAAAATGTTTTGCAAAAAGTTCTAAAAATAGATTTTCATTTTTCAGCTTAGTCATGGTTTATCTAAGGTACGTATAAAGAGGATAATTCCAACAAGCCGCGGAGCGCATTGTTGTTTTCTTTTTCTCCTTCCTTGTGGCCTAAGAATTTTTTGGCAGCCTGCGAAGCAGGCGTGTGTTTTGTCGTGCAGCTTGGCTTTCCCTGCGGTTGGTAAGGATATGCCAATGGGCCTTATGGCAATGTCATTTAATATAACTTACTCTTACATTAAAATCACCTCCGCCACCTTTAACGCGTCCCCAGCGACTGAATGCCGATGTTTTAAAAAACGAGGGCACTTTGATGGATCCCGCAAAACAAAATTTGCCGGATTCCATCTTTTCCTCCAGACATTCCAAACTTATAAAAAAATCTCCGGTGGCGCTGATTGAATATTTTTTTAGATCCACCAATACTTCCCCCTGTTTTACATTGGTCTTAAACATGATGGGCCTTTTTAGAAATGTTTTACCCGGATAACCTTTTGGATCCACTTCGTACAACATAATTCTGAATTGCAATGAATCGGTATACTCGTTTTTGATAATGTAAAAGCCGAAGCTTTCCAGATAAACTGTGATGCCTTCCTTGTTATTGGCCCGTATAGCTGCCTGCTCCCCCTTCCAGTTATTATCCTTACCCATAAAAGCGGTACATGTATTTGTACTATAATTACTGGTACCAAGGATCTTATATCGTATTTTTTTGGGATTTACTTTTACTTCAGCTAAATCGTACACCACCGATTGGAGGTAAAATGTTTTGCTATGGTTTTCATTTAACTCACTTGCGGTAATAGATAAATTACTATAGCCTATTGCCGAAATTTTTAGGGTATCCGCATCGGTAAAATGGGGTATGGATAGTTCGAAGTTCCCGTTTTTATCACTTAATGTGCCTTGAAGTGTTCCCGCTATACCAATGGATACGTAAGGGATGGCTTGCAACGTGTTTCCATCTTTTATGGTGCCCTTAATAATGTTCTGTGAGAAGCCCAGGTGAGGGATGATGAAAAAATAAAAAAGACAGCTGAGTATTTTCATTTTTGGCAAAAAACAATGCAACCAACCTTAGGTCTTCTGCTCTTTCTTTTTCGCCGCAGGGAACAAAACATTGTTGAGGATCAAACGGTAGCCGGAAGAATTGGGATGTAAAGAAAGATCCGTAGGTTCATCACCTACCCGGTGCTGGTAATCTTCGGGATCATGGCCTCCGTAAAAGGTCCAGAATCCTTTGCCATAGGTCCCATGTATATACCTTACCTCGTTGGCTTGCTTGTTTTCTCCAAGAACAATTACATTGGTCTTCAACATTTTTCTATTGAAGGCAGTGGTTTGTCCTAAAAATCCTTTGATCACCGATTCGTGATTCTGGGTAAGCATGGTAGGTACCTCATCGCTTTTTGCAGAGAATTCGAAGAGGGTAAAAAAATCATATCGTTGTTGCATATTGCGTTGAGTGGTCATATCAATATTCGAATATTCGTATTCCGATGCATTTACACTGATGGTAAAATCTTTAAAGGCAAAACACTTGGAGAAATCCAGCTTCGATTGTGCCTGAGGGTCCATGGGATCTCCATCGAAAGGTGTTTCGCAGATGTCCACCCCTTCGGATGCCAGGGCAATGTCGTAACTATCCGTAGCCGAACACATGGCAAATAAATATCCACCCCCTGCTACATAGTCCCTGATCTTTTTAGCCACTCCCAATTTGAGCTCACTTACTTTGCCAAACTTTAATTTTTTTGCCAGGATCTCGGAGGACCGTACTTGCTCCATATACCAGGATGCATTGCGGTAGGCCGACCAGAATTTTCCATATTGACCGGTAAAATCTTCATGGTGTAAATGCAGCCAGTTATAGGTGGGTAATAAACCACCAATTACTTCTTCATCATACAAAGTATCGTAAGGGATCTTGGCATAGGTAAGCACCATGGTCACCGCATCGTCCCATGGCTGCATGCCTGGGGGTGAGTAGACCGCTATTTTGGGTGCTTTTTCCAGCTTCATGGGGTTTTGGTTCACATCCGGATCGCTTAACTGGGTGATGAGATTGGTGCTTTGTATATCCTGGATAATTTCATAAGAAACATTCCGGGCCAACATGAGGTCCTCGTATTCTGTGCGGTATTTGAACATAAAAGAGCCACCTCTAAAATTGAGCATCCAATAGGCCTCATCGTTCATCTCGAGTACTTTATAGGTTATTCCATAAGCCCTTAAGTGATCGGTTTGGGAATCATCCATGGGAATGAAAATATAATTGGCCCTGGAAGAAATGAGGGAAAAGAAGAGGAGTAAGAAGAAGATGATCTTTTTCATGCATCGAATATAAGGCTATTTAACGGGAAAATCAGCGTTCAGGTACAGGGGAAAGATAATTTAACGGACGGAAGCCGCCCAATAACCAATTACCCTATTAACTAAGTTTAAAACGGAACATCATCATCCTCTTTGTTCATCTTGCTTTGAACAGTGATGGTTTTTGGAAGTGGATTCACATCCTTGTCGAGTTCTACCCCTACATCTTTTGAATCATCAGCCCCATACCTTCTTACATAGTTAGATAAGGTGGGTGCTGCATCGAGGTTGGTGAATTTGGTGAGCTCTGGTGTAAATCCGAGATTGATATCTTTAATAGCCCCATGCCTGTTTTTTGCAATGATCAATTGGGCAAGTCCCAATAAGCTATTTCCCTGCGCATCTTCGGTGATCCTATAATATTCAGGTCGATAGAGCATACATACCATATCCGCATCCTGTTCAATGGCACCCGATTCACGCAAGTGGGCCAGCAACGGTCTTTTATCTGCCGACTCCTCTACCTTACGACTTAACTGGGCCAAGGCAATGATGGGTATTTTCAATTCTTTGGCAATCGCTTTTAAGGAACGGGAGATCATAGAAATTTCCTGTTCACGCAATCCTTTGTTATCTCCGTTACCCCGCATGAGTTGCAGGTAGTCGATGAGGATAAGACTGACATCGTTTTGTTGTTTCAACCTTCGGGCAATAGAGCGGAACTCCATGATGGAAAGTCCCGGTGTATCATTGATGAAAATAGGTGCCTCTGACAACAAAGAAATATTTGTATGCAACTGGTTCCAATCATCCGGTTTTAAATTTCCTTTACGCAAGGTGTCGGAATCCAACCCTGTTTCCATGGAGATCATCCTGTTCACCAATTCCACGGCTTCCATCTCTAAGGAGAAAATAGCGACCGGTTTTTTATAATCGATGGCCGCATTCCTGGCCAATGCCAATGCAAAGGCGGTTTTACCCATACCTGGCCTGGCAGCAATAATAATGAGGTTGGATTGTTGCCATCCACCGGTTACTTCATCCAGCTCGTGGAACCCTGAAGGAACTCCATGGTGTTTTTCGTCGCTGGTGCGATCTTCAATATTCTTAATGGCTTCGTGGAGGAGATCACTCATCCTTGTATTGGCACGGTTGAGGTTTCCTTGTGAAACATCAAATAAATTCTGTTCTGCAAAATCGAGTACATCAAATACATCGGAGCTTTCCTCAAAGGCCTGGTTAGTTACTTCCGACGAAATACGGATCAACTCACGTTTGATGAATTTTTCCTGGAGGATGCGGCAATGGTATTCGATATTGGCTGCTGAACCTACCCTACTGGTAAGCTGGGCAATAAAATAAGGTCCGCCAATGAGGTCAAGATCACCTAATGATTTAAGCTTATTGGTAACGGTGAGGATATCAATCGGCTCACCTTCTTTGTTCAATTCATTAATGGCCCGGTATACTTTCTGGTGATTGGGCTTATAGAACATTTCTTCTTTCAGCAAATCACTCACTGCAGTAAAAGCATCTTTCTCGAGCATCAAGGCACCCAGGATCGCCTCTTCCAGGTCGGTTGCCTGTGGAGGTAATTTCCCGTAATCAGCGGCTGGGTTTGTGCTGATCAGCTTTTTGGGCTTTATATTTTTATCTAGTATGTGGCGGATATCATCCATAAGGGGCGACAAAGTTAAATGCTGAAAGGGATTTTTTTTTGAATGTTATGAACGCTATTGCTTAGTTTTTTGTCAACAAGGTTTGAAAAAATAAAAATTTGATTAAAAAAATATGTGCATATTGCTCTGATTGATAGTAATTTACAAAAGAGCTATTCAACTTCTTCTACCCAGTGTGAAACGGGTGAATGTTTCACATCCTGTTTACAAATCAGAAAAAGGGAGCCTTTATTCATACTTTGTTTAATAACACTAAATTTACGACAGAATTATAAGGAAGGTCTGATAAAAATGTATAAAGTATCAACAGAAAACGGTGAATATAATATTGGTTTTTCTAACAACGACAGTACGCATCCATTGATCAACGCTGTTTATTCGGGTTATACTATTACAGGTAATGTGATGGACGGATTCAGTATAGAGAAAGATGGGAAAGTGGTAAAGGCCGATCTATTAAAGGTGGATTATAAGGAAAAAGTTTTCCTGATCAAGGTGAATGGTCGCCGTGTGCATGTAAAGGCTGAAGACAGGTTTGATTTGCTGTTAAGCAAATTGGGGATGACGGAGCTGGCCAGCAAAAAGATCAATTCATTGAAGTCACCCATGCCGGGGTTGATCCTGGAGATCCTGGTAAAACCAGGTCAATCGGTAAAGTTAGGAGAACCGATTGTGATTCTGGAGGCCATGAAAATGGAAAATGTCATCAAGGCTCCCGCCGATGTGATGATCAAGAACATCAAGGTTACCAAAGGTAGGCCGGTAGAAAAAAATGAATTGTTGATCGAGTTTGAATAGGGGG
>JANWKT010000028.1 GCA_025451235.1 Flavobacteriales bacterium | reverse complement strand
TTATTTTTTTCGCGACATTTATGTCATTTGCTAAAGAAGGGCTCATACTTTTCGGCAATAACATTACTATTGCTTAAAAGTAACAAAAGGGATGGCTGTTTTAATACCTACAAATACACGTTGTGTGTAGGGAGCCTCTGTTGATATGGGAGCCGAGGCATCTCTTATAGAGGCAAAAACTCCAATGTCAACGGCTGGTTTGGTTTTATCTTTATTAGGCAAATTAAAGGTGATGCCACCCCCAAAGTTCCATTGCACCGATTTGTCAAAATCATTAGTAACCGATGGACGGAGCTGCTGTGTTAGTGTGATATCGAATGAAGTAAATAGATTTAATGCAATTTTTCTGTCAGATGAAAGATACCATAGCCAATCTATTCCAGGGGTAAACAACCAATATTTTTTTATTTCATTTGTTGAATAGGCGCTGCCTTTCCTCGTGACTTCTTTTAAAGTATCCGCCCCTCCCAATGTATCAATATAAGTATTGGTTACCGCATACATCTCCAATGATTTTCGATTATTTCCGTAGCTAACCATTCCATAAATACTGATGAAATGGTTTTTCAATGGTTTGTAATTATGTAAAGTGTGGACATTATATTTGAGTTTGAAGCTCCCACCACTAAAGAACTCATCATAAAAACGCGGGGTTGGGTCATCAGGATTAAATAACTGGTAGTTTTCACCATAAAACTCTCCTTCTGTATTGATCCAATGGAATTCTCTATAGCTATTTTTTAGGCTCCCAACGATTTCTGTAGTTTGCTTCTCCTTCGTATTTTTATAGGAGTCTTCGATAAGATACTGTAGTTCATTAGCTAGACTATCATCACTATTTTGATCATAGGTACTATTAAATATTTTTAGGATTCTTTTTTGTAATGTATCTGAGGTAATAATACCCTCCCTATTACTATATTCGTTATATAACTTTATAATTTTTAAATAGTCCTCTTTTTCTTTGGGTCTTTTGCTGACAATGGCTTTCATGGCTTTTATTGAGGAATCGCATTGATAGCCAATATAATAGTTGTTCTCAAATACTTTGAATTTTGTTTTTTCTCCCTCCACCTCATAATAATAGTATCGGGCACTTAACAACCAATTCATTCCTAACCGAGCGTTTAACTGAGGAACAATATTCCCATTTTTAAATAGTTCCACGGTATTGTCTGCTAATGCTCCTTTCACGTTAAAGTATGCCAATCCAACAGGTTTTTTTAAATGATCGTCAGGATAAAGTAAATTGTTTCGTTTTGGTCCCTTTTGTTTCACCGAGCTGTTCCACAGAAAAACGGCACTTATTTCAGCCTCCCCTTTATCAGTATTAATGGCTCCATAGCTATTGTATACTCCATTGTCTTGGCTGCCACTTAAAAGAGTTCCAAAATCTCGTATGATTGTTTTATGATACAAGGGAAGGGTTGCTCTCTGAAGTCCTATACGGCCATCATTTTTATCTTCTTTATATGCTGGATTGGAAAGAATTCCTTGATCTCGACTATCTGAACTATCAATATTATAAGAAGTTAGTATTAAGTTTCCTTTGATCACTTTTTCATTTTGAGCATATCCTATTCGAAAATAAAGTAGAATCGAAAATATTGTTAGCCACGTAACATTCATTTTATTCATAGTTTGGTATATTAAAATTGATAATAATCTGTTCTTTTCTATCTTATTTGCACCTTATCTGGTTTACAATGGAAAAGCCCACAGAATTCCGTATATGGGTATTTGCTACAGGTTTTCGGATCCGTTATTAGCTGTCCATTGTTATCAGTGTTCTTAGCAGGTGTCTGACCTGGTTTGTGTGACCATTTCCCATTTGAATCTAATCTATACCAGTGATAGTCATAGTCAGGCGCTATTACCAATGCAATAAAATGCCCTTCCAAAGGTGTGCTTGAAGCTGACATAACGGAGATTTGCCCATCTCTTTTAGCAGCGGAGCTGACTTCTGCACAAGAAATGTCATTATACATTTGTCCGCTGCCTTTTCCAGGCTGTGCAAATGTATTAGTTATTATATCATTCGCATAATTATAACAATTATTGAATCGCTGTACGGAAGCTATATTCCATTTCCCTGGGTCAAAAGGCGGTACAGTTAATAAGTCCATGGTTGACTTTAGATCTCTATTCTTTGAAGCCGGACCGCCTTTTGAGTTTTTTGATATTTCTGTTGAAATAAATGACTTTTCGCTTTCAGTTAGGGCTTTGATGCCTGTTTGAAGTAAGAAACTCTCCAGGCTACTATCTTTGTCAATAAAATTTGCATGCCTTTGATCTATCAGATCAATAATACCATCAAAGCAAAATGCTTTTGACGGAATGGATGGTTCATAGGATTCAATTATAAATCCTCGATAACCTAAAAGTCCGAATGATAATGCAGACATCTCCATAGTTACCTCCCGTTTTTCTGAAAGTATCTCCTTGAGTTGTTTCGCTTGTTCTGAAGTAAGTTCCCATGAAGGATCTTGTTTTCCTGAATACATCAGGGCGGTTACAATTGTAGTCATGTTGTTATTTTAATAATTATTTCTGTTATCGGTAGATAGTAGTTATTAAAATATTTTTTAATAACACTCACCAGAGTTAACACCACCGTTAGAATGGCCGGTTGCCTCATTATGACTTTTCAAATCTTGTTTTGCCGTTTCATAGGCATTATCACCAGTTCTGCACGGCCCCAAATAATATCCACTGCTGTTACCAATGCCATTGTGAGAAGGGCAATACATCTGGCTTTTTTTCTCGTTGGATTTTTTAGATTGATTATCGGGAGATACAAAATTGAAGAATCCCAATGTCAGTAAAGTGATCATTCCAAAAATGAAGGTAAACTTTTTTAATGCTTTCATAATATTAGTTTTTTATAGTTGACTACAATTCTACGATCTTAAACTCATTTTCATTTCATCCAAAACCCCTATTCCTTCTCAGGATTTTCCCTGAGAGGTGCTGGAATGATTGCCTATAAAGGGCTTGGGAATAGTGGTATTCCAGGTTTGGATGATGGAAATGAAAAATAATGAAGAAAAAGGGAGTCTATTGATCACTCCTCATTTCTACTCTCCGTTTTTGTTACCGTAGGATTCTTCCTAATAAATCCTTCAATAAAATCCGTTCCCGCATAACCGGCTGCCAGGAAAATAAAAATGGTGGACTTGTCGAATGAATTGATGTCAGTCATGCTGATGCACGACAACACGCCGGCCACTCCTCCAACTGCAAAGGCCAATACCAAACTTAATATGGTTCTTTTATAGTCCATTTTTTCGTTGGAGTCTACGCTTTTCTTGATGCCAACAACAACGCGAAGTAGTTGCCCAACAGCTCCGAGAATACCGCCGAGAAGAATAAGGACTAGATAATCAATTGGTTTCATATTTGATTTGTTTGGTTTTGGATTATTTGGAGGATCTTCTACAAAGTAGGTAGAAACTTTGGCATTTGGATCATTATTATTTGTTACCACCATTTCATCTTCATCCTCCAATACATCAATCGAAGTAACAGGATGGATCTCCCAACATGTTTGTCTATTGTATGCTTCCACATCCGAACCACATAGTTCTGGATGGTAGCTGCAGGCCTGCTTTTCATGTTCTTTATCATAAAAAAGCCATCCGGCAACCCTTACTTTTTTACCCAAATAATTTTCTATGATGTATGCATGGGTCCAATCTTCTCCAGCCAACCTTTTGATTTCGCGAAGTCTTGGGGTAATTTCTACTACTACCGTTTTTCCCTCCTTTTTTTCATCCGGGGATAAGGCAATTTCTATATGCTGGTCGGTATAATAGGTTTCACCAGATTTGCAATTACAGGTTTCTTTGGATCCCTTTTTGGCTGCATATACAACATAACCTTCGATCGCTACCGCTTTTTTCTCATCGAATTTTTCTGCATCCGGCACACCATCTTCTCCTATCATATCTTCCAATGTGATCGTTTTGTCGAAATCCTTTGAACGAGGAATGTTATAACGATTCTTTAATCTGTTCTTGGTTTCAAACTCCTCTTTTCTGGGATTATTGGGACTTACTTCTCCTTTGGTTGGACAACCATTGAAATCTTCTAAGTTTTGAACCCAACCAGTTAAAGAGAGTTGATAGAAAATAACGAATAATAGAATTTTGAATTTCATAGTGGATCGTTATTTAAAATTGATTTAGTATATACTCAACAAGTATAGCGTTTTTTTTTGTAAGAAGCCATCCGGGAAAACCCCTATTACCATCCGTATTTTCCCGGATGGCAAACCAAGTTATTTATTCCCCTTCATTCCCTTCATCACCGCATCTATGGCTGCATTCAATTGTTTCATCGTTTTGATATCCTTGAAATGTTGATCGTAAAGTGCTTGAAACTGGTCCTTTGGATATTTGGTTTGTTGCAATGTACGAGCTAACATCCGGTGGACGATCATCAATTGAAGATCAGATGGAGTTGAACTTTCGGCATTTTGTTGAGGGGGAGAAGGAGATTTAATTTCTGGCGAGTCTGTTCTTGGTGTGTCAAGAGTGAGAACAAATTCAAAGGTAGGGGCGTTATATACCCTCGATCCTAACTTCCAGTTGGCTTTGGGAATATTAAAATGATTCAATATGGTTGCAATTACTGAGGTATGGTCTAGCGGCACATTGGTATTCGACCTGAAAACAGTCCCACTTTGTATATAAGGGGAAACTAAAACCAAAGGAACCCTTACCCCAAACCGATCGAATTTAAATTTATATTCAAGAGCAGCCGGAGGGGGAGTTCCATGTACTGGATTGAGCCAAGGAGGGCTAGCTCCCCAAGGTGGTGGTTGGTGATCGTAGGTTCCTCCATGTTCATCAAAATTAATAATGAATAGGGTTTCGTTCCAGCTGGGAGAATTTTTGATGGCTCCGTAAAGGTCAACCAAAAATTTTTCTCCGGGAACTACATTTCCCGGCGGATGGTAATCATTTCCATTCCATAGATCTTCATACCAGGCTGGTTCCAGGAAACTGAAGGTGGGAAGATTGCCTGATTTTGCCAAGTCAAAAAATTCCTGGATATCCCTGAAATGATCAATATCATTTTGCAATGACGGCCAAAACATATCTTGGGTAAAACAATAATCTCCGGTTCCATGTCCCGGCCAGGTTTGGTTATAAAATATCATCCAATCGTTGGGAGTATAAAATCCATGATCGTTTAAAACATTCCAAATGGTAGGACCATTAAATTCGATCGGATCCCATGGATGATCCCAATCTGGACCCCAATGATTGTCCACCATTCCGGTAGTGGTTCCTGATAAGCTTCCTATTGAATTTCCCGAACCTGCAAAAGCACGGTTACAATTGGTTTGGGTAGGAACCGAGGAATAATAGGCGTCTGAAACGGCATATACCCCAGCCAGAAAGTTGAGAACAGGCATGCTATTGATAGAATAACAATCCATGATTTCAGCTGGATTGGATTTGTTCTGATCTGCAAAATCTTTTAGAAAACCCATCATGGTTGGCGGTGTAGGGCTCGGTGGAGTAGCGGATACACCAAACAATTGCATATTTACATGTACATAATCCTCATGCGGATCCACGCTAGGTACGGGATTATCAGAAAAATCAGGGATTTCTGTTACATAATGTTTGTTGCCCTGGGCATCCTGGTTATAGTAATTCCCGGTATTCAATCCCTGATAAATTTTCGGACTGGTGTTGGGTGGAAGAAAGAGATTAGGCTGATCTTTTTTGTATAACCATCCCAATACGTGATCGAAGGAACGGTTTTCCATCATTATATAAACAATATGTTTGATGTTTTTCATGATTGTAATTTTTGATTTGGAATAAAAAATATTTTTATACAACAAAGCGGGTTACAAATCCATGGTCTGTCATGTCTACATATTGTGCATGTGTAATCGCTGTATTGCTTCCACCGGTATTGGCTGCCATAAAATTGGCTGCATTCCCATCATGATTCAATCCCAGGAAATGTGCCACCTCGTGGGCAATAATGATCCCCATTAAGTTTCGACCTCCGGTAGTAGCTAAATTTGCACTCGACATTTTAATGATCACTCCCGAATTGCTTCCCCCTTTACCTGTTGGTCCGTTAACCGGGGAGAAGCCGCCTACACTGGCAGCACATGCCGGGCCCGAAAGGGTTTCTACACACCATACATCCAGCCAGCTATCGTTGGGTGAACTCCAATCATCTCTTAAATCATCCGCTTCATCACTGCCCGATGTACAATCACTTGCTTTGTTATCGTCCATTTCAATATCGCGGAATGTATTAAAATCCGAATTAGAGGAAGGCAATAAAAATTGGGCACTTTCACTGATAAATAAATTTTGCTGTTCGTAAATAGCACTGGCTTCATTATCCACAACACTTTGCAATTGACCACGGGTGGTGGAAGAAAAATTGCCCACAAAATTCAACGCTAGTTTTACCTGTGCCATAGCTGCCCAAACATGAGAATCGACCACATCACCTTCGCTGGTTTGTAGAGTGAGGCGTATTGTAACATCGCCAAAGTTTTTAAATACATTAAAAGTACCTCCTCCAAAACGCATCCATATACCAATGGTACGAGTGGAGTTGGCTGAAATGGTGGAAGTGCCTATGCTAAATGAAAAATTATCTTTTTCTACACCCCCATCGGTAACCCTGGCACTTACATTTGGACCTAGGGTTACACTGTGTGGGAATCCGTTACTGACTTGTAGGTTGGCATAGCAGTAAAATTTATTTTCAGCAGAATTATAATGAGCCGGGCCTTCGCCAATGGTGCCTGTAGTGGCAGGGCTTACTGACATTGAAATAGGGTTCGGTGGCAAGGCCATTAATTGGGTATCGAATTTACTGGCACCCCCATTTTCGGTATATAGGGCAGTACTGATTTCGATATTGCCGGGAATGGCAGCAACAAATCCCGGAATTATTTTTTCTCCTGCCGCTAATTCCTCTGCACTTAGATTTAATAAGATTTCTTTCCAATTAGCTTTAGGCATTCTTATCCTCATTTTTATATATGCCATTCTTTCAGTGGAAGGTGCATAGAATTTTATCTTTAAACTAAAACTATCTTTGGCCCAAATCACGCTTTCATCTACAGCTATAGAATAGATCACCGGACTATTAGGTGCCTCTGGCAGCCAATGAGCATCTTGGTAAGCATACCGATCTGCATTCAAGGAAAGATCGAGAGACCGGCCGATGGAGGGCATGTTTTTTTGAGGCAGATCCAGCACTACTTCATGTTCATGTTTTCGGTAAACTTTTCCGAAAGAATGGGAGTGGAGTCCATTTCCCACTTCGTTACCACGTAATACCATCCTTATCATCCCTTTTGGGGCATTGGCCAGCAATTCGTAAGCTATAGGCATCAAAGGTTTTTCAGATTCTCTTCTTTCCAGTTCCTGGTTAGCAATTAAACTCATTCCACCAATTACATCCTGATCGCCAAAAGTGGTTTGTGGTTTTACTTTCCCGTGACGTCCAATTGGTTTTACAATTCCTTTAATCGAAGTAGTATAGGTTCGTTCTTTTTCTTTTTTGATTGTAGGACGTTTTAGCTTTTTACCAGTTTCAATCAACTGGATCGCAGCTTTAGCTCTAAATTTTATTTCAGGATCTGTATCTTTTGTTGCTATCCCTTTTAATGCAGCCACATGTTTTTTTGTACCAATGGCCCCCAATACTCTTATGGCTTTTTCCCTAACATTTTCTATAGGATCATGTATTAATTGCTCCAGTGCAGGCAGTGCTGACTTTCCTTTAATTCGTAGCAGGGCCTCCGCGGCATAACCTCTTACATAGGCATTTTCCTTGGGGTTTAAAGCAATTTGTGCAACCAGATCAGTTGCTTCATCAAATTTTAATGCTCCCAAATATGCGATAGAGCCCGATCGTAACCTTATATCGTAGCCGTTTTCTTCTTTAATTAAAGCATACAAAGCTGCTTTTATTTCTTTGCGGTATTTTACAAGGTCTTTGACAGTCACTCCCAACTCATTCAGTTTGGAAGTATTTACCCCTTCAAAACTCTGTAATGCTTTTTCAATAGATATACGGGCACCTATGCCAGCATAATCGTGAGGATTCCATTCCTGGCTTTTAGGGAACTGATGATTGGGTACAGTCCATTTTGGCTCATTGTAATTAAATTTTTTTTCCGGGTTGTTGTTGATTTTTTTCATGATTTGTTGATTCTTTGTTTTAGCAATAGTTGCCTATTTCCTTCATACTTTCTTTTGCACGGTTGGAGGACAAAGTTGCAAGGGGATAAAGTTGAGGTAATAAAAATATAAATGCAATGTGGTTTTCCCGTATTGCCATCCGTATTTTCCCGGATGGCAATACCAATGATTGGTGGTTTTTGTTCATTGGTTTAAAGATCCACCGTAAGGTAATCACGAATTTATGGTGATAGGGATCATGCTAACTCTGGCATATGACCAATATTTGCCTGATCAGGTGGAAGGATGTCAATATATAGGAACTGATGAAATGGTAGGCCATGCTAACGACACACAATATGCTGAATTTGCAGGTTGAATGGTGGATACTTGTGAAGGAAATGGAGTTAAAACCTAGACCGTGGATCTTTAGACCAATTTATATTCATGGGCCATGGAAATAAGTTCTGCCTGGTTCTTCGCCCCTAGTTTCTTCATGAGCTTTTCTTTGTGGGTCTCAATGGTCCTGGCGCTTAAGTGGAGTTGGGCTGCAATTTGTTTTTGCGAAAATCCCTGAGTGGTCATTTTTAATACCTGTTTTTCACGAAGGGTGATCTCTTCTGCCAGCCATTGACATTGTTCAGGCATAGCCGGTGCCGATGAAGGTGCTGGTAAAATTTTATGGAGGGCAACATTGTTCGCTGCATCCGGACTGATATAAGGAAGATTGTTCAATATGTTATCGAACATGGCATCCAGCAACTTTAAACTAATTTTTTTAGTAAGGTAGGCTACAGCTCCTAGTTTCATCATTCGCTCTACGGTTAATGCATCATCATAAAAACTAAGCACTACAATTTTTATCTGTGGATAGTTCTCTAGGATCTCATAAGTAGCTTCTACCCCATGTCCACCGGGCATATGCAGATCCATGAAGATAATATCGGGTCGATGTTTTATGACCAGTTTTTTCAGTTCTTTTCCATTCGAAGCTTCTCCTTTGAAATTGATAAATGGATATTTATTTAATAAAGTTTTTAATCCATGACGGAAAATATCATGGTCATCAGCGATCAATGCTTTATAAGTTCTTTGAACCGAACTTTTGGGTAGTTGCGGGTTTAGCGTAGTGCCTGACATAGGTTTTTTACTGTAAGTGGCTGGTACTAAAATACAAAAACAAAATGAGGAAGCACCAAATAAAACCAATATTAATGTTATTTTAAACCGAATTTAAGTACCTTTGAGTATATACTGTATGTTATGAGGGCCATAATGTCATTATTACCAGGCATTTCATTACAAACGAATTTGCCTTCTTCTGATCCCATGAAGCCTGCTGCTATCCTGGATGGCACTATATTAATACCGGCTATTTGCATTATTTTGGCAATTATAGCCATTGCCAGCATAGCCATTACCGCTCAGAAGCATAGGCGAGATTAAGGTTTTCCATTTGACAATAAGGAAAAAGACTTTTTCTTAATACAAAAAATGGTTATAGGGATATCTTTCCTGGTGGATGGCTGCCACTCTTTCGTATAAGGTATCGCGGAATTCAGCTACATTGATCTTTTTAGAAGCGGAAATAAAAATACAATCAGCATGGAGTTTGCTCATCCACGTTTTTTTCAGATCTTCTAACATCATACCCTGAGGCCGACCGGTAAGATCAAACTCATCGATCTCCGGATTTTTATAGTTATCCATTTTATTAAAAACCGTGATGGTAGGCTTATCTGCGGCTCCAATTTCGGCCAGCGTTTTGTTGACTATGGCATATTGTTCCTCGAACTGTGGATGCGAAATATCCAGCACATGTAAAAGAAGATCTGATTCTCTTACTTCATCCAAGGTGGATTTAAAAGATTCTACTAATTGAGTAGGAAGTTTTCGGATAAAACCAACCGTATCTGATAATAAAAAAGGAAGATTTTTAATCACTACTTTTCTAACGGTGGTATCTAAGGTGGCAAATAATTTATTCTCAGCAAATACATCACTCTTGCTGATGAGATTCATGATAGTGGATTTACCCACATTGGTATATCCTACCAAAGCCACTCTAACCAATTCGCCCCGGTTCTTTCGCTGGATGGTCATTTGCTTATCAATATCCTTGAGCTTTTCTTTGAGTAAAGAAATTTTTTCGCGAACAATACGACTGTCGGTTTCAATTTCTTTTTCACCACTTCCCCCACGGGTACCCGTTCCTCCACGCTGACGTTCGAGGTGGGTCCACATACCCTTAAGGCGGGGCAGCATATATTGATAATAAGCCAGATCTACCTGGGTTTTGGCATGTGCAGTACGGGCACGCTGGGCAAAAATATCGAGGATGAGATTGGTACGATCCAGGATCAACACCTTTTTGTTATGTTCGTCAGGATTGAAAAGCCGGTCGATGTTCCTTAATTGCGAGGGGGATAATTCATCGTCGAAAATAACGAGCTCAATTTCGTTGGCTTCTACAAACTCTTGTATCTGCGTAATTTTACCGGTACCAATAAAGGTTCCTGGTAAAGGCTTATCGAGCCGTTGAGAATATCTCTTTACCGCAATAATACCGGCTGTTTCGGCAAGAAATGCCAATTCATCCAGGTATTCATCCAACTTTTCTTCGGTTTGATGCTGGTAGATAATTCCAATGAGGACCGCTTTTAACTCCTTAACGGCGAGCTTCTTTTTTTCAATCATGCAGGTGCAAAGGTAAGAGGTTTTGCGATGTATAGATGTAAGGATGGGCCCAAAAATGATTAATTGAATAACGGATCAACGATTTTTGATGGATAAAGTTTTGAAATCAAAAATCGTTGATCGAATGTTCTTTTATTCAATTCTATTTTAAGGTAAGCGTGTATTCGGCTACCGCTTTGATGTCAACTGGCGATAACTGCTCTTTAAAAGCCGGCATAGTGCCTTTCCCATTGGAAATGATTTGCTCTCTTTCTTCCTGGGTCAATACAGATTCGGGTAATTTTTTTGCACCTGCTATTCCCATATTCCCATCAGCACCATGACAAGCAACACATTTATTGGTATAAATGTCTGTTCCGCTTTGTTGTGTTGGGGTAGGTGATGTTTTGTTAGCACCAGGCTTTTCTGTATTTGAACTGCAGGATCCTACAAAAAACATAGTACCTGTGAAGGTGAAAACTAATAATTTTTTCATGTTATTCTGTTAAAACCAATCATGCCCGAATCCTCTGAATGGCCATGGAATGGACACCATAATGAGCACAAACCCTATGAAATAAAAAATAAAGGTCTTTTTATGTTTAACCACATCGTCTTTAGCTCTTTTGGCTGTTGAGTATCCAACAGTAATTAAAATAATAGCCAACAACATGAGAAAAGTATGCTCAACAGTTACAAACCTGAGCAAAGGTGTTTTCATGGTTGCTCCCATTTGACTAAAGTTCTTCTGATACCCTTTCATAACAAACAGGATCACTCCAACAATTAATTGGAGATGACAAAAAACAAGGGTCATTAAATAGGTCATTTTATCGCCTTTAGAAAAAGGTTTTTTGCCCATCCATTTGGACAAGGATATAAAAATGGATGCGACCAGGAAGAATAGAATTAAATATCGGAGGGTAGAATGTAAATGTTCCATATAACAGATATTTGGTTGCGTAAAGATAATTATTTAGGGTTTAGGAATGAGGATCTCGGGATTTCATTTGCAAGAAATCTCCAAATTCCTCCTGGGCATGGCCGGAGCGGAACGGTACCCGCCGGGATCTTCCGGCATAAAATACTTGGTTTTAAAGAGCGGACGGAGGGAGCTCCTTTAAAACCTTCGTATTTATAGCCTGGAGAGACCGGGGAGTAAAGTGGAGCACCCGAAGTGGGCTTGTGTGTTAATGCCCCCAAAAAATATGGAAAAAAGTCCTTTTCAATAGGCTAAATGATACATTTGTATAGACTGATAATGTTATGATGAGAAAGATTACCCTACTCGCCACTATGATCCTGATCAATGCACCTGCATGGATGCAAACCAATCCACTGATTGGGATCAAGGATGAAAAGCATTTGGTGGTTGCCTTTACCCATGCCACCATCCACGAAAGTTCAACAAAAACTTATAGTAATGCCACCCTGGTGATCAAAGACGAAAAAATCGTTGATTGCGGAGAAAAAATAAATATTCCTAAGGAAGCAAAAGTGATTGACTGTACTGGCAAACATATCTATGCTTCCTTTATTGAAATCTGGAGTGATTATGGATTAAACACTGAAGAAAAAACCAAGTCGGTAGATGCTGCTCTCTATTGGAACGATGCTATTAAAACAGATTTCTCGGCATATAAGTATTATGCACACCAGAAGGAGCCGGCAGAAAAATGGAGAAAATTTGGAATAGGTACCATGCTCATCCACAAACAGGATGGGATCATGAGAGGCTCCGGAGCCCTGGTTACACTGGCAGATATAGAAACCGGAAAAAACATAGTGAAGGACGAGGCGGCTATTTTTTGTTCTCTGGAAAAAGGAAGCTCTACCCAGGATTATCCATCTTCGCTTACGGGTGTAATTGCGCTGATACGCCAGTTTTTATATGATGTTCAATGGTATACCGCCATGAAAGGAAAAGCAGAGAAGAACATTTCGATTGAAAGCTATCTTCAGCTCAAATCAATTCCCATTGTTTTTGATATTAATAATAAAGCGGATATTTTCCGACTTGAAAAAATTGCCAAAGAATTTGATCTCCAGTTTCACTATATGGGTAATGGTGACGAGTATGAAAGGGTGGACGGACTAACCTCCCTATCGTCGAATGTAATTGTACCACTTAAATTCCCCAAACCTTATATATTAAATGACCCGTACGATGCAGATATCGTAAGCCTGGAAGATATGTATACCTGGGAGATTGCTCCTGCCAATTTGCATATACTGGATAGCAACGCAGTTAAATATTTAATAACAACTGCCGGTAATGGCTCGCCGAACGATTTTTTTAAAAGTCTGAAAAAAGCCATCCAGTATGGATTGAAAAAAGAAAAGGCGCTCTATGCATTAACCGAAGGTCCGGCCAGGTTTTTGAAAGTGGAAACAGAATTGGGTACCCTCGAAAAAGGCAAATGGGCAAATTTGATCATTACCGAGGAGGAACTGGGGAATGAAGGGTTTTGTATACTGGAAAATTGGATCCGGGGCAATCAATACATTATTGAAAGAGGTGCGGAGGCAATAGATATTCGTGGGAATTATACCATACAATCAGACGAAGGGCTGGTAAATGGAAAGAATTTTATGATCAAGGGAAAACTCAATTCTCCCGGCGGTGAATTTTTTATCAACGATACTGTGAAAACTTCGATGGAGATCTCGTTGGACAAACAATTGGTCACCGCCAGCTTTTTACTAAAAGATATTAAAAGCTTTATGAGGATATCGGCGCAGGTAAACAAGGATAAACTATGGAAGGGGATCATTGAGAACCAGAAGGGAGAAAAACTAGCCTTCACTGCCACCTATACATCTGCTTTAAAGGAGGAAGAAACCAAAAAGGATAAACAGGTAGTTTCGTATGCCGAACCTCGCTATCCCAATAAGGCTTATGGATGGAAGAAGTCGCAGTGGAAAGAAGCTGAAGTAAAGTCGTACCTGATAAAAAATGCCACGGTTTGGACCAACGAAAAAGATGGTGTGTTGCAAGGATACGATGTAGTTACCGAAAATGGCAAGATCAAATCAATTGGTAAAAATTTATCATGTACGGGTTGTAAAATCATTGACGGGACTGGCATGCATTTAACCAGTGGAATTATTGATGAACATTCGCATATTGCGATGACCAGGGGAGTAAATGAAGGAGGGCAAAGCAGTTCTGCTGAAGTGCGGATGGGTGATGTATTGAATGCTGAGGATATCAATATTTACCGCCAATTATCTGGTGGGGTTACCATAGCCCAATTGTTGCATGGTTCTGCCAATGCCATCGGCGGTCAATCGGCCTTGATCAAATTGAGATGGGGAAAAACGGAGGATGAGCTATTGTTTAAAGGAGCACCAGCTTTCATCAAATTTGCATTGGGTGAAAATGTAAAGCAGTCCAATTGGGGTGAAAGACATCATACCCGTTATCCGCAAACAAGAATGGGAGTTGAACAATTTTATTATGAAATGTTCAATCGGGCCAAGGAATATGCAACTAAAAAGAAGACGGCCAAGGATCCGGTACGAAAGGACCTGGAACTCGAGATCTTATGTGAGATATTGGATGGTAAAAGATATATTACTTGTCATTCCTATGTTCAATCGGAGATCAACATGCTGATGCATGTGGCGGATAGCCTAGGATTTAAAGTGAACACTTTTACTCATATCCTGGAAGGATATAAAGTGGCAGATAAAATGAAAGCCCATGGTGTAAGTGCCTCCACGTTTGCTGATTGGTGGGCCTATAAATTTGAAGTATACGAAGCGATCCCTTATAATTCGGCTATCCTCACAAAAGTAGGGGTGAATACTTGCGTGAACAGTGATGATGCTGAAATGGCCAGGAGACTCAACCATGAAGCGGCCAAGGCTGTGAAATATGGGGGACTTTCGGAAGAAGAAGCATGGAAATTATGTACCCTGAATCCAGCGAAAATGTTGCATATTGATGGGCAAGTGGGAAGTGTAAAAGAAGGAAAGGATGCTGACTTGGTTTTATGGTCGGCCAACCCATTGAGCATTTATGCCAAAGTAAAATTTACCATGATCGATGGGATCATTTATTATAGTGAAGAAAGAGATGCAGAGCTGCAAGCTTATAATCAAACAGAAAAAAACCGACTGGTACAAAAAATGATGCAAACAATTAAAGATGGGGAGGAAGGTGTTTCTCCAGCCAGGAAACAGTTTTTCCTGTATGAATGTGAAACAATGGAGAACCATGATTATGAACTCATTCAAATAGTAGACTAAGATGAAAAAATTGTGTACATATATATGGATGTTTGTAATTACAATCGGTATTACAGCTCAAAAACCTACCCCTGCTGCCAAACAAACCAAAAGCATTCGAATTTATAATGTGAAGATACATGTAGGCAATGGAACCCTGATCCAGGATGGAGAAGTAGGTTTTGTAAATGGTAAGTTTGATCGGGTAAATGATAACTCAAAGACTCATTTGATATCTAATAGCTATGATATTAATATTGATGGAGGTGGTAAGCATTTATATCCGGGGTTTATTTTAACAAACAGCACTATCGGCTTGAGGGAAATTGATGCGGTAAGGGCTACCTTGGATTATGATGAAGCAGGGGATATTACTCCCGAAGTTCGTGCCATCACCACATATAGTACCGATTCGAAAATCATTCCGACCATTCGTTTCAATGGAGTATTGATCGCACAATCAACACCCAGATATGGATTGATCTCCGGCCAGTCGTCCATTGTACAACTGGATGCCTGGAACTGGGAGGATGCGGCCATTAAAATGGAGGATGGATTGCATATCAACTGGCCGAACCGGAATATGATGATCTATCCATCAAAATCCGAAACGGATGATGAAAATGCATTGAGAAAAAAACGGAATATAACCATTGGGAAAATAAAAGATATAATGGATAGAACGTTGACTTATATGAAAGAAGCTCAGCATGAGGTGTACAATGGAAAATGTGAAGCGTTGAAAGGATTGTTTACCGGAGAAAAAACATTGTATCTGCACGTAAATGCAGAAAAGGATATTATTGAATCTGTTACTTATTTTGAATCGATAGGAGTTAAAAAGATTGTGCTGGTGGGTGCATACGAAGCGTACAAAATCATAGACTTCATCCAACAGCATCATCTTTCGCTTATGATCGACAGGATCCACGAGCTCCCTAAAACGGATGATGAAGATGTGAAACTGCCTTATAGAATGGCTAAAATACTTTGGGATGCAGGTATCCTGTTTACTTTTAGCCACGACGGTGACATGGAGGTGATGGGAAGCCGTAATCTTCCATTTAATGCAGGGACGACGGTGGCCTATGGGCTGGAACCCGAACAAGCTGTGCAGCTAATTACATTGAATGCAGCAAAAATTCTAGGGATCGATCAGCAACTGGGAAGCATTGAAGTGGGCAAGGATGCCACCTTCTTTATTTCAAACGGGGACGCTTTGGATATGATGACCAACAACCTTGCGTTGGCATATATTAACGGACGGCAAATTGAACTCAAAAATTCACAGTATTACCTATATGAAATGTATATGGGGAAATATGGACTGGAAGTGAAATAGTTTTTAACAACAAAGGTCACGGAGATGCCTCTCTGTGACCTTTGTTGTTAATTCTTTTTGGTAGACTGAGGTTGTCCGAAATTACTGAACCAGCTTAAATTCTACACGACGGTTATGGTAGCGGCCTTCTTCACTATCATTGGGCCATAATGGTTTTGTTTTTCCATACCCTGCCACTTTTACGATCCGTTTTTGATCGAATCCGATTTGTATGAGGTATTGTTTAACCGCCTCCACTCTTTTTTCTGATAATTGCTGGTTATATGCATCCGAACCTACATCATCTGTATGCCCATAAATTTCTATTTTATAGTTCGGATTGGCATTAAGTTTATTGACGGCATTCTCTAATACGGTTTTGGATTCAGGTTTTAATTCGGCCTGGTTATGATCGAAGAAAATATTATTCAATACCAACATGTCCTTATCCATTCCTTTTTCAATCTCAATTTCAACTATTTTTTCGTTTAATTTAAATTCACCGACCTCTTTATTTCTTACCAGGTCAAAATTTTCCGAATGCGTTAAATATCCATTCGCCTCCACGATAATTTCATAATTTCTACCATTTACACCGGTTGGAAGTGAAACCAGGAATCCATCTTCTGCATTGATGTTGCCGGAGTATACCTTTGTGCCGGTGCTGTTATCAATAATCTCCACTTTGGCATTTAGTTTTGTTTTAGACCCTTTGTCGACTACCCATCCTTTGCAGATCATCACATCTGTTTTTTTATGCTTTTTCTTTTCAAAGGCTGTAATTGCATAAATATCCTGCATGCCGTATCCCCCTTCTTTTACTGAGGATAAGTAAGCCGTTTTACCATCAGCAGTTAATACGAAGAAAACATCATCATCAGGAGAATTTACAGGAGAGCCCATGTTGAGTGGAGCTGTCCATTTGCCCTCTTCAAAGGTTGATTCGAAAATATCAAATCCTCCCATTGTATTATGGCCACGACTACTGAAATAAATAGTTTTTCCATCCGGATGAATAAATACTCCTTCTTCATCATATTCGGTATTGACGTTCGGTCCCAGGTTTTCTGGCTCCATCCATTCTCCGTTTCCTTTTCGGGAAGATTTCCATATATCTTTTCCTCCTAAACCTCCAGGACGGTCGCTTACAAAATATACCGTTTTGTTATCATACGCCATTGCAATATGATCTTCACGGTATTTAGTATTGATCCCTTTCATGGGAAGGGTTTTGGTCCATTTGCCATTTTCTACCTGACAAGTATAGAGATCGCCGTTATTTTTGCTTCTGTAGTTATAAATAGTTAACCCATCGAATGATAAACTTACACAGGCATCATGCATGGCTTTTTTCCTGGTGGAATAATCAAACCTGCAAGGTAATGACCATGTTGAATCATCCAGATGGTCCACTTTGAAAATATCTTCGTGATATTCCATGTCGAAACCCGATAATCTTTCACCTTTGATCATCTTGTCGGTAATGGTTGAATCCATTTTTCTTTGAGGTCTGCGTGAAGTGAAGAGCATATAACTTTGATCCGCTCTGATCAAAGGAACATATTCTGCATACTCACTGTTCACTTTTGAACCCAGATTCAACACCTGATAAAGGTTTTCCTGTTCCAACTCAATTCCGTGGTTACATTCCTGGATCCTCCTGGTCGCCATGGTGAGACTATCGCCATTTGCACCCTTATAATTGCTTTTGAATTTATTGTAGTATTTAACCGCCTCATTGAAATTTCCTCCTAGGTGATTAGATAACCCTATCTTATAATCTATGTCATAGGATACCGCAGGATCGAGCTCCTGTGCCTTCATGATATGAGGTAGCGCTTTATACTTATAAAGGGTATGCAGGTAACAATCTGCGATCTTATAATTCAGCATTGCACTGTTAGGATGCTTTTGATAAGCCATTAAATAATAGTCAAGAGCAACCAGATATCCACGGTCGAAATAGAAGTAAAATTTATCTCCTTTTTTTACATAAGAAGTATAGATTTTCTTCAGGTTCTTGTCCTTTTTAAAATTAGCTTTTGTAAACTCAACGTTGTTTTGAGCATGCAAACAAATGGTTGCATATACAAATAGGGCCGAAATGAGAAGGATGGATTTTTTCATAATACTACAGTTGAAATGAGACGGGTTAAATTTCAAGGGTTAATTTAAGATTTTATCTTCATTCAAAAGATTAAAATGATTGTTCGAGATATTGGCTTTTATATTTATGAAATGGCTGCTAAGTCTATTGCGAACATAAATTAATCATTATCAAATGTTTGAACGAACTTTTGGGGAATGCCGCCTCCAATCCACCCTCACCCCTTTTTCGGGTCTAAATGAGTAGAATTATTCCACCAGTCTGAATTCTACCCTTCTGTTATGGGCACGTCCCTCATCCGTTTCGTTGGTGTCAATGGGTTTGGATTCCCCATACCCGATCACTTTTACAATGCGCTTCGGGTCGAACCCTTTTTTGAGTAAATACTCTTTTACGGAATTACACCTTTTTTCGGATAGGATCTGGTTATAACTATCAGAACCTTTATAATCCGTATGACCTTCAATTTGGATCTTCATATCTCCATAAGTATTTAATACTTCAATGGCATGGTCCAACTCCCTTACCGATTCTGGTTTCAGGTCCCATTTGTCAAAATCAAAGAACACATTTCTTAAGGTAAGCACTGCACCTGCCTTTACTTTTTCCATTTCCACAATTTTCTCGTATTCTTTAAATCCAGGTTTTTTTACCAGGTCAAAATTTTCAGAGTAAAACAAATAGCCTTGTGCCTCCACTGCGATGCCATAGTTCTTTCCTTCTTTACCTGTAGGCAGGGTAACCAGGAAGCCTCTTTCAGCATCTACCGTGTTCGAAAATATTTTAATCCCTGTACTGTTGTCGATGATATCCACTTTTGCATTGAGCTTTACCTTGGTTTCTTTATCGATTACGATGCCTTTAAATACAACTACATCAAACTCTTTATGTTTTTTCTTTTCAAATGGTGTAATCGAATAAATATCCTGCATCCCAAATCCACCTTCTTTTACCGAGGATAGATATGCGTTTTTTCCATCAGCGGTTAGAACAAAGAAAACATCATCGTCGGGTGAATTAATCGGATAACCCATATTGCTCGGGGGCGACCATTTCCCATCTTCGTAGGTTGCTTCAAAAATATCATATCCACCCATGGTACTATGCCCTCTGCTGCTAAAATAAAGTGATTTCCCATCAGGATGTATGAACACCCCTTCCTCATCATATTCCGTATTGATAGTAGGTCCTAAATTAACAGGAACATCCCATTCATTTTCACCGATACGTGTGGTCTTCCATATATCTTTCCTGCCAAATCCCCCTGGACGATCACTCACAAAATAGGCGGTTTTATTATCGTACGACATGGCAATATGGTCCTCACGGTATTTTGAATTGATCCCTTTCATCGGTTCCGTTTCGGTCCATTTCCCGTTTTCTATCTTTGACGAAAATAAATCTCCCTCGTTATCCGGGCGATAGGTGAAAATGGTGAGCCCATCAAACGACATACTTACACATGCATCATGTTTCCCAAATTTATCCGTAGAATAATCAAATCGATAAGGTTCAGACCAAGTGGAGTCGTTGATATGGTCGGTGCGGAAAATATCTTCGTAATATTCAAGATCAAAATCGGCGAGCCTTCCTCCATGATGCCTTCCTTTTTTATCATGATCAATTTCCTTATGCGGCCTTCTTGAAGTAAATATCATATAACTTTGGTCTGCCCTGATAAGTGGAACATAGTCGGCATACTGGCTATTGACGATCGGGCCCATATCCATGAGATCATAGATGGTATCTTTTATATATTCTTTTCCATGGTTACATTCCTTGATCCTCTTGGCCACATATAACAAGCTGTCATTGTTATTTCCATTATAGTTCATTTTAAAGTTGCTATAATGCAAGATGGCATTGTCGAAATCTTCTACCTGATGATGGGCCATTCCAATCATATAGTCCATATCATAAACAGCGTGGGGATCCAGCTCAAATGCCTTTTTTGCATATGGAAGTGCCTTGTATTTATATAGGGTGTGTAAATAGCAATCTGCTATTTTATAGTTGAGTACTGCACTATTCTGATGTGTCTTATATGCCTCCAGGTAGTATTCCAGGGCAATTAAGTATCCCCGATCGTGTAAATAGTAAAATTTATCGCCATGCTTTACATAGCTTTTGTAAATTCTTCGTAAATCTTTATTCTTGCTCATGTTGGCTTTGGTAAACTCAACATTTTGAGAAACCCCAAATGAGGCACAAAGAAAAAGGAGAATGATTAGGGTGGCGAGCTTTTTCATACAACAACTAAATACATTTTTTTCTCTTTATCATAAGCCCGTTTAATTATTATTATTCAGTTTTCCCCCCGAAACAAAATATTTGGTCCAATATTCAGCTTCCAGACTACTTACCATCACGCCTTTGCTACTGGATGCATGAATAAAGTAAGAGTCCTGCAAAAATATTCCAACATGACCGACTTTTGCTGTATTAATTTTAAAAAAAACCAGATCTCCCTGTTTTATATTTTCCTTTTTTACTTTCTTGCATTCTTCATAGATACCATTGGCCGATCTTGCTGTATTTATCTCATAGACCACCTTATAAATTTGTTGCACAAAACCGGAGCAATCTGTTCCTGATTTGGTACACCCCCCATAAGAATAGGGTACTCCTAACCATCCTATCACTTCGTTCACCAGTTTCACATCATACCCCTTGTGGAGTTCTATTCCTAGTTTTTCGGAATATAATGAGCGATTTTTTTCCTCTTTTCTAAATCCACCCCCACCACTATGTTGAATGGTGCTGCACGAATACCCTAACAAAAAAATACCCGATAACAGTATGTAGCTAAAACTTTTCATAGCCGTTTACTTTCTATTCAACTATACGGAGTTCAACCCGTCTGTTATTAGCTCTCCCTTCATCTGTTTCGTTAGTATCTATAGGTTTGGATTCTCCGAAGCCTATTACTTTTACAATTCTTTCTGCAGGGATACCATTGGCCACCAAGTACTCTTTTACAGAAGTGACCCTTCTTTCAGACAGACCTTGGTTATACTCATCGCTTCCATAAGAGTCCGTATGCCCTTCCAGCTGTATTTTTATTTCCGGATGATCGTTGAGTAGTTTTACCAATCTGTTCAACTCAGCCACCGATTCGTTTTTTAGATCTGATTTGTCAAAATCAAAGAATACATTTTTCAATCTCATCACAGCACCTACCTGTATTTTTTCAATTTCAATGATGATGTCTACTTCCTTATATCCCGATTTAGGTTGTACAATAAAATTTTCTGAATGGAAAAGATATCCTTCCTTTTCTACCGCTACCCCATAGTTTTTACCTGCCGGTAGTGATAGAACAAATCCTAACTGCGCATCCACATTGGCTGAAAATATACTTTTAGAGGTCGAATTATCAACGATGTCTACATTGGCATTTAACCGTTCTTTGGTGTTTTTATCGATTACAATACCCCTGAATAAAACCAGGTGAAAATCTTTGAATTTCTTTTTCTCGAAAGGATTGATATTGTAAATATCCTGCATGCCCATTCCTTGTGGTTTTGCAGAAGACAAATAGGCATTTTTACCATCGGCCGTTAACACAAAATATATATCATCATCCGCTGAATTGATCGGCCTGCCCATGTTCATGGGCTTACTCCATTTTCCATCCTCAAAATTGGTTTCAAAAATATCGTATCCACCCATGCTATTATGGCCTTGGCTGCTGAAATAGATAGTACTTCCATCAGGGTGGATAAATACTCCATCTTCATTATATTGGGTATTTACTTCGGGACCCAGGTTTTCGATCTGGTCCCAGGTATCTCCATTCTTGGTTACTTTCCAGATATCTAATCCTCCAAATCCACCCGGTCTATCTGAAATGAGATAAGCCGTTTTACTATCATAAGCCAATGTAATATGCGTTTCCCGGTGTGGAGTATTGATTACCCCATTTAAAGGCTTGGAAGCTGTCCATTTCCCGTTCTCAATGGTTTCGTAAAACAGATCACCACCATTATCACCACGATAGGTAAAAATGGTTTGACCGTCAATGGATAAACTAACGCATGCATCATGCTTCTGTTTACTGTTTACTGTCAAGCCATATTTGGTAGGCTCCTGCCATTCCCCCTTATCCCATACGGATCTGAAAATGTCCTCATCATAACTATAGTAAAAATGAGTCATCTTTTTGGTTTTATTACTTGCCGACTCCTTTGGTTTACGTGCAGTGAAGATGAGGAAGCGATTATCTGCAGTGATCAACGGAACATATTCACTGTAACTTGTATTGATCTTTGGTCCAAGGTTCACAATTTCATAATCGGTAAATTCTATCTGCTCCAACCCATGAGTTGCTTGTTCTATCAACCGGTCTACCATTTTTAAACTATCCGGATCGTGGGTTTGGGCCTTGTATGCGTTTTTGAATTTATTGAGGTAAAACAATGCCTTTTCCATTTCGAACTCCTGATGATAAGCGGCTCCCATTACATAATCAACATCATATGCAACGCTTGGGTTTAGTTCGGCAGCTTTTAAAATATAGTTGAGTGACTTGAACTTTTCCTGTGTATGCAGGTAGCAGTCTGCGATCACATAGTTGAGGTAGGCGCTGTTTTTATGCTGCTCATAAGCTTTCAAGAAATAATCAATGGCTACTGAGTATAAAGGATCTTCTGAATCGTACAATAGGAGACCCTTTTTTACATATTGCTGATAGGTCTTTTTGAGCGCTTTATTATTTTTCATATTCTCTTTTGTGAATTCCACATTTTGCGCCAATGTGTTATACATAAAAATGAAAAATGTTGCTAATACTAGTAAAGACCTTAAGCTAAAGTGTATGAGGTTGGCTTTCATGCTGTAAAAATCTACAAGAAAATATGTTCTTGTAATGATAAAATTACCCATTACATAAGGCCGTGGGGCCATTACAATGGCTAATTATAAACATCGAAATGTTTATTTTATTGTGAATAACGGTAACAATTTGGCTGTAGTTATCTAATTTCCAGAATATTAAATCACAAAATATCAATTATGCTAACAAAATTATGCAGCCGTGATCTTGGCCTGTTTTTTTAGGAAAGTCCTTTCTGCAATAAGGAAACCAAAGGGGAAAATAGAGGCAAGAAAGAGCAATAAGGCAATTTTAAAAGACCATTTCAAATCAATGGTCACCATTAACAGCAAAATACAATAGGTGATGAACAATCCCCCGTGAAGGTATCCTGCAATTTTCACAGCCTCAGGCATTTGCCAAATATATTTAAGGGGCATCGCCACCCCTAACAATAGAAGGAAAGATAAACCTTCTGCGAAGCTTACCAGCCTAAACCGGCCCAGAGAACTGCTTAAAATATTGGATGCCATAAAAATTGATATCAGATGTAGGTTACAAATGTACAAAGAATATTTGTTGACCATAATGGTTTTTATTTGTGCCGAAAACAGCCTTATTTTAGCTATTGAAGGCCTAAAATCATTATATTTGCTATATGACAAAAGTGCAGTTAGAAGAAATCCTCCGCCAACGAATTATGATTATCGACGGTGCCATGGGAACCATGATACAACGTCATAAACTCGAGGAAAACGAGTATAGGGGAGAAAGGTTCAAAGACCATCCTCATTCTTTAAAAGGGAACAACGATCTTTTAAGTATTACTCAACCCGAAATCATCAAGAATATCCATAAGGCCTATATGGCTGCTGGTGCTGATATTATTGAGACAAATACTTTTAACGGAACATCCATTTCCCAGGCAGATTATCACCTGGAACATATGGCTTACGAACTAAATTTGGTGTCGGCAAAAATCGCGAAAGAGGCGGTGGATGAATATATGAAAACCGATCCTGGCAAACCCAGGTTGGTTGCCGGGGCATTGGGACCCACCAATAAAACAGCCTCTTTAAGCCCTGATGTAAACGATCCGGGTTTTAGAGGAATTACCTTCGATGAATTGGTTGCTGCGTATAAGGAACAAGTAAAAGGTTTATTGGATGGAGGATCTGATTTACTTTTGGTAGAAACTATTTTCGATACATTGAATGCGAAAGCTGCCTTATATGCTATCAGCGAATATTTTGATGAGACCGGGAAGGAAGTTCCGGTAATGGTAAGTGGAACTATTACGGATGCTAGCGGTCGAACGTTAAGTGGACAAACCACAGAAGCATTTTGGAACTCCGTATCCCATGCCGGATTATTATCTGTAGGATTGAACTGTGCTTTGGGGGCAAAGGATATGAGGCCTTATATCGAAGAATTGTCGGATAAATCATGGGTCTATGTAAGCTGTTATCCGAATGCCGGTTTACCAAATGAATTTGGCCAGTACGACCAAACGCCCAATGAAATGGCGGCATTGATTGAAGATTTTTGCAAGAGCGGTTTTTTAAATTTAGTGGGAGGTTGTTGTGGAACTACCCCTGAACATATCAAGGCTATTGCCGAAGTGGCTGCCAAATATCCACCTAGAAAAGTACCTGAATTAAAACTTGAAGAGTCCATATAAATTTTACTATGAAAAAAATTCTACTTGTATTGTTACTGATATTTACCGGCCCCTTTGTTTTTTCACAAACACCTGGCGATTATGTACCCAACGAAATCATGGTCATGCTTGATCCGGGAAATACGGTGGATGATCTGTTGAAGGACCTCAATGGCCAGGGGCTGGTAGGACAATTCAGGTTGAAGCAGGTTTTATCGAATCGGTATCGAATTTTTTTATTGGAGCATGATGCTATTTTAGGGGATAGCAAAAAACTCGTTGGTGATATTCATCGCATGGACCATGTGGCCCTTGCTCAGTTGAACCATTATATTGAGGACCGCGCAACTCCTAATGATCCGAGTTATGCCTCTACGCAATGGAGTATGAACAATACAGGCCAAACGGGCGGTACTGTTGATGCCGATATTGATGCACCTGCTGCCTGGGATATAACTACCGGCGGAGTGACAGCTGATGGGGATACGATCGTAGTAGCAGTTGTAGATGGGGGTGTTCAGGAATCTCATCCAGATCTAAATGCAAACATGTGGAGGAATTATGTTGAGTTGAACGGAACTGCTTTGGTGGACGATGATGGGAACGGTTATATTGACGACTTTGAAGGTTGGGATGCGACTGGCGATGACAATGTTGTTCCTACAAGCGGACATGCAACCCATTGCGCCGGGATCGTGGGGGCTAGAGGAAATAACTCAACCGGGGTAGCCGGAGTAAACTGGAATGTAAAAATTTTAAATGTGAGGGGTTCCTCAGGAATGGAATCAGTAGTAGTATTGGCCTATGATTATATATCTTCTTTACGTGAATTGTATAATACCTCCAATGGAACGATGGGAGCATTTGTTGTGGCTACTAGCAATTCATTCGGAGTAAATTATGGCCAGCCTATCAATTATCCGATCTGGTGCGCTATGTATGATACATTGGGTGCATTGGGCATATTGAGTGCAGGTGCAGGTCCGAATTTAAATATCAATATTGATACTGATGGAGACATTCCAACTACTTGCCCAAGCAATTATATGGTTGGAGTAACCAATACAACAGATACAGATATTAAGAATTCAGGAGCGGGTTATGGACCCATCCATATCGACATTGGGGCTCCAGGAACCTCCATTAATAGTACATATAGCGGAAGCGGTTATAATACCCTTACAGGAACATCTATGGCCACACCACATGTTGCTGGAGCCATTGGCTTGTACTATTCGGGTGCATGTTTACAATTTGCACAGGATTATAAAATATTTCCTGGAGAAATGTCTTTATTCATACGTAATTATTTGCTCACAGGTGTTGACTCAATTGCCTCTATGGCGAATATAACATCCAGCGAAGGAAGATTGAATTTGCATAAAGGGCTGCTGAAAGTTCAAACCTATGATTGTTCAGGGTTGCCTCCTGTTGCTGATTTTATAGGTAACACAAATGTTTGTGTTGGTATTCCAACCCAGTTTACGGATAACAGCAGCGGAAACATATTTGCTTATGATTGGAGCTTCCCGGGAGGTTCTCCATCCTCATCTGTAGCGCAAAATCCGCAGGTTACCTATAATACTCCTGGTGTTTACAATGTACAATTAATAGTTACCAGCCCAACGGGGTCTGATACTATTTTATATACGAATTATGTTTTGGTATATGCCAATCCCTCTGCCCCCACCATTGTTGATAATGCCGGAACACTTGAATCTTCTTATACAGGTGTAGGTAACCAATGGTATGTAAATGGCTCACCCATAGGAGGCGCTACCAACGATACCTATACACCCGTCTCAGGCGGTTCTTACACCGTTGTATATACCGATTCAAATGGATGTTCTGCTACTTCAGCTCCTTTTATTTCAACAATAGGAATCAGCAATGAGCCTTCGATCCATTTTACTATTTATCCAAATCCAGCAACCGAGAAAGTTACCATTGATGCCGGAACCATAATAAAAGCAACTGTTAAACTCATGGATCTCTCAGGTAGGGTGGTGATGGTTTCAAAAATGAACCAGTCCTTACTACAGTTGGATCTGAGTCAGTTCTCAGATGGAGTTTACTTGCTGAAGATAGAGTATGGAGACAAGTTGATGACCAAAAAACTGATCAAGCATTGATTTGGTATTTATAAATGCTTTTCCAGTTCCAGTTGTAATCCTTCCCAACGATTCATTTCGGTATCCAGTTCGGCTTTCAGCTGGTCGTATTTAGTGTAGAAGGATTTATCGTTTGAGATTTTTTGAAAGGTGAAAGGATCTTGCAGTTGTTCATCCATGGTTTTTAGTTCACCCTCTAAATCTTCGATCCTTTTTTCGGTAGTGGTCAATGCATTTTTAATTCGTTTCACCTCTTTATCGTTCGACTTTTTTTGATCAGTCGTGGGTTTTACTTCAACTTTCTTTTCTTCCGGTTTTTTATTGGCAGGGCTTTGCTTGAGTGATTTATTCAATTCAATTTCCCTGAAAGAGGCTGCATTCTTCTTGGCCAGGAATTCATTGATATCACATAAATGTTCTTTGATGCCAGCTGGCGTAAATTCAAATATTTTGGTGGTCAATCCCTGGAGGAAATCCCTGTCGTGGCTTACAATGATTACCGTTCCTTGAAAATTCTGAATGGCAATTTTTAATACTTCTTTTGAAATAATGTCCAGGTGATTGGTGGGCTCATCTAAGATCAGGAAATTAATAGGTTCCAATAACAATTTTGCCATCGATACCCTTGATTTTTCTCCTCCCGACAACACCTTTATTTTTTTCTCCACATCCTCACCACTGAATAAAAATGCTCCCAAGATTCCACGTATTTTTGTAAAGCTATCCGAATTGTAGGCCGTGTTTTCTAATTCTTTCAAAACGGTATTCTCAAAATCCAGCCTGTTGGTTTGGTGTTGAGCAAAATAGCCCAGCTTTACATTATGCCCCAGGGTAATGGTTCCGGTGCATTCCAGCTCACCTGCAATCATGCTGGATAAGGTGGTTTTACCCATTCCGTTTTTCCCGACGAAAGCAATTTTTTCACCTGAATCGATGGTAAAGCTCATGGGATTGATCACCACTTTATCTCCAAATTTTTTACTCACATTTTCTGCATTCACCACTACTTTTCCACTACGGGGTGGATCAATAAAGCGGATATTAATAGAACTTACATCTTCCGGATCAATTTCTATCCTTTCAATTTTATCCAGCTTTTTAATCAAGCTCTGTGCAAAGCTGGCCTTGCTGGCTTTGGCTCTGAACTTTTCTATATTTCGCTCCATCTGGGCGATCTGGCGGTCCTGATTTTTTACCGCATTTTCTAATTTTTCCCTTCGTTCTTTGCGAAGAATTAAATATTTAGAATAATTCGCTTTATAATCCTGGATGCTTCCGTTGGTAATTTCAATGGTCCTGTTGGTGATCTTATCTAAAAAGGTCCGGTCGTGACTGATCATCATGATAGCTCCGGGATATTCTACCAAAAACTCCTCGAGCCACATAATGGACTCTATATCGAGGTGATTGGTGGGCTCATCCAACAATACCAGGTCTGGTTGTTGCAAAAGGATTTTTGCTAATTCCACCCGCATTTGCCAACCTCCGCTAAATTCACTCATGCTTCTTTGCATGTCCTCTTGCATAAACCCAAGCCCTTTCAGGATCTTTTCTGTTTTTTCCTCCATTTCATATCCACCCAGTATCCTGAACCTGTCTTCGTTTTCATGCAGATCGGTGATCAATTTCATATAGGCATCCGATTCATAATCGTCCCTAGTGCTTAATTGAATATTGATGTCTTCAATTTTTTGTTGAAGAATGATCACCTGTTCAAATGCTTTTTGGGTTTCTTCTAAAATACTCAGGTGTGAGGTATGATGAAACTCCTGCGGCAAATATCCAATGGTGGCATCGCGGGGTATGGATATTTGTCCACCAGTGGGTTGAACAAATCCTTTGATGATCTTTAATAAAGTAGTTTTACCCGAGCCGTTTCTGCCGGTAAGACCAATTCTGTCCGTACGATTGATCAAAAATGAAACATCTTCGAACAAAGGATCGGCACCAAAAAATAAATGTACATTCGAAAGACTGATCATCTGATTTTCAAAATAAAGTGCAAAGGTAGGTATTCGATTTGCGAATTACGATTTTGGATTTATGATTTTTTTAATGGCACCTCCCTCGATTCCCACCAGCCCATCCTTTTCCCACTCAGGATCGGGCTATGCGGGGGTTCCGTCCCGGCTCTGCCGAGACCGCCTGCCTTGGCGGGCGCCCTTTCTATCCCTGGCACAAGGATTGGCTTAGGGATGTGGTTAAGCCCTAAAAAGGATATTCAACGAAGAAATGATAAGAGTTATTAAAGCTGAATCCTACCAGCGTCCGATGGTAATACCTAACCCAGTTCCCGCCAAATAGCTGCTGGTATAAAGGCTATACATGAAGCTGCCATAGATCTGCCATGAAAGGGTGCCGGTGCGGAACCTGAACCCACCTCTTACATGGGGACCATGTCCGATAGGTAAATTGTAAGTGACACTATTGGTAGAGGCAATATATGAACCTGTTCTTCCATGAGGTAAATAAGCGAAGGAATACCCTAGTCCGAAAAATCCTCCAAAATCCTGGTAAGATTTTTTAGTGGCATTATGCCCGAAATTAAAGGTAAAGCACATAGGGACTTCTGCCGTGAAATTGGTACTTTCTTTCTGGAATTGGCGGGCAATTACCGGATTGGGGTACGATACAAAGTCAGTTCCTATGCTAACACCAAAATGTATAGGGAATTCTAAAGCAAATGAGCCTTTATATCCTCCCCATTTGAACAAGTTAAATCTAGGTGTATAGTGGAATCCAATGGTTGGATATCCGAATTTAAATTCTCCCAAATGATTATCAACCCCAGGAAGGAAAGAAACCCCTACAGTATGGAATACATCATTGGGCTCAATTTGACGGCCACGACGATATTTTCTTTTATAAGGGGAAAAGCCACCTGCACCAGCCCCCCCAGTCCTTAAGGCTAACTGGTTATAGAACACTCCCGTTTGACTGCTACCAGTGAAGAATACCGTCCTTTGACAGGATGAAAACAGTATCCCAACCAATAACAAGCCACATATATAAAGTAAGGATTTGTTCATAAGTTGTTAATTACTCCCCAAAAGTATACTTTTTTTCAATAATACGAAGTTACAAAACATTTTGTTTAAAATAAAATATTTTTAGAGCTGTGTTTCCCCCAGCAGCTTAAAGCTCATGCCCTCCTGAAGGGCATTTACCTTGATCTGGCAGGATAGCCTGCTTGTTTGTGTTAGTTTTGGTAAAGTATCCAGCATAGCCCATTCATCATCGGTGGCTTCCGGAAGGCTCTCATAGCCTGATTTTACCTGTACATGGCAGGTTGCACATAAAGCGATTCCCCCACAAGTGGCGAGAATGTGATAGTCCATCCCCTTCAGAATCTCCATCAAAGACATCGAGATGTCCGTGGGAACTTCCACTTCCTGTTGGTTTCCCTCTTGGTCTTCAACGTTGATTTTAACTAAATTATAATCCATTAAAAGGCATTTACCCCATTTACAGTAGTGTATTTAAAGCTCAGCTTCTGGTTCGGATAGATGAATTTAAAGGCAGCTTGGGACATGAGGGCAGCTTCGTGAAACCCGCATAGGATAAGCTTTAGCTTTCCGGCATAGGTGTTAATATCACCAATAGCAAAGATACCCGGTACATTGGTAGCATAATCTTCCGTATTTACCAGGATGGCATTTTTATCAATATTCAGCCCCCAGTCGGCGATTGGACCCAGTTTAGGGGTCAGCCCGAACAACGGGATGAAGTAATCCGTGGCTAATTCCGAGTTTTCGTTGTTGTTATTGGTAATGGTAACAGTCTTTAAATGCCCGTTGCCGCTTACTTTTACAACATTTGAGTTAAGAATAAGCTTGATTTTACCGGTTTTGGCCAATTCAAACACCTTTTCAGCACTGTCAGGAGCCCCTCTAAAGGTCTCGTTGCGATGCACCAAGGCCAATTCTTCGGTAATTTCGCTGAGGTGAATGGCCCAATCCAGTGCCGAATCACCCCCTCCAGCTAATACCAACCTTTTATTCCTGAACAGTTCGGGGTCTTTTACGATATAGGCAATGCCTTTTCCTTCAAAATCCTCTAAACCGGTTACTTCTGGCTTACGGGGCTCAAAACAACCTAAGCCTCCAGCGATTACCACCACTTTACAATGGATCTCGGTACCATCGCTGGTGGTTAATTTAAAGGAGCCATCATCTTGTTTTTCAAGACCTTCAAGTCTTTCTCCTAATGTATATGTTGGCTTAAATGGCTCTATCTGCTTCATTAATTTATCCACTAACTCCCCTGCAAGAATTTCAGGATAGCCAGGAATATCATAAATGGGTTTTTTAGGATAGATCTCAGAAAGCTGTCCCCCCACTTGCGGAAGCGCATCTACCAAATGGCATCTCATCTTTAACAATCCGGCCTCAAAAACAGCAAATAATCCAACAGGACCAGCTCCGATAATACAAATATCTGTACTCACCATAATCTTTAGACTTTAGATGCCAGACATTTTAGACCTTAGACCGTCAAATCGAATTTTAGTGTCCAATGTCTTATGTTTAGCGTCTTTTTTCAAGTCTGCAAAGGTACACGATTTTATTGATGGCAGGATGTAAAAACCGGAACAAGGGTCAATTATTTCGATAACCCCCCTAAAAACATTAAGTTTGCCCGTTCAACATCTTCAAAATATGAAAGTTGCTATAACAGGGGCTTGTGGACATATCGGGATATCAGTAATGAAGGAACTGAGCAATAGAGGTTTTTCTTATAAAGCCTTGGCTCATCATGATACCACTTATCTGGAAAATGCGCAGGTCGAATTTATAAAAGGAGAGGTGAACAATCGACAGGACATCGAAAAACTATTAGAAGGTTGTGATGCGTTGATCCATTCAGCAGCTATCATATCCATTAACGGAGATAAAGGTGGAGCTGTTAGAAAAGTAAATGTAGAAGGGGTGAGGAACGTTATGCAAACTGCCCTTGATATGCAGATCAAAAGAGTGGTCCATATTTCTTCTATTCATGCATATAATGCCTTGCCAAAGGATGAGGAGCTCAATGAAAGCAGGACGTTTGTGGATAAGGGTGCATTTGCGTACGACCAAAGCAAGCGTGATGGACAATTGATCGTAAAAGAAATGGTAGCAAAAGGATTGAAGGCTGTTATTTTAAATCCTACTTCGGTAACTGGTGCACCGGAAAACAGGATGTCGTATCAGGGGAAAGCCATTTTAGATATTTACCAGGATAAAATACCGGCCATTTTTAATGGAGGATTTGATTGGGTGGATGTAAGAGATGTTTCTTCTGCTATTTGCAATGCACTTACCATGGGCCAGGTGGGTGAAAATTATCTTTTATCGGGTAAGTATTATACCATGAGGGAGATCATTAACTTGGTAAGTGATGTGAAAGGTGAAAAAATAAAGATCCCAACGATTCCGGTTTGGGCTGCAAGAGCTGGCCTCCCGTTTGTAAAGCTGCAATCGAAAATTACAGGGAAAGAACCTTTATATACGGTAGAATCAATTGATGTTTTGGTGAACGGGAATACAAAGATCAGTAATGAAAAAGCAAAAACGGAACTTGGATTTAACCCCAGGGAGTTTAAAGAAACCATCAGGGATTTAATTAGTTGGTTCAAGGAAAACGGATATATACATGAAAAAGCATGATGACTTGGCAGTTCTATTATTATTTTGCATTAAGTTGGATAGGTATTGGGGTCATCACCTTTTTCTATCTGCTTAAGCAAACAGCTCCGTATGGAAGGCATACTACCGAGAAATGGGGGCCCATGATCGACAATAAGCTGGGCTGGTTCCTGATGGAGTTTTTTGTTTTGGTAGTATTGTATTTTTTCCTCCTGAAAGGAGGCTTTCAGTTCAACCTGGTATCTGGAATTATCATCGGCCTTTTTTCATTTCACTATTTGAACAGAAGTATCATTTTCCCGCTAAGAATAAAAACCAAAGGAAAAAAAATGCCTTTACTGATCATGATCTCAGCCATGGGATTCAATATGATGAATGGGTTTTTACTGGGATATTATTTTTCGAATTTTGCCCATTATGATATTTCATGGTTAACAGACCCTCGCTTTATCATAGGTTGTTTAATCTTTATTTCCGGTTTAATTCTCAATTGGTATTCGGATGCGATCCTTATCCATTTAAGAAAACCCGGTGAAACCGGATATAAAATTCCCAAAGGAGGGATGTTTCATCTGATCTCCTGCCCTAACTTGTTGGGCGAATTAATCGAATGGACCGGATTTGCCATTTTGAGCTGGAGTTTGCCCGGATTGGCATTTTTTGTATGGACTTTTGCTAACCTGGTTCCCAGAGCATTGTCACACCATAAATGGTACCTGGGGAAATTTGAGGATTATCCTGCCAAAAGGAAGGCCATTTTTCCTTATGTTTGGTAAATAAATCACTAGGTTGAGAGTAGTTGTAAACAGCAGGTTTTTAACCCAGCCAATGACTGGCGTACAACAATATGGTTTAAAGCTATCCAATTATCTGAAGGAAAATTTTACTGGCGAAATTGAGTTTGTAGCACCCAAAGGCATTATTCACCATAAAGCCTCAGAAAGATTGGGGGTAAAAACAATTGGAAATACCAGAGGTTTTTTTTGGGAACAAGTTGAACTGCCTTTTTGGCTAAAAAAAGAAGGATCACCGTTATTGCTGAATTTTGGGAATGTTGCACCCCAATACTATACGAACCAAATTGTTACCATTCACGATCTTTCTACTTTAGAGCATCCGGAATGGTTCAGCAGTAAGTTTGCCAGAGCTTATAAGTTCATGATCCCCCAGGTGGTTCAAAGTGCAAAAAAACTCATTACGGTGAGTGAATTTACCAAGCAAAGAATGGTAGAGCTGCTGAAAGTTGACGAGACTAAAGTGGAGGTCATCTATAATTCGTTGGAATTTAATCAGGTTGACCCGGTTAAAAATGAGGCGGAACCTTATCTATTATCCGTAGGCAGTTTTAGCGGAAGAAAAAATTTCAGCACATTGATCAAAGCCTTTCAGGAGGCCGATTTACTAGGAGTTCAACTAAAGATCAGGGGGGATACGGAGGATATTTTTAGGGGAGATGATGAATTGTATGCAATGGTAAAGGCGGATGCCCGGATCTGTTTTATTGAACCATTGGATTATTCAGCTTATATGGAATTGGTTAAAAACGCCATTGCCCTCATCAACACCTCTATATACGAAGGGTTTGGAATGCCGAACCTGGAAGCTCTTTCGTTAGGAACACCGGTAATCTGTTCGAACATAGAAGTGTTCAATGAAATTTGTGGCCCTTATGCTACCTATGTCCATCCGCTCGACAAAGAAGGGATCACTCAGCTATTAAGAGAAGTTACTTCCAAAAATCATACTGAAACAGAAAGAAAAAAATTAAAGGAGAGATCGAAGGTGTTCAAAACAGAAGTAGAAGGAAAAAAATTAGTAGATTTAATTTCTATATGCAACATCACCTAACCTTCTGAGATGAAAATTGCGCTGATACATGATTGGGTGATCCATCCCGGGGGGGCCGAAAAGGTCTTAAAGGAATTGTTATTCCTTTTACAGAAACATGAAGTCGAGATATTTACGGTTCTGGACTTTTTAAATGAGGACGACCGATCCTATTATTTAAATGGGAAGCAAACCAATACCAGCTTTTTACAAAATTATCCAAGGATAAAAAAGAATTACAGGTACTATCTCCCTTTTTTTCCAAGGGCTATCCAGAGATTTGATCTGAAGGATTATGACGTTATCATTTCGTCTTCACATTCGGTGGCAAAAGGAGTAAAGAAAAGAGAAGGCCAGATCCATATTTGTTATTGCCATACCCCTATGAGATATCTTTGGGATCAAAGAAAGGAATATATGGACGATTATAGATTAAACTTTGGCTTAAGAAAGGTGGTGATCGATAAAATTCTGAACAGGATCAAAAGATGGGATTTAAAAACATCTGAAAAAGTGGATCATTTTATATCCAATTCGAAGAATATTCAAAATCGGATCAAGAATTGTTACAATAGGGATTCTGAAGTGATATATCCTCCTGTAGATAATGTATTTTATAATAATATCAATGCCGTAAGAACTCATTATGTAACGGCTTCCAGAATGGTTCCCTATAAGAAGATGTGTTTGATCGTTGAGGCTTTTTCGAACTTACCAGACCATAAACTGGTGGTGATAGGCGACGGCCCGGACTATAATAAAATATCCACACAGGCAGCATCCAACATCGAAATTATCCGGTATGACTCTAACCAACTTTTAAGGCATTATTTAAAAAGAGCAAAGGGTTTTGTTTTTGCAAGTAATGAGGATTTTGGAATAACTCCCGTAGAGGCGATGGCTTGTGGAACCCCGGTTATTGCATATGGCAAAGGGGGAATTTTGGAAACGGTGATTGAGAATAAGACCGGAATGTTCTACCAACACCAGGGAGTAAAATCAATCATTGATGCTATCTATAAATTTGAATCAATGATCGACCAGATAAAAGCTGAGGATTGTGTGGAGCAGGCCAAGAAGTTTTCCGTTCCTGTGTTCAGATCCAGGATCTCCCAATATTTAAAAGAAAAAGCCGGCATTGACTGCTACCATCCATAAAATAAGAACCTATTTGTCATGGCTGGTGGCCGTGTACTTTGTTTTCCCACTCCTTTGGGCATCTTATATCATTGCAGCCTGGGGATTGTGCAGTCTTATCATTGCTGTTATTTCTTATAAAGGTTTGAAAAAACGGGATGTATTCATGACCGGATTTTACGCTTTGCCTTTTTTGCTACTTGTTTTATCCATTTTTACCCATCCAGGTGACGGCAGTTCTATCATCGAAAAATCACTCAGCTTTATTGTATTCCCGGTTTGTATTTTTATGTCGCAATATAAACCGGATAAAAAAGAAACAGAGAAACTGCTCATCGTTTTTATCATCGGAACCATCGTTCTATGCATAAAAGGGATCCTGTTTTTTGTAATAGTTACTTCGGAATATCAGTATGAACCCCAACACGATTTTATTTTCAGATACCGCCATGAATTTAATACCAATACATGGATCCCCCCAACATATGCAAGTATTTATCTGATATTCTCCATTTTCTCCATTTTGCTTTTTCCCTGGAAAAATAAAAGAGCCCGGAGTATATTATGGATGACATTGATTTTCCTTGGAGGGAATTTGATGTTGCTATCCGCTAAAATGCCTATACTGGCTTTCATCTTTATCCTGGTATTTTTGTTTGTTAGAAAAGAGCTCACCATACCTGGGCTCAATAAAAGATGGACCTTGATATTGTTTGGAATTGGATTGGTGGGTATGATCTCACTCTTAGGTTTTACCAGGTGGAATGAACTGATCACTGCCTTTAACTATCAATCGGCTGATCCAACTGAAAATTCGGTGGGTATACGTGGTGGTATCAATCATTGTAGCTTTGAGCTCGCTGAAAAATATTACTTATGGGGTACTGGTCCACAAAACCTTCAGAAGGAATTGAACTGGTGCTATTATCAATTCGAAGGAAATGATTTCGATCGCCATGAGTTCAATACGCATAATCAATACTTCGATTATTTGTTATCCTCAGGACTACTTGGGCTTGCTGTATTGGTATTGGTGATGGCAGGTCCATTGATCTGGGGATTCCGGCATCGAGATCCGCTTCTGATATCTTTTGCCTTGCTCATGATCTTGTGTATGCTTACAGAAAACCTATTAAGCAGGCAGGCGGGAATAATATTCTATTGTTTTTTCAATGCGATCCTGTTGAACCGAAAAAGGACCGACCCATTATAAAATAAAAAGGCCCTTCATACGAAAGGCCTTTTCCAAATAATATTTTTTTTATTTATATTTCGATGCCAGTTTTATAGCATTGTACATATTCACTACCCCACCAGAGGCGCTTAGATCGGTTAACAATACCATCTCATCTTTCGACCCTGGTTTTTTGATTTTATATTTTGGATATTTCATGGAGCTTTTGATCAGTATTTCTCTTACTTGTTGAACGGTTAGGTTAGGGAAATAGCTCATAATAACTGCTGCAACTCCACTGGTAGCAGGAGCTGCCATGCTCGTTCCATCAAAAAAGTCATAATGATTTTCAGGGGTGCTGGAATAGATCTCAACACCAGGAGCAAATACATCTACATATTTAATTCCATAATTGCTAAAATCACCCACGATCATTTTATATTTAGGTTTAGCCGGAGCTTTTTCTTCTTCACCTTCTTTAATATCTAAATCATATCCCATAGCACCGATCTCTAACCAGTTCGACGCCATACTTCCGTCTTCCATGGCCTTACAAGGATAATGGGTAACCTGATCAATATTTGTATTTTCATTACCTGCGGCATGGATCAATAATACCCCTTTTGACTCAGCATACTTAACGGCCTCATCCACTACTTTTTTATCTTTTACCCAGGCTTTGCCAAAACTCATATTGATAATTTTTGCTCCGTTATCAACTGCATAGCGAATTCCATTGGCCACATCTTTATCTCTTTCATCTCCGTCAGGAACCACCCTGATCGACATGATCTGAACATTGTCGGCAATTCCATCGATCCCAATACTATTGCCTCTTTTTGCTGCAATAATACCGGCAACATGGGTTCCATGCGATGCGTCTGGTCCTTTTACATCGTTGTTCCCATAATTTTTTTCATTCGAATTGAAATAGTTGTCTCCAACAATATCTCTAGGGTCATATTTGGTATTATAATTATATTCTAACTGGCCATTGAAATAATCATAAGCTCCCTGAATGGCGGTATATAGTTCATTCAGATCGTTGGCGAAACCTAAACCAAGGTACAACTGGGCAGTAGCGATTTGTGATGAAAGGCTGTCTTTAGAATCCACTTTCAGGTTACCTAATTCAGCAGAGGTTGCGTTATCCATTCCAAAACGAGATTTGATGGCTTCCTTTACCGCTTTTACGTCGTTATAAATGGGTTCGTAAATTTTCATGGTGCTTTTTACTTCATTCACCTTTTCTTCGAACGCCAGTTTTACATTTTTGTATAAATTAAACTGCTTGTTTTCTTCAGGATCGCTGAACGGACCATTCTTCCCCTCAAACTTTTTACCGAGTTCACGATACAAACGGGTGAGCTCAAGATTATCATGTTCAACATTTCTACCGTCTGCTCCTCCAATAAAATTCCAACCATTGATATCATCCACATATCCATTTCCATCATCATCTTTCCCATTATTGGCCACTTCACCCGGATTAACCCACATCACATCTTTTAAGTCTTCATGTAAATAATCCACTCCGCTATCGATAACGGCTACGATCACTTTTACGGGTTTCCTTTTTTTCAAGAGAGCATAACCTTTTACGACACTCATTCCAGCTATCTTGTCTGTTTTTGAGTCTAAGAGCATCCAATCCTTTCTAGGGAATTCTGATTGCGCTGATTGTGCACTTAGCAAGGCAGAACTAAGCAGCAGGGCTACGATGAGGCCCTTTAATTTCAAATATCTCATATGGTATTACGTTGTTTAGTGTTACAATATTAAAAAATATAACCAAGAACCACTCCTAATCGTTTTTGGAATCTTATAAAAATTCTTAATATGCCTGTGTTTTGTACATTTGAGTAATTTTAAATAATTGAATCCGCTTAAGAAATTAGCAGGTCAAACTGCAATCTACGGTGTTGGCACTATCCTGGCCAGGGTGCTCAATTACTTCTTAACGCCCCTATATACCAGCATTTTTGCACCAGCTGTATATGCTCAATACAATAAAGCCTATGCTTATATAGCCATCCTGCTGGTGATCCTTACCTATGGAATGGAAACAGCTATCTTCAATTTTTGTCAGAAAAAGGAAGATAAACCTTCGGTGTTTTCAACCGCTTTGGGGTCGATTCTGGCTACCACTGCGGCTTTTTGGATATTGATTTTTTCATTCGCTAACCCTTTGGCTGATGTAATGAGGTATCCTGGTCATGCGGATTATGTGATCTGGCTGGGGTTGATCATCGGATTGGATGCCGTTGCGGCTATCCCTATGGCCTGGTTGAGGCAACAAAACCGACCTAAGATGTTTACCGGGATCACTATTGTAAATATTCTTGTAAATATCGGGCTTAACCTGTTTTGGTTGGTCTATTGCCGGAATTTACACATGCAGGGAGAAATAGAACCCGGAAGTTTTATTGATAAGGTCTATAATCACGACATCGGTGTAGGATATATTTTCATATCCAACCTCATCGCCAGCCTGATCAAAATGATTTGCTGTATACCCATCATCGTAAAAATACCTTTCAAATTCAACAAATCGCTGTGGAAAGAGATGATGATATACGCCTTGCCCCTGGTTATTTCTGGTCTTGGATTCATTATCAACGAAAGGTTGGATATTCTTTTACTGGAGCGACTCCTTCCCCTTCCCAGTGAGAAGGCAGATTTTGAAATAGGCGTGTACGGAGGTTGTTACAAGCTCGCTATTTTAATGACCTTGTTTATTCAGGCATACAGGTTTGCAGCCGAACCATTTTTCTTTTCGCAATTAAAAGAAAATGAACCTAAAAAAATGTATTCCAAAGTAATGAACTATTTTGTGATTCTCTGTTGCTTATTATTCCTGGTAGTTAATTTATACCTGGATATATTTAAGTATTTTATTGCGAATGAAGATTTCTGGGTTGGACTAAAAATAGTTCCTATCATCATGATGGCTAATTTATTCTTAGGCGTATATGTAAATTTATCTATGTGGTATAAACTATCGGGTCAAACGATGTTTGGCGTTTGGTTTTCTATTGCCGGAGCGGTGGTTACTATTGTGCTCAACGTCCTGTTTATTCCTGTATATGGTTATATGGCCTCCGCATGGACCACTTTAGCGGCGTATTTTACCATGTCGGTGATCAGTTATATAGTGGGAAGAAAGTACTATCCCATTCCTTACAATCTTCGGAAGATACTAAGTCTTATTTTCGTTTCAGCAGGTCTGGTTTACATCAGCACAAGAATCCCGTTTGATAATTTTACCGTGAAGTTCCTGATCAATACCGGCCTGTTGGTATTTTTTATTTTTGTACTGTACAATATCGATGCACAGTTCAGAAACATTGTTCAAATCTATAAGAAGAAATTATGGAAATAGAGATCATCAACAAAAGCAAGCATGAACTTCCTAACTATGCCACTGATTTTTCAGCGGGTATGGATTTAAAAGCAAATCTATCAGAACCTGTATTGTTAAAACCATTGGAAAGAAAATTGGTGTCTACCGGGCTTTATATTGCTTTGCCAGTAGGATTTGAGGCCCAGGTGAGACCCAGGAGTGGTTTGGCATTTAAAAAAGGGATTACTGTATTGAATTCACCAGGCACCATTGATGCCGATTACAGAGGAGAAATTGGGGTCATATTGATCAATCTATCATCAGAAGATTTTTTGATCGAAGATGGAGAACGGATCGCCCAGTTGATCATCGCCAAGCACGAAACAGCCAAATGGAAGGAAGTGGAGGAACTCTCTGTTACCGTAAGAGGTGCCGGGGGCTTTGGTAGTACCGGTGTAAAATAATTTCATGAGACGAAGTTTGTTTTTTTTATGGTCAGTGGGCATTTTACTCATGTTTTCCTGCAAAACCAGGAATTTCATGAAAACCCGGATAAGCCCGTCCATCGACTCAACTTCCATCGGCCTGGTGGTGCAATTGAATAACGCAGAGGATACCTCCGAAATGACTCATACCATCATGGAAAGTTTGAATGACTGTAACATGAAACCTGTAACCGGATTGTTTAAAAATGAAGTTTTTCAAAAAGAAAATTTCGACCTTCTCTTTGCCATGGACTCCACTTTTATTTCGTCCCAACGGACCTTGCAAAATCTATCGCAGATCCTGGTGGTGAAGCTCGAATACAAGGACAAGAAGGACGATGTAACGGGCAAGAAAACCTTCGGTATTACCTTTTTGGCCCGATGGATCTCTTTTTCTCCGATGAAGAAAATCCATGATTTTTACTATGCTGAAAAAATGGAACCTACTGGCACAGGGCAGGATAGGGCGATGGTGAATTCCTTTTTAGCCGGCCAGATCCATGTAAAGTTTTGTTTTGAAATAAAAAACTATGTTTTCAAAAAAAATTAAATTTGTAATGCTTATTGATAGTCTAATCTAAATAATTATGATCAGGAGAAATTTTATCACCAAAACCATTGTTCTTTTCTTTCTACTTAGCGCAACTAAAGTTTTTGCAGTTGAGGGAATGTGGATACCCATGTTGTTAAAGTCGTTGAATGAGGATGAAATGAAAAACATGGGATTGAGGTTAACTGCGGATGATATTTATAATGTAAACACCTCCAGCTTGAAGGATGCTGTATTTTTATTCGGCAGGGGGTGTACCTCGGAATTGATCTCCGACAAAGGAATGCTCATCACCAACCATCATTGCGGTTTCGGACAAATTCAATCGCATAGCTCCCTAGAAAACGATTATTTAAAGTATGGTTTTTGGGCCAAGGAGTTAAAAGAAGAGTTGCCCAACAAAGGGCTTACGGCTACCAGGATAGTTCGAATGGAAAATGTAACAACCCAGGTAATGGCGGGTATGGCCGATTACGATAATACGGTAAAAAAATTATGTAGTGATGCGGTTGCCGGAACGCATTATACCGCAGTGGTTCGTCCCTTTTATTATGGAAATGAATATTATTTGTTTGTAACGGAAGTTTTTAAAGATGTAAGACTGGTAGGTGCCCCACCTTCATCCATAGGAGTTTTTGGAGGGGATACTGATAACTGGATATGGCCTAGACATAATGCAGATTTTTCTATTTTCAGAATTTATGTAGATAAAAATAATAAACCTGCCGATTATTCTGAATCCAATGTTCCTTATAAACCGATCAAACATTTGGAGGTTTCATTGAAAGGAGTAAAAGAAGGAGACTTTACCATGGTTTATGGGTTCCCAGGCCGTACACAGGAGTATTTGCCCTCCTACGCAGTAGAGGTAATCACTGCCGACCTGAACCCTATGAGAATAAAAATGAGAACTGCTTCCTTAGCGGTTATTCGTGCTGCCATGATTCAAAGTGATGCTTTGAGGATCAAATATGCTTCAAAATCAGCAGGTATTGCAAATGCATGGAAAAAATGGCAAGGCGAATTGAAAGGATTGAACAGGTTAAATGCGGTTGAAAAGAAAAAGATATTCGAAGCCGAGTTTTTACAATTGGCCAAAAATGACCCTAACTATTCTAATCTGATGAAAGACTTTGAAGGCTTGTACAAAACATATCGCCCCCTAGCATGGTCATTGGAATATTACAGTGAACTGTTTACAAATGGGGCCGAGATCGTAAGGTTGTCATCTGCCTTAATTGAGCCTTACGAAAAATACAAGTTACTGACCACCCAGGATACAGCTACCGTAAGAAGTTTTAAAAAACAGATCAACGAATCGTTGGATAAATTTTCTGCCTCTTTAGATGGGTTTTTTCAGAATTATGATGTGGAGGTGGACAAAAAATTGATGAAAGCGGTTTATCCTATTTTCTTTGAAGGAGTGGGTGATAGCAATATCTCCGTTCTGGCTAAAAAAGAATGGCTCCTTGCAAAAATGAATGCAGATGCATTTACCAATAACCAGTTTTCAAAAACGATGTTTACCAATAAAGACAAACTGAAAAAATGGGTGGAGGACACCAAAAAGAGCTTTTCGAAAGGAATGAAGTTATTGGAGAAGGATAAAATATTCTTGCTGAGCAAAGACGTTTATGGAAAGTATAACCATGATATCTACCCTCAATTTATTACGGTGAATACCAATATACAGGATAAAATGACCCTCTATATGAAGGGGATCCTTCAATATTTAGGGAAGAAAAAAAGATTATATCCTGATGCGAACAGCACCTTAAGGGTATCCTATGGAAAAGTTCAGGGCTTTTCGCCGGTTGATGGCACCAACTATAACTGGTTCACAACCATTGACGGAATTGTTGAGAAATATAAGCCTGGAGATTATGAATTTGATCTTCTCCCTAAATTTTTGGAATTGTATAAGCAAAAGGATTATGGAAGATATGCTCAAAATGGAGTATTGCATGTAGCATTCCTGGCATCCAACCATACCACCGGGGGTAATTCAGGGTCGCCTGTATTAAACGCTGATGGTCAGCTTATTGGAATTAATTTTGACCGTGCTTGGGAGAGCACAATGAGTGATATTATGTACGATCCCGAAAAATGTCGTAATATTATCGTTGATATCAGGTATGTACTTTGGGTAATGGATAAGTACGCCGGAGCCAAATACCTGGTGGATGAAATGACCATTGTTCAATAACCTTAATGAAATCTTTCTACCATGAAAAAAGGAATTTTTATTGCTGTTTTTTTGACTGTTTTTGCGTTGGCCGGGTGTGAATTATTTATTGGAAGTTTTAGTTCCAGCATTAATGGATCAGCCTGGGAAGCTTCAGTATATGGTGCTGTTAAAAACGGAAATCAATATGTGATCACGGGCACCAAAAATACAGCTACGCTGGTGATCACCATTCCGGGCACATCGGAAGGAACTTATAATATTAATCCTTTAGATACCGCATTAGATGCATTGATCTATACACCTGATTACAACAATGTAAATAACTATTACTTAAGTACCCAAGGTTCTGTAAATCTTACCAAAGTGGATCAGGGCAGGTTAACAGGAACCTTTAATGTGTATGCAAAGAATTCAGTTACCTCCAGTGATAGCATTCCTATTACCGGACAATTCAGCAATATTCTGAGCAACTAATAACCGTATTTTTTACCCCAACGTAAAGCCAAAAAGCTTCTCATTTCCTTTTCACGGGTATTATCTCCGGGATCATAAAATACTTTGCCTGCAATGGCATCAGGAAGAAATTCCTGTAGAATAAAATTATTCGGATAATCATGTGCATATAAATATCCATCTCCGTAATTGAGGTCCTTCATTAGTTTGGTAGGAGCATTTCTCAAATGCATCGGTACCGGCAGGTTGCCTGTTTGCTTTACAATTTCCGAAGCTTTATTAATAGCCATATAAGCCGCATTGCTTTTGGGAGAAGAAGCCAGGTAAGTAACGGTTTGTGAAAGAATGATCCTTGCTTCAGGTAAACCGATCATGTCAACTGCCTGGAAACAAGCGGTAGCCAATAAAAGCGCATTTGGATTAGCATTCCCTATATCTTCACTTGCCAGGACCAACATCCTTCTGGCGATAAATTTAGGGTCTTCACCTCCTTCGAGCATTCTGGCCATCCAATAAACTGCTGCCTGAGGATCCGATCCACGCATGGATTTAATAAAGGCCGAAATGATATCATAATGCATTTCACCATTCTTGTCATACAAAGGCATGGATTGCTGAATGGCCGCTTTTACATTTTCGTTATTGAGTACCAAAGGTTGCTGATTTCCATAAGCCATCACTGAAATTTCGAGATAGTTCAATAATTTCCGGGCGTCGCCTCCGCTAAAGGCCATCAATGCCTCCGCTTCTTCAATCTGAGGTTTCTTCAGCTTCAGCCATTCATCTATTTCAATCGCCCGGTTCAACACTTTTTCAAGATCTTCTTTGGCCAATGCGTTGAGTACATATACCTGGCACCGGCTTAACAAGGCGGAGATCACCTCGAACGAGGGGTTTTCGGTAGTGGCTCCGATCAAACAAATGGTGCCTTTTTCAACGGCTGCCAACAAGGAATCTTGTTGTGACTTATTGAAACGGTGGATCTCATCAATAAAAACAATTGGCTTTTTAAACTGACCCATGAACCCACTTTTTTCTGCTTTTTCAATGATTTCACGGATGTCTTTTACACCACTGCTGATGGCATTTAACCGGTAAAAATCCCTTTCAAATGCATCTGCAATGATCTGGGCCAGGGTGGTTTTACCTACTCCCGGTGGTCCCCAAAGTATCATACTTGGAAGCACTTTTGAATTCAACATATTGGTAAGTGCCCCTTGGGGGCCTACCAAATGCTCCTGACCCACAAAATCCTGCAATTTTCTGGGCCTCATTCTTTCGGCTAATGGGGCCTCCTGATCTAATTCATTCATTTTTTATGACAATCCGCTATAAATGTAAATATTAACCTGCTAATTATTTCGTTTATTTGTAGGCATGTTTGCTCTTGAGTCTTGGCGCTTGGTTCTAATAGGTATTACGGATAGCCCGATCTTTTCATATTGGCCAGTAGGGTTGACAAAAAAATGAGCCGACACCATTTTGCCAATTTAAAAAGGGCATGCCCAAAAACAAAAAAATATGTCGATAGAGGTAAACAATATTACGAAGATATACGGACGCCAAAGAGCCCTGAGCAATGTTTCGTTCAAGGTTGAAACAGGAGAGATCGTGGGTTTTCTTGGCCCTAATGGGGCTGGAAAATCAACCATGATGAAAATCTTAACCGGTTATATCCCTCAAACGGAAGGAAGTGCAAAGGTTTGCGGACTGGATATTGTTACCCAAAGCATGGAGGTAAGAAAAATGGTAGGTTATTTACCAGAAAGCAATCCATTGTACGGAGATATGTATGTGAAAGAATACCTGAGGTTTGTGGCTGGGATGCACCATGTGAGTGGAAATATTTCTGCATTGATCAATAAAATGATAGAAATGACCGGGCTGGGATTGGAGCAAAAGAAAAAAATTAGAACCCTTTCAAAAGGATACAAACAAAGGGTAGGATTGGCCCAGGCCCTGATCCATGATCCCAAAGTTTTGATCTTGGATGAACCTACCAGTGGATTGGATCCCAATCAACTCATTGAAATAAGAAATTTGATCATGGATATCGGTAAGCAAAAAACCGTGATGTTGAGTACCCATATTATGCAGGAAGTGGAAGCGGTTTGCAAAAGAGTGATCATTATTGACAGAGGTAAAATTGCAACCGATAAAAATGTAGCGGATATTCAAGAGGAGATGAAGGAGGAGCGTCAGCAGTTCCAATGTGAATTTGACAAAGAGGTACCACTTGATGAGGTAATGAAAATAAAAGGTGTTGTTCAGGCCAACCATGTGGGATTCAACCATTGGGTCTTAGAGGCGAAACAAGGGGATGATATTCGGAGCGATTTGTTTAAATGGGCCGTGGATAAAGGAATTACCGTGCTTACGATGAAAAAATCTGAAACATCCCTGGAGCAGGTTTTCCATAAGGTAACCAAGAAGAAGTAGCCAACAATCATTTCCTATCATCAATCAATTTTCCACGAATCCTGATTTACCGCAATCGCTACAACTATCGACGCAAGCAGAAGTATAGCCAGGATCTTATGCACCCATTCGTTCCGGATTTTGAAAAAAGCAATGGAAAAAGTAAGCGTGCCGACACCTATTTGCACAAATTGCTCATTCAGCGCCATTCCTCTCAACCACATATTATCAATAAGAGATAAAACGGCTTGAACGCCAATAGAACCAAAATAGAACCGGTAGTTTTCATAATAGAAAGCTTTCAAGTCAGTTACTTCATCAAAATTATCGAAAGGGAAAAGCAAACGGGCCTGGATAAATAGGCCGATAGGATAGAGGATAATAAAAATAAATGTATGCAGCCTCCATTCTGTAAAACTTTTATATTCGTAAAACACCCACCACTCCTGGATATGAAAGAAGAAGATCATAATGATCCACAAAAAGTGGGGCCAGTACATTTTTACTTTGTTCCCACTGTGCATGAAATGGGCTAATCCGGTTACAATTTGGGTAACACCCAAACCCAGGATGATGGATACCAGAACAACTATGTATTCAAATGAGGTCATGCCTAATATGAATGCAAATTACGAAAGAAAATCAATTACAATAGCTTCTTTTTTGCTTCTGTAACATTGGCCTCCTTTAAATAGAAGGGAACATGATAGGCCAGGTTGGCCAATTGATCGTTGTTAAATCTTGCATCCGCAAGTGAACACATGGAGTCTGCCGACATCTGGAAGTCGTCTACAAAACATGCATTTGGATATTTTTTCAGGATTTCTTTAGACTTGCTTAAACCATTCCCGAAAAAAAATATTTTTTTATCAGATAATAATCCTGCCCAATCATATTCTTCTACCAGGCATGGAAAAGGTTCCAGAACAAATTTCATTTCATGATCTATTAAAGCGGCATATACTTCCATCCTCCTGGCATCGATCATAGGGAAAAACAGCTGACCCTCTTTTATATGTTCTTTGGCTCTGTTTGCCATATGTTGTAAAGTAGGGACCTCAATCAATGGTAACCCGGAACCATAGCAAATTCCTTTGGCTACTGATAGTCCTATTCTTAGGCCCGTATAAGATCCAGGACCATGACTATAAGCAATGGCTGAAAGATCTTTCCATGAAAGATGGTTTTCGGCCATGAGGTTTTCGATCAGAACGGTTAATTGTGTACCATGTGCATTTTGTTCATGCACATTTTTTTCGGCTATACATTTTCCTGATTTTGATAAAGCTACCGAACAGGTCTCAGTAGCCGTTTCAATGCAAAGGATGAAATTATTTTCCACCTCCGTATAGTGATTTTTTGTCGACCACCCTTATTTTCATCCCATCTTCCAGCTTCCTGGAGATGGCCTCATAAGGACCTTCCACCACTACCTCTCCTTGAGTTAGCCCCGACAGTACCTGAATATATTTGTTGTCCTGGATCCCTGTTTTCACCTGCACCATTTTCACTTTTTTACCATCTATAACAAAAACATATTCTTTAAACTCATCGGTGGTCGTAACGGTAGTATCTTTTTTAGCTGTTACCGATTGAATAGGAACGGAGACAGCGTTAGGGGTATTCCCAGTAATAATATCAACCGTTGCGGACATACCGGGGCGGAAAGGGGAATTTCTGATAGATAAAAGGTCCTGGTATGACTCTCTTAAAATACGGATCTTCACTTCGAAATTGGTTACTTCATCCGTAGCAATGGCATTGTTGGATGTTTTTGGAGAATTGGCGATTGAAGTTACTTTTCCTTTGAATTTTCTGTTCAGGTAGGCGTCGACTTCAATCATAGCCGTATCACCCAGGTCCACTTTTACAATATCATTTTCATTTACTTCTACATTTACTTCCATCATTCCCAGGTCGGCGATCCTTAACATTTCGGTTCCCGCCATGGTGGCTGTACCAACCACTCTTTCCCCCTTTTTTACGTTGAGCATGGATACGATCCCATTCATCGGAGCATATATTTTAGTACGGGATAAACTTGTTTTTGCCGACTTTAAAGAAGCTGACATACTTTGCACGTTATAGCCCATAGCTATCACATCTTCTTTGGCGGCTTCTACATTGGATTGAGCCACTTTATAATTGGTAGTAATGGTGTTCCATTCAGTTTCGGAGATTGCTTTTTTATCATGAAGACTTTTGTTCATGTTATAAATATTTTCTGCCTGAAGTAATTGTGCTTCTGCCTGCAATTGCCTGGATTTAGCGGAGGAGAGGTTGGCTTTGGTTTGATTTACACTGGCCACCATTCTTTCATATTCACTTACATATACGTCTGGATTGATCTCCAGTAAGAGTTGTCCTTTTTTTACGGAGTCTCCTTCCTGCACATATAATTCAACGATTTCTCCGGAAACATCTGATGCGATCTTCACTTCAATTTCAGGTTGGATCTTTCCGGAAGCCGATACGGTTTCAATAATTGTCCGGGTATTTACGGTATCTGTAGTTACTTTGGTAGTGCCACCTCCACCACCCCCGCAAGATGATACCAGCAGACTGGTTGCAATAACAGCAGTTAATAATATAGAATAAAATGTTTTTTTCATGTTTTTAAAATTCCAATTTTTTCCCTTGATAAAAATCCAATACCTTGGTTTTTAGAATATAGTCATATTGTGCCAGCAAAAGCTCTGTTTTCGCATTGAAATAGTTGTTAGAAGCATCGTTGAATTCAACACTTGTGATAGTTCCTACTTCATATTTATCTTTTGCATAGTTATAAGCTTCTTCAAGAGCTTCCAGATTTATCTTGTTAGCGGTATAGGTGCGATAGGCTGATCTGGCATCAATATAGGCTTGTTGTAAGGTATTCCTTAATTTATTTTGTTCATTTTCCAGGTCGAGTTTTGAACTTAACCATTGTATTTTTGCCAGCTTCACATTGGTCCTTGTTGCCAATCCATTAAAGATTGGAACGGTTAACCTGAATCCCAATTGCTGGCCAAAATTCTGTTCTAACTGGTTGGAGTAGGGAATGGTTGGGCTGTTTGGGTCGAAGGGATTTATTGTTCTTAACTGGGAAAATGCAGTTGACAGGGTAGCACTAAAGCTAATGCTGGGATAATAATTCCCACGGGCTGCAGCCAGGCTTCTTTTGAATTTCCAAACGGTAGCTTCTTTACTCAGGATACTTGGTGTATTTTGAACTGCATAACTATAGATCCCTTCCAACGAAGTTTCATCACGGAATTCGGTGATCTGCACCTTCGAAAAATCGGGTTTTTCAATTTGGATATCCAGCTGATCCAGATTCAACGCCTGTATAAGGGCTAATTTTGTGGAGGCAATGGCATTTTCTCCATTGGCCAGGTTAACTTGTAAAGTGGCGAGGGAAGATTGGGTCAGCAAATAATCACCTTTCGTAATGGTACCTACGTCAAACATAAGTTTTGAACGGTCCACTTGTTTTTGCATGGCATCCACCTGCTGCTGAATGATCTCAAGTCTCTCCTGTGCAAAAAGAACCTGCATATAAAGTTGAGCCACGTTTAATTGAACATCGTTAATGGCCTGTTGGAAGTCATAAGTAGCTGCTTTCTGACCTTGCTGCCTTGACATAATGGTATAATAATTATTGAGTCCATTGAATAAGATCCAGTTAAAACTAACCGCATAAAATGAACTTTGGTATTGCTGGTTCTGCAGGATACCGGAACTGTTATCGAAACTCAAACCATAATTCCAGTTGTGACTGGCGGACCCGTTGGCTGTTGGGGCAAGATCGGCCCATGACTGAGTAGTTTGGGCTTTGCTTGATTGAATGCTGAGGTCCAGTTGTTTAATGGTGATATTGTTTTCTTTAGCGTAGTCAAGACATTTGGTCAGGGTCCATGTTTCGTTCGTTTGCGCAAATGAGGTAGCACAAATAAGCATGATGCAAATGTATGTGGTAAAGTACTTAATCATCTTGGCAATTTTCAGTAGGCTAAATTACTGATATTTCGGTTCTATAAAACGCCCTATTGTTAAAAATTTGAAAGGGATAAGGGGTGACTCCCTTTTCCAATTGGCCATGCGCAACCGGCGATAGACAAGGCCAATCTTTTAATGGAACCAAGAAGCAAGAGCCCAGAAGCAAGAAAGTATGTAGAAGGGTCTTGGTTCTTGCTTCTTGCATCCGCCAAAGGCGGAGATCTTGGTTCTATTGAAAGGATTTCGTTTCCACCCCTGTTGCCGGGGAGCATGGGACCAGACTATTGGCTAAATTGGGTCTTTCTTTACTCATTTTCACACATTATCCTATTTTTACAGTCCTAACTCATCCTGTACAGAATTGGTATTTAGTTCCCCCATATTTCTCTTCTGGTTTTTACCCCTGGTTTTATTTTTTTATTACCTGGTGCAAAAGCCCTATCGAAACTATGTGCTCCTCTTTTTTAGTCTGATTTTTTATGGATGGGGTGAAGGCGAGTTTTTGGTGATTGTGCTGCTGTCGATTGTTGCCAATTATGTTTTTGGGTTATTGATTGGGAATTCAGATTCCAAGGACAGGAAAAAATGGTGGCTCATAGCCGCATGTGCATTTAATATAGGGTTACTGCTTTACTATAAATATGCCAACTTCTTCGCTGATAACTATAACTTCACTGCAAAAGTACTTGGGTTTTCCCCCATGTTCTGGGAGAAAATCATTCTTCCACTCGGTATTTCGTTTTTTACCTTTCATGGGATGAGCTATATCATTGATCTTTACCGGGAAAAATTCGAAGCCCAAAGAAACCCATTTAAACTGGCATTGTATATTACTTTTTTTCCACAGCTTATTGCTGGCCCTATTATCCGGTACAAAGATATCTATCAAGAAATTGATAATCGCCAGGAAAATTATCAACTGTTTGCAGAAGGAGCTAAGAGGTTTATTGTTGGATTGGCAAAAAAAGTATTGATCGCCAACATGCTGGGCCGGATCCCCGCCTATGTGTACGAAATGCCGGTGGAGGAATACAATGGATTGTTCAACTGGCTGGCCTTGGTGGCAGGTGGTCTTCAAATGTATTTTGATTTTTCAGGCTATTCTGATATGGCTATTGGACTGGCCAAAATGTTTGGATTTAATTTCAAGGAGAATTTTAACTATCCATACATCTCCAGGTCGATGAAAGAGTTTTGGACCCGCTGGCATATTTCTCTTTCCACCTGGTTCAGGGATTATTTGTATATCCCCCTCGGAGGTAATCAAAAAGGAGCCTTCAGGATGTATATCAATCTATGGATCGTGTTTTTGTTGAACGGACTATGGCACGGAGCTAACTGGACCTTTATTATGTTCGGTGTGATACATGGTTTTTTCCTCACGATAGAACGGCTCGGGGTAAGTAAGTTGTTAAAGCATATACCACGCCCCTTTACAAGCATTTATGTATTTCTTGTCTTTTCATCCAGCATTGTGTTGTTTTCGATGAAAGACCTTTCGCAAGCGGGCCTATTTTTCTCGAAATTATTTGATTTTAACCATATCAATATTTACAGCCGCGGATTCCTATACATGACGGTAGAATGGTTTTTTATATTGCTATTAGCCATTGTACTTTGTACACCGGTGGTGGAATATATCTATAAAAAAATCCCTGCCAACAGGACGAGGAATATTGTTACCAATATAATTTTATTGTTGTTGCTTGTGATTAGTGCTGGTGAAGTAGCCAACGGAAGTTATAATCCATTTATTTATTTTAGATTTTAAACATGAATAAATTTACCAGGATATCAATTGCCTTTTTGATCAGCTTTGCACTGTGCTGGATTATTTATCATTCGTTGCTAAGGACCGATCTGGTAAATAAGAATGTGAAGGTTGAGTTGGTGCTAACCACCGATCATCCCTCAGACATAGATATTTTTATTCAGGAGGATACTATTTATAATCCGGAACAAAGGCTTTCCAAATCCTTTGGGGTGGAGGTAACCAAGCAAAAGGTCCAATTCAATCTTCCCAAGCTGATCAATCCTGGCAAGTTGAGAATAGATGCAGGAACGAGTCGCGGGAAATGGGAAATACATGAAATCAAACTTGTAGGGATCAACTATTCTGTCAGTTTCAGCCCGGATAGTATTTATAAGCATTTCTTTCCGGTAAAACATATTAAGGATTATACCCTGAAGGAAGATGCCGTTACTTTTGAAACCACCGGGCCGGATCCTATTTTGGAAACAGATTTTTATCTGAGCAAGTACATGCAGCAATTAAGTAAAAGAGACTTTCTGGATGGCAGGTCATTTTTCTTTTCCTTACTGTTAGGGTTTTTCATATTTTATTTTCTGAACAAAAGACTTGCATCACTTCAATTTACTCAAATTACCAATGAAAAGGTACTCACGTTTTTATTTGTATTAGTTGTGTTCCTGCCATTCATCAAGTCCACCTTTTTCCCGGCAGCTAAGAAAAAGAAAAACAAATATGAAGAATCGGCGGAAGCACCTACCTTCAATATCGAAAATGTGATAGGGTATACAAAACAATATTCAAAATATTTTAACCAAAGTTTTGGCTTCCGGGAGGACCTTATTTTCTTAAACAGTTATTATAAGTATAAGATATTTCGAACCTCCTCCAAACCCGACTTGGTAGCCATAGGAAAACATAAGTGGCTGTACTTTGTTAACCATAGCAATTGGGGAGACTACCAAAATATTAATTTATTTACCGAGGAAGAATTAAAGAGAATCAAATATAATCTGGAGGAATTACATACCTGGAATAAAAACCGTGGCATTCAGTTTTATTTAACGATTGTTCCTAACAAATCGAATATCTATCCCGAGAATCTTCCATGGTTTATCAAAATGAAACATAAAACTTCCAGAATTGAGCAGCTGAGAGATTATTTGAAAAAGAACAGTTATGTGCATATTGTGGATGTTGTACCTGTATTGCTGAGGGACAAACCTGGAACTGAATTGTATTACCCGAATGATACACATTGGAACACACAGGCAGGATTCAGGGCCACACAAATCATTCTGGATACCATGAGGAGGAGTTTTCCCAACCTTCCTGTGCCCAATATGGAAGATTATAAGAACTGCAAGATAAATATTGGAGATCCTGATCTTGCGAAACATTTAGGGCTGGAAAGGATTTTGCAAAATTTTGAATGGATGCCAATTCAAAAGGACACTACCAGCGATCATAAAATTGTTGATTCCAGGATTTATATATCTCAATATATCCTTATGCCAACCGTTACTACGGAAGTGAAGAATGATTCTCTGCCGAAGATCGTAGTTTACCGTGATTCTTTCTTTGGCCTGCTTCAGCCCTACTTTTCCGAAAGCTTCAGAAGGTGTGTATATGTTTGGTCAACCGATATTACGAAGGAGGTAATAGATACCGAGCGGCCGAATATCGTGCTTTTTGAGATGATCGAAGGCCGGATATATAAATTGCTGGATGATAATCCGGAAGAAATAAAAAATTCAATGAATCCACAGTAATGGATAAACTTGCATTTTATTCCAAAATATTTCTCTATCTCATGATCGCATTCCTGATCGTGAAAAATGTAATATTCATTCAACAACAGAATAAATGGAGCCCCATTGATGAATTTGCACATATGGATTATGTGATCAAATTATCGGAAGGGAAGATCCCAAAGATCACAGATATGATTTCGGCCGAAATTATATTGCATGCGCAGCAAGAACCAAACAGGATATCAGACATTAGCAGGGTGGACCTCCAGAACTTTGGCATGACCGCATTTTGTTACGAAGCGCATCATCCCCCTGTATACTATTTAGTGCTGAGCGTACCTAACAAAATTCTTTCGCTGTTCCATGTGGATGTGTTTGCTCGATTAAAGTGGTTAAGGCTGTTTTCATTTGGGTTATATGTGGCTGGATTATTTGTTTTAATTCCTTTGTTTAAGCAGATCGCCCAGTTAGGATACAGAATTCCCATTCAATATGTTCTTGGCTGTATTGTTTTTGGCTTGCTGGTAGCTACCCATCAAAGATATGGACTAGGAAATAATATGATTTCTCCTTTGTTGGTTAACTTGTTTGCCTTGTTCCTTTTAAGATCCTTTAAAAAATCCTTTGGCCTGAATTTTTATATCTCCCTTGTTTTCTTCTTTCTCTGTTTATTATCCTCCTACGCGAATATTTTAATTGCTCCTTTTATTTTTCTGATATTCACAGTTAAGATCATCAAACGGATAAGTCTTAAGAACATCCTTGTTTCTATGACGATCACGCTTCTATTTGGTCTGCTTTATGCCTTCTGGAAGCACGCCAGCATTCCACTGAAAAGCGGATCAGATTTTTTCTATATGCTTCTTAATATATTGATGCCTGCGGGTGTTTTCAACTATCGGTATTTTATTGATCTCTTTTTGATGGATACTTTGGCTTTCACTTTTTTGAAGCCAGGAATAATGCTAAAAAGCTATTATATATGGCTCGTCCTTTTCAATCTGGCCGTATCTCTGGTTTTTATCCGTCATATATATAACAACATGCGCTGGCTGTTTTTTTGCGGATTTTTATTAATGGTGTTCTTGATTAGTGGCTATATACTCAATAAATATGTAGGTGGGGTGAATTGGCATGCATTAAGGCATTATATGGCTTTTATCCCGGTATTTTATGTGGTTGCCACCTCATTCATACTTGTGATAGCGGAAAAAATAAAGAGGAGAAAAACCGGTTGATCATTTCCCGGCCATGAAGCAAATATTGGGACCCAAGGGATGCGTAGGGTCTTCAAAAAATGTATGGATATTCGCAAACCCATTCATGTTGAAAATTTCAAAAATATCTTCTTTGCTGATCCATAAACTATGAGGTTCAGGTCCTCCACAAAATCCTGGCCAGTCTAAAGAAGCCAGGTAGTTAAACTTCCACGTGTTCAATTCAAGTTCTTTATATGGGATCTGTGGTCCAGGTACAAACTTTCCCTCCAACGTAGGATAGGCAGACATGGTTTCCGGATCATAGTAATGGGTCCACATAAATACGTGACTACTTGTTTTGGTGCAAGCTTCTATGAATAAATGGGGAGTAACGGAATGATATAAAATCCCGCTGGCAACACATAGATCAAAATGCTGAGGGCCCTCTTTCATATATTCAAGTGCATCACCCAGAATAAAATGTGCTTTGTTAAGCTTATAAAGTTCTTTTACGATCAAGCATTTCAGGTAGGACCTGGCATTGGATTCGACGGCCAGAATGGACGCTGCACCCAGTTGATGCATCATATAGGTATGGCCCGCTTCCAATGGACCCAGCTCAAGAATATTTTTATTTTCTAAAGGAAAATACTCATTCAGCAATTTAATTCTGTTGTCGTTAAATAACTCGGCATTACCTGAAATCAAATCAGCATGCCCAACGTGAGGTAATTTCGATGACCATTCTCCTTTGAAAAGGTCTACCATTTGTTGGTAGGTGGGAGCCGTTTTGAAATATTGATCTAATATATCCATCCTGAACTTTTATAAAGCAATTCTAAAATCATGTGCACCTCTTGTTAAGTGAATATTATAGCAAGGATCATCGTCAATATAGGTTTGCCAGTTTTTTTTAAACAGGTTAAGCTCCTTCAAATGTCTTTCGTACGATTCCTTGTTCATATGGGGATGGCCCCTGGTCAATGATTCATAATGATATAATTCCACATGGGGAAGATAGATATTGTATTTTCCTTTGTCCATCAATTTCAGGCAAAAGTCGACATCGTTGTATTCTACTTCAAACTCTTCATTGAATCCATTTACCAGGTCATAGTTGGCTGTTCTTACCATACAACATGCAGCGGTTACGGCACTATAATTGTTAATGGATTGAATATAATTAAAGTATCCTGCTTCATCTTTGTGCATACCTACGAATGTATGCCCTGCAATTCCACCAAGTCCTATAATAACACCGGCATGCTGGATGGTATTGTCAGGATACAATAGCTTTGCACCCACAACACCGGTTGAAGCACGCTGTGCCTGTTCAAGCATGGCCTCCATCCAATCCTCAGTAATTACCTCCGTATCATTATTCAATAACAATAAATATTCTCCATTAGCTTTGGCTCTTCCAAAATTCATGAGCTTGCTAAAGTTGAACGGAATATTATGTTCAAACCACCTGAACTGATCAGGATGATCTGATTGGTATTTGTTTAAAAGCATGGTCAATGCTTCCTCATCACTGTTGTTGGAAATAACAATGATCTCAAAATTTTTATAGCTGGATCTTTCAAAAATAGAATCAATACAAACTTTGATCACGGTTGCATTATTTTTGGTAGGAATGATAATAGAGATCTTTCCTTCTTTTTTGATTTTATATCTGATCGAATATCCCCTAAAACCGTTAAGGAATGAAACATCTGCAGGTTCGCCTTTCCTCTCGAAACTTTCGGTTAACGCTTTTTGTGCCGCTATATAAGCGTAAGGTTTGGCTTCTTCACTTTGGGCAGCCGAAGCTTTATGGATCCTCCAATGGTATAGTATTCTTGGGATATGCTCAATTTGATCGGTTTTTTCTGTAACCCTCAACAACAGATCATAATCCTGGCTTCCTTCGAAACCAATACGAAACCCGCCGATTTCTTTGAGCAAAGAGGTTCGGCATACTACTACATGGCCCAGGTAATTCCTTGAACTGAAATGATCCGGGCACCATTGTGGTTTGAAATGCGGAACAGAATGGGTTCCTGCTTCATCAATTTTATCTTCATCTGAATAGATGAGATCGGTGCTTGGTTTTTCATTGATCTTTTGTACCACATGGTGTAAACAATCAGAGGTAAGCAAGTCATCATGATCCAACAACAGGGAAAATTCTCCTGTGGCTAATTCCAGCGCCGAATTACTGGCTTTTGAAATATGTCCGTTTTCATTCCTGTACATGATCTTGATCCGGAAATCCTTTTTGGCATATTCCTCCAGGATCTTATGGATATTCTTGTTGGTAGAAGCGTCGTCTGCAATACAAAGTTCCCAATGCTCATATATTTGACCTAGGACGGAATTAAGGGTTTGTTTAAAAAGATCTTCAGGGGGATTATACACAGGCAGTATAATACTCACCAAGGGCTTATGCAAAAATAATTCTGATTGTTTTTTATATTCTCTGAACTCGGCTTCCCTGGGAAAATTTCTCATCATCCATTGATGGTAAGGATCGTTGCTTACACTTAACTGTACACCCAGGTCTTTTACAGGAATGATGCGAACCGGAAACTCTTCCAGCCATAAATATAAATGCTTGAAAATTTTCTTGAATAACCTTCGGGTCATGATCTTACCCTTGCCAAAGGTGAAGAAGAATATTTTTTTGATCAATCCCAATCCAGGGATTCTTCTTCTTTTTTTCTTTGGTTTAAATATTCCCTTGAACTTATAATATTGTTGTCTGATTCTCCACGTACGGGTACTTTCAATTCCTTTGATCCTGTTTTCGTACTGAACAATTAATTCACTGAGCGTTTCTGCATATTGAACCCGTACGGTAAGTTCGTCTTTTAATTGACCTAGCTTCTTTTCGATATTTACGATATGATCTTCCTTAAGAAGGAGAGCTGCTTGCAGGGAACCGATCAATTCCTGGAATTTCTGAATATCGTTTTGTCGGATCTCTAACTGTTCATGTAATTGATGATTCTGTTCAATGAACGTCTCAATACGGTCTTCATAACCCTGTACTTTGGAGGATAGTTCAACCTTAAGCGCATGCAGTTCTCCATCAAATATTTGTTGCTTCTGGATATGGGTATGCTCCCAATGAGCTAACAGGGCATGTAATTCCCCGATGATTTCATCCACATATCGGTTATACAAGGAAGCATGCTTCTTAACAATATGATTCACTACCTTCCGTCGAATAATGGGGTCAAGTGATTTTTGTACGAGGGAAGCTTCCAAGACCCTATAGCCAAATAAAGGGGCATTGATATATTTGAACGAATAACCGTTGTCAATGCAACTTAACCAAAATTCCCAATCCTCATAAATACCGCCGGGCATATTTTCATCATATCCACCTACTTTCTCCCAAACCGATTTTCTGAACACCGCACAGGCATCAATATAGTTACCGGGCAAAATTCGCTTTGCTTCAAAGTCACCTACTGGAATGGTTCCCTCCTGCATTCCAAAAACAGATCGATCGCTGTATACGATCCCCACCTCAGCATTTTTTTCAAATATTTCAATGGCTTTCCGATAATAATCAGGGTTGATCTTGTTATCAGAATCCAGGGGTAGAATATATTTTCCACTGGCTTTTTTTATGCCATGATTCCGTGCTGCCGAAAGGCCTTTGTTCAATTGGTGGATAACACGGTAACCTTGTTTTTCAAGGTCCTTTAATTTTGCAATGGTAGCATCGTCCGTACTTCCATCATTAATGATGATGATCTCATAATAATCATCGGGATTATTCTTTTCAACACTATCTAATGCATCCTGGATATAAGCCCCATGATTATAACAGGGAATAATGATGGATACCAATATTTCTTTTTCGGTATGCATCAGGCAAATAATTCATGATAACGTTGAACTAGTTCTTTGGAATTCCCTTCGAAGATGATCTTTCCTTGTTCGATCAGGATCCCTTTGTCGCAGATCTTCTCTATATCAGCCGCCGCATGTGATACAAATAAAATAGTGGTGCCTTTTTCTTTTAGCTCCAGTATCCGACTATAACATTTGTTTTGAAAACCCTCATCACCCACCGCTAATATTTCGTCAATGATCAGTATGGCTGGCTCTTCAGCTAAAGCAATCGAGAAAGCAAGCCTGGCGATCATTCCGCTTGAGTATCTTTTGATCTGCATCTTCAGGTCCTGATCTGTAAGCTCTGAAAAATGCTTCACGGCTTCTATGGCTGATTTTAAGGAAGAGGAAGGAATCCCGGTAAGTAAACAGCTGAGTTTGATATTATCCATTCCGCTTAATTCAGGTTCCAATCCAACCCCCAATGCTAACAAGGGTGATATTTTTCCTTGTACATCCAGTTTTCCCCGATCTGGTTGGATTATACCGGAAATAATTCTTAATAAGGTGCTCTTGCCACAACCATTTCTGCCCATAATAGCAAAACATGATCCTTTTTCCACTTCAAAAGAGATCCCATCAATGACCTGTTTTTTCTGAAAAGGTTTTCTGCTTCCCAGGTTATGCAACATTTCCTTAAAGGTATTGATCCCATTATGCTGGGAGAAAAAGCCAAACTCAAGGTTTTGCACCTGTATGATGGTAGACGCCGACATTAATAAAAGGAAAAAAAGTTTTTTTGAAGTTTTTTAAAAACCAGGTGGCCTATTAAAAGGGTTCCAAATGCAATACTGATCATGATGATCCAGTTATTTAGATCAGGTACCTGATGTTCGTAAATACATTTACGGAATCCGTCCACAAAAAAATAGATAGGATTCAGTTTCATGGCCCAACGAATATTTTCCGGGATCAGTTCAACCGGATATGCAATGGGTGTAAAATAAAATAATGCCGGCATCAGGGTGTTCCATAGCAACCCAATATCTCTATAGAATACATTGAATGCGCAAAGTAAATAACCGAGACCTAAAATAAATACCAGGTAAATATGAAGTATCACAATGCCGAGCAGGGCTTCCCATCCGGGTTGTAAGCCTAGCCATAACATGATACCCGTAAAGGGGATCAGCAATAGATAAAAATTAATGGAGGAAGAGACCAGCGATGCCATGGGGAAAGTGGAGGGTTTAATTGCAATGGATTTTAAGATCCCTGCATTTTCCAGGATGGATGATATCACCGCATTGGTGGCAACCGGAAAAAGGGTCCATACTACAATGCCGGTTACTGCATACAGAGGATAATTTTCTATCTGAGGGAAGGCTTTTCCAAAAATATAGTTGAAGATGAGAAGAAAGATCAAAGGATTTAATATGCTCCAGAAAAAACCAAGAATGGAATTTTTATATTTCACTCTGATATTTTTCAGGGCCAATGCCCAAATGAGCCGGTATCTTTGCTGAAAAGATGTATGAGTTCTTTGCGCCGACATAAGGAGGGATGAAGGTACAAAAAATTACGTAATCGCGGCACGGCCGTTCGGGTGGCGCAGCGTTTCACGGCTGCTGCCCTCATGCGGCCTGGATAGGAGCGGTATCCTTTTTTATTACTTTTGTAGCAAGCTTATTTTTAAACGTAGTACAGACGTGCCATGGCACGTCTCCTCAAAGTTGACGGAAAATATTCCAAAAGCAATAAAAAAGGATATAGCGTCCCGATAGCTATCGGGAAGCCGGGCAGGCCGCTCCAACCTACCTACTGCAGGCAGGAAAACTATGTCAACTGAATATCGAACTGTACCAGGTCGACAAATTGCAATACTCTTTTTTTGAATTCTTCATTCGAAAGTTCAACCACTCTATCGATACCGAATTTTTCTACGCAGAAGGAAGCAATGGCTGAACCATAAATAACTGCCCGTTTCATATTACTGAAACTAATATCATCTGTAGAGGATAGATGTCCGATAAATCCACCGGCAAAGCTATCTCCGGCACCCGTTGGGTCGAATACCTCTTCGAGTGGAAGGGCAGGAGCAAAAAATAATTCGTTGCCATGAAAAAGCAATGCACCATTTTCCCCCTTTTTTATGATCAAATATTTGGGACCCATGGTTAATATTTTTTTTGCGGCTTTTACCAGTGAATATTCTTTAGAAAGCTGACGGGCCTCTTCATCATTTACGGTGAGTACATCTACTCTTTTTAAAACCTCCAATACATCGTCCCAGGCAATATCCATCCAAAAATTCATCGTATCAAGCATCACCAGTTTGGGACGTTTGTTCATTTGATCCAACACCTTCATTTGTAATTTAGGCATGAGGTTACCGAGCATTAAATATTCTGCATTCTTGTAAGCTTCGGGTACAACAGGATCAAAATCGGCCAAAACATTGAGTTGAGTATCCAGGGTATCGCGGGTATTCATATCGTTGTGATAACGACCTGCCCAGAAAAACGATTTCTCTCCTTTTTTTATTTGGAGCCCTTGGATATCAATGTTCCTGTCGGTAAAATTTTTTATTCCTTGTTGGGGAAAATCTTCTCCAACTACAGAAACCAACTGAATATTATTCTTAAAGAAAGAAGCGGCTAAACTAAAATGAGTGGCTGAGCCTCCAATGATCCTTTCTGCTTTTCCAAAAGGGGTTTCAATGGTATCGAGGGCAACAGTTCCAACAACTAAAAGGCTCATAGCTATTATATTTAGGTCAAAATTAAATTCCGAACAAAAATAATCCTATAATCTCAAATACCTAATTCGGGCTTTAAAAAGTAATGAGTGATTGGTAACCGGCAATTGGGAAAACCTCTTCCGAATCACCATTTACCCATTACAATTACTATTTCGCTGCATAGGCAATGGTAGCAATGTTGAGCGACCTGATACCTGCCATCCAAAGGGCTATACCGCAAGCCTCTAACGTGGCTCCGGTGGTGATCACATCATCTACCAATAAAATACTTTTACCCTTCAGCTGGTCCGGAGAATGAATGCGGAATGCATTTTCTACATTTTTTACACGATCGGTCCTTGATTTTTTTGTTTGGGTACTTGTATACTGTATTCTGGAAAGTGAATGGATATTGAGGGGAGTGGATAAACTTTTAGATAACCCCATTCCCCAAAATTCACTTTGGTTATATCCCCTTTCTCTTTGTTTTCTTCTATGTAAGGGTACCGGAATAATATAATCCAATGGATGATCGAATGAATGACGGATATCATTTCCATATAGTTCGCCCAGATGGCTGGCCAATAGTTTATTGCCCTTATATTTAATGGCATGTAGAATATTTTGGGTGCTCAAACCCTGGTCATAAAGCAGAAAAGAAGATATAAAATCAACTCTTAATCTTAATTTAAGTAAATCGTTCAAGGGATTAAAAGAGTCTTGATGATAGCCGGTAAGGGGCAGGGAAACCTGGCAAATCGTGCAAATATGGCTTTCCCGATCTACTAACGCTTCTCCGCAAGAGGCACAATTGACGGGGTAGAAAAGCCGGCTGAACGCTTTTATATATGAAATTCCTGCCAAAAAAGATGATATTTTAAGGTTAAAATACTATTTTTGGAACAAATACCAATACTTATGAGCCAAAATCAACAAGCCACTACGGAAAAAAAGGGAGGGAACAAGGCCGTCCTGATCATTCTTATTTTTATGATAGTTCTGCTCAGTGGAGCTGCCGGTTACCTTGTTTGGCAGTACATGAATACCCTAAAAAAATATGATGGTTTAAAGGTGCAAAATACCGAACTTACCACTACCAATGATCAGCAAAAATTACAGTTGGACTCGTTACAATCTCAACTTAAATTGATGGAAGGAGCCATTCCTGGAAGTGTAGCAGATTCTTTAAATGGGGTGATTGCTGACCTCCAGGAAAAAATTGCCAATACACCTACCCGTGTAGTTTATTCAGGTGGTGGCGGTGGCGGAAATAAAAAGGAAATAGAAGCCCTGAAAGAAGAATTGGCAGGCTGGCAATTAAAGTATGATGCCTTGCTAAAAGAAAGAGATGCTTTGAAAACCGAAAAAGATAAACTGGCCGCAGATATCAATGTGTTGAACCAGGAAAAAAGCACCCTCACCAATACTAATAAAGGCCTACAGGATAAAGTAGATGTAGCTGCCCAGCTTAAATTTTATGATACCATGCTGAGCGGATACAAACTGGATAAAAAAGGCAAGAAAACCTTCGAAGAAAAAGCCAAGAAAGTAATGGGACTTGAGGTAAGCTTCAAGATCCAGGAAAATGCGGTGGCCGAAGAGGGTGAAAGAATGGCTTATATTGTGATCCAAGGTCCTGATAAAAAAGTATTGGCCCAAAGTAGCGCCAATGTATTCCAGGTAGGTGGAGTGGATAAAGTGTACAGTGTACAGAAATCATTCTATTTTAATAATAAACAAGCATTGATCAGCTCAGAATATAAAACCGCTGAAACACTTAAATCAGGCGAATATACTGCCGAGATCTATATTGATGGAAAACTTTGCGGAACTGCCGTTAATTATTTAAAGAAATAAAACTCAACGTATTTTTATGGAAAGAGCACTCATACAGGGTGCTCTTTTTTATTTGAATCTTTTATAGTACTTCTATGTATGATGTCCTTACCGAAATTTAATTTCTCTCTTTCGGTTTATGCAATACGAAATTCTGACCCAGGTATACTTTTCTTACTTGTTCATCGGCAGCCAGCTCTTCAGCTGTTCCTTGCTTTAATATTTTGCCTTCGAAAAGTAAATATGCCCTGTCTGTAATACTCAATGTTTCGTGTACATTATGATCAGTAATAAGAATACCGATCTTTCTTTTTTTCAAGGAATATACGATCTCCTGGATATCTTCCACGGCAATAGGATCCACACCCGCAAAGGGTTCATCCAATAAAATGAACATGGGGTCAACCGCCAAGGCTCTGGCAATCTCCGTTCTTCTTCTTTCGCCACCGGATAAAAGGTCTCCCCGGCTCTTGCGTACTCTTGTTAGTCCAAATTCTTCCAATAACTCCTCGCATCTTCTTTTTTGTTCAGCTTTTGGGAGCTTGGTCATTTCCAGTACTGCCTTGATATTACTTTCCACACTTAATTTCCTGAACACAGAGGCCTCCTGCGGTAAATAGCCAATGCCTGCCCGAGCCCTTTTATACATAGGTAAATGTGTGATCTCTTGTTGGTCCAGATAAATCTTTCCTTCATTGGGCTGGATCATGCCAACCATCATATAAAATGTGGTGGTTTTTCCTGCACCGTTGGGACCTAATAATCCTACAATTTCTCCCTGGCCCACTTGTACACTTACATGGTCAACCACCTTGCGGCTTTTATATTGCTTGATAAGATTTTCTGCTCTTAGGATCATCCCTCTAATTTAAAAGTCAAAAGCAAAGGTTCCGAAGATCCCCCAGTTAAATGAATCATTGTATAATAATTTCCCTGGATTATTTGGATCAGGTTGTTTGCGATGTGTTAATCTATAAACAAAATCTATTCTGATAATATTGAATATATTTTCAATACCTACATTCACTTCCATGTATGGAACATATTTTCCGGTGAGTTGGTCTTTTAAGTCGTAAGTACCCGGTGGCAATGCAACAAATCTTTGATTTTGCTCAGTTAGGCTTCCCCATACTCCTCTGATACCTACGATCTCTCTCCATTTCAACTTATTAAATCCCGGGATCTTATTAAAGAAAAATCCTTCGAAATGGTGTTCATAGGAGAAAGTAATGAACTGGTCACTCACAAACTCAAAATAATTCATGCAATTAAAGGCATACTTGTCGAATGAATACGTATCATTTCCAGGATGGATCTCGAGCATAGGATAAGGTACTTGCCCAAAGATCTTTCCAGCAGTAAAAGTATATTCACCGTAACCCAATGGTTTTATACGGATGATGTCTTTTACACTTAGGCGCAACATATGATAAGTATAATCGCTACCTAAAACACCTTTAATCCCTAAGGCATAGGTAAATTTAATTTCGGGCCATTTACCACGAAGAACCCTTCTTTTATTTCTTCCATTAATGGCTCTCTGACCTAAAGCAAGCGTAGTCTCCAACCTTAATTCAAAACGGGTATAACTGGGTAGGAACCCTGAAACAACCCCGTTGGAATCAAGGATAGGAAAGGGTAAAGTAGAGGTGGGGTAGACTTGTTGCCAATCGACCGTAAGCTTTTGGTTAAATCCCTGGAACCAGTCGTGATCATATACAATTTGGGCCTGATTAATATACGACAAGGTCCTTAAGGTTCTTCTTCTTAAAAAAGTTCCAATAATATTATCTGGTCTGAACTGACCAGGATTCAAACCGATCTGGTCAATGCCTTGCCTGCCCATTACACCGATCATTCTCCAGGGTTTTTTATCTTTTTCTATATGGAAATTCGCAAATGCCTGCCATTTTACCCTTTTATCCAAAAATCCATAAGCAATAAATGCTTCGGCAATAAATCTTCTGCTCAATGAGTCTCCGGTTCGGATCCCCATTTTTATCCGGTCACCCTCAATATCATTTTTTGAATAGACTTCATACAAAGGTCCAAAGGCTACATAGTCGAAATTCAAATATCCGCTGCCAATTAAATCTCCTATTTTATAGAGAACCTTAAAGATCTTTTTGTTTTTGATCACATCGGCAGTCACGTAAATTTGTTTCTCAACGGTGTCCAATGCATCCGGTCGATGTGCCTGCCACCATTTCTCAGGATGATTAAGTGTATCCGCATCTTCTACCACACCCATTGGTGGAATTTGTTTGGGTGGTTTTTCGTTCAAAACATAATTATAATAATTGGTCGATTTAACGGCGCATATTAAGAACTTATCGAATTTCTGACCAAGACCCATGGTAATATCAATAAAGTCGAAAGGGTTAATATCCAATCTTACTTTTTCTTTATCTATGGTATATCGAAGTGAATCGGTCGGTTCTTTTTTGTATTCCAGGTCTATTTCGAAATTATGGAACAAATTAATATTGGCATTTTTATCCATCTTCAGATCCGCCTGCATAATGGCGTAAGAAGTATCTGCCACCCAGATGTCTCCGATATAAATAAGTTCGGTAAATAGTTTGGGCCGAAGTTCGATCTTATAAGATCTATGTCCCTTCAGGGTCAAGGTATCCGTTACCCTATAATCATAATAGGTAGTTCCAATGGGATTAATAGGGCCCATAAAAATCTTACCCAACACGTTTTGGTAATCATCATAAATATTGAAATCGGAAAATAAAGTGGTGGTAAGGGTCCCTAATCCCATGGGATCATTTTTAAAGCCAGAGATCATGGAGCCCCAACGGTATTTACTTTCGAGTTGGCCTTTCTTTTTATACATATCGGCAAAAGATTCTGAGATCAATGCCGGATACATCACCGTTCCATCAACCGTATCAGGATTGTCGAAGATCTCCTTGATCGGTTTCATTAAAAATGATTTTTTGAATTTAGGTGTGAGATTATATAAGCTGAGGGTGGTTTTTTCGTAGGTAGTGGCAAAAAAACTGTTGGCCCTTTTAAAGTCAGTATATTTTCGGCGTGCAATCACGCTATCAATGAGAATTTCAGCAAAATTCCGCTTGGGCTTTACTGTGAATGGGTCCATTTCTTCCGCTGCTATGGCAACCACAATTACAAGATCTTTATTGTTCTCGCCATATTTGATAGGATATTCGATGGTCTTATATCCTGTTCCCCGAATAATAACAGCACTCACTTTCTTTTTTGAGGAGATTGAAAATTTACCAGTGCGCTCATCTGCATTATCACCATTTGTTGAATCCTCTTTGAAAATTACACTTACAAAAGCGGGAAAACTATCCCCTTCCTGAAGCACAACTCCGGAGACCTTTGTTACCTGGGCCATGATAGGCGATAGGACCAGGAAAAATAAAAATACAACTATGTACTTCTTATAATTCATCCTTTCTTACTCTGTTCTAGTGCTTCCCAATATTCCAGTGCTCTTCTTGTATGGGGGATCACTATGGTTCCACCCACCAGGTTGGCAATGGCAAAAACTTCAAATATTTCTTCTTTGGTAACCCCTTCTTCGTAACATTTTCCCAGGTGGTATTTAATGCAATCATCGCACCTGAGGACCATTGAACTCACCAATCCTAACAATTCTTTCACTTTAACGCCAAGTGCTCCCGGTTGGTATGTTTGGGTATCCAGATTAAACATTCTTTTCAATACCAGGTTATCGTTTTCAAGAATTTTAGCATTCATCCTTGTCCGATACTCATTAAATTCTAAAACTGGGTCACTCATTTCAACAGTATTAGGTCAATTTTTATGTAAAAGAAGGGGAAGTTCCTCAATTAATCAAGTATTTAAGGTTCTTTATATACCCTTTTGGCAATCACAATGCTTATTTCGTAAAGTACCAATAAAGGGATGGCCACCAATATCTGGCTCACCACATCCGGGGGCGTAATAATGGCTGCCAGGATCATGATCAATACAATGGAATGTTTACGGTATCGCTTCAGGAACTTAGGACTTACAATTCCAATCTTGGCCAGGAAGTAAATAAAGATGGGCATTTGGAATATCACCCCAGTACCTAATACCAGGTTCAGGACAGTTGAAAAATAGGAGGAAATCAGGGGATTGTTTTTTACCGAATCGCCCATTACGTTATAGGTGAGCAAAAAGTTAACCGTAAGAGGTACGATGATAAAATAGGCAAAGCTTACACCCAGAAAAAAGAGCAGGGAAACAAAGAGGACCAATCCTGAAATATTTTTTTTCTCCTTTTGGTACAAAGCCGGTTTCACAAACTTCCATATTTCCCACGCAACATAAGGGAATGCAAGTATAAACCCGGCAATCAATGAAGCCCATATATGGTAGGTAAGCTGCCCCGCCATTTGGGTATTTTGAAATTCTACCAACTGCGATTGTTTAAGGCAGAGGCTGGGCATGTTCAGGAAGCTCCCTAATTTGCATAGAAGCTTGTAAGAGATAAAGCTTTCACGGGATGGGCCCAATACAATATCATGAAATAAAATCTGAGGGAAATTAAAAGCTACAATTGCTAAAACCACGATCGCAATTACTGATCTTACCAAATGCCACCGGAGTTCTTCCAGGTGGGATAAAAACGACATTTCTTTTTCTTCGCCCATGGAGGGTGCAAATGTAATAAAAAGAGGTAAGACGGCTTTAAGATATCGGACTATGTGAACAGGTCTTATGTCTTGCGTCTTATATCTTACGTCTTTTTTCGAGTGCTTAACGGGGAAGAAGCTCTACATTTCCTCCTGTGATCCTGTTCCGGTCGAAGGTTCCGGAGGGTTCCGCATAATAATATATTTTACCTCCTGAGCCAGCTGTGGCTTTATAATTATTCTTTGCAGTGAGCCAAACCTTGGCTCCCAGGCTGCAGTTAACCTCGGCATCCTCACATTCAAGATCGTCTAAATGGATCTTGGCCCCCGAAGTAGCATGCACAGTTACTTTACCTGCCTTTCCTTTTACATATATATCGGAACCTGCTCCTGCATCGATGATCAACTCATCTACGGATACATCCAGGTTGGTAAATCCATCAATGGTTGCATTGATTTCCAATTTTTTGGTTTGTAAAACCACCAGAGAGTCCGTTCTGATGATACCACCATACCTGGCGCTTAAGTTAACGATCGGTTGTGTATAGTGAACATAACAGAAGATGGCTGCTTCTCTAAACCTTCCGTCAGATCGTATGCTCAGGTCCTTCCCATCCACATGGGTCTTTATTTCTTCGTTCCAGGCATCTCCTCGCGGATTCAATATTACTTGAGAGATCGTATCCGGTTGCAGGAGCACAATGATTCTGTCTGATACGCTTACCTTGGAAAACGATTTTAGAGGTCTTATTTCCTGTTTTTGGGCAAAGCCAGATCCAATGGTAAGTACCCAAATGAATAAGGACAATACCCAGCTTATACGGTTGAATTTCATCTTGGAATATCCTAGCCGATTATTCCCGGATCACTGTTCCTCCAGATTCGTTGGTCTCAACGATACTGGGGGCATAGGGCTTATAAATATGGATCTTTCCATTTGTTCCGGTAACGCAAGTAATGCTACTCTTAGCAGCCAGGTATACTTCTGCCCCCAAATATGCTTTTGCGGTTGCAATATCCATCTCCATTTGTTCGGCCCTCACTGTTGCATTGGTATTGGCAGAAGCCGTAAAGTTTTTGGTAGTACCCTCTAAAGTTACATCACCTCCGCTATTGCATTGAACAGTAATATTGTCAGAATTTAAATTCAGGTGAATATATCCATCTGAATTGGTGGTTAAAGTAACCTGAGGAGCATTCAATAGATCTGTTGTTTTCAAATAAGCACCGTTATCAATCTCGATGAGGGGAGGTACAGCGGTACAATATATTTTGCAGGTTACATTACCCGTTGTAAAAAGTCCTTTTACCGATATTCTTAATTCACCATTGCTCTCTGTGGTTAAGATCTTATCCATGGTAAGGTCCTTTGAAGAAAGCTCAATCTTATTTACATCACTGATGATGAATTGAGCCATAAATGTTTTACCTGTGATATGCAGTTTTTTTATCTCCTGCAATGGGCGGGTTTCTGTATTTTGTAAATAGACGGCAGGCGCAATGAGTAAAAAGCTGAGACTAATAATTAATTTCTTCATTTTTAAACAATTTCTTTTTGCGAAGATATTGTTTTCTGGTTTCAACTACAGCAAAATACTCGGTAAATTCAAAAGAACTAATAGCAACATCCACATCATTAACGATAATAAAATATACTACCCCCCGTCGGATCCTCCTTTTATAGCGATAACCAATACCGGCATGAAAGCTCTTATAGTCCTGCAGACAAATAGCTTTAGGCAATAGGGGAAATGCCATGATGATAAAGATCCCTAAAAATGGGGTAAATAAAAGCAGGATGATAAAAGACCCAATCCTCCCAATGCGCCTGAATGAGCCGATTACATCAGCTATCAGACCAATAAATAAGAGATATATAAATGGAAGTACCTCCATGTATATTGCAACGTTCAAACCCAGGAAAAAGTTGTAGTGAAATCCCCTGAAATGGTTTAGGAGTGCTGGTTTTCAGGGGTTTTTGCGAAAAACCCTATTGATCCACCGGTTCTTGTTGGACAGGCTGCTTAAAAACCGGCCTTTGCTTTTTAAGCTCACCAAAGCTCCGCTCTAGGGCTTTCAACTCGGCCCGTCTTGACATCACAATATTGTTAATGCCCGAAAAAAGACTTTTCCACCAATAATTGGTGATCCAGCGGCTTTCATCCCTTTTCCAAAGAATAGCACCCAGAATAGGGTCTTTTCCCCGTTCTGGATTATTACGGGTAATAAAAAGATTCGCAATAAGCGATTTGATATTGTCACCCTTTAACCGATCGCCTTGCTTGGTAAGTACTTTCATTTTTAATTTATCGAAAATGAGATTGAGTTCTCCATTCGCTTCATTTTTATCAGCAAAAAATTCAAATTCACCTGAACGGATGGTCCCTTTCTGTATTTTCATCTGAGCACAATTCACGGTGATCCGGTTTAAATTCGATGGATCGAATAAGCCGATCTTACCATATACATAATGTCGTTTGGCAGGATCCGTCAACGGCATATTGGCAAATACCTGGATGAGCCCCTGGCTATAAATAAAACCTTCCAGGGTAATGGCCATGGTATCATTTAATTTGAGCAAAGCGGAATCATTGGTCATGTTTTCTGCCATGATCTTTATATTGTCTATCCATAAGTTTCCGGGTGGATTTCCATTCGCAGGGATCTCATAGTAATCAATTTTGCCTCCGGTAACTGCTACCTTTTTTAAATAAAAAGGAGATTCAATTCCGAGGATCTGATCCTGGGGCATGGGGACTTTTTTACCCGGTTTATAGGGATAATTTTTATTCCTCGTCGTTTTCAAATAAAAACGGGTGGCGTGTGCCTCTTCAGCATACAAGTATTTCCTTTCCAGCAGCAGGTCGCCATCAATTCCATTCAAGGTAAAATTGGTGATGTCAACATAAGGCAGATCGCATTGGTATTCTTTGATCCGGAAAAATTCCTCCTCGGGTTTGGTTATTTCCACAATCAGGCGCTGGCATTTTAGCAGACTATCGTCGGTGGATATGCTCAAATTGAGAAGCCGGGTAACCTGCATTTCGTTTTTGTGATAGTATAAAATACTATCTGATTGTATTTCGAAGACCGATGCTCTAAAAGGTATGATGTATTTGGCTGGAGATGGCTCCAGTTCTCTTATGTCGAGATCGATGCCATCACTGATCACCCTGGTCATATTGGATACCTTATCGATCACAATGAATTTTCCGTCATTCACGTTCATTTTATTCACATAAAAGGGGAATACTTTGCGCTGAACTTTCAAACTGTCCTTGGGCTTTAAGGTATCCCGGTATAAGATGAGTTCGGGTCGTTCCACTTTTAACTGGTAAATCGAAAGCTGCTTTACTTCGCTCTTGGCTAATGACTCAATTTGCGAAAGATCCTTGAATATCATGGAAAGCTCTTTGGCTTTAAAAGCATATTTCACCTGGCTGCCAGGAAATATTTTAAGCATATGCTGGGTCTCATCAGAAAAATTGAGATCCACCATTCTTATGTTCAACGATGAATGGTCATATTCAAAATAAGTAGTGTCAAGCGAAAAATATTGATCTCCGAAGTAGAACTTGCTTTCATTGAATTGGGCGTGCAGAGATCGCACGGTTGGAAGTCCCTGCCGGTCTATTTTTAGCCGGGAAAAATCAAGGTTGGCATTTCCCGAATAGATAGTGGTCTGTTTTTTTTCATTGTAAAACTCAATATCTACATTTTTCAATATTATTTTTTTCAGGATCACATGTTCCAGCCCACCCTTTTTTTCAATCAGGTTCTTTTGGTCCTTACGCTCCGGATTCCAGTTAAATCTTGCAAACCCATTGGTGATCTTTATTTTATTCAGTTGAAAAGTATTGTTGAAAAGGAGTTTCCAATAATTAATTCCTGAAAAGGAAACTTTCTCTGCACGCAGATCTACCCCCAAAGCATTCCCGGTTTGGTTAAAAACAGCTGTATCGGCGGTTAGCTCAAATTCAGTGGCCGAAAGGGTATTGGTGAACAGGTTGATGTTAAAATCCTTCATTTTCACCTGGTAGTTACCTCCGGTCATCTCCGAAATCCTTGTTTTGAGTTCAGCTTCTATCTCATTTTTGTACAGCCTGGGAAGCAGGAACATAGCAGCAGCCGTTAACACGAGGAGTGTTAGTAAGAAAAATAAGAAAAACCTGCCTGTTTTTCGAACCAGCTTGTTGCCCATAAAATTAAATGCCTGGCTAAGGTATCAATTCTTATTTTTGTATCGAATTAAATAATGAAGAAATGCAACATAAGGCGGGATATGTAAATATATTGGGTAAACCCAATGCCGGTAAGTCAAGTTTAATGAATGCAATGTTGGGGGAGAAATTATCTATTATTACCAGCAAGGCACAAACTACCCGTCACCGGATCTTGGGGATATTGAATACGGATGAATACCAGATGATCTTTTCAGACACCCCGGGAATTGTAAAACCACTTTATAAACTCCATGAAAAAATGATGGATGTGGTGCAGGAGTCATTAAAAGACGGGGATATTTTTTTGTTGGTCATAGATGCTGCTGATAAAGAATCATTCGAACCCGACAGTGAATTATTAGAAAAAGTGCATGCCAAATTACAAAAGGTGAATGTTCCGGTTTTGATAGCGATCAATAAAATTGATTTGATCGATCAGCCAAAACTTGAAGGGCAGGTAGACATATTAAAGGCAAAATTTCCTCAGGCGGAGATCTATCCTATTTCGGCCCTGCATACATTTAACATCGATCAATTGTTTCAACGATTGATCGCATTGTTACCCGAAAGTCCTCCTTATTTCGATAAAGAGGATATTTCAGATAAACCCATGCGTTTTTTTGTGGCCGAAATGATCCGGGAAAAGATTTTAGAGCAATACGAAAGGGAAATTCCCTATAGTGTTGAGGTGGCGATCAATAGCTACAAGGAAGAGCCTACGATCATCCGCATCCAGGCCGATATTTTCGTCATCCGGGATTCCCAGAAATCCATCATCATAGGCCAGGGAGGCAAAGCCATTAAAAAACTGGGAACCGAGGCCAGGATAGAGATGGAGAAGTTCCTGGGACAAAAGGTCTTCCTGGAGCTTTTCGTAAAGGTGAAAAAGGACTGGAGGGACAATGAGTCAAACCTAAAGCATTTTGGCTATTAGAGGTTATTCTGTGCAATAGCACACTGGCATTATGTTTGTATCGGTTTTTTTATATATTTTTGTAGAGTTATCCTTATGTTATGAAAAAACTTTTCCTCGCTATTTTTTGTTCCCTTTTATTTTTTACCTCTCAAGCCAATGCCCAATGTCCAGGTGGACCTGATCCGGTTTGTGCCGGTACGAATGGCCCGTGCGGTAGTTTGCACGATGGAATCGTTGGCCAGGCATACAATGATACAATGAGCTTTTACGCCCCTAACCAGGTAGATGCAGGTTCCCCTTTTGGTATGGTTGATTTTGTACAGTTCCAATTGGCAAGCGTTACAGGTTTGCCTCCTGGATTAACCTGGAGCTGTGGAAACGGATCATGTATTTACGATCCACAACCTGCGGGAATACTCACTAATTTTAATGTTTGCGGAACACCGTTTGCTCCTGGTAATTATACATTACATGTACATATTATCGGAACTGTGAATATACCAGGCTTGGGCAACCAGTCAGGTGACCAGTTTTACGATATCCCTTTGAACATTCTTAGTTTAGGTGGTGGTAATCCTGTTTTTAGTTTTACACCCAGCCAGGGTTGTGATTCAGCCACCATTAATTTTACTCCCCTCATCAATGTTCCGTCTCCACAGGTTACAGAATGGTTATGGGATTTTGGCGGAGGAAATACTTATAACGGACAAACTCCACCTCCTTTGGATTTAAATACTCCTGGTATTTATCCGGTAACCTGCACCACCAATGTTTACAACCTAGTATTGGTGAATTTGAATATCAATGTTTGCGGTCAATCATGGTGGTGTGGTGATATTGAAGAATTGAATTGTGGAAATGGGAATGCTGATCTTGTTCCAACATTTACAACCGGAACCAGCAATTGGACTGGGGCGGAGGTAACGGATAACTGCAATTCCAACTGGAATGGGATCTACTGGCCACTAACAAGTCTGAGCTATGCGCTTAGCATGGTAGAGGTAGATGTGATCAGCCAGAATGATATTCCTCCTCTCTATTCCAATAGCATAACCGGCCCCGGAACTTATAATTTTAATTCTTCCGGGAACTATTCGGGCAGCTTTACTATTGCATTATCACTGGTGAGTCAGTTCATTGCTACCGATACCATTATTGTATATACTTCACCGGCCATAGATACCATTGATGCAACGGCGATGAGTTTTTGTCCATACGATTCAGTTACCTTAAGTGTATATCCCGGCTATTATTACGAATGGTATTTAAATGATACGGTTACCGTACAAACAGGGAATGACAACACTTATACCACCAGTGATGCTGGAAGTTATACGGTCATGATCGTTGATCCGGTTTCAGGATGTTATGTCATTACACCGCCTATAGTGATCACCACCCTACCGGCATTACCCCCCGGATTCCCCAATGTTGGAATAACAGAATCAACACCGGGAACTTATAGTTCCATACTCTCGGGCTCTTATACTTATCAATGGTTATATTTTGATGGAAATAATTATTATCCGATTGCCGCTCCGGAGGGAACTGCTTCTTCCTATACTCCTGCATTCGACGGGATCTATTGTTTAATTGCCACCAATAGTTCCGGATGTTTGGATACCTCCAATTGTATAGGTTATTATGCAGGTGTGGAGGACATGGCTTCTCCGTTCATGGCAAATGTATATCCGAATCCAACAGATGGAATGATCAATATCAGTCTTCAGAATGTAAATGAAGATGTGACCTTGAATGTATATGATATGGTGGGTCAAACCGTTTATTCTGTAAAAATATTGGGTACCGGAAGTATCCAGGAAATGCATGACCTTACTTTCCTCACCAAAGGAATTTACCTGGTTGAATTGCGAAATAACCAGAGTAGGTTTACACAGAAGTTGATCATACGTTAGTTTTTTGCCTGACCAGCTGAACGCCGTTCAGACGGAGGAGGCATTTACTGAAGATAAAATGTCAGTAGTGGCCAGCTGGGCTTTCGCTATATCTTTTTATTTCCAACGAAGTACGAATAAAACCATACGAACTTACGAACTACGAACCTCTCCAGCATGGTTCGTAGTTCGTAAGTTCGTAAAACCTGCCTGCCGGCAGGGGTTCGTACTTCGGTGAAAAGAAAAAATTATTGTTGATGCAAACTAAACGTATAAAACTCCATAATTGGATTAGCTAATAATTTAGCGCAAGCTGTATCCACCTTGGTTTTGGCATCTTCTTCGCTGGCAGCTTCTACAAGAAGGGTAATATGCTTGCCAATACGAACATTTTCAATTTCCGGTAATCCCAGGTTTTTCATACTGCCGGTAACAGCTTTTCCTTGGGGATCTAACAATGCCTCTAGGGGCATCACGTCAATTTCAGCTTTGAATTTCATGTGTAGTTGCAAAATGGATTTGTGAAAGAATAATATACAAAATTAAAATAATCGGGGCAGATGCAAAACCTACCAAAACAGCTGCAAAAATGGAGACCCCCAACAGTAAAAAGTGGATCAAGTATTTTTTGAACGAAAACTTCTGAATTTTAAGAGAGATGAGTTGCAGTGGACTTACCAGCAGCAGGCTGGTGATGATTACCGAACTGATCAGGAACCATTTATTAAAATAGTATTCGGTAAAGAAATGAAGATGCCCTCCGTCTGGAGTTGTTGGAAGAGGTTTGTAGGATGAAGGGATAAATTCTCCACAATCCCAAAAGGATCCGGTGGGGTCCTCCCCTCCAAATTCTCCAGATGCCATCAAGGGCAAGCATGATTTTATGGAGAGGATCAGTGATCCCCAAAAAAGGGCATTGGCAGGAGTTGGTAAGCCTTTGAAATGAAATTTTTGGGTTAGGTCATTATTGAACTTGGCTAATCTGAGTGCCGAAAATACAGGTATGATAAAAGCAATATACGCTAACGGGAAACTGGTCAAACTACGCACCGGTGGATGCGTTGATTCTAAAGCGAATACTGTTTCCAATACTTTGAAAACGATCAAGGCAGGTAAAACTCCGAAAGAAACCACGTCAGCCAAAGAGTCCAGGTCTTTTCCGATCTTACTTTCTACTTTCAATAACCTGGCTAATAATCCATCGAACAAGTCAAAAAAAGCTGCGATGAAGATAAAATAACAGCCCAGTATGAGATAACCCTTGGAGGTAAAAGCAATCCCGACGCAACCACTCACTAAGTTAAGGCATGTAATGAAGTTGGGTATATTTCGTTTAATGGCTCCCATTCTTATTGATTTGCAACGGCTTAAAGCCTTTTTGCATCTTCATTTATATAATAGTTCACTACGATTACTCATTAGTGCAAAGGTCGTATTTTTTGGGACATTAATTTTACGTATATTTGGAAGGCATATTTTGAAGCGAATACTCCTCATAGCAACCCTCGTTTTCATTGGTCCACAGGCATTTAGCCAGGTGGTAAAATATGCCAATGCTTTTCTCGATATTGGGGTAGGGGCCCGTAATTTGGGCATGAGTGGGGCCGTTTGTGCCTCCAATGAAGATGTTACCGCGGGCTATTGGAACCCCGCAGGCCTCGTAAATATGCAGCGCGACCTTCAAATTACCTTCATGCACAATGAACATTTTGCCGGGATCGTAAAGTACGATTATGGGGCAGTTGCCTATAAATTCAACGAAAATTCGGCAGGAGCTTTCACTTTTATCCGCTCCGGAGTCGACGATATCCCCAATACCCTCGAATTGGTGGATGCCAATGGGAATGTTGACTATGATAAAGTAACCGGTTTCAATGCGGCCGACTATGCCTTCCAGTTCAGCTATTCAAGGACCATTCCCAAGGTCAAGGGATTTTCGTATGGAGTTAACATCAAAGTATTGCATCGGCATATAGGCCAGTTTGGAAGTGGATGGGGTTTTGGATTTGATTTTGGGGCCAGGTATAAATTCAAAACATGGACCTTTGCGGCCATGCTGAGAGATGCCACCGGCACGATCACCAACTTTAGTTATAATACGGATGTGTTCCGGCTGGTATTTACAGCTACCGGTAATGAGATCATCAGCAGCAGTACAGAAATTGCAACACCCAGGCTTATTTTAGCTACCTCCAAACAATTTAATCTTCCTAAGAAATTCAAGATCTTAACAGAGATCGATATCATCACCACTTTCGACGGACGAAGGAACGTATTGATCCCTGCTGGTCCTATGAGTTTTGATCCATCTCTCGGAGTTGAATTCGAATACAACGACCTGGTATTTATTCGTGGAGGGATAGGTAAATTTCAATATTTAAAAACACCCGACGATAAAAAAGAAGTAAACCTGTTGCCCACCATTGGCATTGGATTTAAATACAAAGGAGTGAGCATTGATTATACCTTGGCGAATTTTGCCAGCCAGATGGTAGGTATGTCGCATGTGATCTCAGCCCGTGTTGACCTGTTCACCAAAAAGAAACCAGCCGAAAATGCGCCAACGATTCAATAAAATATCCCAGGCCATTTCAGGTAAACGGAAAATATTTTTTCCCTTGTTATTGATATGCGTTGGATTCAATACAAATGCATTTTCACAATTCCTGGGAAATGAATGGATCAATTATGGTCAATTTTATTATAAGATGCCCATCACACAAACCGGAGTATATCATATCGATCAAACCGTTTTTCAAAGCGCAGGTATCAATACCACTACTTTTGATTCCAGGAATTTGCAAATGTTTTTCAGGGGACAGGAAATTCCCATCCAGGTTTCGGATGATGGGGATTTTCTTTTTGAAGCAGGAGAATATATAGAGTTTTTTGGTGAAGCGAATGATGGCTGGCTTGATACTGCGTTATATATCAACGGTCAAAACGACCAGATGAATCCTGCCTATAGTATATTCAATGATACTTCCTTCTATTATATTACCTGGAATGGTTCTACCACCAACTTAAGATATGCATTGGAAACGGATACCAATTTTCCCGCCTATGTTTCTTCTCCTTATTATTGGTACAAAGCCAGTGAAGGGTTGAGCAATGATTATTATGGGGGTGAAATTTCTAATCAGCTTACTTCTCCGGAGTATACGGCAGGAGAAGGTTATTGCCGTTTGTTTGATGACAATTCACCCCAGCCTTTTTATGCACCCAGCTGGACAGGATCTGTTTTAAATGGACTTCAAAGCACCATTTATACTGGAGGTCCCTCCTCTTATTTACAGGTAAGGGTGGCTACATGTAATGATCCGTTGGGCGCTATTAACGATCACCACCACAGGATTGATGTAGCGGGGATTACAGGCGTTTATGAAGATTCATTGTCGGCATACAATTTTTATATCCAGAATTTTGTGGTGGATCCATTGAACTTGCAAAGCTCCCCTGAACCCTTCAGGGTAAATTTTTTAACCACTTTTAGTCCCATTACCAGGAATGGTTTTGGCTATTATCAACTGATCATGCCTCAAACTTTTGATCTCAATAACCGTACCCAGCAAAACATGTACTTGCCAGACGGAACAGCACAAACCAAGGCAAGGGTTGATATAACTAACTTTAATGCGCAAAGTAGTACAGCCTGGATCTTTGATTTGACCAACGACCGAAAAATACCGGTAGTGGACAATGCCGGCACTTTACAAGCCTTGATCCCCAATGATGGAAATCCAACGGCCAAAAGGATCTATATTTTTTCGGATGCGACCATTGGAAATATACCTGTGATCAGTCCGGTATCCGCTTCTCCATCTCATTATGCCCAGTTCAGGGACCTGCAAGGTGCTTTGGGAAATAAAGATTATGTGGTGATCACTCATAAAAGCCAATGGAATGCCGCCAGTTTATATACCAATCATAGAGACCTGGTGTATGATCCTATCTTAATTGACATTGAAGAGATCCAGGATCAATTTGGGTTCGGTGTTGCAAATCATCCCCAAGGTATCCGTAATTTCTTAAGGATGACCAATAGTTTTTGGACCATCCAAAAACCGGAACATGTTTTCCTGATCGGAAAAAGTATCCGTCATGACGTGATCCGTCAGAATCCTGTATTATATTCTCAAAATTTACTACCGAGTATTGGGATAGCACCTACCGACAATATGTTTCCACACAATATTACCGGGAACGATCGGCTGTATTGTGCTATTGGAAGATTGGCATCCGTTTCTGATGCACAGGTCATTGATTATTATAACAAAGTATTAGGGTATGAAGGAGCACAAAACATCGATCCTCAACCTGAATGGATGAAAAATGTATTGCATTTTTCCAGTGATCCTATCTTCAATGTGTACTTGAATGGATATAAAAATATTATCGAGGATACTTTATTTGGGGGTCATGTCACCAACTTTTTAAAAATAGGTTCCAACCCTTTCGGGTTTTCAACAGCGGATTCGATTCGTAAGGCTTTGGACAGTGTTGGGGTTTCTTTGGTAACCGTATTTGGACATAGCAGCGGATCAGGATTTGACCAGATAGTCGACCAGCCGGAAGATATGGACAACTATGGAAAATATCCATGGTATATCGTGAATGGATGTTTGTCTGGTGATATATTTCAACCCACACCACTCATCAGTGAAAGATTTGTTTTAACCGCAGATAAAGCCGCGATCGGTTTCATTGCTTCAACCTCCTTGGGTTTTGCAGGACCTTTGGCCACTATCACCAATTCCTTGTATTCAAATGTTGGGGTGAACCATTATATGGAACCGATGGGAATTTCTCATCAGAATGCGGTTTCCGATAATTCTCAATCACAGACCACCCATTCCTTGACAAGAATGAATGCTTTGGATTTTCAATTGCACGGTGATCCAGGTTTGTTCTTTAATTCGGATTCATTACCTGATATAGATCTACAGCCTTATAATGTAACCTTCGAACCTCAGGTGGTTACTACCGAAATGGATTCATTCAAAATGAAGATCATTGTAACTAATTTAGGCCGTACGATCGCTCAACCTTATCAATTGGTGGTCATCAGAGATTTTCCAGAACCCAATGTTCCGGATGAGACTTATACATTTAACCGGAGTTTTATTTATTACAAGGATACCATAGAGTTTAATTTACCTGTAAGTATATCAACCAGTTTCGGGAATAATATTTTCACGATCTCTGCTGATATTCCATCGGCCATTGAAGAGATGCCTGGGTTTGAGGTAGTGAACAACGTAATTGGCAAAAACCTGAACATTCTTTCTACGGATATTTTACCGGTTTATCCTTATAAATACGCCGTGATCCCCAATGCTGCTACTCCATTAAAAGCCAGTACAGGTGATCCTTTTGCACCATCTCGAACCTATAAATTCCAGTTGGATACAACCGATCTTTTCAACAGTCCTTTTCTTCAGGAAACAACCATTACCCAAGGAGGGGGTGTAGTCCAATGGAATTCTCCAACATTGATCCCTTATCCTGCTGGCGACAGCATTGCTTATTTCTGGAGAGTGGGAATTGAAAGAGTTGATACCCCGGGCGTTTTTTATAAATGGAAAGAAAGCACTTTCCAAACCATTGATGGAAAGTATGGATGGGGGCAAGACCATTTCTTCCAGTTCAAAGACGATGATTATTTATTTATCAATCATAACCGTCCCACGAGGACCTTTGATTTTGTTCCGGATTTTAAGGAGCTCTATGTAAAAACATATCCTACCCCTGTTTCGGCTTATAACCAGGAAACAAAATATAAACTGGATGGATCAGTGCAGGAGGAAAGTGGTTGTATTTCCTGGCCGATTTATTCAGCACTATATATTTTTGTAATCGATCCTGTTACCCTTCAGCCTTGGGAAAGCTATTGTCCTGTTGACAATAACAACCCAGCAATGAGTTATGGAAATATGAATGATAATTGCGGATGTCATAGTTATAGATCAGAAAAGTTATTTATGTATACTGATCTGACGGATATAGCTCAATGGACGGGATTGCAACAACTTTTATTAGATATACCCAATAATTATTTTATTGGAGCTTATACTTTTTGGACCCCTAATTTTAGCGATTCATTATACTGGAATGAAAATGTAATAACCGCTTTAGAATCAGTTGGTGCGGACACAGTTAGAGATTTACGGGATAATGATTTAAATGTACCTTATATATTTTTTACGAGTAAAGGAAATCCTGCCTCTACGGTTGAAGTAGTGGGAGCCAATATTGTTGACCCTATTGAATTAACGGTGAATCTTCAAAACCAATGGAATTTTGGAACCATTACGAGTGAAATTGTTGGACCTGCTTCCAACTGGACTTCCTTTCATTGGCAAACCCATAGTTTGGATGCGGTTGCAGCAAATGACAGCGCATGGGTAAGTATTGTGGGGATTGATACGCTGGGAAATGAGAATGCCATTTCCGGATTGACGCAGATACCTATTACTACGTTAGACATCTTTGCTCTTAATTCCTACATGCCTGCTAACGAATATCCTTTCCTTAAGTTATACATGTATACCAGGGACGATAGCACGGTCACCCCTTCACAGATCAATCATTGGCATGTGATGTATGAAGGAGTTCCTGAATGTGCTTTGAATCCCAACATCTCTTATTTTTATGATGATGATACCACCTCTCAAGGGCAAATGCTTACGTTCAGCACCGCCATTGAAAATATTGGGGACTATGACATGGATAGTTTGCAGGTACGGTATTTTATCGTCGACCAAAACAATGTGACCCATAATTATTTTGTCAAGCTGGATTCATTGCGAGTCGGGCAGTTTTTGGTAGATACTTTTTCTGTTTCAACCGCCAACTTCCCCGGATTGAATAGTTTTTATGTGGAAGCGAATCCTTTTACACCCATCCATCAACTGGAGCAATTCCATTTCAACAATATTGGTTCTAGGAACATGGTCGTTAGTGGGGATAAATTTAACCCATTGTTGGATGTTACTTTCGATGGGATCCATATCATGGATGGGGATATTGTCTCGGGCAAACCTTTGATCAATATACAAGCCAAAGATGAAAATGTCCAACTTCTATTGGATGATACCGCCGACTTTAAATTATTCCTGCGTTATCCGGGCCAAAGCACCCCAGTAAATGTTTATTTTGGAAATCCGGAAGTTACTTTTATCCCGGCCACTACCACGGAAAATTATGCGAAGATCGAATTCCGTCCTGACCTGACTTTACAAGATGGTATTTATGAATTATTGCTGAGGGCAAGAGATGTAAGTGGAAATGAATCGGGTTATGGAGATAGTGGAGTATATGATTATAAAATAAAATTCGAGGTCATCAATCAATCTACCATTACCCATATTTTCAACTTCCCCAATCCATTTTCAACTTCCACTCAATGGGTATTTACCTTAACGGGTTCTGAAATTCCGTCGGAGTTTACTATCCGTATCATGACCATTAGTGGAGTAGTGGTCCGAGAAATTACCCTGGATGAGTTGGGTCCGATCCATGTGGGCAACAACGTTACCCAATTCAAGTGGAACGGTACCGATGAATACGGTGATAAGCTGGCCACCGGGGTATATATTTACCAGGTGATCACCAAAGTGAACGGGGATGTGATCGATCATCGAACGACCTCTGCAGATAAGTATTTCAAGAACAATTTCGGGAAGTTATATATTTTAAGGTAAGGTTTCCCTGGCAAATTATATATCTTAAGGTAAAGGATTGCCTGGAAAGCTATCTATTCTACGCTAGGTTTCCTTCTATACTTTTATTTTAAGGTAGTCATCCAATTGCAGATCAATTTTTTGAATGTATTTGACCCTGGAAGGGTCATATATTGGTAAAAAATAAATCGAAAATAAATAACGACCCCAGCGGGGTCGCAGATCCTGAACCTACGACCCCGCTGGGGTCGTTGAGCTCCCTACCACAATTATTTTCTACCAACATTTGACTCCCCTGGAGTCAATACAACCATTCGACCATTTACGGTGGAACCATCATTCCGATTTTCTTTATAGTTTAGAGCAAACTTATTGAAGGGTGTCATTTAAATCCATTGCCTTTCTTATTTTTTTACCTACGGTCCTCACCGTATTTTATTTGATCCCCGGCAGGTTCAGGATCGCTTTGTTATTGATCACCAGCCTGCTGTTTTATGGGACCGGACATCCAGAATATTTAATTTTGCTGGGGATTTCCATTGTACTCGACTATTATTGCAGCAAAGCCATTTATCATTCTACAAGTCCCCAAAAACAAAAACTATTCCTGGTGATCACATTATTGTTGAACCTGGGGATGTTGGTGGTCTTTAAATATTTTAATTTTCTTTTTTATTCCATTACCGAACCTTCGAAGATCCTTGTTTTTAATGCTTACCAGGCAGAAAACTGGATCCTTCCCGCCGGAATCTCTTTTTATACTTTCCAATCTTTAAGCTATACGATCGATGTGTACCGAAAAAAAATCGTTCCGGAGAAATCTATTTTTAATTATGCCTTATATGTTTCTTTCTTTCCTCAATTGGTAGCAGGACCTATTGAAAGATATGGTCATCTCATGCCTCGATTAAAGTCGGTGGGGAAGATCCGTTTTGTGGCTGAAAATTTTCAAATCGGAATTAAATGGATCATTTGGGGATTTTTTAAAAAACTGGTGATCGCAGATAGGATAGCACCTATGGTGAACAAAGCATTTTCCGATGTACCAGGATATCATGGTTGGGAATGGTTGCTCATCGGATTTTTATTCCTGGTGCAGATTTATACAGATTTTTCAGGCTATACAGATATTGCCCGTGGAACTGCACGTTTATTTGGAATTGACCTCATGATCAACTGGCTTCGACCCTTTTATTCAAATAGTGTGAAGAATTTTTGGAGGAACTGGCATATTTCTCTTACTACCTGGTTCAAAGATTATGTATATCATCCATTGGGTGGGAACAAAACAGGTAAGCTGAGAATGGCCTTCAGCATCCTGCTGGTTTTCTTCTTAAGTGGATTATGGCACGGAGCTAATTTTACATTTATTATTTGGGGAGTTCTTAACGGACTATGGGTTTTATTAGAGCTTGCCCTCAACCCCTTGTTCAGGAGGATCCGTTTTCCTGCAGTGATTCGATGGGCTTATGTGATCCTGATCCAATCATTATTCTTTCTTGCCTTCAGGGCCAGTTCATTGAGCGATCTCCTCCTCATTGCAAACGAGCTGGCAACCTTTTCAGGTTGTTCGATTAAAGTGTTGAATAATTTTGGAGTGGGTTTTTATAGTGGATATCTCACCATGGCTTTTGTTGGACTTCTGTTCATGAAGGAATGGTTGGAAAGGAAGCCCACAAAAAAATTATTGAAGCGCTTGAGACCTGTTTTTTATTTTTGTATAACTATATTCATTTTTGTTTTTGGAGAATTTGGAACCAATGAATTCATCTACTTCCAGTTTTAGATCGCTGGCAATTAAAACCATGGCCTGGGCTATTGTATTGATAACAATACTATGGATTATCCGGGCATTGGTATACCAGGGAATCAGAAGCCATGAGGTAGGTGAGTATGATAAAATGAACCAATTGTTCGTTGATACCATTCATTCGAATACGCTTTTGTTGGGTTCTTCCAGATGTGAATCACATCTTATTCCAGGTATCATTGATTCTATCACCGGACTTTCATCTTACAATGCCGGCTTGGGAGGAGCCGACTTACCCGTCAATGCACTTACGTTAAGATCTATTCTGTCCAGATCCAACCATATTCAACAGGTGGTGCTGAGTATTGATATCCATAATATGAATGGTAAAAATGATGTGAACAGTTTATACAGGTTTCTCCCTTATTTGGGTGATCCATCTTTGTATAAAGGTTTGAGCAAGCTTGACGGACGGGTAAGGTATATGAAGTTATTTCCATTCTACAGTTTTCCTTTTACAGGTGATAAAATGCTATATACATCTTATAGGGGATATGCAGATCGAACAACGGCTTTTGACCTGACTTACCGGGATGGATTTGTACCGGTACCTGTTGTAAAAAATGGAGGCTTCATGTTGGATGTTTCGAAACCTTTTTATTCGAACCCCACCCAAAAAGATCAGGAAGCATTACAGGAGATCATTGAGCTTTGTAAGCAGAAAAATATAGTTCTGGTCATTATCATTGCTCCTTTACATAAAAATACCGGAGATTTTTTCATGAACAAGAACGAGATGCTCAGATTATTGGAGGACCAATTGGAAAACAGCTCATTCAAAATCCTCAATTATATGGATGGTCCTCTGTCTGATTCTTCCCAATTTTTTCTGGATGGGAATCATTTGAATACCGAAGGGGCTATGCTCTTCAGCGCTCAGCTTGCCCATGACCTCCAACCCATATTTGGGAAATGACCCTGTTCCAGGGTGAATAAAATTGTTTAGTTTAGTACTTTCTTTAGGGATGAATAAAAAATGGATCTATTTAATACTTGCCCTTGTTTCGGGGCTTTTGTTGGCACTCTCTTGGCCCGGTCGTGGTATTGCCCCTTTGATCTTTATTGCTTTTATTCCGTTGCTCTATGTTACTGACCAGGTACTGGATAAAAGATATGCCGGATTAAGAGCATGGCCCTATATTTATTTCTCTTTTGTGATCTGGAATGTACTCACCACTTATTGGATCATGTATGCATCCGCTGAAGGTGCCATCCTGGCGATATTTGCCAATTCATATTTTATGAGCATTGTTTGGATGCTCTTTATGCGTGTAAAAAAAATATTCGGAACTTTTAGGGGCTATGTAGGATTGATTTTATTATGGCTGGCTTTTGAATACTTACATCTGGATTGGGACCTTTCGTGGCCCTGGTTGCAGATAGGAAATGTTTTTGCCAACAACCCCCAATTGATCCAATGGTACGAAGTAACCGGTAATATGGGGGGAACACTTTGGGTATTGCTGGTGAATATTTTTATTTATGAAACGGTGAAAGAATACAGGAACAAAAGAGCTTATTTCCGGTCGGCATTGATCACCTCTTTATTGCTCATTGTGCCAATCAGCATTTCAATGGTTCGTTATGCTACTTACAAAGAAAAAGAAAATCCCATCCATGTTGTTTGCATCCAACCTAATATAGATCCTTGGCAAAAATTCGGACAGATCCCTGCCATTTATCAACTCAATCATTTAATCGAACTATCAGTTCCCCATCTCAATGCCAATACGGATTATTTGATCTTTCCTGAAACGGCTATTCCAGTTCAAACCAATGAGGATAGCTTGCACAGAGATTTTGCCGTGGATACGTTACAAAAGGTAATTGCTCCTTATCCAAAACTCAAAATAATTACAGGGATTTCTTCATACAAATTTTTTAAACCTGGATCACCTGTGGCCTCCAGCGCTTCGCTCCAACCGGATGGCTGGTATTATGATGATTATAATGCGGCCGTTCAAATTGGTAATGGAGATCCTTATCAGGTCTACCATAAATCAAAACTGGTTCCAGGACCTGAAATGTTCCCGTTTGCAGAAGCATTAAAACCTCTACAGAAAAGGTTCTTTACTAAATTGGGAGGCCAGATCGGGGATTTTGGAACACAAAAGGAAAGATCCGTATTTGTAAATGATGATATCAATGTAAAAGCTGCCCCTGTTATTTGTTATGAAAGTATTTATGGAGCCTATTGTGGAGAATACGTGCAAAACGGAGCTAATTTTATTGCGATCAGTACCAATGATGCATGGTGGGGGGATCGACCCGGTTACAAACAATTGTTGGCCTATGCAAGATTAAGATCTATAGAGACCCGTAGGTCCATTGCACGTTCGGCCAATACGGGTATATCCTGTTTCATTAACCAAAGAGGGGATGTGATTTCACCCACCAAGTATAATACGTCTGCAGCCATTGAAGGAACCATCAATGGCAATGATCATATTACGTTTTATGTAGAGTATGGTGATTATTTGGGAAGGGCTGCTTTATGGCTGAGCATGTTGCTATTGGTCTTCGCCTATATCAAAATGATATTTTTTAAGAAGAGAGTGCTGTAGGGATCTTTTTAATGTCTCTTTTTGAGAAGGAAGTAAGAAAAAATACCTACCACCGCAATCACGGATATAAAGCCGATCAGCACCAATACCTGGTTATACATGCTGGTTTCAACAAGATTCTCTGTTACTTTGGGATTTACCATATTTGAGTTTGCAACAAATTCCATCATTTGAATGTTTAGCCATTGTTATGGATCAAATTTAACCAAAACTTTGATTCGGTTGCCTGCCTTGTTCAATTAATCCCGGGCTATTTAGCTTTCAGTCTTTTAAACCGTGGTTTTACTACCCATTCACCTTTTTTATTGATGACCCCTGTTTTTTTGCCTACCTGCACCTGGGCTTCACCATTCACAAAATCACTGATCCAATTTGCTTGAATGCTGAATAGATAATTACCTTTTTCATCATAGATGAAAATAGATCCATGGGAGCTGAACATAAAAACTCCATCTGTAAAACCCCGATAGGAATCATAAGGTGCTGTGGTATATATTTTCCCGGTTATATCAGCCAAGTCTACCTTCCAGGGTTGGTCTTCTTCTTTTCTTTCCAAAATAACCATGCCATCCTTTACCGGAGTTATTTTTCTATAAATGGGTGGAAAGATCTCCTTCCCTCCATAATTATACCATCCATGATCAAAAATGCTACCATCCCATACACCGGTTTGAATATAGTCTTTTTCAAGAGTCAGCCACCATTTCTTATAGGGAACAATTACTTTTCCTGTGGTATCAATCAAAGCCTCGAAGTCTCCACCCTGGATCTCAAGCAGACTATCTTTTAATTCATATCTAAAACTAGGGGCACTGAACAATAATTTATACCTGCTATTGTAAATGAAGGAGCTATCTTCTGTTCGGGCATCAATTAAGTACTTATGGGAGTATTTATTTGTTTGGTATAACTCTTCTGTTTCGATGGTGTTTATCCAACTATATTTAAGAGGTACCAAGGTTTCCTTATTCATATCCATCACCCCCATTACATTGGCTCCTTTTTCTTCTACCACAAAATGGTTCACTGATTCCAGATAATATCTGGGGAAATAATTGTTACCAAAAATATCTTGCATATCTGTACTGAAAACTTTGTTCTTTCCTGGATCGTGGTCATTCGACAAAAAAATAAAATCTTTTTCTTTTCTTATATTATTAAAAGTGTCCTTCCATAATTCCTTAAAATCACCGAAAGAAAAAAACTGGTATACACTAAATGGGCCCCAGTTACTACTATAGTCAGCGCTATAAAAGACCGACTTTGCAATATACGTGTTATTCCAAATGATGGGCTCATCGAAAGCTTTCGTTTCAACCAGTTTGTTACCCGAAAAATCGTAAATGCAATAGTATGGATCTGATGATTGGATAAATTTATCCTGAATGATATCTAATGAAGATGTCCATTGGGGTAAAATAAATTTTTTCTTGCTTTTGCCAATATTGTACTTAAAAATATAGGAATATTGGTCATCGGGGTTATTTATCTGATCAATGGAAGCTGTTTGAATATGTTGAGTTCTTTCAGCCTTTGAAAATAAAATGAACCCATTATCCAGTGTTTTCTCAGCAACTATTCCATATTTGGATTCATACCCGGCTTCAGCTTTAAAGGTATAGATCGTCCGGACCTGGGCAAAGGAAAACTGCACAAATAATAATAAAAATATGGCTAAAAAAACTCTCATCAATCAAAACTTTGACTCGGTTGCCTGCTTTGTTCAATCAACTCCAGGTATTCTTCGGGACTCAAGTCACTGAAATAATAGTTCACCGGATTTACCGGAATCCCATTTTTATGTACCTCATAATGCAAATGAGGACCTACGGATTTTCCAGTACTTCCTACCAGTCCTATCAGGTCACCCCGTTTTACTTTTTGTCCTTCTACACATTTTAATTCACTTAGGTGGCCATACAGGGTGAGATAACCAAAACTATGGTTCACTTTTACATGTATTCCATAACCGCTGTCATCGGTACCGGCAAATTCAATAGTGCCGTTCCCTGTTGCATATACAGGTTTGCCAATGTCCGCCACAAAATCCATTCCTGCATGGAAGTGGGATGTTTTATAAATAGGATCTATCCTTTCACCAAAACCACTGGCCATGAGTTTCAGGTCTTTTTGGTGGATGGGCATAATAGCTGGTATGGAACCCAACATTTTTTCCTGGTTATTGATCAGGTTCCAGATATCGTCGTACGATTTGGATTGGATCACGGTAGCTTTGGCGAGTTTATCTACTTTTTGCGTTAAGCCTTTGATCAGTTCGGTATATTTGTAACCTTCCAGTTTATCATAACGGTTTATACCTGCAAAACCCGATTGCCTAAGATCGTCTGGAATAGGTTCTGCCTCAAAAATGGCGCGGTAAATATTATCATCCCGGTCTTCCAGGTCTTTTAAAACGGTATTGATCCGGTCGACCCGTTGGTTCAATAAACTATAATTGAGTTCTAAATTATTGATCTCTCTTTTCAATTGTTTTTCTTTGGGAGAATCCACAAACCTGTATACCAAAAAAATGATCACCACACTAATCACCAGGGAGGTGGAAAGCATGGAGGCCAGCTTCAGCAAACGTCGGCCAATGGGCTCGATATGTTTCTCGTAGCTGAGGGTTTTGGTATTGAATATGAATTTTGTTCTCGCCACTAGTGGTTTTTTGGGAGTACTAAAGTAGTCATTTTTGATATTTGTAGCTATATCCCAGAGACACCATGAAGCAGGAGAAGCTTTATCCCGCCTTCTGCAGTAGTGCCAGTCGCGGAAGCCAAGGGGCAGTGGTATTTGCAAGGAGTTTGCTAACACTCCACTCTTGTAAATCAACTGCCTCTAAGCTTCCGGCCCCGTCAGCTGCTGCTGCCAGTCGGGGCTAGTCAAGATCCTCCAGATCTTTAAAAAGGCTTTTTTTTGAATGATGGATCTTTTGATTGTTGATGTAGTCCACCACCTTTTCGTAGTTATTGTATTGAATGGAGAGTGCACTGTAGCCACCTTGCCATGCAAATTTTTCGGATAAAAATTTTTGTTCATTGATCCAGAATGAACTCGCCCCTTTAATATATTTAATAACAGATGCAATAGATTGAGATTGATGTAACCAATATAGAACATGAATATGATCAGGCATTCCGTTAATTGCAACAACATTTGAATCAAATTTCTTGAAATTCTGCTTTATGAATTCGAAGAGTCTTTCTTCAAAAGAAGGAAGTATCAAAGGTTTTCTGAACCTAGTAGTCCATACGGAGTGAATAAAAACATGAACATTTGATTGTCCCATGCAATAAAAATAGTAAAAAATACAATTTCATGTCAGCCTTGAGCAGCAGGTTTAAACCTGCTGCGAGAATGATGATTTTTACTCTAAAAATGCTATTTTTGTGCCGAAAGCGCCCCGGGGTGGCAGCAGTAGCCCGCAGGAACGAGGACTACTGCAGAACACCGGAAAAGGCGCCCAAGAAAAACAATGAATGCAAAGCAAATACGATCCACATTTTTAGAATTCTTTCGAAGTAAAGGACATGAAATTGTTCCATCAGCACCCATGGTCATCAAAAATGATCCAACGTTGATGTTCAACAATTCGGGCATGGCACCTTTTAAAGATATTTTTTTAGGCAATGCACCCATCAAGTATACAAGAATTGCCGATACACAAAAATGTTTACGTGTTAGCGGAAAGCATAATGATCTTGAAGATGTAGGAAAAGATACTTATCACCATACCATGTTCGAAATGTTGGGTAACTGGAGCTTTGGGGATTATTTTAAAAAAGAGGCCATTACCTGGGCCTGGGAATTGTTGACCGAAGTTTACAAGATCGATAAAGATAAATTATATGTAACGGTTTTCGAAGGAAGCGAAGCAGATGGTGTACCTTTCGACCAGGAAGCATTTGATACCTGGAAACAATTTATTGCCGAAGACAGGATACTCATGGGCAATAAAAAGGATAACTTCTGGGAAATGGGAGAAATTGGCCCATGTGGACCTTGTAGTGAGATACATGTGGATATTCGTTCAGAGTCCGAGAAAAAGAAGGTAAGCGGGAAAGAGTTAGTTAATAATGACCACCCCCAGGTAATCGAGATCTGGAACAATGTGTTCATGGAGTTCGAACGTAAAGCCGATGGGAGTTTGGTAAAACTCCCCAAACAGCATGTAGATACCGGAATGGGTTTTGAAAGATTGTGTATGGTGTTACAAAGTAAAACCAGCAATTACGATACAGATGTATTTACGCCCATTATTTATAGGATCGAAGAATTAAGCGGACATGTATATGGTAAAGATCCAAAAACCGATATTGCTATCCGGGTTATTTCGGATCATTTACGTGCTGTAGGTATTGCCATTGCCGATGGGCAATTACCTTCTAATACTGGAGCAGGTTATGTGATCAGAAGAATATTACGAAGGGCGATCCGCTACGGATACTCGTTTTTAGGAATGAAAAAACCCTTCATGAATATTTTGGTAGAGGAATTGGATGGAACATTGGGGGATACTTTTATTGAAATACATGCCCAGCGGAATTTTATTACCAAGGTAATTTTAGAAGAGGAAAATTCTTTTTTAAGAACTTTGGAAATGGGTTTATTCCGCCTAAAGGAAATTACATCGAATTTAAATGGGAAGGAAATTCCAGGAGCTCAAGTATTTGAATTGTATGATACATTTGGGTTCCCTGCGGACCTCACAAGGCTTATTGCCAATGAACAGGGATTAAGTGTAGATGAGAAAGGTTTTGAGGAGAATTTAAAAGCACAAAAAGAAAGAAGCAAAGCTGCTGGAAAAATTACTGCAGGTGATTGGGTAGAATTAAAATCCATTCCTAAAGTGGAGTTTCTGGGTTACGATGAAACCATTACCGAGAGTAGAATTTCTAAATACCGAAAAGTAAACCAAAAAGGGAAGGACGTTTACCAAATTGTATTGGATAGAACGCCTTTTTATGCTGAAAGCGGAGGACAGGTGGGAGATCGTGGATACATTCAATCGCCCAATGAAAAAGTATTTATTAGGGATACGATCAAGGAAAATGAATTAATCATTCATATTGCAGATCAGTTACCAGAAAATCCGGAAGCCCTCTTTACTGCCCATATTGATGAACAATTAAGAACATTGACCACCAATAACCATAGTGCAACCCATCTGTTACATGCAGCACTGAGAAATGTATTGGGCACCCATGTTGAACAAAGAGGGTCGTTGGTGAACGCAGAATATTTACGTTTCGATTTTTCGCACCATAGTAAGGTTACGGAGGAGGAGTTAGGGAGGATTGAGCATATGGTGAATGAAAGGATTAGAGAGAATATTCAACTCGATGAAAAAAGAAATGTTCCATTTAAGGAGGCCACCAGTTTAGGAGCCATGGCCTTGTTTGGAGAAAAGTATGGTGAGTTTGTAAGGGTGATCACTTTCGATAAAAATTATTCTGTGGAGCTTTGTGGAGGATGCCATGTAAGAGCTACCGGTCATATAGGATTCTTCAAGATCATTTCTGAAAGCTCGGTGGCTGCTGGAGTAAGAAGAATAGAAGCTATTACCGCAGATAAAGCGGAAGAATTTATTAATTCGGAGTTAGGACTGTTGGAACAATTAAAAGAAATACTGAAAAATACCAAAGATCCTTTAAAGGGTGCTGAAAGTATTTTGCAGGAGAATGAGCAATTAAAAAAGGAATTGGAAAAATTCAAATCGGCTCAAACCAAACAAATAAAAGCTGAATTGAAAAACAAGATCAAAAATATTAATGGGGTCAATATGTTGGCAGAAAGGGTGGACCTGGATAATGATGCCCTAAAAAATATAGCCTACGAATTAAGAGGGGAATTAAGTGATCTTTACCTGGTTTTGGGAAATGTACAAGGTGATAAGGTAGGATTGACTGTTATGCTGAGTGATAGCCTTGTAAATAAAGGGATGAATGCCAAGAGCATTGTAAATGAGCTGGCCAAAGAGATCCAAGGGGGTGGAGGGGGACAAGCCTTCTTTGCAACTGCCGGAGGAAAAAATCCTGCTGGATTGAATAAAGCCTTGGAAAAGGTGGCCACCTATATCCCATAAATAACATCACATATTCATGTTATTTTATCTAATAAAGACTGGATGAAAAGCTTTGTGATGAAAATTTTCATTTAATTTGATCTAATCAATCCGTAAATCCAATTCATATGAAAAAAACAATTATTCTAGCCGCTTTGATCGGTGTTGTTTCTTTTACTTCCTGTGGAAAAAAAGGGGGCGAAAAGAAAGAGGATAACCCCAAAGATTCCAGCAGCAACACGAATACTGAAGAACAAAAACAACCCACCGGTGTTTTAAGTGGCACGCTTACCTTGGCACAAACTGCAGTTGAACCAGGTGAGGAGATCAGGTTAAGTTTTACGGCCGCAGGTTCAGAAGGAAATAATCCCTGGGTAGGAATTATTCCGGCCTCTACACCACATGGGAATGCAGATAAAAACGATGAATATGATATTGCCTATAAATATTTGGATGGTAAAACTGAAGGGGAGCTAGTTTTTATTGCACCTCCTGATACAGGTAGTTTTGACTTCAGGATGAACAGTTCTGGAAAGGATAAAAAGGAAGTAGCTTCTGTTAGTTTTCGAATTAAAGGTCCGGCGAATACCAAGATCGAAATAGGTACGGATAAAAAATCTTATGCGAAAGGAGAAAAGATGATCGTAACCTTTAGGGCATTGGTTACATGGAATGAGAATGCGTGGATAGGTCTTGTTCCGGCAGCCACAAAACATGGAAGTGCGGATGTGGCAGATGAAGTGGATATGGGATATAAGTATTTGGAAAAGAGAAGCAAAGGAAGTTTTGAGTTCACCGCTCCAAATGAGGCAGGCAAGTATTCCTTTCGGATGTTTGATGCCGAGAATGGTAAAGAGGTGAAATCGGTCGATTTTGTCGTTGAATAATCCTTCTATAAGTGTTCAAGGGGGCTTTAGCCCCCTTTTTTTGTATCTATCAGGTTCGAAGATGCAGAAAACTTCCTTAATACGTGTTAAATTCTTTAATATTCCTTAATATTGGATAAAATATAAAACGTCATGAAGAAATTCTTTACAACTCTATCCATGTTAACCGTTGCGGGTTTTTTATCGGCGCAGTTTACATTTTCTGATGATTTCGAATCATATACTGCCGGGACCTATTTAGCCCAGAATTCACCCAACTGGACCACCTGGAGTGGGACAGAAGGAAATGCTGAAGATCCATTGGTATCTAATGCGCTGGCTCATGCAGGAAGTAACTCGGTTTATTTTTCTTCTACAGCCTCAGGTGGTGGTCCGGTAGATCTTATATTACCTTTAGGTGGTCAACATACCACAGGTACATTTACCTTGGATCTATGGATGTATGTAAATAATGGTACCGGTGCTTATTTCAATTTCCAGCAAAACACTACTGTTGGACAAGTGTGGAATAGTGACTGGACCTTTAACAATGATGGAACATTTGATGTTGCGAACCAATACGGTTTGTCTTTTTCAGCAAGTTATCCAATGGGTGCATGGTTCCATCTGGTAATTACGGCCAATTTAAATAACAGCGAATGGAATGTGGATATCAATGGTTCAAGTGTTGGAACTTTTCATAATACCAGCTTAGGTATTGCATCGATCGATATATTTCCGTTAAATGGTCATCAATATTATATAGATGATGTATCCGCTACTCATACTCCTTATGTACTTACGGCGAATAATATTGCGGTAAGTTATCTTACTGTACCGGGAGGTCTTGCTGGATCACAGGTAAATATCCAAGCTTTGTTGAGAAATGTAGGGACTGGAACTGTTGCGAATCCTTATGTGAGCTTGTATCACAACGGAAGTTTAGTTGGTAGTCAAACTTTTACAGGGATGAACCTGGCTTCTATGGATACCCAGATCGTGGTTTTATCCAACCAGATCACCTATGCTGCAAACAATGCCATTTCGGTAGATGCACAGGTTTCTTCAGGAACCATGGATGATGATAATACCAATGATGATACATTGGTATATAACTATACGGCTATTACACCAGCGGCTGGCAAATTAGTGATAGGGGAAGAAGCAACAGGCACATGGTGCCAGTGGTGTCCAAGAGGTGCAGTATTTATGGATATGTTGTCGAGCACATATGCAGGTTATTTCCAGGGAATAGCTGTTCACAATGCAGATCCAATGGCAGATCCAACTTATGATGCAGGATTAGCTGCTACTGGTTTTCCAAATGCAAAAGTTGATAGACTTACCTTTGTTGATCCATCAGCCATGGAGCCAGACTTTATCACCAGGATACAAATTGCACCTAAAGCAAATATTGTAAATGGAGCGGTATGGAGTGTTGGAAACGATACTTTGTTTGTATCGCTTACTACAACCTTTGCTCAGGCCGTAAGCTCAGGAAATTATAAAGTGGCTTGTGTATTAATTGAAGATAATGTTACCGGTTCCGGAAGCGGTTATAACCAGGTAAATGCTTATGCTGGTGGTGGTGCTGGCCCAATGGGAGGTTATGAGTCCCTTCCAAATCCAGTTCCTGCTGCACAAATGGAATACGATTTTGTTGCAAGGGCGATTGCTCCTTCGTTTTTAGGATTGTCCAATGCGTATACAATTCCTGCGTCTATTGGATATACAAAAACGCATAATTTTGTTTTCGCCGTTCCTGCAGCATGGAGCAAACCTGATATGAAGATCATAGGTTTATTTATTGATGGAACCGGAAAAATTGACAATGCTTCTTCCACTACCATCACCCAGGCCGAAACAAATGGATTCATCAATGTATTAGGAGTTGAAGGAGAAAATCCTATCAATCAAATGTCGATATATCCAAACCCAACCACTGATCTTACCAATTTAAGTTTGAACCTGACCAGTAAAACAGAAGTGATTTTGAATATCTATACCATCGATGGAAAATTGATTTCAAATCATAACTATGGACCATTAAGTGGGGTTCAAAATATTGAGATCAACACCAACGGTTGGGCAAGTGGAATTTACCTGGTGGAAGTATTGGCCGGTAACACTCCCAAAGTGCTAAAACTATCTGTACAATAATTATAAAATAATTCTTGATTTATAAAGGGCCGCTTCGAAAGAAGCGGCTTTTTTATTTAGCTGTAAAATAGGTTATTAGCTAAAAAAATGCGTATATTTTTTTGCTTGTCTAATATTTTTTTTACATTTGGCTAAATATTAATTCCAGGTCAGCTAAAAAAGCACATGTTACGCAGTGGTTCCATAATAGGTTTGTTCATCTTCTTCATTGGTTCCCTTCATGCACAAACAGGCATTATATCGGGTCATATAAAAAACGATAGTTTGCCGTTGGAATTTGCCAACGTAATTATTCAAAAAATCAATTTGGGAGCTGTTACTAACTCTTCCGGGTACTATGAAATCAAAAACATTCCATTTGGGGACTATGATGTGCAGGTGGTTATGATGGGATATCAAACCCAAACTCAAAAAATATCTATAACTAACCCTCAACCTCACATTACTCTGGACCTATCCATGGTACAATCCGCCACTGATCTTAATGAGGCAGTCATTTCCGGGACTATGAAGGAGGTAAGTAAAATGGAAAGCGCTGTTAATGTAGAAGTATATACCGCCAAATTTTTTAAAGCCAATCCTACCCCTTCACTTTTTGAATGCCTGCAAAATGTAAATGGGGTAAGGCCGCAGCTTAACTGTAATGTATGCAACACAGGAGATATACATATGAATGGGCTTGAAGGCCCATATACGATGGTATTAATTGATGGAATGCCGATCGTAAGTGGTCTTTCAACTGTATATGGTTTAACTGGTATTCCTCAATCATTGATTGAAAGAATGGAAATAGTAAAAGGACCTGCTTCTACCCTATACGGTTCAGAAGCAGTGGGGGGGCTCATTAATATCATTACAAAAAAACCGGCAAATGCTCCTGTGATCTCAGCCGATGTCTTCGCGACAACCTGGGGTGAGATCAATTCTGACTTTGGATTCAAATTTAAACTCGGGAAAAAGGTTCATTCTATTATAGGTCTTAACTATTACAACTATCAAGTGCCCATCGATAACAATCAGGATGGATTTACGGATATAACTTTACAGAATCGGGTATCCTTATTCAATAAATGGAGCTTAGATCGAAAAGACAATAGGGTCTTTACTTTGGCAGGCCGATTTGTATACGAGGACCGATGGGGTGGTGATATGAATTGGACACCGGCATTCAGAGGGGGTGACAGTATTTATGCAGAAAGTATTTATACAACCCGGTGGGAAGCTTTTGGAACTTACCAGTTGCCTGTGAAAGAAAATATCAACTTTCAATTTAGTGCGAATGGGCATTATCAAAATTCTGTATATGGCAAAGTATCTTATATAGCCGATCAATATATTGCTTTTGGTCAATTTACTTGGAATAAAAAAATAGGCAGGATAAATGATATATTGTTGGGAGTTACTTATAGGTTTATTTATTACGATGACAATACATCCGCAACAGCCGAATTTGATACCATCAATATTCCGGCAAATCAACCTTCGATTACACATCTTCCAGGGATATTTGTTCAGGATGAAATAACGTTTAATGAGAAGCATAAACTTTTGTTGGGTGTACGGTATGATTATAATACATTACATGGAAGCATATTTTGCCCCCGTATTAATTATAAATGGAGTTCGGCCAACAAAAGAAATGTTCTGAGAATAGGAGCTGGAAATGGTTATCGGGTAGCCAATGTATTTACAGAAGATCATGCTGCGCTGACAGGAGCGAGGGAAGTGGTTTTTGCTGAAAAACTTTCACCCGAAACTTCGTGGAATGGCAATATTAATTTTGTGAAAAAGATCTATACAAAAAGTGCAGTCATTATAGGAATAGATGTTTCAGGCTGGTATACTTATTTTTCTAATAGGATCATTCCTGATTATGAAACAGATCCGAACAAGATCATTTACCGCAACCTAAATGGTTTTGCTCAATCCACCGGAGGGTCTATTAATCTTGACATTGTATGGAAAAATCTAAAAGTATTGGTTGGAGCAACAGCCATGGATGTTTCCATTCACGAAAATGGCACCTGGGAAAGACAAATGCTAACCGAGCAGTTTACCGGGGTTTGGAATGTAGGCTATTCTTTCGAAAAGATTGGTCTTTCTATTGACTATACGGGCAACTTGTATGGACCTATGCGGCTCCCGGTATTAGGCCCATTGGATGACCGGCCCGACATATCACCTTTCTTTAGTATCCAGAATATACAAATCACCAAAAAATTCAAAAACGGGATCGAAATATATGGAGGAGTTAAAAACTTGCTGAACTTTACACCACCTGCTAACAGTATTGCCCGTCCGTTTGACCCCTTTGATAAGGACGTAGTCTTTGATGCACAGGGCCAAGTGGTGGCTACACCTAATAACCCCAATGCCCTCACCTTTGATCCTTCCTATGTTTTTGCACCTAACCAGGGCATAAGAGGCTTTTTGGGGATCCGGTTTACGTTGTATAAAACCAAGAAATAAGGGATAAATTCTTCTGTCTATAAAGGGGGCTTCTTATACAAGCTCTGGGCTCTATTCAAAAAAAAAGAGAGTTCGTCATACTCGAACTCTCTTTTCACTAAACCACTATACAGAGTGTAAGAACGGGATGATATATAGACTGAAATACCACTTGGGTACTTGCAGATAATTTTGCTTCTGCCATCTATCAACAATTTATGAGGAACAATGCTTGTGCCATAAATTAAAAAGCCCTGTTTACAGGGCTTTCAGGAAATCGGAGGGTGCATTTTTTTCTCAATTTGAGAAAAAAATTCTAAAAATGATATTTACTCTTTTAACATTCGGTAAATAGTGGCACTACTTATATCCAGTTTTTCGGCCACTTTTTTCACATCGTCATTATATTTTACCAAATATGATTTGAGGATGCGTAGCTCATATTGTCGCATGGTAAATTCTTCAGCCATCATTTCAGGCAAAGGATCAAAGGATGCGATGGAAATATCATCGGCCTTGATCTCGCTGGTACTGCTTAATACCACGGCCAGTTCCACCAACGACTTTAATTCTCTTATATTCCCTGGAAATGAATAAGACAATAGTTTATCCCTTGCATCCGCAGTAAATGTTTTTGTATCCATTTTGTTTTCTTTACAAAACTCGTCTACAAAAAATTTGGCCAGAATAAGAATATCCTTTTCCCTGTCCCTTAAAGGAGGTAACTCAATAGGGAGCCCTATTAACCGGTAGTAAAGGTCTTCCCTGAACTTGCCATTCTTTACCATCTCCATTAAATTTCTATTGGTGGCCGTAATAACCCTGCAATCAATCTTTACAGGTGTATTACTTCCTACCCTGGTTATTTCTCTTTCCTGCAGGGCCCTTAGTAATTTTGCCTGGAAGGCAATGTCCATTTCCCCGATTTCATCCAGGAACAAGGTACCACCATGAGCTTCTTCGAATTTTCCTAGCCGCCTGGTCATGGCTCCTGTGAAAGAACCCTTCTCATGGCCAAATAATTCACTTTCTATTAAATCAGCTGGCAGTGCGGTTACATTTACTGCAACAAACGGTTTATCTTTTCTAGGGGAGTTATAATGGATAGCCTTGGCCACTATTTCTTTCCCGGTTCCTGTTTCTCCCGAGAGCATAATGTTGATACTGGTTGACAGGCTTTTTTCGATCAACTCATGCACCTTATGGATCCCTTTGCTATTACCAAGGACCGTTTTCTGGAAATCATATTTTTTTTGTACCTCTTTTTCAAGATGGCTCACTTTTTCCTGCAGTTGATAATTCTTTCTGATATTTTGGACAAGGTTCAATAGCCTATCCCGAATATCTTCGGCTTTAACAATATAATCATATGCCCCCCCTTTCAGAAGGTCAATGGCGATCTCAATCTCATTTTGTTCAGAAATCACAATTACTTCAGTCTCCGGAGAAAGCCCTTTAATTTCTTTCAACAGTTTTGTCCCTTCATAATCAGGCAACCTATAATCCAACGTAATCACATCCGGAAGCAAGTGCATGCTCTTTAAAAGCTCTTTCCCTGAAAGGAAGCTTTTCACTTCGTATTCGGGATTGAGTGATAAATGGTGTACAAGAAATTTGTTATACCATTCATTATCTTCTACAATAAATACACTAAAGTTCTTCTCGTTCATAATTGATATCATTCGTTTATAAGGGGCAAGTTAAACCAAATATTTTTTTACTTCATCAATGGCCGCTGATGACTCCACCTCTAATTCGTGGATGAGCACATTCAAATCTGCTTTACTTACATCATTTTCTGCCTGTTTTTCTATTAATTTTACCAATTCAAGCATTTTTGTGGCCCCCAAGTGCCTGCATGAAGGAGCCACTTTATGGGTAACTGACCTGATCGTACCCCAATCATCTACTTCATATGCTTTCTTGATTGTTTCAACACTTTCTTCTGCACCCTTAATAAATAATCTCGCCATTTCCTTTACGAAGTTCTTATCACCATTTGCCAACTTAGATAGCTCGTTCATGCTGATACTAATATCATTTTGTTGCGGTGAAGGTAAGCCCGAAAAAGTTTTATTGACCACTTCAAAAAATTGCTGTTCCGTGAATGGTTTCGGCAGAAAGGCATTCATTCCCGCCTCAAGGCATTTCATTTCTTTTTCTTTGTCGTTGGAGGCAGTGAGTGCTATGATGATGAGATTCCTTATCTCTGGCTTTTCATGTGATCTTATTCTGCGGGTAATTTCAATACCTGTCATACCAGGCATCCTAACATCCATCAATACCAAATCATATTGTTTGTTGTTCACTAAGAACAAAGCATTTTCGCCATCGTGGGCTTCCTCTACAGTGGCCCCCCATTGAAGCAAGATGGTCCTGAGCAATTTTCGGTTAAAAGGCTCATCATCCACTATCAGAATTTTTTTGCCGGCTAAAAAGGTGGAATCAATTCGTTTGTCTGAAACAACGGTTTCCTGATGGTTGTTGACCACCTCATAGGGGATCACAAAATTTACCACAGTTCCCGCCCCTTCTTTACTGATGATATGGATACTTCCTTGCTGATTTTCCACCAGCTTTTTTGTAATACTTAAGCCAAGTCCTGTACCTCTGAACTTTCTTGAAATATTGGAATCTGCCTGTTCGAAATCCCCGAATACCTTATCTACCTTATGAGCAGGAATACCAATACCTGTATCCCGAACCTCTACCTTCAGTAAAAGCTCATTTCCTTCCATTTTCTCTGTATTTACAACAACGAAAATACTTCCGGACCCGGTAAATTTAATGGCATTGCCCATTAAATTCAAAAGAATCTGTTGTAAACGAAACGGGTCTCCTCTCAAAAAATCAGGAATCCCTTCATTTTTTTGAAAGTGGACCTTGATACTTTTGGCCTCCGCTTCGGGTAATAAAATATCTATCACTTCCTGAATGGTCTCCGCAGGATTGAATATAATCTTCTCAAACGAAAATTTCCCAGCCTGTAGTTTTGAATAATCCAATACATCATTCACTATTTTCAGCAAGTGTATGGAGGATTTTTTAACTATTTGCAAATACTCCCTTTGTTGATTTGATAAGGAGGATTTATCAAGCTGTTCGGTAAATCCCAGGATCGAATTAATGGGTGTTCTGATCTCATGGGTCATATTTGCCAAGAAGTTCTGCTTGGCCTCTGCAAGATTTTCTGCTTCAAGGTGGGCATTTTTTAAGGCCCGGTTGTATTCCCTTGTTTTAACAATATATCTAAATAAAGTGGTACCAAAGATCACCAAAAGGAAAACTGCAGATGTGCAAAATGCGGCAATAATGAAGTTGGTGATATTGGCTTTTTGTATGGCATTTTCGTTCAACTCGGCAAGAGATGATTTTTCTTCTTTTTCCATCCGGGCAACGATATTCCTTAAAGCATCGTTGATGGCTTTGTTTTTAATATTCAGCATCAGCTCCTGCTGGTTAAGCGCTCTTAGCTGGCTGGTTTGTTGTTGTTGAATTTTTTTTACCTCGTTTTCCAATAGCTGAACATCGAGATAATTTTTTTTATCTTTCTTCCTTATTTTTTCGGACGTGTCATCATTGATTGTCTTCTTCGCCTCGGAATCTATTTTTTCTGGAAGTTTGCTCAGCTCCTTGGTTACTTTTTCATTCTTTTCCAGTACAAGCCATTCGTCCATCACCAGATATTTTTCCTGAACAAAATACCTGATAGAATCTAGCCTTGATCTATTCAACGGATCATTTTGAAGATAACTTTCCAAAACGGTCATCCTGTTCTCAACTAAATTCTTAGAAGGGGTATAGTTAGTCAAATAGGCCGAATCTCGGGTAAAATAAAAAGTCCTTACACTACTCTCGGTTTCATACAAATCAGCGGTGATTTGTTTTAGTAGGATTACTTTATTATCCGGAGTGGTGCCTTTCTTTAGATCAAAGGTCAAAGAAGTTATATTCTGATAGGTGATAATTCCCGAAATAGAAACGATCAACACCAGGGTGGAAATAAAAATAAGCATTCCTACTTCTAATGAGAATCTTTTTTTCATAGGAAACTCCTTTTTTCACATTATTAAATTTACTGAAATATTAGGAATAAACAAGCTCTTATCTATATATATTTAAGTCTTTTGTAGATCATTTCTTCAGCCACGTAACAGCTTTTGGTAATAGCATTCTTGTCTTTCAAAATAAATTCTGAGGCCCCCTCTAATAAAGTTACCAGAGAAGTTTGTAAACTTTTTACTTGAGAAATGATAATAACATTACACGAATTGCAGGCCTTCTTTATTTTTTTCATCACCTCAATTCCGGTAATCGAGTCTCCCAGATAATAGTCAAGAAAAACAATATCGGTATCATCTGGTAAGTTAAGCAGAGCATCTTTTGAATTGGTATAAGAGTTTACCTGAAGCTCAAAATGTTGGTCATCAGCGATCGGATAAATATAGTTTTTCAATCTTGTCGTTAACAGTTGATTGAAAAACTCGTTATCTTCTATAATCACAATTTTTACTATTTTTTTATTTGTTTCCATAATTCCCTGTTTTAAAGGAAAGGGCAATGGCCCCCTCCTTTTGCCACTCTACATTTGAACACTGCCTAATTTTTTACCTCCCATTCCTTACAATTATTATATTGGCAATAGGCTATTCCTCATCTGCGGTCCTTAGGTCCTAGGGTCATTCTTGTTTTGCTAAGAGAGTTGCTCGACACTTCTTTAACCATCAGAGGCCGGCCACTTCATTGCAAAACACTTGATTATTCTAAACCGAGAATTTTTAATAGTAAGTATCCCTGTTATTCAGAATTTTGTATTCTCCAAGGCTATGCCAGCATTCTAATAGCCGATTTTAGGAAATGTATGATTCTGATAAACAATACTTTATCTGCTTCCTGGGTTTTCAAAACCGGGGCATTTGCTGAGCTTTTTTCTCATTTTGAGAATATTTTTATCGATTTATATAAAAAAGAGGGGCCTAAATGGGGGAGAAAATGGACATCATGTATGCTCGTTGATTAGATAACCAGGACAAATCTTATAACAACCCATAACGGAAGGTGGTTCATGCACAGCCACTGGGACACTGTCTCATTTTGAGAAATTTCCTATCATTTAGGGGTTTTTGAGGATGTCCAAAAACACCCATTGCTTATGTAACTAATTTATTATAAGTATTTTATGGTTAAAATACGGAAAATTGCCTGCTATTTGCACCCATTGGTTGGATTAAAACATTAGAAAACATGAGATCGACAAGAAAATTTTGGCTGATAGCCTTGGCATCAATGGTGATGATGGCAGGGTGTAAATGGTTTGACAAATTCACCCAGTTTGAAATGAGTTATACCAAAGGATTTACTATTCCAGCGGGTGTTCCAGCGAATATCCCCTATGATATCTACACCCCCTATTTTCCTACTAACTCCCAAAAATACTTCAGTGATAATAACACAAACTCTGATCTGATCGAAGGATGTAAGGTAAGAGAAATAAGGGCGGCCATTATTAATACCGAGGGAGATGATTTTTCTTTTATTACCTCTATCCACTTATATCTGGTAGCCAAAGACTTGCCGGAAGCGGAAGTGGCCTTTAAAAATCATATTCCTGAGAATATTGGAGACACTTTGGTGATGGATATAAATGACGTGGAATTGGTCAATTATATTAAACAGGACTCACTTGCAATACGGGTTCAGTTATTTACCGATAGGGTAAATACCACTGATATCAAAACTCATCTATTCCTGAAATTCTTACTTGATGCGAAAATTTTAGGGGTATAGGTCTTATTATTTGGTATGGGTCTCACATCCATAATAATAAATATCCGCGCTGGTAGCATATCCGAGCTTTAATGACTCCTCCAGATCCTTGCAAAACCCATTTTGTTTTTCATGCATCTTGGCCATTCCTCTATAATAGAATGCTTTTCCATTCTTTTCATCCTCTTTAATCACCTTGGAGAATTCTGGAATAGATTCCTTGTATTTATGGGCATTGTAGAGGTCCATCGCTATATCTATGGTAGGGATATTAGAGTCGGAGGGATCAAGATTTTGAGCTGAAATGCCATTCAGCCATCCGGCTGTTAACATTACTATAACAAATGTGATTGGCTTCATATGTAGCATTTTTGTTTTGAGGGTACTAATATACTTATAGACGTTCAAAATTGATCACTGGTTGCAAAAAAACCTATATAATTCTATACAACTGCTGGAAACAGTGAGTATTTACTTTTTTTGATGGGTAGCAGGCGAACTAAGTCCAGCAATAACGGATAGAACAATACTGCTGTTTTCTATCAGATCAATATGTTTTTTATCAATAATAGAACCAGGGCAGAAAATAATTGCTTTGGCACATAGATCACTGAGGATAATAGTAACGGACTGTTTTCCTTGCCTGAAATGTACCGCATATTTTCCCATGAACGGGCATTTTTTGCTCACCCCATACAGGTATTGATTGGTATCCAAGGCAGCCGCTGTAATGGCAGAAGCGGCTTTCTTTTTTAAACTGTTGGATTGTATCACACGGTAATCATATACATAGTTTTCACCTTGTATTTGTTCAACCGATAGAACAGGAATGGGATCAATCATAAATACCTCCACTTTTGGAGCGTTTTTTATCACCTTGTCGTGAGTCCCAAATACCTTATGCATATTTTTAGCTTCAGCGCTGCCAGTGATGGCCAGTAATACAAATAAGAAATATATATTTTTCAAAGTCGATTAATTATAGGTTACACTCACTTGTTTTACTGCATTTTGGGCCGAGCAACCATTACATCCGCTGGAAGTTTTATAGGCCGCATATTTTTTGGTATTGGCCATCACCTCATCCCAATTAGGGTCATTACTTAAATAACCTACTTCTTCATGAAATGCCTGGAAGAAACTAAACATAAAAAATCCTCCGTCAGATTCATTGCACCAGGAAACTTCTCCCGGACTTGCGGCACACGACATCACATTTCCTTTGGCGTTTAAGAAAAGCCTGGCTAATTTTTTCTCATCATAGTTTGGATCCGACCGGGAAACCAGGAACCGTTCGGAAGATCTTGAATTTACTCCAATATCTGAATTGCAGCAATCAGCCAGTGAAATAGTTAACCGGGCCCCTTTGGAAGCTATTTTGTTATTTACCTCCGAAAGTGTCATACAAGTTTCACCACTTATTTGGGTGTATGGATTGTAACGAAAATCCATGTTTGAGTATTGATCGCTTTGATCTGACCACCTGAAACCATGACCTGTATAGAAAAATATAACAATATCATTCGACCCAGGAGATAAGTTATTCAATGTGCTCAATACATTTGCTTTGGTTAGATTTTTATCATCGATGATATATTTTTTCATTGTAATACCCAATGCATCTGTTACGCTTTCCATTTCCGATACCATTCTTTTTTTATCCATTTCGCAACTTGGTCCAATATCAGTAATAGCCGTATTTGCTGCTATGATCAGGTGCATAGTTACCACACCGCTATTGGTATTATTGTTATTCGAATTTTCGTTGTTATAGTTGGTGTTATTGTAATTTACATCATTATTGGTATAACTATTATAACTATCATCTACCATACCCAATAATGCAAGGTAGTCTGGCTCATTGGTCGAATAAAACTGATGCAGATATTCTTTCGTAAAAGAATGCGGATCCAATTCTGTATAGGAATCAACCTGTTTAAAATTTTCCTCTGCAAAATTTGGATCATCGGTTACGTAGGGAAGGCCATAGTCTTTAGTATCACTCCATAACCATATAAAAGTATCCGGATTATAGCTTTCACCGCTGTTCGATTCTGTTATATAGGTTGGGTTAGAACCCGACATAACAAAATAATGAGTTCCATCTTCCAGGGTACCGGTTTTAGCATCATAGTTTACATTCACCACGCGATATTGCCCTTCATTATAATAGGCCATCCGCATATAACTTTCCGATTCGCTTACATAAACCATAAAGCCAGTATAAACGGCTCCTGCTTTATCAGTAAATTTTATTTCATAAAAAGATTGGGAAAAGATTTTGCTCACCTGGAAGAACACCAGGGTTAATAAGAGCGCAATCGATAATTTAGATTTCATAGGTTGTTGGATGTTTGTATGATTAAAATAATGTGTGTCTAAAATAGCAAATCAGGTGCCAAAATACAATTTATTGTACCTGTCTGATTTACAATAGGATAAATATGAAAGCTTCTGAACTCACCAACTCCGCAAGTATATATTCAGGGGATTTAATCAGACATTACCCAGGTTTGTAATTGACCATATAGTCTCAGTATGGATAATACAGCACCACAATAAGGTGAGCCAGCCTTTCTATTTATTTCATCGAAGTTGGAATAATGCAATGAATAAAATAATAGTGTAACTCTATCCAATGTTGCCCCCATACCTTTGCACTATAAATAATAAAAATTATGAAAAATATAGTAAATACAAAGTTCTTGGCTGGAGGGGTTCTATTATTCTTTGGCCTTTTTTTCCTTGTTTCCTGTAAGGGTAATTTAAAAGTAGTGGCCCATTACAGTCATCCACCAAGTGGTAATAGTAGTTATTATCTGCAGGATGGGATTAAACTAGAGCTGGCCAAGGAGGGTGATATACTGGCAACTCAATATAGCGATGGAATCAGCACATTGGATTTTGGCGATTTTGAAAATGGTCAGTATTCAATACATGCAACGGGTGTTGAACGCAGGGTTAACTTGACTACAGGTGTATCCTATTTCAATCAGAATTTAGATAAACTACTTACGTTTAGTATTAATTCACCAACTAAAACTGCAAATATTTACTTGCCTTAGTTTTCCTACCCTGCCCAATTTTCCCTATCCAAACTTCTGAAAGTAATGGCTTCGGCAATATGTTCGGGTTTAATAGAAGCAGATCCACCCAGGTCTGCTACTGTTCTGGCTACTTTTAAGATACGGTCGTAAGCTCTGGCAGATAATTTAAGTCTTTCCATGGCTACTTTGAGCAGATTAGAACTTACCTGGTCGATCTGGCAGATCTCTCTTAACTGTTTGCTGGTCATCATAGCGTTGCTATAGATCCCTTCACTTTCTTTGAATCTTTCGCTTTGAACTTCTCGTGCAGTTAGTACCCTTTCCCGGATCTTTTCGCTCGGTTCTCCATTGCGTTTTTCTGATAGCTCATCAAAATTGACCGGAGTTACTTCAACATGCAGGTCTATTCTATCCAATAAAGGTCCGCTGATCTTGTTCAAATATTTTTGCACCACTCCCGGGCCACAAACACAATCTTTTTCCGGATGGTTGTAATTGCCGCAAGGGCATGGGTTCATGGAGGCTACCATCATAAAATTGGCTGGATATTCGATCGAGGCCTTCGCTCTTGAAATGGTTACCACTCTGTCTTCCAAAGGTTGGCGCAAGACTTCTAGTACAGACCGTTTAAATTCTGGAAGCTCATCTAAAAACAAAACACCATTATGGGCCAGCGAGATTTCTCCAGGTTGAGGATTTCCACCGCCTCCAACCAACGCCACATCCGAAATAGTATGATGGGGAGATCTGAAAGGTCGCATGCTGATCAATCCTTTATGTTTACCTAATTTGCCTGCTACAGAATGGATCTTGGTGGTTTCCAACGCCTCATGCAAACCCAAAGGAGGTAATATAGTGGGGATTCGTTTGGCCAGCATGGTTTTTCCTGCTCCTGGCGGACCGATTAATAAAACGTTATGCCCCCCTGCAGCTGCAATTTCCAAAGCACGTTTAATATTTTCCTGCCCCTTTACTTCCGAAAAATCAAAAGGCATTTGTTGTTGTTGATAGGCAAATTCATCCCGGGTATTGAAAATAGTTTTTTCAAGTTCCGCTTTTCCTTCGAGAAAATCGCAGACTTCTTTTAAATTATTCACGCCATATACATCCAGACCGGCCACAATAGCTCCTTCCATCGCATTGGCCTCTGGTACAATGATCCCTTTAAATTTATCGGCACGTGCTTGTATGGCAATGGGTAAAGTTCCTTTCATAGGTTGAATATCCCCATCTAATCCCAATTCACCCATAATGATAAAATCATTCAATCGGTCCGTATGGATTTGTTCGGTGGCCGCTAAAATCCCCAGGGCAATGGTCAGGTCATACGAGCTTCCCTCTTTGCGGATATCAGCAGGGGCCATGTTCACAATTATTTTTTTCCCAGGGATCCTGTACTCGTTATTTTTAAGGGCTGCTTCAATCCGGAGTGTACTTTCCTTTACGGCATTATCAGGCAATCCTACCAAGTGAAATTTTATTCCGTCGGATACGTTTACTTCCACCGTAATAGTTTGTGCATTCACACCATATACCGCCGATCCGAATGTTTTTACTAGCATTTTAATTTCAGGTTGATAAATTTTCTGTCAAAATTGAATCCAACAAATTACATTTTCCTGATAAATTTCCAAGAGCGGTTTTTATTTTTTCTTTACTTCCTTAAGTGTGTTTCGATAGGATCCAGGAGGCTAATGCTTTACCCATTGGCCGTTAGGGTGATATTTTAAAACATTTTAAGATTTTAGGCATGGTTTTGGTGGGCCTTATATTCGTTGGCTATGTTTCTTTCAATTAATATGAACCTCAATAAAGTTAATCATGAAAAAAACACCTCTCATTCTCAGCGGTATTTTAATAGGAATGTTTTCCTGTGCACCTGAAAATAATGCACCACTGACATATAAAGACCAAACATTTACTGATTATTTCAAAAGAACATCCGGAGTAGTGGCCATGGATGGAGGATATTCTATTCCACTTTCTGATGGAAGAAGTCTTTTTACGTATAGCGACAGCTATATAGATAATTATAATTTTACCACCCATACGGTGCCATGTTTATTCCAGGTCAGAAATGCAGTACAAACCTATACTATTGCAGATCCATCCCAGCAAACCACCTTGCTTGGGTCAGGATCTCCAGCATCTTTTTTTCAAGTGGGTGCCGATAATAATTATTGGTTCTGGCCACAACATGGCTATCAGCAAAATGATACCGTTTATGTTTTTATGCAGCGATTACATGGTATTGGAACGGCTCCTTTTTTCGAAGTGATCGATTCAAATTATGTGGCCAAAATTCATTTCCCGGATCTAACTGTAAGTGGTTATTCCTTGCTTCCAAGTAAAAACGGAATTGTATTTGGAACTTCAGTGTTTAAAGAGGGTGGGTATTACTATGTTTATGGAATTAAAGGAAATGGGTTTGGCAATGATTTATTTGTGGCCCGCTATCCCGAAAATAATATATATGCTTCGTGGGAATATTATGATGGTGGTTCTTGGTCAACCAATGTAAATAATGCAACATCTATTTATGATGAGTTTACTTATTCGTTCTATTGTATTAAAGTAAACAGCAAATATCTGCTGATTACCGCCGAATTTAGTGTGGGATGCAATCAAGGCAAAACCATTTATACCCAAACTTCCACTAGCCCATACGGGCCTTTTACAAATCGCAAGGAAGTTTGGGAAGTAGATGATACACTCAATGGAAATTATCCTTTCTTTTATTTTGGATTGGCGCATCCCGAATTCACCAATGGTAACAATGAATTATTGATCACCTATTGCATCAACGGATATGGGACCTGCGAAAATACTTGCATAAGTGGGCAGATGGATCCGAATGTATACAGGCCCAAAGCCATCAGGGTTCCATATAGCCTGATGGGAGTGGAGTAGAAATCTTCTTTTTCCTTGGTGATATTAGGAGAATATTCGCTATTGACGGATCACCCTTGAAGTAAAACAATCTTTATTGTTTACTCTTAATGTTACCAGGTAAACTCCTGGGGCTACATTTAATTCCATCCAGGTATGATGGATACCTGCCGCTTGATCATTGGATGCCTGGGAAGTAACAATTCCGCCACGGAGATCTGAAACGATCAGTTCAACCTGAGAACTTTCTGCTAAATGGTACTGCAAATAAATTCCATCATTAAATGGATTGGGGTATACACCCATGAAAATATTGGAAGATGTATTTTCTTCCACCGCCGAATTAGGAACAAACCTGGGCCAGGGGGGAGATTGTAAATGATTTAATTCAGCACGGGGGAAAGCCGCAGTGATGGTATTGCGCAAATGCCTTTCGTTGTGATTCACATACCATGATTCATCCCAATGATAGGCAGTACTTGGGCTGGTCAATGTATTTACATAGAACCAATCGGATTGTGCTCTCACTTGGTTCACATCCAAAATAAGAAAACCATGTTCTGTCAAATTAATATATTTCATATGGTTATTGGCGAGTTGAATCACTGCTTCCCCTAATCCTCCTATGGGAGAATTGGTAGAAGTAATACTGGGTGTAACATATTCAACAAATGCCGAACCGGTCCCATTGCTTTGATAATTCGCAGTTGGGACATCGTTGCCCCAGGCAGTATGGATATCGCCGGTAAGCACAACAACTCCTTCTATATTGTTCGCCAGCACCTGGCTCATAATGCTATTTCTTTCGGCCGGGTATCCATCCCATTGATCTTCATTTACTCCAACACCTGCAATTTCCAAGGGAGCAAACATTACCTGGTTGCCCAATATTTTCCATGATGCGGTAGAGAACAACATATTTTGAATGAGCCAGGTATATTGATCCGTGCCCAGTATAGTGCGGCTGGGATCATTTACAGTAGCTCCGGTGGTGCCCGCCTGTTCCTCCCGGCCATGCAAACGGGTATCTACCATGATGAGGTCTATTAAACTTCCGAAAGCAATTTTCCTATATAAAATACTATCACCAGCAATGATCTGTGGACGTACAGGTAACCATTCATAATAAGCCTGTTTCGAATAATTTTTTCTATCCACCCAGGTTCCTTCCACGCCTTCGGTATGGTTATCAGCACCATCTCTCCACGAATTATTAGCACTTTCGTGGTCATCCCAAACCATGATGAACGGATATTGCTGATGCAAACGCATCAAATCTTCATCTAAATGATATTGTGAAAGTCGGGTCCGGTAATCATATAAGTCAATAATTTCATTGGCAGGCTCGTGGATCCTTCCACCTACAGCTCCAGGATCATCACCACCTTCGTACATATAATCTCCTAAATGAATTACTGCATCAATATCATTTCTATTCTTGATCACGGCATAAGCATTAAAATAACCTTCCTGGTAATCAGCACAAGAGACTACAGCAAATCGAAGTGAATCTTTCATTCCAACCGGTGTGGTTTTAGTTCTGCCGCGAATGGAGTTTTTATTATTATAAGTAAATTCGTAATAATACCAGGTATCCGGTTGTAAACCGGTTACATCCACTTTTACGGTGTAATCCCGGCTGAGATCGGTTGAATGCATTCCACTTTGAATAATATTTGTCATTCCTGTATCAAGTGCTACTCTCCAATCGATATTTGCTGTTCCAACAAACCCTGTATCAGGGGTAAGCCTGGTCCAGATCATGACACTATTGGTTAATGGATCACCTGAAGCAACCCCATGATAAAATGGTTTCAACAGTGGATTTAACACCAATACTCGATCCACCTGCGAAAAAGCAGCATGAAAAAAGAAAGTAAAAAATCCGGCAATAAGTAGGGCATTTTTCACGGAATTATTGTTTTATAAATTTATAGGTGGCATGTGTATGGTTATTTCTAAGGACTACCGAGTACATTCCACTCGACAGATTTTCAACAGGTAATTGTATGATGGAACCTTTTTCAAGAATGCTTATTTCCTGCATGATCAATTTTCCCGTAGCATCATACATGAATATATTTACATCTTTCATTCCTAAGCTGAATGCATTGATCTGTATATTGATAAAATCTTCAGCAGGATTAGGATATACATGAGCCTCCAAAGTTCCAATATAATTTTCCATGCCTATAAATGCAGGGCAGCCGGAAATCACAACTGCGTATGTGCCGGCAGAAGCCCCACTGCCTCCTGTTTCGGTATGATTAGGTGTAACCACATTGGTCGGACAATTGGTTGCGAAAATTTTTATTCGGCCACCACCACCTGAGCCACCGGAATTACCATCCGATCCGGCATCCGACGACATATCGTTGCCACTGCAAAAACCACCACCCCCATAATTGCATGAAGCACCATTTCCTTTTAAGCCCGCAGCGCCGCTATTCCCACCGTTGGCAGATAAAGTCCCGGTTAGATTCATATAATCATCCGACTGAAGGAAAATTCCACCACCTGATCCGCCGCCGCTTCCGCTGCCTCCTCCTGCGCCTGCACTGATCGTTCTTTCAGCACAATCATTGCAACCATCGCTACAACAATCCGGACTTTCATCGCCGTTGCCACCCTTACCCCCTGCTTGTCCATTTTCGCCATTAGCAGAAATATTTCCCGAAATGATCAATGAATCTGTGGCGATGAGTTGGATCAATCCGCCCCCATTACCTCCAGGTAATCCGTTTTCACCTACATAAAAAGATCTCCCTCCGCCACCGGCACCTGCCCCACCTGATCCCAGATCAATATCAGTTCCATTCAATGTTCCATAAGTTGCACCTGTTGTACCTCCTGGTCCCCCAATACCTGCGATAGGAGTATAAGCTGTAGAAAATGAAAACCCATTGGTACTTCCGGTTGCGATCCCGTTTCCACCACTGTTCCCAGAAGTTCCTGCTCCTCCATAACTTCCTCCTCCGCCGCCGCCAGCACCTCCGGCACCCCCTATCAATCCTGCTTCATCACCAAAATTCTGACATACTTGTTTAGTACCTGATCCAACCGTACCATTTCCTCCGGCCAAACCTGCACCACTTCCTGTTCCAACCTGACCGGCCTGACCTCCACCCACTGTAATTTGCCCAGGATTGTCTTTATCGATACAACCCGTTAATCCATTTTCATGACCTGTGATGGAAGTAACCAAAGTAGCTCCTAAGCCACCGGTACCTCCTAGGTAACCTGAGTTGTCAGCAACAATATTTCCCTGGATCACAATTTTGCTAGCGTTAATGATCAACGATCCACAATTGTCCAAACCGTAGGATGGAACCGTTATGGTAACTCCTGCTGGTAAGGTATAGGTGCCGGTTACATTAATAATTCCACTTTGAATAATATCGGTTGATTGTGTATAATTCCCGGGGATGTTGGTAGTGGTACATTGAGAAAATAATGTGAATGTTGAGAAAACAAAACAGGTAAATAATAATAATCCTTTCATAAAAAATAGATTTAATCAGTGAGTATGAGTTTATGAATATAAATATTTTTATCGAGGTATACCTTGATAAAATATATACCTGGTGTTATTTTACCTGGTGTTGGAACTATGTTTATCCCGTTGGAGATGGAATTTGAGCTCAATAACTTTCCGGAAACGTCAAGCCAGTCTAATTGAAATTTATTTTCTGATTGGTTAGTGATCTCAATACGGATAACTTCTCCAATTTTCACAGGATTTGGATGAACGAAGACTAGTTCATTTGCGGATTCATACATTCCTGCCGTCCAATCGCAGGTATCCTGTGGTGATCCTGGCTGAATAACGGAAATTTGAAAAGTATCCTTGATGCAACCCATTGGATCCGCACCATAATAAAATGAATTGAAGAACGGATTGATCGTTAGACTGGTAGCATTGATGTTCCCTGGTGTCCATACATATTGAGTTGCTGGAAAAGAAGGTTCCAAGGTTGCTTCCATGCCCTGACATACCGTAATCGTTTGGACACCCCCGGCATTTTTAATGATCGTAAATTGATCGTAGATGCTATTGGTACTGGTAACAAATTTAGCATCTAACCGGTTGTTTTTAATGGTCAACATCATCGAACCCAGGTGATCGGTGGAGGCTATATGCATGGCTGGATGAGGCCAGCTGGAAGAAGGACTTTGGGTTTTACCCGATACCCCGACCACTGCATAAACGGTTCCTTTAAAGGCTTCTGAGGATTGGGTATTTTTTATATAGGGACAATCCGTCACAAAATCGCCGCTTCCATTATCTACCTGGTGCGAAGGATTGAAGGTGGAAGATTCTCCATAATGGCCTTTGAGGAAAAAGGACCTTTCGTAAGCGTGACTATGTCCGCATAAAATAAGATCCACCCCATACCTTTCTAAAATAGGAACAAATTGTTCCCTCATTTCTTTTAGTTCGCCATCAACGAATGGAAAAGGATTATCTGAATTGTGATTTCCCTTCGAATAAGGAGCATGGTGCCAATAAGCAATGGTCCATTCCTGGTTATTATTTTGCAGATCCTGTTTAAGCCAGGCTCCCATGGCATTCGTTGAATCACGACCTGAATCATAAGAATCGATGGAAATAAAATGAATATTCCCAATGTTGTAGGAATAATAAGCCTCTGTTCCAGATATGAGTCCACCAAGCTGACCTGCACTGGGCAAAGTAAAAATGTCGTAATAGGGTCCCGTTTGTGTACTGGCATCCGCCCCACTGTAATAATCATGGTTTCCCGGAGTTGGCCACATCACGGTATTGCTGACGATATCCTCGTACATATTATTGAAGATAGCGTTCTGGTATTCTCCATCCGTCCCTAAAGTATAAGCATTATCGCCCAACATGATCATACCGTATATCCTGGTGGTTCCCATATAGGTTTGGTAAGCATCTCTTACAGCTCGCTGGTCATTATTGGCAGTGCCGCAATCTCCTACCACCCAGAAGTTATATTCACGCTCAGTATTGGTTGGAGGAAGTGTATAAAAGAACTGGTCGGGAGAAGCTGATAAAAGATCAGTAGCGTTCCCAATAGAATAATAATATTTGGTATCCATATTTAATCCAGTCAATTCTACTTCATGCTCGGTAGTATTGGCGGATTCATTCACCGTATAAATAAGGTTGATCTGGTCGAGTCCGTATATCACCCTGCTGGTGGTTGCCGTATTGGTTCTCCATTTAATAACAATACTGTTTTGAGTGGCGATTTGAATATAAGGTCCACGGACCACCGTTACTTGTGCATGCACATAAGTAACGGTAAAAACCAGTAGGACTATTGTTATTAACCTTTTCATCAACTTGAATGGAGTTGCAAATTTAAGTCGGATTCATTAGAACACTGTTAAGCTACTTTAAAATTAACTGAATTCCAGCTAGAAATATAAGACATTGCAGCATTATTATGAAAAAAACTTATCTTTAATTCACTAATCAACTTATGACCAAAAACTTCCTCTTCTTCCTTTTTTTGCTTTCCCTTGCCTTATTTTCTCATGCGCAGACCAAAGAAATGTTTCCAGATGGCTCAAGGGTTTATCTATGGGCTGATAAGGTAAATCTAAGGAGCAGTCCATCGAAAGAGGGGGAGGTGGTTGCCAATTTAAGAATTTCCACACCAGTAAAAATTCTGGATAAATCCGGTGAAAGGTATACCAATGACAATGGTGTTGATATGCCCTGGTACTTGGTAGAATTCGAAAAAGAGGGTAAAAAACAGAAAGGTTATGTTTGGGGAGGGTTATTGTCTATTGTTACTTCTAGCTGGCAATTCAACGGAACAACCCAATATTTGCTGGTGGGTATGGATAGTTATGAATCACCAGGATTATTTGGTGGAGGGTTTATGGTTAAAGGCAAGTGGGTTGAAAATAACACCATTCTTTCATCGGTTGTATATGAGGCAGATTTTGATATTAATTTCCCGGCTGATGAAAGTCATCTTATGGTGGACTTAATGGAGTCAAAACTTCTTGATAACATGGGAAAGATATTCCTTGTGTATGATCCGGACAATAAATACCGTGTACCATCCAAAAGTGTACTTTTTATCGCCAATTCAGAGCTTCATCATTTCAGAAGTGTAGATTCCATTTTTGTACCAGAAGATTCGAAAGGGAAAAAAGATATGTTGGTAGTTGAATTCTATGATAACAACCATTATAAAAACCGACCCATCCTCCTCCATGAGCATGCATGGAATGGGATTGGATTGCCGGAAGGGGAAAGAACCATTTTTAGGGACCAGGTTAAATTATACGCTATCCCTGACACCAATGCATCGGTTCTAACCACTTTGCATTTTGATGATATGTTGACCGTTTATCGAAACACAGACAACGAAAAGGTAGATAAAGGCCTGTCAATGCAAGGATTATCTATGTCCTGGGTTCTTTGTAGCATTCAAAAAGAGAATCAAACCTTAGTAGGATATATATGGTATGGTGATTTTTCGATGGCTGAAGAAAATATTATAACCCATACAGGAAAAACTTTGAAAATAAGAGCTGGACTAAAAAAGAAACTGAAATATTCAACCTATGTTTTGGAAGTAAAGATAGCATTGGATGACCAGCTACTACAAACTTTACCATTTACTTTTATTTCTGTTGAAGAACAATCCGGTCCCTATATATTTCCTGATATTCAAGTGATCAATAAAAAATTGGGATCCATTCAGCATATTGTTCATTTACACAGGGCTGAAAATACAGAAGGTTCGGATGTGATAAACGACGTTTATCTTTTTTATGATGGCATAAAATTTCATTCCATTCAGATTCCGCCGGATCAAAGTTATGATCTCAAATATGAAATAGCATTCCCGGAAGATAAGGGCGGGGAGGATGGAAAAGTGATCATCTATAAATTAACTGGATGGGAAGGCGAGAACCGAAGTCTATATAAAAAATATACCTGGGATGGTATCTCCTTTAAATAGAGGTTGAATTTCTGTATATTTACCTCAAATTACTATCCATGAGCTATTGCCGATTATTCCTTCTATTATTTACTATAACCACCCCTTTATTTGCGCAATCCTACCAGCAATGGAATTCCTCTAAAATCTACCATCAATTACAAAAATTGAAGGTAATGGGGTCGGTGCTTTATGTGGCGGCACATCCTGATGATGAGAATACCAGGCTCATCACCTGGTTGGCCAACGAAAAAAAACTGAATGCTGCATATATCTCACTTACCCGGGGAGATGGAGGACAAAATTTAGTGGGTGGAGAATTTGGGGATGAACTAGGAGTGATCAGAACTCATGAATTAACAGAAGCTCGTAAAATAGACGGAGGGATTCAATTTTTTTCCAGAGCATCCGATTTTGGATATTCCAAAAACCCGGAGGAAACTTTTAAGATCTGGAAAAAGAAAAAAATTATGCATGACCTGATCTATGTGATCCGAAAATTTCAACCTGACCTTATCATTACCCGTTTTAATACAGAAGCAGGCAAAACACATGGCCATCATACAGCTTCCGCTATACTGGCCAATGAAGTGATCGAGCTGAGCACGGATACCAACGAAGCCTATGAACAATTACCTTATGTAAACACCTGGAAGGTCCCAAGAGTTGTTTGGAATGCTTCTTCTTTTTTCTTCGAAAAAGGGACTAACCTGGATTCTTTGATGAAATTGGATTGTGGGAATTATAACTCATTGTTAGGGACCTCCTACACGGAAATTGCTGCTTTGAGCCGAAGCTGCCATAAAAGCCAGGGATTTGGAACGGTTGGTCTCCGGGGCGAACAACTTGAATATTTTATACACTCTGCAGGCACTGTTCCCACGAATAAGGACATTTTTAGTGGATATGATTTTACCTGGAATAGGGTCAAAAATGGTAAGAGTATTATTAGTAGAATCGATAATATTCTCAATAAATATAATTTCAGCGACCCTTCGGCTTCAGTGGAGGACCTGATTGAACTTTTTCAGGAAGTGAAAAAACTGAATGATGATTCTTACCTGGTGAAAAAAAAGGAGGAGGATATTATCATCCTCATCAATCAATGTTTGGGTTTTTACCATGAGGTGTATACCGATGATTATATTTATGCAGTAGGTGATACTCTGAGAATGAAAACAGAAACGATTAACAGAAGCGGGAAATTTCTTACCTATTTTAATTTGAGATTTCCGTTTCAGTCGGAATGGCTGAACAATGATTTTGAATACAACCGACAGGTAAACGGTGAGGAGGGGCAAAAGTGGACCTCTGGTGTTTTGACGGTCAAAGAAGATGCTCCTTTTTCAAATCCTATTTGGTGGGATTTTAAAACAATTGACGTAGATGTGAAGAATTATAGTAGGGCTATCGAGAATAAAAATTTTGAACCGATGACCTATACTATTATTCCGGCCTTTAATAACAAGCAACCTATCAAGGGATTGGAATTTAAGGGCCAGATCATGTATAAGAAATCGGATCCTGAAAAAGGGGAGATCCACCAACCCGTGTATCTAGCACCACCCGTAACCGTAACGCCTTTGCAGCAGGTAATGGTTTGGAGAAAAAAAGAGGAAGAAAAAATTACTATACAGTTGCAGGCCTTCAAAAACAATTGTCAAGGCGTCGTGAAATTGAATGTACCTGCTGGATGGAAAGTATCTCCAATCGAAATGAGCTTTAATATTGCTCAAAAACGCGAAACCCAAAATGTGGAATTCATGGTTACCCCGCCCGATAGCAATACGGTGGGAAACTTAAGAGCAGAAGTAATTTGCAATGGAAGAAATTACTCGTGCAGTTTCAAAGAGATCAAATATGATCATGTTCCAACGATTGTGTTATTTCCAGAAGCAACGGTTAAGCTGGTGAAGGTAGATAACAACCTTCCTTTGTCGAACATTGCCTATATCAATGGAGCAGGTGATGACATTGCGCATGACCTGGAAGAAAGCGGATATAGTATACAGGTGGTGAAGCCGGAAAATATTCTCACCACTGATTATTCCATCTATAAAACTGTAATACTTGGTATTCGCAGCTACAATACTATAGACAATATGCAGGCGTTACAACCCATTCTTTATTCCTATGTGAACAAGGGTGGCAACCTCATTGTACAATATGTTACTTCCGGAAATTCAAAAGTAAAGGAAAACGGACCTTATCCTTTTAAAATTAGTCGTGACAGGGTGACAGATGAAAATGCTGAAATAAAAATACTCGACGCCCAGCATCCTATTTTTAATACTCCTTATAAAATAACAGATGGAGATTTTAAAGGATGGGTACAGGAACGAGGATTGTATTTTGCTGGCGACTGGGATAAGAACTATACTCCTTTGATCGCATGCAGCGATCCAGGTGAAGAGGAAAAAAAGGGGGGCTTGATTGTTGCTAAATATGGCAAAGGAAATTTTATTTATTCAGGACTTTCATTTTTCAGGCAGCTGCCTGATGGGGTTCCTGGGGCATATAAGCTATTAATTAACATGATTGAATTAAACTAAAAAATATATCTTTAGTCAAAAGTCAACATAAAAAAATCAATAACTATGAAAAAATCAATTTTAATGTTTGGGGCATTTATGATTACAACTGCCTTTGGTTTCAGTCAAGCGGGATCCTGGAAACAAGTAGGAGCATCCGGGGCCTGGGTAAATACCATTTTTGCTTCGGGGTCTGGGACAAGCTTGTATACCATAGAAAGTACAGGGGCATTGTACAATACTTCTGTTAGTTCTGGTACATGGGCACAGGTGGGTAAACCTGATTATGGAAACACAAAGTTTCTTTTCGCCTCCAGCAGCAAACTATATACCATCGAAAAAAATGGGACGTTGTATGAAATTATTCCATCAACAGGAGCATGGAAAACAATAGGAACCGCAGGAGCCTGGGTAAATACCATGGCTGGAGTTGTAATGAACGATGCGTTGTATACCGTAGAAAGCTCTGGGGCACTTTATAAAACCACCCTGTCAACAGGTGCCTGGGTGCAAATTGGCAAGGCTGAATTTGCTAAAACTAAATTTTTATTGGCTGGGAGCTCAAAATTATACACCATCGAAACCGATGGTACTATATACCAGGTGGATCCTTCTACTGGAGCCTGGAAACAAATAGGAGCGGCCGGTGCATGGGCAAAAACGGCATTTACTACCACCATTGGTGATAAATTATATACCGTAGAAACCTCCGGCGCATGTTATGAGACCGATCTTACCACCGGGACCTGGAAGCAGATTGGAAAACCGGATTATGGAAACACAAAATTCATGACCTCGGCCAACGGAAAGGTGTATACCATCGAAAAATCCGGAACGCTTTACGAGATCAGTGTTAAATAGGATCAAGAACTGGAAGATTTGTTAAAAAAAGAGCATCTGTCTTTGACGGATGCTCTTTTTTTATGCACTTGTCTTTACTCAAAATAAACCTACGTTGGCTCAACAAATAATGCTGTTTACGCCTAAAAAGGACCCGATGGTGCCCATTTTTATGATTTCGATTATTCACCCAGATCATATTTGAGCTAATAACAATGCTGTTTTATCATACAAGTGATATGTTTTTATTTATATTTGTACAAAATCAAAATACAGTTCCATATGAAAAAAAACTTACGCCTCTGTTTGGCGAGTGTGTTGATGCTGTCGAGCACAGCTTTCATGCACGCCCAAACATTTATTACGATTCCCCACGCCGCCCAGCCACCAGCATTGGTTGCTATTGCGTCAGGTGATGTTACTATCTGTAATGGAAACAACACCGTGTTGAATGCTTCCCAAAGTGGAGGAACCTCAACATTCTCTTATCTATGGTCTCCTGGAGCAACTCTTTCTTCAACTACTAGTGCTACTCCAACAGCTACCCCAACGATTTCAACACCTTATACCCTTACTGTAACCGATAGCAGAAATTGCTCTGCCCAAGATGTGGTTAACGTAACGGTAATCGACTGTTCAGGTCTTGAGGAGATCAAAGAAATTGAAGCTATGAACATTTATCCAAATCCATCAGAAGGGGATTTCAATGTTTCAATTCAATTTAAAAATAAACCTTCTACTGTTTTACTTCAGATATTTAATATGAATGGAGAACTCATCGTGACCAAGAATTATCAAAAGCCAGGAACAGAACTGAAAGAAAGTTTCAGTTTAACAACGGCTGCAGCTGGTAATTACTTAATGAGAATTACGGTTGGAACGCATTCATTAACCAAAACATTTATTATTAAATAAGAAAAAAACAGGATATGAAAAGAATTTTAAAATATATCATAGCACTTGCTGCACCTGTTACTTTTTCAGGTGTTGTACAAGCACAGGCCGTTGACTCGGTTTGTTTTGGTGAAAACGTTTGTGTTACCACAACCGCTTTCCAAGGAAATATCCAATGGCAATATTCTTCCGACAGCATTATGTGGGCAGATGTTCCTGGAGGAACCAACGATACTATATGTTTTCCTATTACCGCCAGTTACTACGTAAGAGCTGCGATCTTGGAAAATACATGTGATACTTTTTTCACTGATGGACATTATATTTTCTTGCGAAACTATGATCGTTCTGCTACTTTCAACTTTACAGGAGCAATGGAAACATGGACAGTTCCTTTAGATGCTTGTGATTCGATCAAGATCGAAGTTTGGGGAGCTGCGGGTGGTTCTGGTGCTACCGGCGGTATAGGCGCTTCTGGTGGAGCTGGTGGTTTAGGTGGTTATATCATAGCTACTTTTCCTGCCATTCCCGGACAAGTCCTGAATATTTTTGTTGGAGGCCAGGGAGCTACCCCAACCGGTGGTTTTAACGGCGGTGCAGCTGGTGGAAACCAAAATGCCGGTGGTGGCGGTGGTGCCAGTGATGTAAGATTTGGAGGAACAGCAGAAGCTAATAGAATTATCACTGCCGGTGGTGGTGGTGGTGGTGGCCGTGCAGGCTGCGAAAGTTCCGCTACCATTAATGGTGGTACCGGTGGGTCCGGTGGCGGTGGAAATGGTGGAAATGGAGTTGATGCTCCTACATCCGGCGGAGTTGCTGGTGGTGGTGGTGGTGGTGTTGGTGCTGCTGGTGGTGGTGCTGGAATTGGATGCGGTGGATTCTTAGGAGCTCCAGGTGCTCCTGCCTCTGGTGGTACTGGTGGTGCAGGCGGCGGCGGCCAGGCTTGTTGTTGCTTTGGTAGCCCATCTATCCCAGGTGGTGGCGGCGGCGGCGGCGGTTTAATCGCTGGCGGCGGTGGCGGCGGTGGCTCTGCAGGAACTACAGGTTGCTCTGGTAATGATAAAGGTGCTGGCGGCGGCGGTGCTGGAGGCTCAACTGGTACAGTTGGTTTCAATTCCGTTATTACTCCCGGAGTTAATGTAGGTAATGGTATGATTATCATTCATTATTAGAATAAATTATATAATTAAATAAAAAAGGGGGAAGCAAAACTTCCCCCTTTTTTATTTGTTGAAACGGATTAATGGATAATTTTGACCTTTCATTATGGCGAGTAATACTGAAAATACATTTGATGTCATCATTATCGGCGGCGGAATTGTTGGAGTGGCGACTGCTTATAAATTACAAACCCGCTTTCCCCATGTCCGCATTGCCTTATTGGAGAAAGAAAAAAAACTGGCGGAGCACCAAACAGGAAATAACAGTGGAGTGATCCACTCAGGGATTTATTATAAACCTGGATCATATAAAGCCAGAAATTGCGTGGATGGTCGAAGAGAACTCGTTCAATTTGCTCAGCAACATGGAGTGGCACATGATGTTTGTGGTAAATTAATTGTAGCCATTGAAGAATGGGAATTACCCCTGTTGGATAAAATTTATCAGCGTGGCATAGCCAACGGGATTGAGGATATGGAAATCCTTGATGCCGATCAGATCAAGCAAATAGAACCTTATTGTGCCGGCATCAAGGCCATTCGTGTAGGATGTACCGGCATTATCGATTTTCGTGGAGCTACAGAGAAAATGGCCGAATTGGTCACAAAAATTAATCCCGAATCTAGAATATATACTAATACAGAAGTGCAACGGATCCAAAGGTATGGAGAGCAAAGCATTATAGTAGCAGGAGATCGAACGTTTATGGCTGATAAACTTGTTTTTTGTTGCGGGCTGCAAAGTGATCGCATGGCAAAGAAAGATGGAGTTGAAAATCTCAACATGAAAATAGTAGGCTTTAGAGGAGATTATTATGAGCTCACCCCAAAAGGCTTGAATAAAGTAAAACATTTGATCTATCCGGTTCCGAATCCTGAGTTTCCATTCCTTGGTGTGCATTTTACGAGAATGGTGGAAGGTGGTGTTGAATGTGGCCCCAATGCGGTATTCACCTTTAAGCGGGAAGGATATAAAAAAACTTCTTTCAATTTTATAGACACCTTGGATGCCTTAAGTTATCGGGGAACATGGAAGCTATTTTTTAAGCATTGGAAATTCGGCATGGCCGAATACCGGCGGGCTTTTTCTCAAAAACTATTTCTTAAAACCCTTCAAAGATTGGTTCCTTCTTTAGAAATGGATGATATTGAGCCGGGCAGGGCCGGAGTAAGGGCCATGGCCTTGGACCCCTATGGTGATATGATCGAGGATTTTAAAATTGAATATAGAGAGAACAGCATACATGTATTGAATGCGCCTTCCCCGGCAGCTTCGGCTTGTTTGGCGATTGGGGAAGAAATTACCAATATGGCTGAGAAGCATTTTTCTATTGCGCATAGTAATTAGTTCTTTTAGGCTGCCATTCAGGCCGTCCGCTTAAGTGGTCTCAGCAAAAACCGGCTTGCTAGATATACAAAGAGTTTCGTTCCTCCACTTTTGTATATCAAGCAATCCTGGCCTTTGCTTTCGTCCAGCTATCGCTTCCATCCCGGGCAGATCATACAATGTTTGCATTTTAATAAAATAACCTCTTAATTTGACATCGAACAACCTTATTTAATCGTAATTATGGGTCTTTTTGGAAAAAAGAAAGTAAAAGTAGAAGAGTTGGCACCTCAATATGTAGGCACCATATATGAGGTGGTGGATGCCGGTTTTTCGGAAATTGCCGGATATATTAATGAAGAAAAGGAGTTTGAGAAATCACCTAAACTCTCAGACAAGGAAAATGAATGGTTCCTTTATATCGTATACGCTGGTAACCTGGTCAACCTTGATGGACATTTTGATAAAAAGCAGGCGGATGCCATCAGTGCTGTTTTCTCACGGGAAATTATCAAAGCCATGGGAAAAGACCCGGATATTGCGCTGGAGATATTGATCGATTACGAAACTTTTTTGCGTAGCTTGTTGGGTGAACCTAAAAACATAGTAAAAGCCATGTCATTGGCTATTTTCCATAAGTACGATCTAAATAAGTACCAAAAGGAACATTTTCAAAAACTAAACTCACCCAGCCCCATTGTGATGAAGGAATTGACCGAAATGGTAGAATTTTTCTTATGGAACTGGCAGGACTACCTGAACAAATATAAGGTGGTGGTGTAAGGAGGAGTGGGCCTAGATTTGGAGGCTTCATCTATTTTGCAACTTTTAGAATAAATTTTGTATCTTTATATAATAATGGCCTAGGGATGGGCAGTACTATCCTTCATCGCAGATAGCACATACAACCCGGTGCTGACGTAGCCTAAGTTGGTTTTGCACCAGCAAACCTTGCTTAAGCTGGATCAGCAGGGCCCCAAAAGAATGGAATGAAAAAGGTCATCTCTCTACTGCTGGTAAACTGGGCTTTGTTATTTATCGGATGTACTACCCAAGGGACAAGTTGGGACGTAGATGCCTATGCTCCTGTGGTGGAAACCACACTGGATGTTACTAAACTATTTGGAGACGAAAATATTCTGGTAAATGGTGATAGTTCCGTATGGCTCAATATCAATGCGGATGCCTTTACATTTAACCTGGATACAGCTACTGAATTTCCACAATTTACGGCACCTTTTGCCTTTTTATCACCCTTTACCACCACTTTGGCTCCAGGGACTCCAATACCTACCCAGGAAATACCCATTGACCTGGCTGCTACTGGAGTTGAATTAAGAGAACTTTGGCTGAAGGAAGGAAAACTAAAACTCACATTAAAATCGACCGCAGCGGAAAGGTTAGCATTTACCTATTATATCCCTGCCGCCACTTACGGTGGAATACCTTTTTCATTTTCCGATACCATACCCGGAGTTCCGGCCGGAGCTCCTCCCGGACAGGATACGGTTTATTATTCAAGAGAATTCGACGTTTCAAATTTTCATATCAATACCACAGGCCCCTTTAACAACGAGTTGAACACGTTCTCCGCCTATGTGGATGTAAGTACTATTTTAGGGGATAATGGATTGCCTTTAGTTATAAATCAGGTGATATTTGTTGTTACCAACGAAATGGTTGATATAGTGCCTGAGTATGGAAAAGGATACCTGGGCCAATATGATTTTAGCCAGAACAATATTACAGCGAAGATTGAGGAGATGAAGTTGTTCCAGAGTGGTGTGGTTGACATAGAGCAGATCTCTTTGAATTTAACGGTTAAGAATACCATTGGTGCAGAGGTTAGATTTAGACCTGTATATTTTAAAGCTACAAATACCCGAACCGGAGGAGTTCTTTGGCTAACACATCCAGAAATGGGTTCAACCATAAATATTAATAGGGCCTATGAAACCGGAATTTCGAGTAACCCATTGGTTGCAAGCCAATATACTTATTCGTTCAATACGGGTAATTCAAACCTTGAACAGATCATAGAGCTTTTACCGGATGAACTGAATTTTACCGCCGAAATGAAATTGAACCCGTTTGGCAATATCGGAGGGTATACGGATTTCTACTATACCGATTACCCGGCCAAGGTGGAAACTCAAATTCAAGCCCCTCTAAAATTTTCGATCAGTCAGTTAATGTTTGTTGATACGGTTATTAATCCATTTGCATCCCTTGATATTTTAGACAATGTAGTGGATGGCCAATTCATCATTCGGGCTGAAAATAAATTCCCCATAGCCATGAATGTGCAATTGTATGCACTGGACAATACAGGCTTATTGATCGATTCGGTTTTGGTGAACGATTTAATACCTGCAGCGCCTGTAAATATAATGAACAGGGTTGTTACGCCGATCAGCGCTGATTTGATAGCAACAGTGAACCCAACACAAATTGCCAACCTGAAAAATGCAACCAGTATAAGAATCAGGGCAACCTTTAATACTCAACCTGCCGCTGCCGGGAGGTTACAGATGTATAGTGACTATTATTTAAAGTTGAAGTTAATTGCTGATATAAAATACCATATAGTTTTATGAGATGGACCGATAAAGGATTACTAATTGGTTTACCAATGTTTTTTCTGTTTTCTAATACAAATATTAGCAACTATTTTCATTTTAAATATCCTACGCATCATAGGCAAATTCAATTGAATACACAGGCCCAGCTCGGTTCAAATGCTGTGAACACTTCCTTCATCAATACTTTTTTGACTGGTAATTTTATCGATGATGCCATGAAAGCTTCAGTGAGTGATCAATTGATGAAGAGCAACAATACTATGGGTTTTGATTGGAACACGGAGGTATCTTTTACCAACTATAATGATACTTTATTGGGGAAGGATTGGGGCTTTCACCTGGGCTTAAGCAACAGGATCTATGGTGATTTTGCCTTTGAAAAAAATCTATTTGACTTGGTTTTCTATGGCAATAAACCTTTTCAAGGATCCAATGTTTCATTGGCTCCTGCACATGGAGAGATTGTGTTTTACCAACAATTTAAACTCGGATTTATCAAATCATTTTCGAATGATAAGGACCAGCATAAGTTTGGATTTGCCGTTTCTTTCCTGAACGGGAATAGCCGCATGATGTTCGATTCAGGAAGAATGAATATGAATACGGATAGTGCCGGTAATTTTGTAGACCTGGACGGCCAACTTTTTTTGATGAGAACAAATCCTGAGTATAGCTATTTCTTATCTAATAACGGCTCCGGATTGGGTTTTGATCTTGGATATGATGGTTGTATCAGCAACCGTCACTATCTCCATCTTTCATTAAATGACCTGGGTTTTATTGGATGGACCAGACCCGGCGATATTGCCGAAATTGATACAAGCATTCATTTTACCGGAGTGGAAATCAATAATATTGTTACAGCAACTGGGGATGAGTTTCAAAACTTTGCGGATTCACTGGATGATAAATATATCAGAACCAGGAAAGAAACTTTAGGGACGATGGTATTACCCATGAACATTAACCTGAATTATACCTATGCTATTAAACCTGAAAAAATATTTTTGCAGGCAGGTGTTCAAACAAAAATGTTGAGAAGCTTTTATCCATTGGTTTATGTAAAAGGGATATTTTATCCCCATAAAAATATTGTATTGTCGGTAATGGCAGGCTATGGTGGGTTTAGTCGCTTTAATTTCGGATTCGATTTTGGAGTTGAATTCGCCAAAGGATATTCATTATTGGTTTATAGTAAAAATGTAGAGGGCATCGTTCCCAATACCTTTGCAACCGGGCTAAGTGCAGGGTTTAGGTTTAACAAAAGCTTTTAAGGTATGAAGAGGTTTTTATTATTGGCAGTATTATCTTGCCAGATCGTTTTAGCTCAACAAGTGACTTTTTTTTGGACTTACGGCCATGGGATCTATGATTCGGGTGAAGGAGTGCTTCAAGTGAGTGATACCGGATATGTAGTAGGAGGTATTACTTCCCAATCCGGAAGCAATGGAACAGATGTTCTTATTTATAAAACCGATAGTTTAGGAATTCTTGAATGGTACAAAAATATAGGTTTGAATAATAGCCTTGAGGGAGCTAAATCAATCATTGGAGCAACGGGGGGGGCCGGATATGTTTTAGCTGGTTATCAAAACAATTTTGACACTTCGGGATATAATTTTTACATAGTAAAAACCGACTTGAACGGTGATTCTATATGGACCAGATCATATGGTGGTGCCGATTGGGATATGGCACATTCTATTGATACCTTGCAGGACAGTACCTATGTTATTGCCGGCGAAACTTACAGCTTTGGTAATGGGAACAATGATATGTATGTGATCAGGATCGATCAGAATGGAGATACATTGTGGACAAGAACGTTTGGAGGTACTGAGGATGACTATGCCAATTATGTTTATGTTGACAGGAATAACTGTATTGTCGTGATAGGAACCACCAATAGTTTTGGTGCTGGTGGAAGTGATGTTTACATTGTATATTTAAATTCGGCGGGGGATACCATTTGGACTAAGACATATGGAACTCCGGTTGATGAAATTGGGTACAGCGGTGATATGTATATTGACAATTCGAATAAAATGTCTTTTGCTTTTTCATATACTCAATACAACCCACTTTCGCTTGTCCAGGAAGCCAGGTTTTTTAGGGGAGACTCAGTTTCCTGTGCTTTATTCTACGATTATGGTTGGTTCTTTAACCAACCCGAAATGCTTGACCATACAAGGATGAGAATGGATGGTAAAGGGAAATTCTATGTTACTGGTGATATTCGATCCTCTGATTTAGGGAATACGGATATTTATTTGCATCGAACTTTATACGGGATGATATTTGATGCTCAAATCATCAAACCTCTGGATGAATTTGAGTACCCTCATGATATCAGAAAATGCTTCGATAAGGGCTTGGTTGTAACTGGATCAACGAATTCATACGGCCCTGGTCCAACAGCCAGCTTTATTCTAAAAACGGATACATCATTAGTGGCCCCGCTTACTCCCCTTGTTTCGGCAGAAGATTATGAACCCATCCATTTTTCTGTTTACCCTAATCCGGTAACTACTCAAATGCTTCATATAGATGCCGGATTACCCATTCAACTCATCAAAATTTATGACCTAAACGGAAGGGTAGTGCAGGTTGAACTGGGGCAGGAGTATGTTACACAACTGGTTTCACTGAATACCCTAAGCTATGGTATGTATATTGTGGAAGTGATTACCAATAAAGGAATAGGAAGAAAAAAATTGTTGGTGAGCCATTGACCCAATTACCAAAACCTTTTTCCTTGGATAGCTGCATCATAATCTGGACTATCCAACATTGCTTCCCATTCTTCTTTCGTTAAAGTAAGGCGATCCGTTAAAAATACTTTTTTATAAGCCATAAAGGTCATACTATCGAAATGGATCCGGCAAATTCTGGCCTGCCTGGTTTGGTATAAATTTAAATATACCAAGAAAATGAAAATGAGTAAGAATATTCCAACAACTACTTTCTTTTTCTTTAAAATATAGTCGATAAAAAAACAAATAAAAATGGCCATCAATCCGTAGCAATCGATCAATGTTCTCATTCCAAAGCTTCCACCATACCACCAACACCACCAAGATGAAATGATATAAAGGTTCAATAAAAAATAAATGGTAATGGCCCAAAACAGGGGCTTGTTCTTTTTGAAACAGATCACGGCACCAGGTATGATAAAAAACATGAGTGGTGTATAGATCAACCATCCTTTTCGAAAACTAAATAAAACCTGGAGGATTGCCGGCTTGTTCCAAAAGAATCCTTCCTTGCCATATGAATAGGTAAACCATTTGCCTGTATAGTGATGCCAATAAAACATTTGAGGGAAAAACAAAAGGAAGCTAATCGTAAGAATGAGCAGTAATTTAGGAAAGTCTTTCTTCAACATTGTCATGATATTTCCCTGACCTCTGTATTGAAGTAAAAAATAGACCAGTGGAAATATACCAACTATAATATTTGTGGGCCGTATAAGCGTAAGCAAACCTAAGGTGATTCCCACTCCTAGTGCATATCTGTAGGTTCTTTTTTCAATGAGCTGTAGACTATAATAGGCAAAACCGGTAAGCAAGGCAAAGCTTACAGGATGGGCCATGATAGGCTCGAAAATGATATAATAGTATAGATTCGTACCAAAGAAAATGAGTCCAAGTACGATCGTGATCGCAATTTCACCGAACCATTTTTTTAGAATTAATCTTAAAAAGACCAACCCAACAATGGTATATAACAATCCTAGATAAAACAGAAGATGTTGATAGACGTAACTCTTTCCATGATTATGGTCCTGCTCAGTGAGTTCACAAATAACATAACCTGTGGCTATGGCAGGTAGATACGAAACAGCCATTCCCATCGTATATTTATTGATAGGCTTTTTTTCTCTTGAGAAATAGGGTTCCTGACCAAAAATATATACTGCAATATATTCATGGTAAAACTGGGCATCACTCTTTACCACATGAAATGCATCCTTTTTGCCGCCTTTTCTGATCTCATTATAGCTGATAAAAAATATCACCAGGGCGAAAAGAAGCCATATTGATGGAGGAATATTTTTAAGCCTTTTAATCAAATGTCTTTGGATAAATGAGTTCTCGATATTTTGTACACTGTAGGTTATAGTATCTTTTATTCAGCCAGTCTTCGGGAAAGAACATATACCATCGTACCCACAGAAATACACATGGCCAGAAATTTATTCCTGAGGTAATGTCTGTTTTTCTATCCACAAAAATAATCGTTCGGCTATTTTCTTTACCCTCTAATGAGCTTAGCATCAAAGTTTCGACGGCCGATCCCCATGTATTTACAGGGGTATTTTCTCCCTCCGGTAAGTAGACGAAGAATTTTCTTTCAGGAAACTTCATACTTTCACTTAGCATATGTTCGTAAAAAGCGATTCGCTTAGTATGAGTTTGTTTAACCAAGGAATAGAGATTTGTGTATGAGTAGAACAGAATCACAACCAGTCCGGATATAAATAGAATATTTTCCTTTTTTTCTTTCAATATTTCTGCTACAGGTAAAATCAACATAAATGCAAGTGGAATTAACCGGCTTTCGAGTGCAAATGGTGCATCTCCTTTATAAAAAGCCAGACAAGCAATAACTACATAAAATGCGGAAAATATGATTACAAAGAAGTATGAGATGATTCTTCGGTCTTTTATAAAATAGAAAATTGCCCCTACAAGCAGTAATATGCCTGGTAGATATATTTGGTAAAAATAAAGTCTGAAAAATTCGAGTACCGGTAGTTGTCCAAGTTGCGGCAACAATTTATCCGCGTTTTTGATACCTTCAAAAAAACGTTCTTCATGCGGATGAGCCGGAAATGCAAATTTGTGCAAGTATACCACAAGAATCAGCATGCCGACAATATAAATATGAGAACTCCTGAATTCTTTTTTATAGAAATAAGTAAAACCGATAGAAAAAGCGACGGTGAACAGAGTGATAGGATGAATAAAATAGTTGATACCAATCACCACTATCATCAGAAAGTAAAAGAGAGCTATAAATACAGGGCCTTTTTTTTTCCAAACATGATAATAGTTCAACAAGGCATAAAAAACTGCACTATAGGCTATTCCCAGCCATGCCTCTGAGATACTATGACCAAAGGCCATCCGTATAAATATAGGAGCAAACGCAATACCCAAGCCTGCTGCAATATTTTTGAATCCATATACAGCAATTAGGTAACATATATAAAATATAATAACGAATGATAAAGAGTATGCAATGGTAATATACTTTAAAGGTAGTCCCAGTTTTATAGCGAGTAATGGAATACTTTGGTTAATAACCATGCTATACCGATGTACAAATACCTTAAACCCTCCTTCATTGATCATTTCGAACAATTGCTGACCGGGGTCTACAAAAAAAACCCTTTCCTTATAGAAAAATACCGCCAATATAGCTGTAACTAAAAGAGAGAGATGCCCCAACCAGATAAGATATTTTTTCATCCTTTTTTTGCGTAGGCTATAAAATAATAATCAATTTTTTTATCATATAGATCAATAAACTGCGCTTCGGTGAGTGGAATTGACTGGTTTAAAAATCCTTTTAAAGTATTCAGTTTGTATTGTATTTGCTCAAAAAATAAAAATACTTCCTTTGGAGTTACTCCATAGAAATCGGCGGCACCCATTCCACATTCAAAAATAATATACGGACGGTGTTGTTGAACAAATTGGATGGCCCCTTTTAGCACTTTCATTTCTGCACCCTCCACGTCTATTTTGATCAGGTCGATTGGGGGAAGATCTTTCCCCATCTCATCGAGTTTTTTCAACTCCACCTCAATTTTTTCGATTTGAGGGTTTTTGATGGCATAGGATCTTTGTTTAATACCGCTGTAAGCCGGAGCATTTTTTACCCAGTTAAATTCAGATGATCCATTCGTATCGCTCAGGGCATTTTTATAAATATGTACATTTTTTCTAGAGCTATACTTTTTTATCAGAAAATCATAATATTCCGGGATGGGTTCAAACCCAACATGCATACCATCCGGTGCAATTTTGAGGATTTCGTCCATTACTTCCCCTTTATGGCAGCCGATATCAATACAGTTCGAGTCTTTTTTAAGCAGTTTTTTCATGATGACAAGGGTTTGCCTGTCATACTGCTGGTTTTTGGTAATGTCAATCCCGGCGGTAAAAAGTACTTTTCTTAAGGTATTTTTTATTGGTTTAATCATTTTAAGATGTGTAAAGATAATAACTATTTTTCCTTTCTTTGTATAGATGTATTTTCTGAGTATAATTATCCCTCTATACAATGAGGAGACTTTGGTTACTGAAGTGATTGAGCAGGTAAGAAAGATTCAGCTTCCTGCCTCCGTAACGGCATATGAGATCATTGTTGTGGATGATTGTTCTACGGATCAATCCTACCAGGTAGTATCTTCATTGACAGCATCCGTTTCTAATATAAGGGTGCTTAAACATGATCAAAACCAGGGGAAAGGGGCTGCTGTACGGACAGGTATTGCAGCTGCCAACGGGAATGTTTTTCTGATACAGGACTCAGACCTTGAATTACGACCGACAGATATTCCGCGAATGATTGATTGTATGAATGAATTGAAGGTGGAATTCATCAATGGATCCAGGTACATGGCAGGGGTGAACAGGCCACTTTCATCGTATAAAAGATATTTGGCCAATAGGGTATTTACTTCGCTTACGGCCATTATCATCAACGTAAAAATTACTGATATGGCTTGTGGATACAAGCTGATCCACAAAAACCTCTACGATAAGATCAAATTGCGTGAAAACCGTTTTGGATTTGAGGCCGAATTGATCATTAAGGCATTAAGGATTAAAAAAAATAATATAGCCGAAGTTCCTGTGGGATATTTCCCACGAAACGAAGGAGAAGGCAAAAAGCTACGCAATACAGATGCTTTTAAGATCCTTTGGACCATTGTAAAATTTGGGCTCTTCAGGTCCAATTAACGGGCAACTTTAGTGGGAGAGGACAGCCTCCATCCATACCACATTATTTTCAAGATAACGGATATAATACACATCATCGGTGTATACCGTTGCATCAAATTCGTAGTCGAAAACATGGTTGCCCGGTTTCTCGGTAGGATTGTAATAGAGTTCCCGTACGATAATACCATTCGCGTCGAACATACCAATACGTATTTCGGTATCCCGTAAAAGTGTAAATTCAAAATTACCACCCACGGTAACTTTTGGATTGGGCCGCACCTGTAGGTTTCTTACATAATCATCTGGAGCCGGCTTCGAGGGCATGGGCTGGCCAGTCAGATCAGCCATAAATGCTGCAATCTTCAGGGCTTTCGATTCGTCCCAGTCGATAATATTTTCCAACGGTTCACCATTGCTAATGCACCAAATGGCATGTTGGGCTGGATAACCATCAAACTTATTATCCTGCAGGTATTGGGCAACTTTGGCCAGGTTACCCGTGGCCATCTTCCCAATGCTATAGGTCATTTCATCATGGGGGGCACGTTTAGTAGCGTTAAAACACATACCAGGAATTTTTACATCGGTTGTTTTACCCGGGCTTAGGTCAGCCACCATTTCATGTACCACGATAATAGGCTGGCAGGTAGAATCGTTCGGCCTAAAGGTCCTTCCGTTTTCCACTTTGATCTGAAATGGATTGGCGGTAATGTTTTTAATATGCATGATAACAGGTTGGTGGTAATGTGTACCCGTTGGGTTGGAGGTAACAGTAACGGTTACCATTTTTTTGTTGAGGGCATCCTGTAACGTTACAGGAGTTGGGGTGGTGTTGAACAATAGAAGATTGGCAGAAAGAACAAGATTCAGTAGCATAGTGAAGGGGTTTCATAAAGAAACGCTGTAAACCTGCAAAATGATATATCCGACCGATTTTTTTTGATCATGGGTTTACCAAGGTCTGGGGGTTTTGGCTCTAAAATGAATGACTTAATGAAGGGTATCTCTTGACACTGTGCTTTCCCATTCCTTCTGTGGAATAAATCTTTTTAATTCGAAGTAGGAGCTGCTTCCGTCGGGATAAAAAGTTTCAAACCCAACCAAGCCTAAGCCAGCAGCGTAAAAGCTATTTCTATATTGCTCGGTGGTAATGGTCCGATTGTCTTTCATTTCATTAAACAAGAAAAAATCTTTGAACCGGATGGCAGGATAGGTTTTTCCATCAAAGACGAATTCCTCCTTCATGCTTTCTAGGGTCCGCTCTTTTACAATTTCCTGTTCTCCTTTTTCGCTGGGATAACTAAATGAAAAAAACAAGACTTGTTTTGGCTTTAAATTCCATCGTATTACCTCCTTTTGCTTGAAGTTGGTTTTTACAAAGCCCGAATCGGCCTTTATACTGAATTCCATTACATCCGTTCCGGTCGATAACACTTGTTCCTTAAAAACTTCCCGCAATTCTCTATTTTTATTATAGATGCCAGTATTAAATACAGTGTCGCTCCCTTGTGCATTGGTCCACACTTCCCAATAAACAACATCCGTGCTGTCTTTTTTATTTACAAATTGATAGATCTTGGAACTTTCAACCAATTCCGCATATGGGAAATAGTATTTTTTGATGGAGGCTTCTTTTTTTCCACAAGCCACCAGACTGATGATAACAAATAGGAAGAGGATAGTTTTTTTCATATCAATGGAGGTCAATTTATTTTGGAGATGATTAGTTTTTTTAAACCCGAATATTTAAGTCCGGGGTTTTTTGCTCTCCATTTCTGTCCCTCAGCGGGAAAAATGGGGATGGCAATCAGGCTTCTGGGTATGTTGTCATCCTTTATTTCCATTATTTCAATCACAAAAAAACGTTCGTTTTGATGGAACCAATATTTTTCAAGATCAAAGCTACCCTTTTTATCTTTTAGGTCAAACCACTCCAATGTTCTTCCATTACATTTTATACTAGCTACCAGCCTGCCTGTAACCGATTGTTTTTTGCTGATCTTATAAGTAAACTGATTACCCCTCATAAAATCGGTTTTATTCAGTGATCTTGTTTCTTTTCCTGAGCCAATCACATAGCCCTTACCTCTTGTTTTTATTTTATAGGTTATTTGCAGCATTTGAAGTTTAGGGAACTCTTTGATCGTATGTAAGGGGAGTATAACCGTTATATCCCGGTTGGCTGATTTAAGGTCAATTCGTTTAAATGCATAGGTGTATTTGGGGAAAATCAAACTATCGGTATAATTCACCCCATCATCACCCACTACATCTATTTCCATGTATAAAGGAAAATATTCGTAAGCCGATGGTAAATGGCATTTTAAATTGACGGTAAAACCTTTTGAATATTCATAAATAATACTGCTTACATCTACTGAGGCGTCTTCCAGGTGATCTGGAACCTCGTAATCAGCCTTGACAGGGAATGCCCCCAGCGGATACTCAATATTAGCTATTTGAGTATGGTAATCAAATGACTCGATGCTATCTAGTAGGGATGCATAAGGAATAAAATGGGAAGATACGACACGCATCCTTTCTTCGTTTTGAGCTAGATCCTGACCCATCAAAATAGGGTGAAAATCTGAAGTGGAAAGGTTAATATCCGCTCTGGTGAATTCCGGCAATATGGATTCTTCGATGATATCGCCGGCCGCAATATTTAAGATATCATACCGGCTTTCGATTTTTATGCCATTGGCCCCATTATAATTAAAATCCGTTGCGGTGTAGTTTGCATTTAACAGATAAGGGATAGGTCGGTTGGAAAGAAAAACTTTTCCAGAAAGAACATTTTCGTTGGATATATTAAATTCAGAAGTGTCAAGCCCAGGACCTATTTTTTTCAATGGGAACTCTCCCATTTTATCATCCTTTGAAAAATCATCCGCATCCCATGCCTGAAGAGATAGCATAGAATTTACAGGCACCATAAAATGAGCACTTAGATAAGGTATGGCCAGGTCGTTTACATAACAGCCACTTGAATAGTAATCGTTTCGTTTGTTGTCAACTATTTCCAAGTATGGGTCTGCATATCCATGCCCAGCTGTTTTGCTAAATATGGACATAGGAGATCCCGGATCGAAGGCTGAATGGGTAAAAGTAAAATCGGTCCCTCTAAAAAACACCAATGCAAGATCGGGCATGATGATATTTACTTTTTTGATGTATATGTTTTTAAAAATTACTTCTTCTTTGCTATATCTCCCCTGGATCTTTATTTCAATTTCATGCGGCCCTTTTTTAAGTGGAATGGTGTAGGAAGGAATAGATATATCGCCTGAAGAGGAGTAGGTTCGACCGTTGTATCCATATTCCTGGATATAGGATTTAATGAGAGACCCCTCGGAATATATATCCACCCAAAATATCATATAGTTTGAGTAAACGTTTGAGTCTTTTAACTGCAATTGCTGATGGGAGTATTTATAGCTGGGATACACTTTAATTTTTATCTCCTCCGTTTCGCCATTGATAGATTCATCGAGTTCAAATAAAGGATTTTTTAGGGTTATCTGCTGGTCACTTACTGGAAATTTTACCTGCGAAGAAAGGCAGATGGAGATAAAAAAAGGTAAGGTTAAAGCAATGGCAGGTTTCATGATTTAAAAGTAATATTTTTTATGACCGAATTACATACCCGCCAAGACGGAGCACGGTTGGAGCGATACCTCTCTTCCCAAGCTTCAACCATAGGTGAGGAGTATAGCGTCCCTACCTACCTCCCTCCCTCCCTCCCGATAGCTATCGGGAAGCTGTCAGGAAGCAAGGTTCAGCCGCCCCATTTAAGTGATCCATTGGCTTTTTTATTAAATTTGTATCCTAACATAACCCGGTGGCAAGAATTTTAGCGTTGGATATTGGAGGTAAACGAACAGGCATTGCTGTTACCGATCCTTTACAGATGATAGCTACCGGTTTGGAGGGAATTGATACGAATGAGCTGGTTCCTTATTTAAAAAAGTATATGGCTACTGAAAAGGTAGAACTCTTTGTTGTGGGAAAACCTATGCAAATGAACTTTACCGAAAGTGAGAGCTGGGAATTGATCCAGAAAGTGGCCGAAAAAATAAAAAGGACCTTTGGTGACATTGGTATGGAATTTTATGATGAACGTTTTACCAGTAAGATAGCTATGCAAACCATGAAAATGGCAGGTGCTGGTAAAAGGGAAATGAAAAACAAAAAAACGGTAGACATGGTAAGTGCAACCATTCTCTTACAAAACTACCTGGAATACAAAAAAAGAATTTAATTAAGATGGTTTTACCAATAGTAGGATATGGAGATCCTGTGCTTCGGAAAGTAGGCGAAGAAATTGAGGAAAATGATCCACATATAAAGGAACTTATCAAAAACATGTGGGATACCATGTACAATGCAAATGGAGTGGGTTTGGCTGCTCCACAAGTGGGAAAAAGTCTGCGGTTATTTATTGTGGATGCTTCTACTTTTGAGGAGGATGAGCCTGAACTGGCCAACTTCAAAAAAGTATTTATCAACCCTATTATTTTAGAGGAGACTGGAAAGGAATGGCCATATAACGAAGGCTGTTTAAGTGTTCCCGGAATTAGGGAAGATATCGACCGGAAGCCTGTGATCACGATTGAATATTATAACGAAAAATGGGAACTGTTGGAAGAAACCTATACCGGAATGGCGGCAAGGATCATTCAACATGAATATGACCATATAGAAGGGAAGTTATTTACCGATCTTTTACCCCCATTAAAAAAGAAGCTATTGAAGCCTCGATTGGATAAGATCGTAAAAGGAGACGTGAAGATCCATTATAGAATGAGATTTTTTAACCGCAAATAGGGAAGATGAAGAACAAGACGTTGATCATACTCATGATGGTTGTTTTATTGGGATCCTGTTCCGATAAAAAGGTGAGAATAAAAAAGGACCTGAACAAGCAGGAACAGGATTTAACAAAGGGTTTTAATAAGGAGAAGGCTGATCAGTTAATTGGATCGTATGAAAAATATATCCAGGCCTATCCGCAGGATACCATTAACAAGAGTTATATCATAAATGCCACTGAGTACAGTATTTTAAACAATGATGCAGATGGGGCACTTAGGTTCATTAACCAGTTCCTGAAAGAATACCCAGATGATATACGGGCTCCTTTGATGCAATTTAAAAAGGCCATTGTTTATGACCTTTTGAAGCATGATATGTTAAGGTCCATAGCGGAGTACGATATTTTCATCAGGACCTATCCTACCCACCCCCTGTGCCGGGATGCAAAAAATGCCATTCTTCTGCTCCAAGACCCTGAGGCCTACATGGATATGGTAATTGAAGGGCAGACGGGGGCCTCGAAGGATTCAAGCGTTCAAAACTAAGCCCTGGGATGAACAAACAGCTGGTTTTATTAAGAAAATTTAGGGTCAATAGTCCCAATAATCAGGGAGAAATTAATAATATTGCTACATTTGCCCCCAGTTTCATTCGATAACCTATGCAGATATTACAGGCTACCGGGCTTACCTTGCAATCACTCTTACGCTTTTTGGAGCAAGTAGATGCAAATACCTATTCCAAGCCGCTGGATGTATTTAATGGCTCTTCACTTGGAGGTCATACCCGTCATATTATTGAGTTTTATCATTGTTTGATTAAAAACTATAACCAGGGCATGATCAACTATGACCTGCGTGAAAGAGATAAGAATATTGAAACTGACCCTGAGCTAGCAGCCGTTGCGGTTCAAAATATTATTGCAGAACTTCAAAAGATCAATCTTGATGACCAGGTTGAACTTCATATGTCGTATGATCCACAAACCAGCTTGGTAGATACTGTAGTTTCCAATGTTAAAAGAGAGGTGGTTTATAACCTTGAGCACACCATACACCATATGGCCCTCATAAAGATTGGTGTAAAGGTAGCCGCCCCTCATGTAGAATTGGAAAATGAATTTGGGGTAGCTCCGTCTACCATTAAATTCCAGCAAAACTCATGTGCACAGTAAGCTATGTGCCTCTGGGCTCAGGCAATTTCATTCTTACTTCTAACCGCGATGAAAACCCAGAAAGGGTTACTCATGAACCTGGAGATGAAACTACCATCGTTGAAGCAGGTACCATTATTTGTCCCAAAGACTCTAAAGCGGGAGGCAGTTGGATAGCTATGTCAACCCAAGGCAAAGTGGCCTGCCTTTTAAATGGTGCTTTTATCAAACATTCACATCAACCCCCTTACCGAAAAAGCAGGGGTCTGATATTGATGGAGTATTTTTCGTACGAGACAGCGATTCAGTTTCACAATAAAATAGACTTGAAGAACATAGAAAACTTTACCCTGATTATGCTCGAGAATGGAATGGTGTATGAGTTGAAATGGGATGGGGAAGAGAAATTTTTTCAAATGAAAGAGGAAAACGAAACCCATTTATGGTCATCCTGTACCTTATATGATGAAGAAACAGCAAGTGGAAAAGACCTGAAATTCCATTCCTGGATAGATACCCAAACTCAAATAACTGCCGATGGGCTTTCCTTTTTTCATGGACTTAACAATCCAGATGGGTTTCTGCTCGACCTTCCTATTGTAAAAACAGTTAGTATTACAACCGTACAAAAATCATCCAATGAGATCCGGATGAACTATCATGATTTGCTTACCCGGGATCATGTAGAAAAAACCGTTAGCATTCGTTAATTGATCCAGGACCGATGAAAGGATTAAAGAACAAGAAATTCTTCATCAGGCTTTTCCATTGGGAGTACTGGCCTTCGTATATTGTTTACCTGCCATTGTATGCTTATTATGTATGGCTCACGATCAAGGCACGCAGTCCGTTTTTTTTTAGTGCCTCTAACCCCGGTATTGTAACCGGTGGTTTTATGGGTGAATCTAAAATAGAAATATTTAACACCATTCCCGACCATTTAAAACCCATTACCTTATTGATCAAACCAGGAACTCCCCTTGATTCCGTACAGAAAATCCTCCATGAAAATAAATTGACCTATCCGATTATTTGCAAGCCCGACAGGGGTGAAAAAGGCTTCCAGGTAGCTAAGATCCATGATCAAGGAGAGTTGGAATTATATATTCTAAAAAACAAGGTGGACTATATCATTCAGCCATTTTGCGATTTTAAAATGGAACTTGGGATATTTTACCGTAGATATCCTTGGGAGGAAAAGGGAAAAGTTTTTTCGGTGGTTAAAAAAGAGTTCCTGCATATTAAAGGAAATGGAAAATCAACATTACGGGAACTGATGAGCAATAATAACAGGGCTGTATTGCAATGGGGAAAATTAGAAGCCAAATTTGGTAACCGGATGGACGAAGTTTTAAGGGAAGAAGAAGAACTGGAGTTAGAACCTATTGGCAACCATGCCAGAGGTACCAAGTTCATTAATGGAAACAGTATGATCGATACACGGTTAAACGAAGTTTTTGATAAGATCACCGATCAGATCCCCGGGATTTATTTTTGCCGGTATGATTTAAGGACTACGCATGAGGAAGACCTAAAGGAAGGAAAGAACATTTTTATTGTTGAATTAAACGGATGCGGGGCCGAACCGGCGCATATTTATGACCCGGATTACAAATTGGTCCACGCTTGGAGAGACCTGATCAACCAATGGAGAATGGTTTATAAGATTTCGACCTATAACCATGCAAAAGGCATCAAGTACATGACCTTAAAGGAGGTGAGGGCTCATTTGAAAATAATGAAAGCTTATCGTATCTTGGCAGAGTCATGATAGAGAATTTTTATTTAATGTCCTTTCTTTGGGGGTTGTGGTGGAGTTATGTTTTTTCTTTGCCTCCGGGCATTATTAATTTAAGTGTACTGGATGCTACTGTAAAGAAGGGCTTAAAATATGGAATCTATCTTGCCTTGGCAGCCTGTATTGTGGAGTTTCTCCAATCTTTTCTGGGAGCAAAATTTACTGCCTTTTTCCTGGAGTCACCCAGGCTTGCATTTGCTATTAATATTGCGATCATTCCTGTTTTTTTATTTTTAGGGATCAATTATTTCAGAAAAGCATATAGGATCTATAAAAACAAAAAAAATAATGTTGTACCCATCGAAACGAAGAAAAGGGTGGGCAGTTTTGGTAAAGGGCTGATCGTTGGATTATTAAATCCCATTGCCATCCCGTTTTTTATTGTACTAGCTACCAAAACAAAGGATGAAGGTTTATTGAAAGATACCTGGCCATCTATTCTTATCTATGTAGCTGGGACAACAGTAGGAACCTTTCTTGCTTTCTTCACTTATGGTATCCTCAGTAAATTTATTGCCAAAAGATTGCAAGCCATTAGATTCTGGCTGGATATTATTATTGGAGTTGTTTTTAGTATTCTGGTCATTAATCAGTCGGTAATAGTAGTATTGAAGTATATCGTAAAATAATTTACTTGTACCAACCAGCATACTTCACATAGCTATTGGCAATCCTTTCAATTAATCCTTTTACATGTTCTTCATCCACCTCTTTTATTTTTTTGGCCGGATTGCCTGCATAGATACAGCCACTTTCTACAACCGTATTTTCTAAAACTACTGCGCCTGCTCCGATAATGGAATTGGAATGGACCACGGCATGATCCATGACGATGGCTCCCATCCCTATCAAAACATTGTCGTGTATGGTGCAGCCATGTACAATAGCATTATGGGCGATGGAAACATTGTTTCCAATATTCGTTGGAGCTTTTTGATAAGTAGCATGTACGGTGGCATTGTCCTGTACATTTACTTTATTCCCCATTTTTATATAATGTACATCTCCTCTTATTACCGCATTATACCAGAACGTACAATCATCACCACAAATAAAATCTCCGGTGATCACAGCTGTTTCCGCTAACCAGCAGTCTTTACCAAATTGTGGGGTTTTTCCAAGGATTTCCCGGATAATGGCCATGGTGAATTTTATTTGAACATAAAGATAGGATTTTTTCTGGCGGGTCGATTCACCCCGACCGCTTTCTCCTTAAATTCTCAAACTAAGGTCATTGATGGTTTATACTAATCGAATATCTTCCCTATTATTTTTTGCTCAATCACCTCATCGGTTATTTTTATATCCCTGGAAAAAGAAGTCATCCAATATACCAGCTTCCCAGATTTGGCACGTGTAGGAATATCCTCACCCAGATTCAGAACCGTACAATTGGTTTGACTCCCAGATCCTGCCAGAGGTTCGATCAGATCTCCGGGATCATATTCTTCAACGATATGGTCCCTCCAATTAACTCCGGTAATATCCTTTTTGGTCCTGTCGGCAAAACAAATATCAGTCACATCGATCATGATGAGTTGTTTTTTGCCATCCATTACATACCAGGCCTCATCGTAATCTGTTTTTTCAGGTGTGGGTGAGGAGACAATCCTGTAATAAAACACTTTCCCATCTTTCTCTTTAACCCGGTGGTATTTTGACTGATCCTTTTCGTACTCGTCAGCGTGACTGTAAACCAGGTTATTGTCCAAATCAAACGCTCCGAACAAATATTCTCCGGGATCTACTTCTAAACTCGAGTATGTGTTAGGTCCTATTTTTTCTTTTCGCTCATTTCCACCTGGCTCACCTATATAGCAATATAAAGTATCTGCGGTAGGGTTCAGGAAATTAATGATCCGCTTGGGTTTTTCCTCCTCCTTTTTTGAAGTGCTCACATAAGAGTCATTTGATCTTTTTTTAGGGTTGCCAATTCCTCCGGATACAAAAAAATAAATACATAAACCGGCAGTCAATAATCCCCAGTAAAAAACGGGGATATAAAAAAAGGTGTGCCTGCCTTTGGGCTTAGGTTCGGCTTGTTCAGCTCCTTCTTCGGAGGGTGCACTTTGCATTGCTTTGACCATCAAGGCCTGTATAAGGACAAGGATACTTGTAGATAAAAAAACGAAGCCCATATATGGTCCGTTTTTTATCGTATGATCATCGTATGCATATCCAATGAGCCAAGCACTTAGAAAAAAGAAAATGGGAACTAAAATTCCTGAACGTGACCAGATAAATACAATCATAACAAAATCGATAAGGTTAGCCCCAAATATAAAAAGATTAATAACCTTGGCCGGCTGCTTTTTTTTTGAAGGAGGGGCTAATTATCTCTTGGGGGTTTTGTAACAGTTAAATAGCTGTTATACAGGTGTTTTTGATTCTAATAAACTTACCGATGGTCAACTAAAATCAACAGATTATTGTAAGAGGAAACGTTTATTGAAATGGAATGGTTATCAGATAGGAATATAAATGAGTCTTTTCGTCTCAAAATAAGGTTCTGGGATTTTTTGGAATAAGCTGTACCCCTGAACCGGCTTTTTAAGTTCTTTGATCTCCTCCTTTAATTCACCTCCTTTTAAATACAGGATGCCTTTTTCTTTTCCAGTTTGTTTTTTAGGAATGAGATGATGTACATGATCATAAAATTCTTTCAAGGTTTCTACGGCCCTTCCAGTTATAAAATCCGCTTGTCCCTTTACTTGTTCTATCCGGCTATGTAAGGTTTTAACATTTTTAATACCGGCTGATTCACATACTCCCTCTACTACTTTTAGTTTTTTGCCTATTGAATCAACCAGCAAAAAATCACAATCAGGTAAGCAAATGGCCAGCGGTACTCCCGGGAAACCTCCCCCGGTGCCTACATCTATAAACTTTGTTCCAGGATCAAAACTCATGCATTTGAGAATCGACATGCTATGAAGAAAATGGTGCAAATAAAGATGATCGATATCTTTTCGGGAGATCACATTTATCTTTTCATTCCATTCTTTATAAGCGGCGGCTGCTTTTTCTATTTGGGATAAAATATTTTCATCTAACTCAGGAAAATATTTTCTAATAATATCTGGCATCGTTTACACTATCAGATCTTGCCTTTATTTGATTTCATGATATTATATAGCAGGTCCTTGGCCCTGAATAACTGGGCCTTTACGGTTCCAAGGGGCATTTCCAGTTTCTCTGCAATTTCTTCGTACGAAAGTTCATCGTAATACCTCATTTCGATCAATTGCCGGTATTTGGGTTTTAGCTTATCTACCAATTCCTTTACCAATAATTTTTTCTGCTCTGTAATGAGTTCTTCTTCAGGATCGAGACTGGAAGATTTAATGTCGATCTTCATATCATCTCCGTCGCTACCTGCAATATTCTTATCAATAGAAAAAGTATCTACTTTCTTTTTGCGGATATGATCGATCCCATTATTGGTGGCAATGCGGAATAGCCAGGTACTAAAAGCATAGGTAGGTTGATAATGATGAAGATTTCGGAAAGCTTTACCAAAAGACTCAATCATCAAATCCTCCGCATCATCTTTATTATTTACCATTTTAAAAAATAAATAATAGATAGAATCTTTATATCTGCCCATCAATTCAGCATAGGCTGCCTGATCGCCTTGCTCTGTTGCTTTCAGAACCAATTCGTAATCCGATCTTGCCCTATATGATAAGTTATCTAGTTCCATTCATCTTTTTTTCTTACCCAACTTTTAACCAGAAAAATCGGTTGTACGAATGTATAAATAAAATCGAGGAAGGGAGTTAACAAAATTAGACCTTTTTCACCTAATTTGTTGACCCATAATCCATTGAATAGGCCGATGGACAAGGAGTTGAGCGAAAATAGGATCAGTCCAATGCGGATATCTCCTGTTAATAATATAATAATAAATCCCATATAAAACCCAGCACTGGCCAGCCATTGAACCAGCAACCAGGTTTTTGTGAAAAAACTATAATATGGCGCAGTGGTAGTATGCCGGCCTTTTTGTTCGAGCCAAAGTTTCCATGACGGCTTCGCTAATGAGGTAGTGAAACTTTCTTTGTTCAGGTTGACCCTGTTCGTTGATTTTTTGGAAATGGCCTGCACAAAAAGATCATCATCGCCAGAGGCTAAAGTGGCATTGACCAGCTGGTGAGCCTCCGTGAGGTCTTTAGAATACCCCATATTCCTTCCTACTCCCATATATGGATATCCCCATAAGGCACTGCTCATATAATTGATGGCAATGCTGATAGTATCAAAACGGATCAACAGGTTCAGCAATCCTTTTTGCTTTTGGTATCCTCCATATCCAAGTACCAACGTATTTTTTTCATCCGCCAATGCCGCATGGCTTTTGATCCATTGATTCGACTGAGGTTTACAATCAGCATCCGTGAGCAATAAAAATGGATAAGAGGCATGTTGAATACCCTTTTTTAATGCCCATTTTTTTCCTGGACCTTCCTTTTGTTCTGCTCGTACTATTTTTAAAGTAGGATGAAGCCGTGAGGTTTCTTCCAGGTAATGGTTGGTATCGTCAGTCGATGCATCATCTACTACGATCACTTCGAAGCGATGATATTCTTGTTCCAATATGGAAGGCAAATTTTTTCGGAGGTTTTCCACGTCGTTCCTTGAGCAAATAATTACACTTATCCCCACGGATGGTTCACTCTTTTTTTGTGTTGGGTATAACCATACCAATGAAATCAACTTCAATTTACCCACCATCACTTGAATGATGAGACAGAAAACCGTGAAGTAAACGATATAGGCAGAAAACTCCTTCATGTATTGAATAGCAAGATAAGAAAGAAGTTCAAGGTTCAATAGTTCAAAAACTTCAAATTTCCCTTACCCAGCCAGCGTGAATGAAAGTTTTGAAAACGCTATTGCGCCACCGCTGCAAAAGGCCTGGCGATAGCGAGCCTGTAGCATAGGGCAGGCGTTCTTATCCATTATTGGGAAAAAATGTGGACTTTTGTATCAAGTACTGCACTTTAGATGAAATTTGAACTGATCGCTACTGATCCTGTTACCAAAGCCCGGGCAGGGATTTTACATACTGACCATGGTCCTATTGAGACTCCTATATTTATGCCGGTAGGTACCGTTGCCACTGTAAAGGCAGTACATCAAAGGGAACTGGAAGAAGAGATCAAAGCACAAATTATCCTGTCGAATACCTACCATCTTTACCTGCGGCCAGGTATGGATATCATTGGGAAAGCAGGAGGGGTGCATGCATTTATGAACTGGAAAAAACCTATGCTCACCGATAGTGGAGGTTACCAGATCTTCAGCCTTTCCTCTAACCGGAAATTAACAGAGGAGGGGGCCTTGTTTCAATCTCATATTGATGGCAGCAGGCATCAGTTTACACCTGAATCGGTGATCGATATTGAAAGGACCATTGGAGCGGATATCATGATGGCTTTTGACGAATGTCCACCTCATCCATGTGAATATTCATATGCGAAAAACAGCATGGACCTTACCCATCGATGGCTCACCAGATGTGTTCAAAGATTCAAGGAGACTGAACCTTTGTATGGCCATGGTCAATCCTTATTTCCTATTGTACAAGGGTCGGTTTTTAAAGATCTCCGTACTCAGTCTGCCGAATGCATTGCCTCGCAGGAAATGGATGGAAATGCGATCGGGGGCCTCTCAGTGGGTGAACCCGCTGAAATGATGTATGAAATGACTGACCTTGTATGTACCATTCTTCCGAAAGAAAAGCCCAGGTATTTAATGGGAGTGGGTACTCCCGAAAATATTCTGGAATGTATTGCGTTAGGCATTGATATGTTTGATTGCGTAATGCCTACCCGCAATGCCCGCAATGGAATGTTGTTTACCAGAGAGGGCATCATTAATATAAAAAATAAAAAATGGGAGGATGATTTTTCACCGATCGATCCAGGTACGGGCATTCGGGTTGATGAAAATCATTCGAAAGCATATTTACGCCATTTAATGGGTTTGAATGAACGATTGGGAGCCCAGATCGCCAGCATACATAACCTGGCTTTTTATCTTTGGCTTGTAGGCGAAGCCAGAAAACATATTATTGATGGAACTTATACCGACTGGAAAAATTCGATGGCGAAGAAAGTAACAACCCGACTATAATGTTCAAGAGAATTGATCGATATATCATGATGAAATACCTGACAACATTTTTTGTTGCCATTTCCTTGATCATCATGCTGGCCTCTGTCTTCGATTTTTCGGAAAGGTTAGATGCCTTTATGGGTAAAGGTGAGGTAAAACCCAAGGTGAGTGAAATATTGATTGATTATTATCTGAATTTTGCCATTTTTTTTGCTAACCTGTTTACACCATTGTTCGCATTTATCTCCGTCATATTTTTTACCAGCCGGATGGCTTCAAGATTGGAGATCGTTTCTATTTTATCCACCGGAACAAGTTATTGGAGAATGTTAGTACCTTTTGTTATGGCTGCCATGTTATTAGCTTGTGTAAATTGGGTTTCGGCTAATTACGTAATCCCTCAGGCAAATCTGGATAAAATGAATTTCGAGAAAAAATACTTTCATAAGATCAATATCTCCCTTCCTAATATTCACCGCAACTATACCGATAGTGAATCGGTATATGTAAAAAGCTTCAACTTTGCTACCAAAAGTGGAACTGCTTTTAGCTATGATAAATTTGTAGACGGTCCGTTGGTGAAGAAGATCATGAGCCGGGATGTTGTTTATGATTCTGCCAATAATAAATGGAGACTTGTGAACTATATTGTTCGCGATTTTAGCGGATTAAAGGAGAAGATGAAAACCGGATCACAAATGGATACTACCTTTCCTTTTACCCCGGATATTTTTAGAACGGAGGTAAAGAAAATGATCACCATGTCGAATAGTGAGTTGAATGCATTTATTAAGGCAGAAAAAGCAAAAGGATCCAAGTATATCAACGTTTATTTATTGGAAAAACACCAGAGAAATGCCAATCCATTTGCAGTTGTGATCATGACCTTATTGGCGGTGCCTATTGCCAGCAGGAAAGTAAGAGGGGGAATAGGATTTCATTTGGCCATGGGAGTGGCCCTTGCATTTACGTATATATATATCGGCAAAATATTTACAGCTTCTGCATCCACAGGTGGAATGGATCCATTCTGGGCAGTATGGTTACCGAACTTTATATTTCTTGCTATGGCAGGTGTTTTGGTAAGATTTGCCCAGAAGTAATTGGTAACCCACTTCTATCCGCTGCTCTTATCCCTATCCCCCACATCATCGTTGATATCCTCCTGCGGGTCGGGTTTAACTGGTGGGTCTTTCTTGTTGGGTTCCTTATTTTCTTTTACATCTAATACTTTATGTTTCCCTTCGTTGCATTGCATGATCTTGGTAATGATTTCGCCCTGATTTACCAGGGTAGTGTCAAATAAAACCACCACCTGGTTGTTGAGATAGTTGAAGGAGATGGTTTTTACTCCTTCCAGTTGCATCAGATCGTCGGTGATTTTTTTTTCGGCAATGCCATTGCCATCCAGGCCTGTTATAGTGACCTCAATTTTTTTCTGGGCTTTGGTATTGTTCTTCTTACCGCCACATGCATAACAGGTATGGAGGATTATTATTAAAAACCCTAAATATTTACCGTAACTACACATTTTGTATCATCTTTGTTCAAATTTACTGAATTTCCCTGTGACCTTCGACTTAAAAAACAAAACCTGGCAGTATTTCATACTTTTTATGTTAGCTGCCACTTGGGGAAGTTCGTTTCAGCTAATGAAGCTGGGTCTTCGGGCTTTTAGACCGGAAGAAGTAGCCCTCCTCAGAGTTTCCATTAGTTTCATAGCCTTATCACCTTTTGTATTTTATCATATTAAAACCATTCCCAGAGATAAATGGAAATGGTTGGCCGCAGCAGGCTTTTTGGGAAATGGGATCCCGGCCTTTATGTTTGCCTTGGGGTTAACAAAAATTCATGGAGCCATGGGTGGAATTTTAAATGCGACGGCTCCTTTATTTACACTGATTGTTGGTTCGGTATTTTTTGCATCCCGTTTTGGCAAAAATGCAATTTGGGGAATTCTCATTGGATTGCTGGGAACTGCATACCTCGTTTTTCTTGCTGGTAATAGTGATGAGGAAATGGATATGATCTATGCCTTTTTCCCATTGATTGGGTCGTTATGTTATGGATTTTCATCCAACATTATCAAACTTAAATTAAAAGAGCTAAAACCTATTATCGTAACCGGCGCAGCCTTGATGATGCAGGCGCCTTTTACCATTTTCTTTGTGCTTTTATTGGGAATTCCGTCAAAGGCAATGAGCAGCCCGCTGCATACCGAATCATTTTTATACATCTGTTTGCTGGCTGTAATGGGAACTTCTATAGCGGTCTTGGTATTTAACTACCTGATCAAACATACTACTGTATTGTTTGCGGCATCCGTTACTTATTTAGTTCCAGCATTTGCCATGGGCATTGGTTTTTTTGTCGGAGAAGTCATTTCAATCCACTATTTTATTGGAATGGCCATTATCATTTTTGGAGTTTGGTTAACGAATAAGGGATAACGTAAACATTTTATTTACACCGGCCCTCATTTTTCCTTTTCTCGTAGGTTTCTTTCGCTATTTTTTCCATGTCTTTTACTTCCTGAAAACGCTTTGATAGCTCCTCTGATAAACCATCACGGTAACAATTGTTAACCAGGTATTCGTATGCTTCCCGGCAATCGATACATTTATCCACCAGATTGGCCATATCACTACAATATATTTCGTTGCTATTGTCTACTCCATATTTTTCGAACAGACTGGTAATATCTTTACAGTTATCCTCCACATCATCCATGGCATTTTCGTAGGTATAGTCATCGCAGTAATACGCAAGCTTGGCCTCTTTTTTTACTTTGATCAGAAGTTCGATGTAATCGATGGCATCTTTCATTTTCTGGATTTCATCTTTATGCTCATCATCGGTTCCTCCATTAAAACATGAGCTTTCTCTATCATTTCTGGCTTTCAGGCATTCCTGGCAAGCGGTCCTTCTTACATTCAGCATTACCAGGGATACCTCTTTCTTCGAATCAAATCTTGAATCCAATTCATCCTTGATGTCCTTATATGCAAGCATTCCGCCTTGTTGATTTTTGCAATATTGAGTAACTTTTTCAGTATATCCGTTCAATTGATTTTGATCGCAATTACAACAGATGGTTTTTGTTTCACCTTTTACAGTAACAGTAACACAATGCCCTGAACTGCAATCATCGTCTTTTTCACATCGTTCTCCTATCGATTTGGTGCTTTGGGAATAGATTGACATGGTAAAATACAGCGGTAATAAAATCACCACTAATCGAATGATCGTTTTAAATAGTTTCATATGTAATTTGATTTGAGTTAAATGCAATATAGCAACAAAAGAAATCAGGTATTACAATTTTCCATTTATTCAATATGCCAAAAATCACAAACGAAGGCTAATATTATAGAGATGAATTAAATAAGACCGGAAAATCTTTCTTTAATGAATAGAATAATGAAACCTCTTTATCGTAAATAGGTTTTAGGCTCCTACATTCGTTCCTGCCAAGGCCTTGTTTTTATTCTTGGCGCGGTCGCTTTCGGTCAACAGGATCTTTCTTAAACGAATACTTTTTGGAGTGATCTCCACATATTCATCTTCCTGTATATATTCCATAGATTCTTCCAGAGAAAATTTAATGGCAGGAGCAATGCGCATTTTCTCATCTGTTCCAGAAGCACGCATATTGGTCAGTTTTTTGGTTTTGGTAACATTTACCACAATATCATTCTCGCGGATATGCGAACCTACAATCTGACCTTCATAAATTTCAACTCCCGGATCAACATAAAAATTTCCACGGTCCTGTAATTTATCAATGGCATAAGGGATGGTAGTTCCAGTATCCATAGATATCATGGTACCGGCCAATCTACGTTGTGGCTCGCCTTTAATAGGCTCATATGCTTTAAAACGATGCGTCATCACAGCTTCTCCCCCGGAAACGTTCAATAATTGGGTTCGCAGACCGATAATAGCTCTTGATGGAATATAGAATTCCAAATGGATCAGGTCACCTTTAGGTTGCATAACTGTCATATCACCTTTACGCATGGTAACCTGTTCAATACATTTACCTGAAAATTCTTCTGGTACATCGATATGCAGCTCTTCTACGGGTTCACATTTTTTCCCATCAATTTCTTTAATGATCACACGGGGTTGTCCAATTTGTAATTCATACCCTTCGCGACGCATGGTTTCTATTAAAATAGATAAGTGCAAAATCCCACGACCAAATACCATAAAGGCATCCTGGCTCTGGGTTTCTTCTACTCTCAATGCTAAGTTTTTTTCTGTTTCTTTAAACAACCTATCGCGTAAATGTCTGCTGGTTACAAACTGACCTTCTTTTCCATAGAAAGGAGAATTATTGATGGTAAACAACATGCTCATGGTTGGCTCATCGATGGAGATGTTGCCCATGCCTTCAGGATTTTCAAAGTCTGCAATGGTATCTGCAATTTCAAAACCTTCCACACCCACTACAGCACAAATATCTCCGTTTTGAACTTCTTCCACTTTTACCTTACCCAAACCATCAAAAACAAATAATTCCTTTACCCTGCTTTTTTGTATTTTACCATCCCGTTTTACCAATGAAACAGGAGAATTGAGTTTAATTGCACCACGGGTCACTTTTCCAATCGCTATTCTTCCGATAAAATTATTATAGTCAATAGAGGTGATCTGCATTTGTAGGGTGCCTGGATTATCAACGGGTGCTGGAATCACTTCCACAATAGTATCAAGCAGTGCAAAAATATCGGTGGTTGGTTTTTTATAATCCATACTCATCCAACCTTGTTTGGCAGAACCGTAAACGGTTGCAAAATCCAATTGGTCTTCGGTGGCTTCCAGGTTGAACATTAAGTCAAATACTTGTTCCTGCACATCTTCGGGCTTGCAATTTTCTTTATCTACTTTGTTGATCACCACAATTGGTTTTTTGCCCAAAGCGATGGCTTTGGTTAGCACATAACGCGTTTGTGGCATAGGTCCTTCAAAAGCATCCACCAACAACAATACACCGTCTGCCATATTAAGCACACGTTCTACTTCACCTCCAAAGTCGGCGTGACCAGGAGTATCAATAATATTAATTTTGGTGCCTTTATAATTTACACTTACGTTTTTGCTTACAATGGTAATACCACGTTCTCTTTCCAGGTCATTATTGTCCAGAATAAGTTCACCTGTTTCCTGATTATCTCTGAATAGCTGACAGCTATGCAGGATCTTATCCACCAAAGTAGTTTTACCGTGGTCAACGTGTGCAATAATAGCGATGTTACGAATGTTTTTACTCATGATATTTTTTTTGCAATGGAACTATCCCAAATCGAGTGCAAAGGTAAGGAAATTAAGGCAGGATAGCAAGGTGTGCCTGTAAGCCTTGTGTGAAGGATGGTTGGCGGGGTTGATGGGGGCCACTCCCGTTCAGGTACCTATGGCTCGTCCCGCCTGGCTGTATGCTATATCCATTAAAAAGACTTTAGATATAGGAATGAGAGCTTAGAGGTTTTATTCTAATTTATAACCTCTAAAAGCTCCGATAGCTATCGGGGGTCTTAAGTTTTTTTCGGGGTTCGTTCCGGAATACAACTTATCGGATCAGGGTTACTTTACCCATCACGGTTTGCGATTTTTTATTGTAGAATTCCACATCTACTTTAAAATCATATACTCCTTGTGGCGCAGGAGAACCATTCTGCAACAATCCGTTCCATCCTTTCATTATATCAGAGCTTACAAAAATACTTTCGCCCCATCGGGTAAATATTTCCATTCTGAATGTGTTCATTCCAAATCCATAGGCATAAAATATCGGATTGATCTCATCTCCATTCGGAGTAAAGGAAGAAGGAATAAATAAACTATAAATATCTTCAAATAAAAGATGAGCAATGGTGGTGTCTGTACATCCATCTGCAGAGGTTACTATGAGTACCACAGGAAATGATCCACCGGTTGTAAATTCAAAGCTTGGATTTTGCGAATTGGACGTGTTGCCATTCCCGAAATTCCATAACCATGAAGTAGCATTTACTGAAGCATCTGTAAAAACTGTAGGTTGTACGGTTAGGTCAGGTGGATTGGGAGCAAAGGTAAACGCTGCCAGAGGCCGGGGATTTACAGTAATAGTAGCGGTTGCTGAAGCTGTGCTTCCGCATTGATCAGTTACGGTTGCTGTATAGGTGGTGGTAGCGTTTGGTGATACGGTCAAGGAATTTCCAGCTACATTACCGGGTTGCCAAACTACATTGTATGCAGCTGGATTTCCATCTGCAGGAGTAGCAGTGAGGGTAACTATTTCGTCTTCACAAATGGACACATCCGGACTTATGCCCAAAGTAACTGCGGGGAAATTCGAGATCACAATACTGTTTGAATTGGCTATAGCACTTGTAAGGCATATGGCATTTGAAGTAAGTATACAGGTTACAATATCGCCGCTTAATAATGTGGCTGAAGAAAAAGTATTTGAATTGATACCCACATTAGTTCCATTTACCTGCCATTGGTAAGTTGGTGCAGCACCTCCATTGGTAATGTTAGCAGTAAACGTAACATTTGTTCCGGAGCATACAGGCATTAAAGGATTAGAACTGATGTTGATGGTGGGTGTAAGTAATGGGTTTACCGTCACGATAATGCTGTTCGAAGTAACATTTGCCGGATTTGCGCATGGAGCATTGGAGGTAAGAATGCAAGTAACTACATCTCCGTTGTTCAATGTGGTGGAAGAATATGTATTTAAATTAGTACCTACATTTACTCCATTCACCTGCCACTGGTAAGTTGGTGCAGCTCCTCCATTCGTAATGTTCGCTGTAAAGTCCACATTGGTTCCTGCACATATGGGTCCCGCAGGTATGGCAACAATATTAATGGTAGGTATTACGGTTGGAGTTACAGTCATTACAATATTATTCGAAGTAACTGTGGTAGGAACGGCACATGGAGCATTCGAAGTAAGAATACAGGTAATTACATCCCCATTATTTAAGGTGGTAGAGGAATAAGTATTGGAATTGACACCTACATTTACTCCATTCACCTGCCATTGATAAACAGGTGCCCCACCTCCATTGGTAATATTTGCAGTGAACGTAACGTTCGTTCCGGAGCAAATAGGTCCCGCAGGCACGGCAACAATATTAATGGTAGGTAACAGAATAGGATTTACCGTCATTACAATGCTGTTCGAAGTAACCGTTGTAGGACTTGCACAAGGATCGTTAGAGGTAAGGATGCAAGTAACCACATCACCGTTGGCCAGGGTAGTGGAAGAATACGTATTTGAGTTGGTGCCCACGTTTGCCCCATTCACCTGCCATTGATATACAGGTCCGGGTCCACCATTCGTAATATTGGCGGTAAAGGTAACATTGGTCCCTGCGCAAATAGCACCAGCTGGTGCAGCAACAATATTAATGGTTGGCAAAACCGGAGGACTGATCACCATGACAATTGAATTGGATGTAACCGTTGGAGGAACGGCACAAGGTGAACTCGATGTAAGTATTACCGTCACCACGTCTCCATTGTTCAACGTGGTTGATGAATACGTGTTTGAGTTAGTCCCTACGTTTACTCCGTTCACCTGCCATTGATAGACAGGAGCTCCCCCTCCGTTCGTAATATTGGCAGTAAAGGTTACATTCGTTCCAGCACAAATAGGTCCTGCAGGTACGGCTACAATATTCGCTGTAGGAGCACTCAATGCATTGATGGTAATATTTTGCGATACAGGGAAGACACAGGAACCATTGGCATAATTGAGGGTAATGGCATAGGTGCCTGCAGCGCCATAGTTAACATTTACAATTTGCGAATTATTCACCGCTGGATTGCTGCTGCTGGGGATCAACCAATCGTAGTTAGCCGCAGCCCCTGCACCAAGTCCGGTAATGGTTACATTTTGACCTACACAAGCAGGATTCGGATTGATGGTAAAACCAGGATTATTGTTTAATGTTACATTTACTTGTTTGGTAGCTGTAGTTGTATTCCCACAAGCATCTGTTATAGTAACCGTATAATTTGTGCTAGCTGCCGGACTTACACTTGGGTTTCCTGGCAATCCACCCGGGTTCCATGTATAATTATAAGGAGGAACGCCATTTTGCCCGGTAGCAGATAGGGTGGTTGAATTTCCCTGGCAAATGGTTACTGCTGGTAATACAGTAATCAAACCTGTAGGTTCAACGGTTCTACCTTCCACCACCATGGTCCATGGTGTGATGGCGCCAATACAAGTATTGGAACAGCCCCCTCCAGCACTATAGCATCTGTAAAAATGCATGGTAAAGTTCATATTATAAGATGGACAAGAAGGAGCAGGTATACATCCCACCACATCATTATAAATAGAAATATTATTTCCGTTACAGGTTCCGGGTGATGCCAAATTGCAAAACCAATAAAAGTTAGCCGGTACAGGGCTTCTGCATGCACCTAGATTAAAATCCATCGCCCCGTCATTTAACCAACAGGGATTGGTGGCATTATAGGAAAACGAAAATCTGATATCTGTAACAGTGATCGCTGCAGGCACTGGAACCGCCATGTTGTAAACACAACCTCCTGCCCAGCAAAATGCATTGTAACCTGAACCGGTGATGGCCATGTTATTGGTACCCGATACCAATGGATCAATGGTAACAGGATAGGAAGCAATATCCCGGTTGATCCATTCCTGGGGAACAACGATATCAAGTTGTAACCCATCAAGCTGATAAGAAAGACCCACCTTACCGGTTTCCTTCACATTCTTATCGTAAACCACCGCCGGGTCCATCACAAAAAGTGTAGTCGAAGATTGGTCTTTGATTTGAATGGGTCCGTTAAAAACATGGTCACCATCATGATGTAAGGACAAGCCTTCATCCGTATTTAGCCTATCACGAATACGCAACTCTCCATTGCTGAACTGTGGCAGCGGATTTTTTATAATATAATTCGTTTTGAGCTGACCCCTGTATGCAATCATTTCCATATCAATTCCAGGCCAGGCGTCTGTAACATATACTCCATCATCACCTGCAGTATAGTTGGACCAATCAACAGCGCCTATTACTTGCTCTTCACCTCCATTGGGAACAAATATGAGGGTGAGGTTTCTGTTGAAATAAAAGCGATGGTTAAGTTTTCCGAGGTATGAATATTTTTCGAGGGTATTGATCCCAACGGGTATGGGTTGCTGGTCGGCACTGAATACACCAGGTTGTGAACTACGTGGTCGAAGGTTAGCGATCACGGTTCTTTGGTTGCCCTGAATATCCATGACATGCATAGGATCAACCGCATTTTGCTGGTATATATAAGTTCCGTTGGTTCCTTTTTTGATAAACGATTTAGAGGTTTCCGTTCTTTTTTCGATCACTTCAAAACAATCTTCACAGGGAACGTTAGGGAAAATCTCACCTATTTCAGGATGTTGCTCATAGCCTTTGTTAAATTGAAGGATCTCCTCGTCCAACACATTCTTGCTATCTGAAAAGGATGTAAAATTGGGGGTGCCCACCACCATTCCTTGTTGTTGTTGGGCATATATTTTCGTCAGAGAAAAGGCGATAACACATACAAGTGTAAATCTTAGTTTCATAGCCTCGGGGGTTTATAGTTAATAAAGTTAACTATAAGATGCATTTAAAACAAGAAAGGATGCATACAAATGGTTTACAAGTCCTATGGTGGTCGTAAGACCCTGCTTTTTAGGGTGGTGGAGGGGGCGGTGTTAATACTTCACTACTTTCTTTTTCCCTTTTTCATCCCATTCGAACCATTTCCCGGTTTTATTTCCATTGAGGTATTGGCCTTTGGCCAATGGCTTTCCGTTTTCATAGAACATAACAATCGGCCCATCTACTTTACCCGCTTCGTTATAGGTTCCCTCTTGTTTGAGTTGCCCGTTTTCGTACCATACTTTATAAGGTCCCACAAAAATACCTGCATTGTAATTATCCTGGGCTTTTAACTGCCCATTTTCAAAATAGGTTTTCCATTCACCTACTTCATTGTTATCTACCAGCATCCCTTCATTTAATATTTTTCCACTTGGGTAATAACCCTTATACGGCCCAGTCACCTCTCCATTCTTATAGGTGGACTCATGCGTTAGTACTCCATTTTCATCGTAGTACTTCCAAACCCCATCTTCTACATCGTTCGAAACATTTCCTTCTCTTTCAATCGACCCATTTGCGTTATAAAATTTCCAAATACCATGTTTTTGTCCGGAATTGTTGAACGAGCCTGATTCAATCGGATGGCCATTTTCCGACCATTCGTTATAAGCACCGATCCTTATATCAGAATTAAATTCAGTTTCATAATATTTTTTCCCGCTGGCATAAAAAGCCTGGAAGATGCCGTGCTTTTTATCTTCCTTGAAGCCTCCTTTTAATTCCACTTGCCCGTTTTCGAAATATTTCTCAAAGGGGCCGTCAGTATGGTCGCCTTTAGCATTTCCCTTTTCTTTGATCTTGCCACTTTCGTAATAATCGGAGAAGGGGCCATTCAATAATCCATTGTCATCGTATGTTTCAGTGCCGCTGAGGCTGCCGTTTTGATAGTAATAGCTCCATAGCCCCACTTTATTGCTGCAGATCTTATTTCCCTCGGCTTTGATTTTTTTGCCATCGTCCCAGTAATAGGTTTTTTTGGTAGGAGTCTTATAGTTGTATTGGCTGAATTTAATGATCTTGCCCGCCACGAAGTGACTTTTCTCCTGACCATTAATGGTTACCTGCGATTTTTTTTCCAATACCTTAAAGGTGATCTCCGATCCTTTTACCGCGGTAACCTGAGCCGTTCCGATCACGATCCAGCCGTTGACGGTTCCTCCGAATAAACTTTCTTCGAAATATTTAGAAAGCTCTCCTTTATCACCAATCGAGATGCCTGTGCTTTCAACATTCTTTACAACAGGTGCAGTACTCGAGCTATTGGCAAAAATCCCTTCCACCTCATAATTGGCCTCATCACAAGGTTCTGGTTTGGTTTGGGAGAACCCTGTTAGAGAAAGAAACAGTAGAAGAGTAGCTGATATAAATAGTGATTTCATGGTTGGTTTAAATTTACCCAATGATACAAAATATATTTTTTTGAAAAAATTATAGTTTCCTCCTGTTTTATTATGAAAAAGCATTTATATTTGTGCCATGCTAAAAATGCAGCACATACGAACCATTCATTTTAACCCCGTTTGTTGGTATTATATTACCAATTCAGGGTCGTATGGCATTTTATCCTGCATGAATTAATCAACCAGATATAAAAGTTTGCGATCCTGATATCCGCCTCGGCAGATGATCAGGATTTTTTTGTTTAACCATTTAATAACTAAAAACAACATGAAAACACAACTTGCCCCGAATTCATTTCGGGAAGTGCTCGCTAGGGATAGCTTGAAGAACCCACCGGAGAGGAACCAGGGAAACCAAATGTTTACTGTTCTTTATGATCTGGTATTGTATGTAATGATGCCTATTGCATTCGAAATGTCGTACGTAAAGATCTTTCAAAGTTCAATGAAAGCCTACCACGTAAATGATACTGATGCAATGAGTCGGTTAATCGCCTATTTTGCCATTCAATGGTTTTTAGGAGCTCTTGTAAGAAGAGACTATTTGAAGGCTACTTTGAAAAGAGTTACGCTGGCTGTTTTAATTTTGATCCAGATCAAGGAAGTTTTTTTCGAGGAGGTATTACTCGATATGTTGCTTTCCTTTGCAATGGAATCGGGATTGATGGTAGTGGTCTTTTTTAAATTTGCCCACCTGGTGGTGGTTTTAAAAATGGTTGGATTGGGCTGGGTACTTACCGGCACATTATTGGCCATCATTTCGAACCGCTTATTGGTAAGAGAAATGATAGATCAAATACTAGCCTATACCAAAAGGATTGTCAATTATTTTATGTATCGAATTCATATTTGTATGAATCCACATGCATGGAAAGGATCCTATTGTTAAAGTTGAAAATTATAAATGCCACTTATTTTAGTGGCATTTGTTATATATATTAGTCGTTTAAAAAATAAGTATTGATGGATTCAACGACCCTTCTTTCCATTTTCATTCCGGTGACAGCAGTCGGTGTGATGATCTTTATTTTGTTCAAGTTTAAAAAATACGAACCCCTTACCTATACCGAATATTTTATGAAGGACCAGGACGGACCTTACTTACATATTTTGGGTGCCCGAAGGATCATGCCCGACCAAGGAGATTCGTTTGATATTTTTGAACATTATGTATTGGACTATGAGCAATTGAAATTTACAAAGGGGGGCAGCCAACGAGGTAAGAACCTTGAGTTAGGAAGTGAATTTGTAAAAAGAAGTTTGGCTCAACTGTCTCAAAAATTGAACCATGCATTTGTTTTTGTTAAAAGGAAGGAGGGTTTTGATGAGGAGAAGGATGGGTTCATAAAAGTATATAGATTTGATGAGGTTCAATCTGATACCGAAGAATTTGATCAAATGAGTCCTAATAGCCTTGTATTTATTAATCGAGGAGATGAAGCAAACCATTTTTCGGTGATCCTATATAGGGATGGACGGGAATTGGCCAGACATGGGATGAGGGGATTAAGTGATTATTTTTTCACGACCATCTATCTGGAAGACAAGAGTTGGCTCTGCTTTTTGTACCGGAAACAGCGGTTAGCCAGATCTGGCATGGCTGTTTGCATCTTGAACTACGATACCGGGGCTTTGATCTTCGACGGGTTTGTCCAACCGGCAAAAGCTTAGGGACTTTAAAAGGGTACTACTGTCAGAAAGGTCGAGTCCCTTCAGGGCCCCGGAAGTAGGACTTTACAGTTCCAGGTCTTAAGTCTTAGGTTCTATAATCCTACGTCCTCTTTAAAGGACCCCAAAAAGCCTTTATATATAGGCCACTTGTTTTTTTCTCTTATTTTTGCGGACTGTTTAACTTGAAAACTTAGAAAAATGCCATACTTATTTACTTCCGAATCAGTATCTGAGGGACACCCGGATAAAATTTCAGACCAGATCAGTGATGCTTTGATCGACCACTTTTTAGCTTACGATGCGAATTCGAAAGTAGCCTGCGAAACCCTGGTGACTACCGGGCAGGTGGTACTTGCGGGGGAGGTAAAATCAAAAAGTTATTTGGATGTTCAAGACATTGCCCGTGAGGTGATACGGAATATTGGTTATACGAAAAGTGAATATATGTTCGAAGCCAACTCATGTGGAATTTTTAGTGCCATACATGAGCAAAGTGCGGATATCAATCGCGGAGTTGACAGAAGTGTAAAAAAGTTAAGCTTCGAAGCCAAGGCAAATGCACAGGGAGCTGGCGACCAGGGAATGATGTTCGGATATGCTACCCGCGAAACTGAAAATTATATGCCATTGGCCCTTGACCTGGCACATAAAATTTTACAGGAGCTTTCAAGAACCCGCCGTGCAGGAAAAGAATTGAAATATTTAAGACCTGATGCCAAAAGCCAGGTAACCATTGAATATAATGATAACAATGAACCGGTAAGAATTGACACCATCGTGGTTTCAACCCAGCATGATGATTTTGACTCTGACAAAAAAATGTTGGATAAGATCAGGAAGGATATCATCGATGTTATTATTCCGAGAGTAAAAAAACAATTGAAACCCGCTTTACAAAAACTGTTCAACGATAAGATCACATATCATATCAATCCAACAGGCAAATTTGTTATTGGCGGCCCACATGGTGATACTGGCTTAACAGGAAGGAAGATCATTGTGGATACGTATGGTGGTAAAGGAGCTCATGGTGGTGGTGCATTTAGTGGAAAAGATCCAAGTAAAGTGGACAGATCAGCAGCCTATGCTACCCGTCATATCGCCAAGAACCTGGTAGCAGCCGGATTATGTGATGAGGTGTTGGTACAGGTATCTTATGCGATTGGAGTAGCCAAACCTTGTGGCTTGTTTATTGATACTTATGGAACCGCCAAAGTAAAAATGACGGATGGAGATATTGCTAAAAAAGTGGAAGAGATTTTTGATATGCGTCCGTTCGCCATTGAGCAACGCTTTAAATTAAGAAATCCTATTTATCTGGAAACTGCTGCTTATGGCCATATGGGTAGAAAGAATGAAGTGGTGACCAAAGTGTTCAATAAGGGGAAAGACAACGAGAAGACGATGAAAGTAGAGTTGTTTACCTGGGAGAAATTGGATTATGTTGACAAAGTAAAGAAAGCCTTCAAACTTAAATAACATTTTTAAAAACTTCGAATGAAAGTCCGCTACGGCGGACTTTTTTATTGGTCATTGGGCTCTTCAATATCAGGCTTGGTGTCTTTTTTCTTGTGAATATTACCGAATCTATATCTTAATTGAATTTTTATCTCTGTTTTTGTAATACCATTGATCATATCGTTACCGCTTCCAACCGTGGTTTCTTCAGGATAAATAAACTGGGATATCCTGAAAGCAACACTTAATCCTCTTACAGGTTTATAGGTAAAATTGAGATACCATCTTAAACCTTTGTTATAATAAAAGGGAACAGAGAAATTATACAACAAATCATTTTCATAGGCGTAGAGCCTTGTATCAAAATCATCCGTACGGAATATGGCAAACCTGGCAGATGCTGAAATAGGAACTTTTACCGGTTGCCAGTTCACATCCTGGTAAGCCAAAAACCCCCAGCGGAAATTAGCATCAGGCCTGGAGATAAAAGTTACCTCCATTCTGGATCTTAAGGATAAAGAAGGGAGTACTTTAAAAACCGCATGCAAGCGAATATTATGCTGAAAAACATCGACCTGTGGTTCGGTATATACATCGTTGATCAAACTGTTCTGTGCTTTTTGAGATAATTTATAACGCAGGTAAACATTTGCATTGTAGGAGGGGGTATAATTCACCTGGGTTATTCCATCAAATCCCCAGGAAGGAGCATCCACATTATAACGGAGCCAGGGGAATTGGTAAACATCGAAATAGGTGTTAAAAGTAAATTTCCCGAATAGGGTTCCCTGCATACCTAAATAAAAACCTCTTTCATTTTTGGCCAAACTATTTTCGCCAAATGCATTGCTATGGTAGTTATTGTATCCTTTGGCATAATCCCGGTAACTCATCGAAAAATGAAAACCTCCGGCAGAAGTTTCCAAACCCTGTATAAGGGCATGGTTGAGATCTTTATCCAAACTAAGTTCACCAAATAAAAATACATTTCCTATTCTCATTTTATAATCAAAACCTCCATTCAATTGATAATTTCCGGTAAAATCATACAAATCGTAGGATTGGGAACCTTGTTGAAAATTCAAGTTGTATTTGGTATAATAAACACCCGCTCCAATGCTGATGAAGGAATGATTGAACTGAAGGTAATTCCCAATAACCATTTCACTGAATCTTTCTCTTTTGCTTAGTTCATTGTCGGTCCTATGCAAACCGGTATTGCTGATGCTGGTGATCACTTCTTCGGTAAGTGTAGAATCGGTAGTGGCATCTTTCAGGTCATAAGAGAAAAAAGAGGTAAGCCGAAATTTCCAGAATTCAAATTCGAAAGCTCCACCTCTTAAATAATTATTGCTATTGGCCGAAGTATATGCTCCAAGACCTCTTGAGTTGCGCATGATGGAAGTGCTGAAACTGGATTTTCTAAATCCATATCCTTTCCAGAAATTAATTCCTTGTCCAAGTTGGAGCTGATAATCTCCCAATGCAATGGACTTGAACTTCCAGATATTCTTTAGATAAACATGGGCGGAATAAAAATCAAATCCCCTGGTATTATTTCCACTAAAAAATTCTTCACCCCTATCTTTTTTGGCAGTCAGCCCGAAACTATATTTATCGGAATGACTATACCGATACCTGAAATACAACTGAGGTGCTGATCCCAGGTAGTTGGTATTTCCTAAGCTATCTGGAATAAATCCGGCCTGTTCCTCAAAGATTTGTTGATAGCGGAACATGAGTTCGTGCTTACCGTATTGAAGATAATTTTTAAAGCTCCTTTTCTTTTCTTCCAGTACAGGGATCACTTTTATAAATGGGAGAATAAGAAAAATGGTTTCTTTATTCCAACCTCTTACCAATTGCAATTCGTAAATGCTCAATAGGGGCCCATGAATTCTTATATATCTTTCCAGTTCCAGTATTTGGTTCTCATCGATGATCACCAATTTTTCGAGGTCTTCTTTTTTAGCGGTATTGATATTAAGAGGATTGTAAAAATATTCATCCAGCCATTCGATGAGATTGGTGTAGTCGGCTTCTTCACCGTTCTGTTCTGCAATGGCTTCCAATAAACGATCGATCACTTCACCCTTCACCGTTTCGTTTTGGGTTTGGGAGAAAAGGGGGCCGCTGCACATGCACAGTGCAAGAAAGGTGATTATTTTTATCTTTTTGCAAAACCATTTTATTGTCATTTCGACTGTAACGGAGAAATCTCTCATTTTACTGAGGCAGAGATTCCTCCACCCTGGTCGAAATGACAATTCAAGGGCTGTTATGTGGTTTTGCAAAAAGATCATTTACCAAATGAATAGGAGAGGGAGGCTATCGGCGAAAAACCCAATACCGGATGCCACTTACCGGCAAAATCGAACAATACTTTTTTATAATTGATCCCAAATCCAAAAGTAGGGCTCATCGGCCAGGTATGCAATCCTGCCCGTATTGACAATAATTGAATGGGTTTATATTCAATACCTGCCTTAAAAGCGGGATCATATTGCAAACTGGCTTCGCCTTCTACACTAATGAGTAATTTTTCGGCAATGGTATAAGAGGTTCCTAACCTGAAAATAGTATTGATACGGTCACGGTTATCAAACGAAATAGGGGTGGCGGTAATATTATACACGTTCCCTCCGATCACCCAGTTCTTCATAGGTTTGATCAAAAAAGAAATAGAACCACTGGCAGTTACTTTATCACCATATATATCGCCTATATGTAACCAATGCAGATTCATTTGAGCTCCCAGAGAAAATATTTTCCCGAATTTCCGGCTATAACTCAACCCGAATTTATTATGGGCAAATTGGCTATATCCGAATCTATCCACACCCACACCAAATACACCTACCTTTTTTACAGGAATGGAAAATGCCATGGAATATTGACTCAGTTCCGACATTAAAAAGTTATTTTTATAAGAAGCGCCTAGTTGAATTTTATCGGTAAAACCTAAAGCGGAGGGGTTATTAAAAACGGACCAGACATCGGTAAACGGAACGGACGCATCACCCATAGCCGAACTTCTTGCTCCAATGGCTTCGTATTGGGAATAAGAATTGGTGGAGAAAAAAATAAGCAGAAAAAAAACAAGTATAGGGTTCTTCATGATCTTGGGTTACTTCCGGGGAAATTTATTCACCTGGAATTTGAAACCCAAATTATCAAAATCTTTAGTAGTATCCAATACTTTGCTCTTTAAATCTTGTTGAAATTTCTGTATCTTTTTTGCGATCTTTTTATCCGCAACTGCCAACACCTTGGCCGCCAGGATGCCTGCATTCTTAGCGGCATTCAGCGCCACTGTGCCCACCGGTATTCCATTAGGCATTTGTAAAATGGAAAGGATAGAATCCCAGCCATCTACTGAATTGCTTGATTTTACAGGCACTCCAATCACCGGTAAAGTGGTAATAGATGCAACCATACCTGGTAAGTGAGCTGCTCCGCCGGCACCGGCAATAATTACCTTGATCCCTCTTTCTGCCGCAGTTTCGGCATATTTTACCATGCGATGTGGAGTCCGGTGAGCCGATACCACCGTGATCTCAAAGGGGATTTGCATTTCTTCTAAAAAATCAGCAGCCTCCTTCATGATCGGAAGATCAGATTTGCTGCCCATGATAATGCCTACGATTGGTGTCATATCTACTAGGATAATTAATTGGTGGTTGTAACGATGGACAATTGTCCGCCGTTACCATTTCACAAAGATAAACTTTTTAGATAGCTAAGGGGTCACCAACCCATTTGCAGTCCGAGTTTTTACTTTTTGCGAATTCTCTTTTAGGGTTTTATATCGAACATATACCTATGCATTGAAGCCAAATAAGAAGGATTAAATTTTTATTTCGCTTTTACCTTCAATATTTTCTTCACCTCCATTGCTTTCTCCTTGGCCTTTTGCATGTTCTCATCTATAATGGTCACATGGCCCATCTTTCGAAAGGGCTTGGTTTGTCCTTTTCCATATAGATGTACATATACACCGGTCATTTGGATCACCTCGTCGAAACCTTCGTAATGAGGAATACCTGTATGTTCTTTTTCGCCCAATAAGTTCACCATCACCGCCGGTAAAGCAGCTTCGGTTTCACCCAGGGGTAAATTGCAAATGGAACGTAAATGCTGTTCATACTGGCTGCAAATATTTGCCTCAATGGTATGGTGCCCGCTGTTATGCGGACGGGGTGCAATTTCGTTTACCCAAACCTCTCCCTGCTTGGTAAGGAACAATTCAACCGCCAATATGCCTACCATGTCGAGTTTTTCAATCACTTCTTTCGCAATGGCAATGGCTTTTTCTTCGATGCCTGCAGTTATTTCGGCAGGTGCAAAAAGAAATTGGACCATATTGCTTTCAGGATTGAATTCCATATCCACCAGCGGGAAATTCTTCACTTCCCCTTTTTCATTCCGTGCCACGATCACCGAAAGTTCTTTGTAAAGATCAGCCTGCTGCTCAATAACACTGGGTGCATCAAAGGCCTGACCCATTTCTACCTCATTCGTAATTTTTTTCACTCCATATCCATCGTATCCACCCTTGCGTAATTTTTGAAAAAACGGAAATTCAATTCCGCAATCCTGTATTTCGATCATATGATTGACCAATGCATAGGGAGCGGTTGGAATATTATTTTTTGTATAAAAATCTTTTTGTGCACCTTTATCTTTGATGATCTTTAATACCCTGGGTTGGGGAAATACTTTTACCCCTTCTTTTTCCAGTTGGTCCAACGCATCTGCATTTACATCCTCAAACTCTATGGTAAGAATATCTCTTCCCCTTCCGAATTCGTATACGGCATTGTAATCTTTAAAATCACCATGCTCAAAATGATGTGTTAAGTGTCTGCAAGGAGCATCTTCAGATGGATCGAGCACAGCTATTTTCAGATCCCAATTGGCAGCTTCCTGTAATAACATTCTCCCTAATTGTCCCCCCCCTAAAATTCCAATATTGAGCTGTTGAAGTTCTTTTTGCATGGGGTAAAATTAATGTTTTTTAGGGGGCTGCCGGGTGCGGATAGATCATGATCCGCCTTTTTTAATGTAATTAATGGTAAAAAATGGCAGACGGATCATGAACTTTCTCTACCGTGCATCGGGCTATCCGCTAAACTCCTCCCCCACGGCTGAAGCCGAGGGCTGCGGGGTATCGCTCCTATCCCTGCCCCGGATGGCAGCGGTACCGCCCCAGGCTGCTGGGGCCTGGCTTGCCCGGAAGGCAGCCCTGAGGGAGGAAGGGCCTGCCAACCGGCCGCAAACAGTGCCCAACAGCCTGGGGAGTATAGCGTACAGCCGGATTAGGCAGCCCAAAACTTGCCATTTTCACGATAATAATGAACCTTTGCATAGATAAAGTGTAAACTATTACGAACCATATTGCTAGAAAAGTCGAAACCTGGTGCTATTTGTAAATAACAATAAAGAACGCAGCGACGAGGAGCTCATGCAGTTAATGATGCAAGGCAATAGCCAGGCATTCGCTATACTGTATGACAGGTATTCGGAGAAAATGATCCGGTACTTCTATCGTATGCTTGGGCAGGACCGGGATAAAGCTGAGGACTTTACCCAGGACCTGTTTACTAAGCTGATTGAAAAGCCGCAGCTCTTTGATACTACAAAGAAATTTGGCACCTGGATTTTTTCGATTGCTTGCAACATGTGTAAGAATGAATATCGGAGGCTGGCTGTGCGAAAAGGGACCGTGAATGACGAAGCCAAAGCATTGAAAGCCAAGGATGAAAATTCGGAAAATGTGGTAGATTTCATGGATAAGAAAAGTTTTGACCAATTGCTGCACGTGGAACTGGGATTGCTGGACGAAAAACACCGAAGCGTTTTTATTATGCGCTTCCAGGAAGAAATGAGTATTAAAGAAATTAGTGAAGCATTGGGAATTAGCGAAGGAACGGTAAAATCGAGGTTGTTTTACACGTTGAAGAAGTTAAGTGATAAATTAAAAGTATTTGACCTGAACTAAGCACTATTGACAAAAGATGATTATGAATGATTTTGAAAAAATAGAACACCTGCTCCTAAGTAAAAAGTTTGAGGAGTTAAGTTCCGCAGAGCTGAAGGAGGTAACCAGTTATTTTGAGAACGCTACGGATTATACCGACATGCGTGAAACCCTTATGCAGGTAAAAAGCACATTGGCTGCTGATAAATTATTGATCAAACCGAACGTTGAGCTGAAAGAAAAGCTATTACAACAATTTGATAAAACCTACGCCAATCAAAAACCATCAGGTGGTAATGTTCGCCCTTTCTATAAAAATACCAAATTCCATTGGGCAGCAGCTGCATCAGTAATCATATTGATCTCCATCAGCATCTTTGCTTATATCAATAACTTTGAGCAAAAAGGAAATGATGGGATGGCGGTTAATTATGAATCGCCTAAGAAAACAGAAACTATCGATGAAACCAAACCTGAAGCGATCGTTGGCACCACCAGCGAAGAAACGGATAACAAAAACAGGGTTACCACAGTGAATGGTGTTGAGGGACCTGCGGCGGCTGATGAATCTGTGATTGAAACTGAAGGTGTTGAAGATCTTAGAAAAGAAGAAAGCTATGAAATAGGTGTAGGTGAAAACAGCACAAATGCACCTGCTGAAGAAAAAACCATTGATAGGAACGGGGATGGTTATGTAGGCTTTGGTGTTATTAACCGGGGAGATAATAATACCACCCGGGAGGAGAAAGTGGAAGATAAAAAAGAGAGCAAAGATGATGCGAATTTTTATTTCAATGACAAGATCAATGCTACCGAAAACCAAAATCTGAAAGGAAAGGAAAAGGAAGCGGATAGGAACAATGAGCCTAACAAAAGTATCCCTGTTCAAAACCAAAGCCTATTCAATACCTATGTGAACTATCAGCAAACAACTACGGATAAGGATTATTGGAAAAGAAATGAGAAGAACAATCCGAAAAATAACAAAAGCAACAACGTAGGTGGGGTAGCTCAAGAGGTGCTGACTGCTGTAACTATAGATACTTCCAAAACTACATCGGATAGTTTAAAACTGGATTCTAACTTCAATATGGAACGCAGGGCTATCAACATTGATACCGATAAGAAGGACAATAACAAATAGGCCCTGACCCTCTTTTTTTACGAGTAATTAAACCTATAAGGCTTAGCCTAGTCTTATTATTGCTTACTTCGTAAAACCAATGCAACTAACCATATTGGAAGACCAGGAAATACTTGACCTTATTGCCCAACCCGACACAGTTAACCAGGGGTTTAATTTATTGGTAAAGAAATACCAGGCACGCTTGTACCAGCAAGTGAGAAGAATGGTAACAGACCATGATGATACGGATGATATCCTGCAAATGGTATTTATTAAGGCCTGGAAAAATATGGACTCATTTAGGAAAGAATCTAAACTCTATACCTGGCTTTGCAGGATCGCAATTAATGAAAGTATTACCCATATCAACAATAAAAAAAAGCGGTTTTTTGTATCAACCGATGAGGTAAATACCGGGGCCATGGGGCAAGCTGACCAGGCTCCCCAGATCAATGGGGATTATATACAGCAAAAACTGCTGAAAGCCTTATCGCTGTTACCAGATAAACAAAGAGCTGTGTTTAATTTAAAGTACTTTGAAGAAATGCCCTATGAGGAGATAGCTAATATTACCGGAACCAGTGTAGGGGCCTTAAAAGCATCCTATCATCATGCAGTGCAAAAAATTGAAAAATACCTGAATGCGGATTAAACCTTTAATAGTACATAAGGTCTAAGAAATACAATGAACCGAGGCAAAGCCGAGCTCATGAACACATTTTTAAATAATAACTGTTGTGAATAAACCAAAGATCAAAATAGAAGATATTCAACCTCTTAAGGATAGCTATCCGATACCGGAGGGTTATTTTGATGTATTGGCTGATAAAATCAACCAAAAAAAGGAGGAAGATCTTCCCCTGATCAAGCTGGAAGATATTACCCCTTTAGTTGAAAGCTATCAGGTACCTGAAGGCTATTTTGACGGTTTGATGGATAGGATAGAAGAGAGAAAGGAGATTGAAAACAATGTAGTTAGTTTTAGAAGCCGCAGAATAAAGATTCTGGGGTCACTTGTTGCGGCTGCCTGTATTGCCATGGTGGTTGTATCAGTGATCAATTTTGGTCCGGAGGTAAAAGATGATCAGCAAGTGGATAATTATTCCCTGAAAAATATTTCTGATAAAGAAATGGCCTCTTTGCTGAATGAAAGGGATGACGAATTTGAATTAACAGAGGAGGAAATTATAGAGATCATTACACATGAAACTATCAAGGATGAATCAACTGCTATTATTCATTATCTGCAAGAAGAGGATGGGTTGGAAAATAATTCGGACGATGAAAACTTTTTAGCTCCTGATCTTAATGAAGAGGGGGAAGATTTTTTGGGATCTATTTAATTTGAATAAAAACTTTAGCATATATATACAATGAAAACAAAGATATACGCAATAACCATAGGAGTTCTTGGTTTGATGATAGGCACGTTGAACGCACAGCCAGTTAAGACCAAAAAGGAACTCATCAAGGAAGAGAAAATAATCTTTATCAACGATTATTGCAAATTCACGGAGGATGAAGCAAAAAAATTCTGGCCGTTGCATGACGAAATGCAGGAAAAGTTGCAGGAAGTTCGAAAAACCATGAGAAGAGAACTAAAAGATATTAAAGACAAAGGAGTGGATAATATGTCGGAAACAGATTTGAAAAAGGCCTTTGATAACCGTAAAGTATATGAGCAAAAATTGCTGGATATTAAGTGGGAATATAACGACAAATTTATAGGGGTAGTGGGTGTAAAGAAAACTGCCAAGTTCTATGAGGGAGAGATCGCTTTTAGAAAAAAACTATTGGACCGCCTGAAGGAAATGAAAATGGATGGCAAAGGAGATGAAGACGAGGGTGAATAGCAACTGATTGATTACATGATAAATATGTTTTCAAAAAGCCCCTTTCCTGGGGCTTTTTTGCTGGGATGAACTTTCATATTCCGGTACAACCTTTACCATCATTTCTACGTCTTAAAATGGAGGGAAATGAGGAATTAACCCCTATATTTGTTTTTAGCCTTTTATCGATAGAACCTGCAAACATGAAATTTAAACTTAGCCTTTTACTGACTTTCACATTCTTATGGACGTTTGCAGAGCGTGCCCAGGCTCAAAATATCTCTGGAACCATTAACACATATACCAATGTTACCAATATAGTTACCAATGTGGTTACCGTAGGAAGTGCAGCGGGCCTTTCTGTAGGGGACAAGGTGTTGTTAATACAAATGAAAGGTGCCACCATTACTACCGGAAATGTAGCCGGTTTTGGTACTATTACAGGCTATGGGAATGCAGGTAATTATGAATTTCTTACAGTCGCTGCCATTGCAGGCAACCAGGTAACGATGACCACCAATCCATGTCAAACTTATACAATTGCAGGTGCCGTTCAATTAGTCAGGGTGCCGGTTTATACCAATCCAAATATCACAGGAACTTTAACGGCGACCGACTGGAACGGGACCATTGGCGGGGTACTGGCATTTGAAGCCACAGGAACAGTTACATTCAATGCAAATATTGATATTTCAGGAACAGGGTTTAGAGGCGGACTGGTTGCCAATGGAGGTTTTAATTGCAACGACCCAGGATTTGCCGATGGAACAAAAGGTAAAAAAGGTGAAGGAATTGCCACAGCACCCGCAGGCCAGGATGCAAATAAAAATCCACTGGCCAATGGAGGAGGTGGGTCTAATACGGGTAATCCTGGAGCTGGAGGCGGAGGGAATTATGGAATTGGAGGTAGAGGAGGAGACGAATTTTTAGGTTGGTGTGCTACTACCACCTGGGGAATGGGAGGCTATGGATTAACAATGAATAGCTCTAAAGCTTTTATGGGCGGCGGAGGCGGTGGTGGATTTAGAGACAACGGACTTACTTGTCAGCCTGGTTCTGACGGAGGGGGAATTGTTTTTATTAATGCACCCACCATAGCTGGGAATGGTTTCGCCATTAATTCAAACGGACTTAACATTACATTGATCACCGATTCAGAAGGTGCAGGTGGCGGCGGTGCAGGCGGTGCTGCTTATATCTGGACCAACACAGTGAGCTCTCCTTTAACTATAAATGTAAGAGGAGGAAATGGAGGAAATATACAAAGTACTATTTGGTCAAGTGCATGCCACGGACCTGGTGCAGGTGGAGGTGGTGGATATGTATGGTTCAGCACACCTGCGACTCCAGCAAATGCAGTAGTAAATGCGGTAGGAGGTAATCCTGGAATTATTTTGCATCCCGGACAACCTTGTTCAAATACTCCACATGGAGCAACTGCAGGGGCTGCAGGTGCAAGTTTATTTAATCTTCCCGTTCCTGCTCCACCATCCCCTTTAGCTGATCTGGGAAATGATACTACCATTTGTTTTGGACAGAATATTACTTTACAAACTTCTGTAGGCTATGCATCTTATACTTGGAGTACAGGTGCAGTAACACCTACCATTAATGTGAATACCACAGGAACTTATTGGGTGGATGTGCCCATTGGTTGCGGTACTATCGACAGAGATACCATTGTTGTTACCGTTGGAACAGCCTCTGTTAATATCGGACCAGACCAATCTTTTTGTCAGGGCGATTCTGCATTTTTTGATGCAGGAGCAGGTTATACCAGTTATGCCTGGAATACAGGAGCTACTTCCTCTTCCATTTACACAAACAGTGTAGGTCAATACATCGTGTCGGTGGTAGATGCTGTGGGTTGTTCCGCTTCTGATACAGCCAATGTGTTAAATGTTTTTCCATTGCCCGTAATTAACCTTGGACCGGATAGCACTCAGTGTGGCGGAAATATTTTATTAAATGCCGGAGCAGGTTACCCGAATTACCAATGGCAAAATGCAACTACCAACAGCACCTTAACTGCAAGTACCACTGGAACCTATTGGGTATTGGTAACGGATGCAAACAATTGTTTTGATTATGATTCTGTAGATATAACCATCAACCCAGTTCCAGCCCCGAATCTTGGTCCTGATGTTTCGTTCTGTATCGGACAGAGTGTTACGCTGAACCCGGGAGCATTTACAGGATATTTATGGAGCAATGCCGCTACTACTCCTACTATAATTGTTAACACCGCTGGAACATATTCTGTTACCGTCACCAATGCATCGGGATGTACTAATACAGATGCGATGACGGTGCAAAATGTATATCCTTTACCTACTCCTAATCTCGGACCAGACCAGCAGATCTGTTATGGCAATACCATTGTATTGAGTCCAGGAGTGTACAGCGCATATCAATGGCAAGATGGCAGCGGCCCTGCTATTTACCCTGTGGGAAATTCGGGGACCTATTATGTGGAGGTAACAGATGCCAATGGCTGCCAGTATTCTGACACTACTTCTATTACCGTATTTCCACTACCACTATTCTCTCTAGGACCAGATCTAGCGATTTGCCCAGGTGATGATATTGAAATCATACCAGCAGGCCCCAGTGTTCCGGTTACTTATTTATGGAATGATGGCTCAACAAATCCTACTATGGTGGATCCTGCTATCGGTGGTATTTCCCTCATCGTTACGGATACAAATACTTGTACTTATAGAGATACACTCGTAGTGTCGGTGGATTGTCCTTGGACCATGTATGTTCCAAACGCATTTACCCCTAATGAGGATGAGATCAATCCCATCTTCAAGGCATACGGTTCGAACATCAAAGAATATAAAATGGAGATCTTCAACCGTTGGGGGCAACTCATTTATACCCTGAACGACCTAACAGAGGGATGGAATGGAATGTATAACGGACAAGAAGCTCCGGTCGGTCAATATGTATACAAGGTAACTTACCGAAATTATATCAAAGCAGATGATATCTATTTAACAGGTGGGTTTGCCTTGATCAGGTAACAATTATTTACCCATCTTTATATTATCAATGGTCATCCCCACAGTTCCTGAGGAATAAAAAACAACCTTGACCGATTCCTCCGTTGTTACTATTTTTTTAAGTCTCAGATCATCCAACGTACCCTTGATGGTTAGAAGATTTGCATACTTATAACCGGTTAGGTATTTGCGAACAGAGAATTTTGCCCCTTCTATATCTTTGGAGATATCATATACACAGTTTTTAGCCATTATTTTTTTAATGGTCCCATGTAATAACCAGGCTGCAGCCTTATATAGTACATTTTTAGTGCTTACATCAAAGTCAATATCTTTAAAATAGATCTTATTGGTCAATGTATCAAAAGCAGGCTCGCCTCTGAAAAAAACCAATCCATTAAAACTACCAGATAAATCAGCCTTTACAAAAACTTCTCCTCCCTTTCCATAAATGAGAATATCATTGATGCGTATTTTTTTCTTCTTGCTTACCTGAAAGGTGGAATCCTTAAAATTTCTATTGGCCAATTCAGTGGCCATTTTAAAATCAATGGATACCGGGAGTTCTACATTGAACTTATTATCCATTTTATCCTTGATCACCGGATCCGATAAAGAATATTTTCTTCCAATGGCAGGTTTTTCGCCTAATTTGGTCTCTATGAAGGTGGAAAATCCTGCATTCAACTTTACTTTTTTCTTATCACAATTAAGTGGGGATAAATATATTTCAACCGGTGATAAAGTAAGCCAGGCCTTATAAGTACTGTCCATTAATTGAGGGGTTTGTACCAAATCCCAAACATCTGTCATATATTTTTTTAATGGAATGCTCTTGCTTACTTCCTGATCGATGCCTGTTGTAATGGTAGGCATATTCGACATCAATGCTGATTTTACTATGGTGGTAATGGGGATATGAATTACCTCCACACCTACATCGAATGATAAAGTGGGAGCTGTGATGAACTTAACATCCGTAACAGCAGTGGTTGGGATCACCTCCCAGTTCTTACCTACTTTTAAATTGGTCTGCAAATGGATATCCATGTCAAAAGTGGTTCCTTTTTCGATCGAAGGACAGATGGCACATGGATCTACGTTGTACTTAGCCCATATTTCCAAAGGAATATAGAGCTTCAAAAGATCCTTGTCGCCTTCAACGGTGATCTCTTTTTTTGTTCTCCAAACCCTTACTTGTAAATTATCACCCCCATTATTTTTATAGTCTATATCCTCATAAATTAATCCTTTCAGCAGATCGTTCATGGCTTTGGTAATGGTGGCCATCTCCACTTCTATGGGCATGCTGAGTGTGCTGGCTTTGGGAATATATTTATCCGTTTCAGGATTGTATTCAGGAGTTGGAGAATCAAATCTCTTCACTGCACATGAACTAAAAAACAGAATAATGAATAGTGATAATAGTAAGATCCTTTTACTCATGGTTTAAATTTTCTTTTTGGTATTACTCACAATATATTTATTTTTTTATTGTGTTCGTGAGGGCTAAAGCCGTTCGTGCTCTCGTCCTGACTTTGTCAGGACTCGGGTCATGAATGGTAAAATTTCATGTACCAATCTACGAAATTTTTTACACCCGTCTTCACCGGTGTATTGGGCTTATAGTTATACTCTGCAATGAGCTCATCCACATTAGCTATATTGGCAGGTACATCCCCGGCCTGCATGGGCATCATGTTTTTAATGGCTTTCTTCCCCAGATTATTTTCTATTTCAACAATAAAGTCAAGTAGTTCCACCGGCGATTGGTTACCAATATTCATTACTTTATAGGGAGCGGATGAGGTATAAGTTTCGGGCTCAACAGTATCCCAGCTTGGATTAGGGACCGGGGGTTTGATCATTACATTATAAATACCACTCACAATATCATCGATATAGGTAAAATCCCTTTTCATTTGTCCATTATTATAAACATCAATGGGTTTACCTTCTAATATATGTTTTACAAAAATAAATAAAGCCATATCAGGTCTTCCCCAGGGGCCATAAACACTAAAGAAGCGCAGCCCTGTACAAGGGATCCCAAACAAGTGGGCATAGGAATGTGCCATTAACTCATTTGCCTTTTTACTGGATGCATATAAACTAATGGGATGATCGGTATTGTCTTTCACCGAAAAAGGCAGCTTGCCGTTTAAACCATATACTGATGAAGTGCTGGCAAAAACCAGGTGTTTTACGGGATGGTTCCGGCAGCCTTCTAAAATATTTACAAAACCTGTAATATTACTGTCGATGTATACCTGCGGATTGGTCAATGAATATCTTACACCGGCCTGTGCCGCCAGGTTGATCACCAGATCAAACTTACCTTCCGCAAAGATCCGGTCGATGATCGATTTATCCGATAGATCACCTTTTACAAATTTAAAATGGGGGGTGGTAAGCTCGTTAAAGAAAATCTTGTCCTCTTTTTCTACACCCAGCTCTCTCAGCCTGGCCCATTTTAGTGAAGGATCATAATAATCATTCACACTGTCGAATCCGGTTACATCAAAACCCATCCCCACAAGCCTTTTACACGTATGAAAACCTATGAAACCGGCTGCTCCTGTTACCAATACTTTATTTCCCTGGGGAAAGCTCATAAATGCTTGTTTATTCCTTTATGTTTATCTTTCTTTGTATTCAAGAATGGCAAAGCTAATAATAATTTAGTGATTGGTTATTAGTTACTGGTTATTGGTGTAACCTTTGACCTTACTACAAGCTACTAATAACCCATCACCAGTTACCAAAAAATGAAGAGCTACTATCAACTCCTAAGAATTTCTCATTGGACGAAGAACCTCTTCCTGTTTTTACCCCTTTTTTTTAGTGGCCTTTTTATAGAACATGCTTTAGCCGTTCTGGATATAGCCATTGGATTTATGTGTTTCTCCCTAACTGCATCTGTAGTTTATATTATCAACGACGTTAAAGATGTGGAGGAAGACCGCCTGCATCCCGAAAAAAAGAACAGACCCTTTGCGGCTGGTAATATTAAAATAATATCCGGAGTCATATTGGCCATTGGATTATTGGTCATTAGCATGATCATTGCTTATTGGTTACAGCCTGCCTTCTTATTGGTTTTGGCCATATATTTTCTAATGAACCTGGCTTATTCACTCAAATTAAAGCATGTCCCCTTGCTGGATATTTCTATCATCGCTATTGGTTTTGTACTCAGAGTAGTGGCAGGAGGTGTAATACCCGATATTTTTGTTTCTCATTGGATCCTGCTAATGACTTTCTTATTAGCATTATTTCTTGGATTGGCCAAACGCCGGGATGACGTAAAGATCTTTATGGAAAGTGGTAAAAAAATGAGAAAATCCATCGATGGTTATAACCTGGAATTTATCAATGCTGGTATGGTCATCATGGGGGGAGTAACCATTGTGGCCTATATCATGTACACCCTATCCGATGAGGTGGTGGAAAGACTCGGAAACCATTTATATTTTACGAGTCTTTTTGTAATATTGGGTGTATTAAGATACCTCCAAATTACTTTTGTAAAAGAAAATAGCGGGAACCCAACCAAAATTTTATTGAAGGACATTTTTATTCAATTAATCCTGGTAGGATTTATTTTATCCTTTGCTGTGTTGTTGTATATCAATAAGAGTGAATAGAGAATGAAAGTTGCGAACTGGGGAAAATATCCTGAAATAGAAGCAGATGTTTTTGAATACAACAATTCAGAAAAATATATTGAGCTCATCCATGAAAAAAAACAAGTCATTCCTCGTGGAATGGGCCGTTGCTATGGAGATTCAGCATTGGGTAAAAATATATTGTCCACTCTAAAACTCAACCATTTATTAGCGTTTGATGCTGAAAAAGGATTGCTTACCTGTGAAGCAGGTGTGACTTTTGAAGAGGTGATCCGATTATTTGTTCCTAAGGGTTGGTTTATGCCGGTAACCCCCGGAACCAAATTTATTACGGTTGGAGGAGCCATCGCATCTGATATCCATGGGAAAAATCATCATGCTGAAGGAACTTTTTCGGATCATGTACATTGGATGGAGATCATTACTCCAACCGGCGAAATAAAAATTTGCAGCAAGGAGGGGAATGCCGAATTGTTCAACCTTACCTGTGGAGGTATGGGACTTACCGGATTGATCACCAAAGTTTGTTTCCAATTATTCCCTATCGAAACTTCTTATATCCGCCAGGAATCCATCAAAGCAAAAAACCTGGACGAGATCATGAAGATTTTTGAGGAGTCGGGATCATGGACGAACAGCGTGGCTTGGATAGATTGTCTGGCAAAAGGGAAATCTTTGGGTAGAAGTATTATGATGCGGGGAGAATTTGCCAGGGTGGATGAATTAAAAACAGCGGCACAAAGATCAAACCCTCTTAAAACACATAAAGACGGGAAATTGTTCGTTCCGTTCGACCTGCCATCGTTTACACTCAACAGCTTATCCGTAAAAGCCTTTAATTTCCTCTATTATAATAAACATCCAAGAGGATTAAAGAACTCCATTGTTCATTACGAAACTTTTTATTATCCGTTGGATGCCATTCTACATTGGAACCGCATTTATGGGAAAAATGGATTTACCCAATATCAATTTGTTTTACCACCCGAAACCAGCAGGGAAGGTTTGATTGCTATTATCGAAAGAATAGGCCAACGTAAAATGGGATCATTTTTAACGGTGCTTAAACTATTTGGTGAGCAGGAGGAAAATTTTATTCGTTTTCCAAGAGGAGGGTACACGTTGGCGTTGGATTTTAAGATCAATCCAAAGCTCTGGAATTTTTTAGATGAACTCGATGAACTGGTGTTGAAATACGGTGGAAGGGTTTATCTCACCAAGGATGTAAGAATGAAGCATGATACATTGGTAAAATCATATCCACAGGCCAAAGATTTTATGGACAAGATCAGGTTGCTCAATCCTGGCTATAAATTTTCTTCGGTACAATCTGATCGAGTTAAGTTGACGCATGTTTAGTTTGTTTTTTTTGGGCACCTGGCTCGATTCCCTCAAGCATACCTCAACATCCACTTACCACCGCTATGTTCCGGGCTTCGCTTCACTCCGGCTCGCCTCCCCGCCAGGCCTGCTCCTAAATCCATGGCGGAGCTTCCCCTTCACATCGCTGGTGCTTTATGCCGCCCTTCCAGGGCTTAGGTAATTGGATATTGCATCACATAGGCCTTCGACCTATGTTACCTGATGATGTCCTTTCAGGACTGTAATAAAAAATACAAAAAATCTTGTAGAATTTTTCTAAGACTTATATATTATCCAAATGATACCTACCAACTTTTTTGTCAAGGGCATAAGAGCTGAAGTCCTGAAAGGACCACATCATTTAACCGGGGGAGGATCCCTCGGGCTGGAAGCATTCACCAAACCGAGCCCTGAAAGGGCGACATAACTATGGGACAATCATTAGTAAAGAATTATATTCATATCGTCTTTAGTACGAAATATAGAAATCCTCTTATCCATCATTCTGTAAGAGAAGAATTATATCACTACCTAGGAGGGATCTGCAAAAATTTGGAATGCCATCCAATACAAGTTGGCGGGCATGTAGATCACGTACATATATTATGTATGATGTCGAAGAAAATTGCTTTGATGAAACTTGTGGCAGAGATAAAAGCCAGCTCATCCAAGTGGATCAAAACCAAAAACTATTTGCTGAAGGATTTCTATTGGCAGAATGGATATGGAGCTTTTTCAGTTAACCCTACCCAGTTGGATATAGTAAAAGCATATATCGAGAACCAAGAAGAGCACCATAAAAAGAAAACCTTTCAAGATGAATACAGAATTTTTTTGAAAAAGTATAAGGTGGATTATGACGAGAAATATGTTTGGGATTAATGATGGTCCTCAAAGGTAGACATCAATCACTCGTCTCCATCCATAGGTATCCCCAGGTGTTCGAATGATAGGGATGTATGCTATTCCCCCTGCTGATGAACGGTTCATTTACCATCCTCACAAATTGTCCTTCATATGGTTTGTAATAGTGAATAACAAAATCGTTGCATGCAAAAAAAAGGGAAACCCTTTTTTGATCGAAATATATTTCGTGGATGGGTAAAAAAGAAATGGGAATGGAGATATTTTGATGGCCTTCTAATTTGATGCCAATACTATCTTTACCCACAAAACTAATAATGGCATGTTGAAAATCAGACATTTGGTGTTCACCCCTTAATTTTATAGATACCCTGATTGAATCCGATTCCTCTATCCACTTTGGAGCGATCCTTAATTCTCTGTCATCATATTCGGCTGAAGAGGTTAAATAAAGCGTATCGCCTTTTCGGATAAAAGTCCCTTTCGAAAAATATTGCCCCGTACAAAACCATTGTACGAACGAATAGGTGTTGCCTTTTAATTCGAGGCTGCCACCATTAAATCCACCATCAGACTTATAGGTCTGCGCTAGCAAGGAAGTGGTGGTGAAATAAAGCAGGAATAAAAAGAAATGTTGGATGTTAGGTGTTTTCATCATACAGTATAACGTGTGTAATATGTAAATTATTTTTTCCCTCTGCAACAGGGATAGAAGCAAGTAGCCCGGACCCAGCTTTTGCTGGGGAGGACTACCGCATATAGCCCGACCCGCCGTGGATAGTGGGCTGGCCAGCTTAGGAGGCGGGGTTGCCCAAAAACAACTATCTTTAGTCCCTAAATCAAGATCCATGTCATCCATTCTTATTCTAGGTGCCATGAGTGATGTGGCCCAGGCCCTGGCTCATGAATATGCAAAAAACGGGTACAATATTCAGTTGGCGGCCCGCCAGAAAGAGAGATTAGAGCCTTTGCAAAAGGACCTGGAGATCAGGTACAATATAAAAGCCGTTGCAGTAGAATTTGATGCACTTAACTTTACATCGCATTTTGATTTTTACAAGAATTTGCCCTATGAACCCAATATGGTGGCCTGCGTTTTTGGATACTTGGGTGATACCGCTAAGGGGTTAACCAATTGGAAAGAGGCAGAACAAATATTACATATTAATTATACCGGTGCGGTAAGCATTTTAAATGTTATTGCCTCGAATATGATGGAAAGAAAACACGGGACCATTATTGGAATAAGCTCAGTGGCCGGTGAAAGAGGAAGACAATCCAATTTCTTATATGGAAGTGCTAAAGCAGGTTTTACCGCCTATTTAAGCGGGTTAAGGAATAAGTGTTTTCACAGTGGTGTACATGTGTTAACGGTAAAACCTGGTTTCATTAAAACATCTATGACCCAGGGTATGCCTTTGAACCCAAAATTAACCGCCACTCCTCAAAAAATAGCCAAGGATATTTTTAAGGCCGCGGCGAAAAAGAAAAATGTATTGTTTAGTTTATGGATGTGGAAGTATATCATGAGGATCATTACTTCTATTCCGGAAGGAATGTTTAAGAAGATGAAGATGTAGAAATGAGAACAAAGATTTTCACCACAAGTATAATCTTATTATTGTCTCTTTATCATAGTTGTACTTTTAAGAAGCAGAATGATTGGTGTTCAACTACAAATCTTTTAAAGGATACTTTATTATTTAATAACCCAAGTAATAGTGTATTTATTGATCAAAAATATTGTGAATCTTGGATGGATTATACAATTTGCTTAAAAGGAAGAATCGAAAACAGCGATAGCCTTAAAACGAATATAGGTTATTTAAATATAGATAATGTTGATTCATTGAATAATGAAGTGAAGATTCGTTTAGGGCAAATACCTGGTGCAAGGGAATGGTTTGATGGCGATCGTCTTAACGAAAATGAAAATTTTTATAAATACTACAAATTCCTTGGGAAAAACACCCATAAGTGGATTTATATAAGGGACGGTGAAGTTTGCGATACTTTTTACATAGCCATTGTGAATACTTAAGCACTTTCATAAACAAAGAATTTCAAGGCGGACGAGACCTATAAAATCAAAAATCGTTACTCTATTGTTCAATTAATCGATTAATTGAACAACGATTTATCATTTACGAACAGTCATAATAAGAAAAGAGGCCGACTTAATGAGGAATAAGTCGACCTCTGAACCCTAAACACCTTAACACTATGAAAAAAGTAAAGAACAATATTTTTTTTGGTCGCCTGTTATACTGAAGGCGATCCTTGTTTAATCAAAATTATTTTTGTTTCTGGTTGCAGGGAACCAAACTTCAGCATACTGAGTTTCCAATTCTTCTTTTTTTGGAGTAACCAGTATCTTGATAAGTCTGGTCATTAGTTCCCGAATCATCCTAACCATAAACTTTGTTTTTTGTTACTACTCTATTAAACTGGTTATCGGTAAAAATGTTGTATTTCTGTCGGTGACAAAAAAAAGGGTTTATCGGTGGAAAAAAACCATACTTTTGGGTGATTCAATATGGAAGAAATAGAACTGTTTTCGGATACTTATTTTATGCGGGAAGCCTTGCGGGAAGCCGAAAAGGCGAACGACAAGGATGAAGTTCCTATAGGATGCATCATTGTACTGAATAACCGGATTATCGCCCGGGGGCATAACCTTACCGAGACCTTAAATGATGTAACAGCCCATGCAGAAATGCAATGCATAACAGCTGCAGAGAATTATTTAGGGGCTAAATATTTAAACGATTGCACTATATATATTACCCTGGAGCCTTGCCTCATGTGTGCCGGGGCTTTGCGTTGGGCCCAGATGGGCCGGATCGTTTTTGGTGCGCCGGACCTGAAATATGGCTTCGGTAGGTATATAGAAAACATCATTCATCCTAAAACAGTAGTGGAAGGTGGGGTAATGGAAAAGGAATGTAGCAAGATATTGACCTCCTTTTTTAAGAGAAAAAGATCAAAATAAGAGGAGGGAGGAATCCCCATAACTCAAAAAACGGTAATTATTTTCAAGTGCCTCGTTGTAGATGCGCTTCCAGTCTTCGCCTACCAAGGCGGCTATCAATAATAATAAAGTAGATTGAGGTTGATGAAAATTGGTAATGATCCCATGGAGCCCTTTTAGTTGATAGCCTGGTACAATATATATGGATGAGGTACCTTCCAAAAAGCCGACCTGGTTTTTTTCAATCCAACCAAGTACTATCATGAGGGATTCCTGATAGGTGATCTCACTTTCGTTTTCGTACGGGAAATATTGATCTATATGGAACCGCTGAAGAACCCCCTTTTTGAGCCCTACTCCAAACCAATATAAACTTTCCAGGCTTCTCAAACTGGTAGTGCCTACCGCTATTAAAGGTCCTTCATGTTCTACAAGTCGCTGGATGAATTCTTTCGAAAAGATCATATATTCTTTATGCATGATATGATCAATGGCATTATCTGTACTTACCGGTTTAAAAGTGCCTGCTCCTACATGTAAAGTGAGGTATTCGCATTTTATTCCCTTTTGGGCTAGCTTTTTATACATATGTTCATCAAAATGTAAAGCGGCTGTGGGGGCAGCTACTGATCCCTTCAACTGAGCAAAAATGGTTTGGTACCGGGTTAGGTCAATAGTTTCAGTGGAGCGGTTTAAATAAGGAGGAATGGGTAAACTTCCGGATCCCTGAATAACCTCCTGCAAGGATTGATCTCCACTATATTCAAATTGCACAATATCATTTTCGCGGTCTTTCCATCTGGCGGTTAAGGAGGATCCTTTTCCTTTCATGATGAGAACATCACCTTCCTTCCATCTTTTTTTATTACCGATCATACATTCCCAAATGGATTCTCCCTTCGCTTCTAAAACAGAAGTAGCATTTTCATGATGAGCAGGATTCAATAAAAAAACTTCAATATCGGCACCTGTCACTTTTTTAAAATTTAATCTTGCTTCAATTACCCTGGTATTGTTAAAGACCAGCATGCACTTCTCCGGCAATAATTCCGGAAGATTAGTAAATTTCTCATGCCCTATCTTGCCTTGATGATAGTAAAGTAATTTTGATAAAGACCGTTGTTCAAGAGGGTACTTAGCAATTTTATCTTCCGGAAGAAGATAATCAAAGTCTTTGATATCAATATAAGAGGGTTTCACTTTGTATTTTTTGCTAATTTTCGTCCCGATAGCTAGGGTAATATATGCAAATAGAAGAAATTTATCAGATTTATAAAAATCATCCTGTTATTTCTATCGATAATAGGAAGATTGAGCCTGGTTGCATATTTGTAGCCATACGTGGTGAAAAATTTGACGGAAATGGCTTTGCAAAATCTGCACTGGAGGCGGGGGCTTCCTATGCTATTATAGATAATAAAGAATTCCATGTGGATGAAAAGACCATTTTAGTGGAAAATACCCTCGAAACTTTACAACAATTGGCCAATCACCATCGCCGAACATTTAAGATCCCTTTTATAGCGATTTGTGGTTCCAACGGGAAGACCACCACCAAAGAACTCACCCAGGCAGTTTTAAGTACTACTTATAAAACATTTGCCACCAAAGGCAATTTGAACAACCATATTGGTGTACCACTTACATTATTATCAATTCCAGCAGACACGGAAATGGCTATCATTGAAATCGGCGCCAATCACTTGGAGGAAACTTATGACCTTTGTAAAATAGCTGAACCCAATTTTGGCGTAGTTACCAATAATGGGAAGGATCATTTGGAAGGTTTTGGGAGTATAGAAAATGTGATCAGGGCGAATGCGGAATTATTTAAATGGTTAAAAGAAGCAAAGGGCATGGCTTTCGTGAATATCAATCATACTGACTTGGGCCTTTCTTCTGCTGGAATTAAACAGTTTACCTATGGATATGCAAAGGAGGCAGATTTTCCGTACGATGAATTGCAACATGAAAAACTTGCCGGAATTAAAAAACATTTGGGCGGTGCAGAGATCAAATCACAATTATTTGGAAACTTCAATTGTGATAATATTGCCACAGCGGCTGCTATAGGTGCTTACTTTCAAGTAACAGATGAGCATACCCAGCAGGCTATCGAGAGATACCAGCCAGGAATGAACCGATCACAAATTTTAGTGTCAAATGACATCACATTCTTTATTGACTGTTACAATGCAAACCCCAGCAGCATGCAGGCTGCCTTAAAGAGTTTTGCGAAGTCGGCAAAAAGCCCGAAAGCAGTGATATTGGCGGATATGCTGGAACTCGGAACGTATAGTTTGGAGGAGCATCGATCCATTATTTTACAACTAAATCAATTATCTTTTGATAAAGTGATACTTATAGGAAAGTTTTTTGGACAATTAAAAGAAAACATTCCATGTATTCATTTTGATACTACAGATAAAGCCTTGGTCTGGTTTCGCCAGCAGGATTTTGCTGGCTGGAGCTTGCTGTTAAAGGGGAGCAGGGGTTATGCACTGGAGAAATTAATCATTTTTTAACGGGAATTAATTCATCGAATTTCCAAGTTTTCCTCATTAAAATAGACTAAGAAAAACCTAAAAAAATTATTATTTTTTGACTTTTTTCTTATTAAGTGTCAAAAAAAATTTGTTGTCAAAAAAAAACATTTACATTTGTACCATTAGGGTTGGTTTAGGAAAGGCGTTATCCATTGTGGTAGCGCTTTTCTTTTTAGATCGCTTTTACTTCAGGGATACCCGATAAATTCCAATTCTTTTACATATATGGTAAAATCCATCTCAAATCTTATTTTGTTGATCCTGTACACTAAGATGATTCCTTTTCGAGTCGCATCATAACATGGCCTGAGCCGATTTGAATCATTCTTATTGGTATAGTAATCATCCATCCTTATTCCATAGGACAATTGAAGGGTGGTATCCTTGCCAAATTTCATGTTCTGGTTGATCCGTTCAACAGGATGACAATAACCCTCTGTCCATATAGTATCGAGGCTGAAATTTTTATTCCCCCGAATGATCTGGAAACCGAACTCATAGTTAATCCCATGTATGCAACAAATACCGCCGGCCCACTTCTGTTGGGTAGCCTTCTTCAACCATACTGTTTGGCCATAAAATTCTCTGGTAGACAATAACATCAAGATCAGGAATAAGAGGATACTCAATTGGTTGTTTCTGCTGGTTTTCATGGTTTTTATTTTCATTACCTTAAATTCATTATTTTTGCCCTCTTCTCAAAGATCTGCAGAATGATAAAGATAACTTTTCCAGATACCTCAATAAGGGAATTTGCTCCTGGTATAACTCCTATCGAAATTGCAAAAAGTATTAGCCATGGTTTGGCTAAAAAAGTAATTGTTGCTGAAATCAATGATGAGCTACATGAATTAAGTACACCCATTCATATCGATAGTTCATTAAAGCTTCTTACCTGGGAAGATAAAAATGGGAAGTCTGCTTTCTGGCATTCTTCAGCGCATATATTGGCTGAAGCCATACAGACCTTATACGCTGATGCAAAATTCACCATTGGACCTGCGGTTGAAAACGGGTTTTATTATGATATTGATTTTGGTGAAAAAGCTTTTACATCTGATGATCTACCAAAGGTAGAAGCCAAAATGTTGGAATTGGCCAAACAAAATAATCCTTTCAAATTATATGCGATCAGCAAAGCAGAGGCATTGGATTATTATAAAAAGAAAAACAATCCTTATAAAGTTGAGCTGATCGAAAATCTTCAGGATGGAGATATTACTTTTTGCGATCAGGGAAGCTTTACCGATCTATGTCGGGGGGGCCATATTCCTGATACAGGATATGTGAAGGCCGTCAAGTTGCTAAGTGTAGCGGGTGCATACTGGAGGGGGGATGAGAAGAATAAACAGCTCACCAGGATCTATGGAATTTCTTTTCCGAAAAAAGAGGAATTAGACCATTACCTCTTGATGCTGGAAGAAGCTAAAAAGAGAGATCATAGAAAACTGGGGCAGGAGCTAGGTCTCTTCACTTTCTCTCAGAAAGTAGGAAAAGGCTTGCCATTATGGCTTCCCAAAGGAACTGACCTGAGAGAAAGGCTAGAAAGATTTATGAGGGATGCTCAGAAAAAAGCAGGATACCTGCAAGTAGTCACCCCGCATATAGGAAGTAAGGAATTGTATGTTACCAGCGGTCACTGGGATAAGTATGGAAAAGACAGTTTCCAACCCATCCACACCCCTGAAGAGAACGAATTGTTCATGCTTAAACCCATGAATTGTCCACATCATTGTGAAATTTATAAATCAGAACCACGATCGTATAAAGACCTGCCTTTGCGCTTGGCTGAATTTGGAACCGTTTATAGATATGAGCAAAGTGGAGAGTTGCATGGATTGACCCGTGTTCGTGGATTTACCCAGGATGATGCCCATATTTTCTGTAGGGAAGACCAGGTAAAAGAGGAGTTTTTGAAGGTAATTGACCTGGTACTCTATGTTTTTAAATCGTTGGATTTTCAGAATTTCACTGCACAGGTTTCTTTACGCGACAAGGTGGATCGGGAAAAGTACATTGGAAATGAAGAAAACTGGGACAAGGCAGAAAAAGGGATCCAGGAAGCGGCCGCTGAAAAAGGATTGACGACGGTAGTTGAATATGGAGAAGCGGCTTTTTATGGACCCAAATTGGATTTTATGGTGAGGGATGCCATTGGCCGAAGCTGGCAATTGGGGACCATTCAGGTAGATTATAACCTTCCGGAAAGGTTTGAATTAGAATATACAGGCTCTGATAATCAGAAACATAGACCAGTAATGATCCATCGGGCCCCTTTTGGCTCCCTGGAGAGATTTATAGCGGTGCTTACTGAGCATTGTGCCGGTGATTTTCCATTATGGCTAACCCCTGTGCAGGTAGCGGTATTACCAATAAGCGACAAGTTCAATGATTATTCACAAAAAGTTGTTGAATTCCTGAAAAATGCCGAAATTCGCACCTCCTTTGACGTAAGGTCTGAAAAGATAGGTAAGAAGATCAGGGAGAGTGAAATGCAAAAAATGCCTTTCATGCTGATCATCGGTGAAAAAGAAGTGGCAGAAAATAAGGTGGCGGTAAGAGAAAGAGGGAAGGGTGATGTTGGGGCCATGAGCATAGAAGATTTCAGTAAACTGGTCGATCAAAGAGTAAAAGAGAATTTTAATCAATAAAAGAGGAGGTCAATATTTTACAAAAGAAGCCGTTTAATCCCAATTTTAAGAGGGATTGGAACAGGGGAAAAAAGGAAGACGAGCACAAGGTAAACGAAAGAATTCGTGCACCAAAGGTTCGGGTAGTGGGTGATGGAATTGAATCGGAGGTGCTTGACATTTCTGCAGCAATAAAGTTAGCAGAAGAGAAAGGTCTGGATTTAGTAGAAATCTCTCCAAATGCTGATCCTCCCGTTTGTAAAATCATTGACTATAAAAAGTTCTTATACGAACATAAGCGTAAGCAAAAAGAAATAAAGGCGAAAGCCTCCAAAGTGATCATTAAGGAGATCCGCTTCGGGCCACAGACTGACGATCATGACTTCAATTTTAAATTGAACCATGCGAAAAAGTTCCTGGCTGACGGAGCAAAAGTGAAAGCTTACGTATTCTTCAAAGGACGCAGTATTGTGTTCAAAGAACAGGGAGAAGTGTTGCTGTTAAAGTTTGCAACCGAACTCGAAGAATACGGAAAAGTGGAATCGTTACCACAGCTGGAAGGGAAGAAAATGATCATGCTGGTGAGCCCGAAAAAAAATAAAAAATAGTTTTTAATCCTTAAAATTCAGGGACAATGCCAAAGATGAAAAGAAATTCCAGCGCCAAAAAGCGTTTTCAAGTTACCGGCTCTGGAAAAATCAAAAGAAAGCATGCCTATAAAAGGCATATCCTCACCAAGAAATCTATCAAAAGAAAAAGAGCTTTAGGCAATGATGCTTTTGTTAGCCCTGGTGATACCAAGAATGTAAAATTAATGTTGTTAAGTTAAAATTTAAAATCAAAAACAGATGCCACGTTCAGTAAACAAAGTAGCCTCAAGAGCACGTAAGAAAAAAGTGCTTAAACTGGCCAAAGGTTCATTTGGCCGTAGAAAAAACGTGTGGACAGTTGCCAAAAACTCTGTTGAAAAAGGCTTAGGCTATGCCTACAGAGATCGTAAAGCAAAAAAACGCAGTTTCCGTTCAATATGGATCCAGCGTATCAATGCAGCGGCACGTATTCATGGAATGAGTTATTCAGAATTCATGGGTAAGATCCACAAATCAGAAATTGAGATCGATCGCAAAACATTAGCAGACCTTGCGATGAACAATCCTGATGCTTTTAAAGCAGTGGTTGAGAAAATCAAATAAGAATTTCAATCAAGATCTTTTAAAAAGGGGTAGATTTTTCTATCCCTTTTTTTATTTAGGTAGCGGCTGGGCTTCCCGATAGCTAACAGGACCCTAACCAATTTCACGGGAAATAACAAGTACAACAAAAAAAAGGATGCCACTTCCCCGCCCGCCGGCAGGCGAGCATCCCTGCTGCGAAAACTATGCTTCCGGTTATTGAGGAAGAAATCAACCCCCAAAAGCTCATTACTTTCCATTCATAATGCTGGTTTTTTACTAAGCTTTTTACTATTTTCGGTATATCCTTTTGTAACTCTTCAGCTATGAAAACACCAAGTAATCTACTTTTTTTGGTTTTAACTATGGCCTGTTTGGCTAGTAAAACCTTTGCCCAGATTAACTATCCTACCATGCAAATGGTTATTCCGGATACCGTTTATCTGCTCCCAGAAGAGGAAGAAGAAGTTTCCATGGATACGGTTCTTCTTAAACCTAACTTTCTTGGAAGGGAGAACCCGGCCATTAACCTTAATCCACAACATTATGCAGATTTGGTATGGCAGCAAACCGTAGATCCTTTACGAATAGCTACTGCTACCCTAAATTGGCAGGTGGCAGGGATCGCTTTTTCAAATGTTGCCCCTCCCGACCCATCGGGTGATGTAGGGGCTACTCAATATATTGAAGCCATTAATGCCAGTTCAGGAACCGGAGGTACCCGATATAGAATCTATAATAAAGCCACCGGAGCTACCATAACTGGAAATCTTAATATGAGAGATTTGGTAACACCCGTAATAAACGGTGCTGGGGATCCAATTATTCTTTATGATGATGTAGCTGACAGATGGATCATGAGCGAATTTAGAGCTACTGGTAATGGACTTTTGGTTTATGTATCTCAAACAAGTAATCCTCAGGGAGCTTATTTTAGATATAACTTCACAACACCAAATTTCCCAGATTATCCAAAATATTGTATTTATCCCAATCAAGATGCAGTGGTGGTTACAACCAATGAGGGCACTTGTGCTATTTATGCTATCAGAAGAAGTGATATTTTATCAGGCGCAGCTACTACTCCTTTAAGGACCACTGTTGCTGGTTTACCAGGTTTCGGTTTTCAATCCATCACTCCAGTCGATATAGAAGGATACGGGGACAATGCACCACCTGCAGGAATGAAGCCATTATTAGTAAGGCACCGTGATACTGAAGCTCATGGTCCCGGCGGTTTTCCTACAACTGATAGGATTGAATTTTGGGAATTGACCATCAACTTTGGGACTTCAACAATAAGTGTTGCGAATGTTCAAAATATGGATGTGGCAGAATTCGATTCTGATTTATGTGGCTTAGTATCTTTTCAATGTTTTCCACAACCTGGAACCACAACCACTCTTGATCCATTAAGGGAACCATTGATGTTTAAAGTACCCTATCGGAATATGGGGACCCACCAGACCATTGTCATGTCTATGACCACCGATGTAACTGGAACGAATCAAGGAGGTATCAGATGGTTTGAAGTACGAAGACCTACAGGTAGCATTGGAACGTGGACCTTATATCAGCAAGGAACTTATTCTCCCGATGCGTTAAATAGATGGATGCCCAGCATAAATATTGATAAAAACGGGAATATTATGATGGCATACTCCACATCGAATGGAACTGCTGGAAATTTTCCATCACTGAGATTTACAGGTAGAAGACCTTGTGACCCATTGGGCACAATGACCGTAGCCGAGCAAGTAATTATAGCAGGCACTTCTTCACAAACCGGAGGTAATACCCGATGGGGAGATTATCATCATCTAAGTATAGATGCATTTGATGACGAGACTTTTTATTTTACAGGAGAATATATGGGAGGAGGAGGATCTTGGCAAACCAGGAATGCTTCTTTCAAAATGAACGCGAATCCTAATGATGCCCAATTAGTTTCAGCATTTTCGACGGTTGCTCCACCTATTTGTGGGAATTCTGCAAATATAGGAGTGGTGATTCAAAATAAAGGTACCGCCACTATTACCAGTGGTACTATTAAATACCAGGTAAATGGTGGTGCGTTTACCAATCAAGCTTATACACCTTCTCCAAATATTGTAACCAACAATTCAGATACTGTTTTTGTAAATGTAACTGGTTTAGTTGCGGGGGCAAATACGCTCCGATTTGTAAATGTTACTACAAATGGACAAACGCCCGACGAAGTTGCTTGTAATGATACAACTGTACTCATACTAAACACAGTCACCACTACCTTAACGGTAAATGCAGCCATTACTACCGCGGTTTTGTGTAACAACGGAACTACCGGTGTAATTACGGTTACTGCAAATAATGGTACTCCACCCCTTACTTATTTTTTAAATGGTGGGCCAGGTCAAGCCAGTAATGTTTTTTCAGGACTGTCGCCCGGAACTTATACAGCAACGGTATCTGAGGGAACCGGTTGTACCATGGCAGCCACCCCTGTAACTATCACAAATCCGCCAGCCATTAATGCAAATGGAGTGATTACACAGCAAGTTTCCTGTTTTAATGGAAGCAATGGGATCATTACTATTACAGGAAGCGGCGGAACTGGCTCATTACAATACAGCATCAATGGAACTGTATACCAGGGCAGCAATGTATTTACAGGGTTGACCCCAGGATCATATACCTGTTATGTAAGGGATGCAAATAATTGTGTTCAGGTTGGAAATACACTGAACATAACAAATCCTACCGCGGTCAATATAAATGCTAACTCACAAACCAATGTTGGATGCTTTGGTGGAGGCAATGGAGCAGCCTCTGTTACCGCTGCCACCGGAGGCGCTGGAGGATATAGTTATAACTGGACCCCAGGTAATCCTACCGGAGATGGAACTGTTTCCGTAACCGGGTTAACAGCGCAAGTGTATACTTGTACTGTAACAGATGCCAATGGATGCACAGACTCACAAACTTTTAATATTACCCAGCCCGCCGCTGCCGTTAATATAAATGCTGCATCTCAAACAAACGTTTCTTGTTTTGGTGGTAATAATGGAGCAGCATCTGTTACTGCTGCAACCGGCGGTACAGGAGGCTATTCTTATAACTGGACACCAGGTAATCCAACGGGCGATGGAACTGTTTCTGTAACCGGATTAACAGCGCAAGTCTATACTTGTACCGTAACGGATGTGAATGGATGTACCGATTCACAAACCTTCAATATTACACAACCTGGAACCGTGGTAAATATCAACTCAGCTTCACAAACCAATGTGCTTTGTTTTGGTGCAAGCACAGGTGCCGCTTCAGTAACAGCTGCTACGGGTGGTTCAGGTGGCTATACGTATAACTGGACCCCAGGTAATCCAACAGGTGATGGAACAGTTTCTGTAACTGCATTAACTTCTGGAAACTGGACATGTACGGTAACCGACGTAAATGGTTGTACAGATGTTCAGACATTTAATATTACCCAACCTGCAACGGCTGTAAGTTCATCAATTGTTTCAACTACACCTGCCACTTGCGGAAGCAATAATGGAAGTGCAACAGCATCCGGATCCGGAGGCACAGGAGCTATTAGCTATAGCTGGGCACCCAGTGGAGGAACTGCTGCTACAGCATCAAGCTTGGCAGCTGGATCATATACAGTAACAGTAACGGATGCCAATTTATGTACCTCCACTTCAGTTGCGGTGATTGGAAGTAGTGGAGGTTTTTCTGCTAGTATAGGATCACAAACCAATGTAAGTTGCTTCGGAGGAAATAATGGTGCGCTCAGTATTAATATTTCAGGTGGAACACCTACCTATATTTATGCCTGGACCCCAAATGTATCTTCTACTTCCAGTGCATCAGGATTAACCGCAGGAGGTTATACCGTCACGGTTACCGATGGAGGTGGTTGCCAGGCTACGGTAAGCACCAATATTACTCAACCACCTATTATTACGGCTAACGCTTCTCAGCTTTCTCCTTCATGTTCACCCGGCAATAATGGATCAGCGCAGGTAGTGGCATCCGGAGGAACAGGTGTGCTAACATATTCCTGGTCACCTTCAGGCGGCACCGGAACGATTGCTTCAGGATTAGGAGCTGCTACTTATACAGTTACAGTTACGGATGCTAACTCATGTACGCAATCGGCAACAGCTGTGGTGACATCCTTCCCAAGTCCTACCGCTAATATTACAAGCATTACAAATATTACCTGCAATAACTTCAATAATGGAAGCGCAACGGTTGCTGGATCAGGTGGTGGTGGAGGTTATACCTATGCCTGGTTACCAGGTGGTGCAACTACTCCTACTATTTCTGGATTAAGCGGAGGTAATTATACCGCTACTGTAACAGATGTAAACGGTTGTACCGGTTCTGCAACGGCAGCCATTATCAATCCATCAGTAGTAGTTGCAAATGCTTCACTTACCCAGCCTATTTCTTGCGCAAATGCGAATGATGCGGTAATAACAGGAAATGGAAGCGGAGGCACGGGTGCATATCAATATAGCCTAAATGGAGGACCTAACCAGGCATCTCCCATTTTCAGCGGATTGTCATCAGGAACTTATACAGTTACGGTTACAGATGCAAATGGTTGTACCCAAAATGCAACTCCTATCTCTATCACCAATCCATCTTCGATTGCAGTTGTGGCGATGGTGAATTCACAGATTACATGTAATGGAACTTCCACCGGGCAAATTACTGCTTCAGCAGCAGGTGGTGCTGGCTCCTATCAATATTCCATTGACGGAATTAACTTTCAGGCAAGCAATGTATTCACAGGACTTCCTGCGGGTGTATATACAGTTACCGTAAGTGATGCAAATGGATGTACAGCTACTTCATCACCACAAAACTTAACAGATCCTCCGGTATTAGGAATTTCTGCTTCCGTATCCACTCCTATCGATTGTAATGGAGGTACTGGTTCTATTACTGCAACAGGCAGCGGAGGTACAGGAAGTTTTATGTACTCGGTGGATGGAATTAATTTCCAGACAAGCAATATTTTTAACGGACTGGTTTCAGGTACTTACACAGTTACTGTTCAGGATGCGAATGGATGTACAGCAACCACCTCGACCAATATTTCCGAGCCTTCAGCTATTTCCGTGTCGGCCATCGGCACCAACATTACCTGTAATGGCAGCGACAATGGAATCATTACGGTTTCTGCTTCAGGAGGAACCGGCGCATTACAATATTCGATTGATGGAATTAATTTCCAGGCATCCAATATATTTAATTCACTTTCGGCCAATGTATACCAGGTTACTGTTCAGGATGCCAATGGATGTACCGCTACACAAGTAGTTACAATTGTTGATCCTCCTGCTTTTTCTGGAAATGTGATTCCAACCGATGTGTCCTGTAATGGAGATGCCGATGGAACTATATTGATCAATATTTCAGGAGGCACCGGAAGCTTGTTATATAGCATTGATGGTGGAATCAATTTCCAATCATCCAATACCTTTAATAATTTGCCTCCAGGTAATTACCCTATCGTAGTTCAGGATGCGAATGGTTGCACCTTTACCACTACTGCTTCTGTTTCGGAACCAACGTTATTAACGGTAATTGGTCTCGCTACTGATGAACAGTTTGGAAATGACGGTACGATCACCATCAATGAATCTGGTGGAGTTTCTGCCTATATGTATAGCCTGGATGGGGTGAATTATCAACCTGGGAATTTATTTATCAACCTGGCTCCTGGTACGTATACAATATATGTGATGGACGATAACGGATGTATAGCTACCAATACAGTAGTGGTTGGAAGTACATTAGGTGTGGACCCATCTGGAAATACAAATACCGGAATGCAATTGGTGAATCTTTACCCCAATCCTACCAAGGGAGATTTTACGTTGAATGTGACCGGCATACATGGCAACCAGTTGGAAATACGCTTATACAATACCCTGGGCGAGGCGGTGGCTGTATTTAAATGTGAGGTGGAAAATGGAGCAGTGAATAAAACCTTCGAGCTTTCCAGAAAAATAGCGGTGGGAACTTACTTCTTCGCTTTATACGATGGCAACGAAAAACCTTTGGTGGTAAAATTGATAAAAAATTAATTTGTAGATATGATGAAGCCCCTGATCTTACGGTCAGGGGCTTTTTTTATTTTCACCGGCCATTGGATACTATCGTGTAACAACCCATACCAACTAATAGAATTGCGTATTACTGATACACTGGAACAAATAAGGAGATCTTAACGGTATTGCCCATCATGGGTCCATTTTCACCCACACCATATTCAACCCTGTCAATGGAAAACTCAGCTTTGAACAATCCTTTGGTTGCGTCGGCAGGAGTGAATGAAAAAGGAATCGTTACCGTTTTGGTAGTAGCCTTAATTGTAAGACTTGCCTCCATCGAATAATCACTTCCTTCTTTTTTGATGCTTTTAGACTTAAGTGTCATATGGGAATAGGTGGGGGCATCAAAAAAATCAGCATTTTTCAGGTGCTTATCCCGTCCGCCATTTTTAGTATCGATCGTGTTTACATCCACACTTCCGGAGAGGCTGGAATTGGCAAGGTCATCGGGGCTGAATTTAATGGTTCCTGTTAAACCGGAAATACTTCCTGAGACCCAAGATCCGGTACTTTTTATTTTGAAAGTTACAGTACTGGTGTCTGTTTTAATCTTCCAGGTTGGAACTGTAAAAGCCAAGAAAGTAATGGGTAGTAAAAAAAATAGTCGTTTCATTTGTTGGTATTTAATGATGTTATTTCAATAATGATGCCATTCTAGGTAACAGGTGCTCTGGATACATTGGGCCGGAAACCCTGCATTTTCCCCTGTGCTAAGATAGATTTTATTTTATATTTCCAGGCATTAGGAAATATTAACCTTTTCCAGGGCTCCAATAACTTATATTTAACTTCATTGGTTACAAACTGGACCGCATAGGTATAGAATTCCCTAGGATAGGTCCGTTCAAAATCAATATCTCTATCGGTAGATTGGGTCCAGTCCAGTTCCTGTACAAATGAACCTTTCACCTGATCATACAGAGCCGTTCCTTTAATAGGATAGGCAATGGTGATGGTAAAATAAGTGGGATCAGATGCCACTAAATGATCCACTGTTTTCATAATATCCTCCAGGGTTTCGCCAGGATAGCCTAACATAATAAATGTACCCGTTTCAATGCCAGCATTCTTCGATTTAAGTAACATCTCTTGCACTACTTTTACATCTACCCTTCGGTCCATGTTTTCAATTACTTCCTGAGAACCACTTTCAGCCCCGATCCATACACGGTAACAACCGCTTCTTTTCAGATCCAATATAACGGCATCACTCATCCTGTCGGCTCGTGTAATACATTCATATTTGAATTTCAAATTTCTTTTTTGAACCTCCGCGGCAAACTCAGACAACCATTTATGACTTACTGTAAATACATCGTCCACAAACCAGATCGTATCAGGATGATAGGTTTTTTGTATCTCCTCCAATTCATCACATACATTCTGCGCCGATCTTCTTCGATAACTTTGGCCATATACAGCTGTACTGCACCACTTGCAGGTATATGGGCAACCCCGCTGTGTACTTACACTCAGTGCATTTACACCATGCCTGTTTTTCCATACAGATAAGTATTTTTTTATATCAATTCTACTTCTGTTAGGAAATGGTAATTGATCTACCTCTTTTATCTTTTCTCTTTCTTCGGTATATACAATTTTTCCGAAGTAATTTTTAAAAGCTATTCCTTTTACTTTATCCAGGAAGGGATTGAACGGAGTATTGAGTGTACTCACAAGATCTGCCATGGTTTCTTCACCTTCGCCTAAAATGATCATGTCAGCTCCTTTTGCTATGTATGACTCGGTATTGTATCTCACATCCGGTCCACCCAGAATGATCGTGGTTTCTTTAAGATCAGGATTTGATCGGATAAAGGTGATGAGCTTAAGCACATTTAATTTGGTGAGCATATTGGCATAGATCCCGATCTGCTTGTATTTTTTTTCTAAGATCTGTTGGCAAAGTGCTTCAAAGCTGCTAAAAGTACTGTCGAATACATCGTGCTCCACTTTGGCCTTTTGTAAATAGGAGGAAATATAAAGGATTCCCAATGGAGGATAGGGCTTCATGATCTTCTTTTCCCTTTGATCCTCGTTCAAAAAATACGCATGTGTAAGCAATAATGACATGGATAGCGAAAATACTAAGAAATAACTAATTTCTTTTGAGATTAACTGATTTTGAACGATTTTTGAGGAAAGGTGTATTCCTTCCTATAAGCCTATATTTGTTATAACCATGAAGCGCTCAACTCGTAAGTCATCATTGATGTTCCTGCTATTTACCTTTGTTGTTTGCGGAACAGCCCAATTCTTTATCAATCCGGTGGTATCCTTCAGGACCCCACCTCCTGTTGGAGATCCCTATAAAAAATACTGGGCGGAAATAGACTCCCTCGAAAAACTTGGACTAACGGAGAGCGCCAATAAAGTGGTCATGAAGATCATTGATATAGCAGAGAAGGATAATAATTCTATTCAATTGATCAAATCATTTTTTCATTCAGCCAAATATAGGGACGTATTGGAGGAAGAATCATTTACTACCAACATGACCAAATTGGACGCGATGATCCAAAGATCTTCGGTTCCCGTTCAGCAATTGTTGTATTCAATCAAGGGCGAAGTGATTTGGAACAGGTACCAAAGCAATCTTTGGCAGATCAACCAACGAACACCAATCCAGGATGATAAAGAACCTAATATGGAGGTATGGGATGCCAAAAGGTTTGCCAGGGAGGCCATGAAATGCTATGAATTATCTCTGGTCAATCCCAAGAATCTTCAAAAAACAGACATTGGGGTATATGCGGAGATATTATCTGGCGATAGCGCTTTTAGAAAATTAAAACCAACTTTATATGATTTTTTGGTTCATAGGGCGATTAGTTTTTATCAAAGCCCTTATCTCGATATGCTGGAACCGGCCGAAAAATTTGAAGTAGACAAGGAAGATTATTTTTTATTGGGTGATAAATTCAAGGACTTGAATTTTGAAGCTAAAGACAGCATTTCTTCTTTGTTGAAGGCCATGAAATTATATCAGCAACTGTATCATTTCCATAAAAATGATATTGAACTGGGAGCTTTGGTCCAGTTAGAATTGAATCGACTTGGTTTTATCGCAAGAAAAAGCATCTTGGATAATAAAGACCAACTTTATCTGGAGGCTATAAAAAAACTCGTAGATCGTTATGCAGGAAAAGAAGTAGTAGCGGATATTTATTTTGCATTGGCTCAGGTGTATTACAACCAGAGTTCCAATTGGACCCCTAAGGGTGATGAACAATTCTACAGGGAGTATAGAAAAGAAGCGTTGAAAATATGCGACAAGGCTTTGCTGGAATTCCCAAATTCAGACGGAGCACATAATTGCAGGTTGTTCAAAAAAACCATTTTAGCCCCTACGATCTCCTTCAACTTTAAGAAAGCGCAGTCGAGTAAGTCGAATATACTTGCGGGGATCTCTTATCGAAATATTGATAAAATATTTATAAAAATATACCGACATGATTATGATAAAATAATTGACAAGATCACCCATTATGATACCCAGGATGAAGGATATATTGCGGCTAAATCCGGGACATTGGTAAAAGAAGTTTCATTCAATTTCAAATCTATAGAAGATTATTTCGACCATACTACCGAAATAGGTATTGATCCGATTGACCTTGGTTTTTATACCCTTACCTTCAGTTCCCGCGAAAATGACCAGGAGGAAGAATCCTTCAATGGATTTACTTCTTTCTGGAGTACGGATATAGGAGTATTGGACATGACCTCATACAATGGCGGGGGACAGGTATTTAATATTATGAATCGATCAACAGGCGTTGTTATTGCCAATGCAAATGTGGGTGTTTATAAACTCAAATACAACTACAATACTTATTCGTATGAAAGAGAAAGGGTAAAATCTACTTTATCCGATAAATATGGAATGGTGAAGGAAACTTATACGAACAACGATAGTTATTTCCTCGATATCAGAAATGGGAGAGATCGTTTTGTTACCGAACAGTTTTATGCATACAATTATAATGATTACAATGTAGCCAGGGAAGAGGTAAGATTTTTCCTCGACCGGGGAATGTACAGACCTGGTCAAACTGTAAATTTTAAGTTATTAGCGGTTAAAAATGATAAAAAGAACTTTACCATTTTACCCAAGAAAAAAATCAAGGTCATGATGTACGACATCAACTATAAAATAGTGTCGGAAATCGAAGTAACCACCAATGATTTTGGAACCGCTTCTGGTAGTTTTACGATCCCTTCCAGCGTTGCCACTGGTGCATGGCGTTTAGCTTGTGATGATGGAAATGGTTACTTCCAGGTGGAAGAATATAAAAGACCTAAATTCGAGGTGAATGTGGATTCTATTCCAGGAAGTTGTGCTATCAATGATGTGGTTACCGTAAGAGGTTCGGCGAAGGCAATGGCCGGTTTTGGTATAAGCGATGCCAATGTTACTTATAAAGTAGACCGGACTACCCAAATGTATATTTACGATTATAACTACTATAACCGAAATACCGGTGTGAAAACCATCTCCACCGGAAAACTGAAAACCAACGAAAAGGGAGAGTTTGAATTTACTTTTGTGGCTCTACCTGATCAAAAGGTAAAGCTCAAATACGAACCGTATTTTACGTATACGGTAACGGTAGATGTAACCGATCTGAGCGGAGAAACCCGTTCCACTTCTTTTTCGGTGATCGTGGGCTATAAAACCATGCTGATTGGATCGAACCTACCCTATTACCTATCCAAGTCTGATACCAATGCGTATAAATTCTACGCCCAAAACCTATCAGGATTCGAGGTATTTACAAAGGGAAGTTATGAGATCCGAAAGATAAAGACCCCTGACAATTATATGGTCAGTCGTCCGCTTGCAACACCCGATGAGCCATTGATGACCAAGGAGGAATTCAAGAAGAAATTTCCCAATTATCCTTATGATGATGAATTTGACATGAAGAAATGGGAAAAAGGAGAAGTGGTGAACACTGGAAACTTTAATACGGAGGAAAAAACTGCGTTGAAGATAAATACCTGGAGTCAATTGGCGCAGGGATGGTATGTAATTACCACGAAAGCCAAAGACTCGAAAGGGGTGGATGTAACCGGAGAGTCCTATTTTATGGTATATGATACGAAAGAAAAGGGTTATCCATTCCAACAATTTGCCACTTGTCTTCCTATTAAGTCATATTGTAAAAAAGGGGAAAATGCCGAGATCTTATTGGGAACATCTGCTGACCATGCTGTATTCAATTTGGTACATGAATATGATGGACGCATTCTAAAGGTGGAAACTATTCATCTAAACAGGGAGCAAAGACTGATATCATTTCCCATCTCTGCCGACAAAACCACTCCCTACGTGGTTCATATATATATGGTCAAAGACAACCATGTGTTTACTGCAAGTGAATATTTCTATCTCAATGATGACAGCGACTTTATGGAGATTGAATTGGTTACTTTCAGGGATAAATTATTACCTGGCCAGGAGGAGGAGTGGAAGGTGAAGGTGAAAGGGAATCAAAAACAAGATATTGCAGGAGCGGAGGTAATGGCCAATATGTACGATGCAAGTCTTGACTTGATCTCTTATTACAACACATGGAATTATTATTTCTCCAATTATAACTACACCTATTATTATATAGGTCAAAACAGTTTTAATTCCCATTCAAATGCTTATGGATATAGCCATATCAAATCGGAGTATGAGGCATACCGATACAAAACCTTTGAGAATCTGAATTATTTCGGTTGGACCATGGGCTATAATTATGGATATAATAACTATTACCGCAACTCTAATTCTTTTGGCAATGAGGATATATACAATTATACCTGGGACTATGAAGAGGATAACAGAAAAGAATACTCTAAGAACACCGAATTTGGTTATTTTTCATCTTCCAGGGAGGGTGATGGGGCAGAAGTGATGGACCAAACCATTGTTACAGGCAATGCAACCACCAATATGCCTATAGCCGGTGAGAAGCTGGGCGCTCTGGGAGGTTCCTTGAGTGGGAAGGATGATAAATCAGGCTTTTTACCTCCAACTACCAAACCAAGAATGAATTTTAATGAAACGGCTTTTTTCTTTCCTCATTTGGTAACGAATGAAAAAGGAGAGGTGAGTTTTTCTTTCAAAGTTCCGGAATCATTAACCAAATGGAAATTCAGGGCATTGGCTACAACTAAAGATTTAAAAACTGCCTATATCGAAAGAATGGTTGTTACACAAAAAGAAGTAATGATCACCGCTTTTGCTCCCAGGTTTGTTCGGGAGGGGGATAAAATTTATTTTTCAGCTAAAGTCACCAACTTAACAGAAAAAGATATGGCGGGCACTGCCCAGTTAGATTTGAAGGATGCCATTACTGATCAGGTGTTGAATTTGATAGCTGCGGATAAAAGATCCATCGCCATTAATTTAAAAGCCGGCGAAAGTAAAAAAGTAAATTGGTATCTCGAAGTTCCCAAAAACTTACAGGCACTTACATATACCATTACTGCGAAGACCGCCAGTCATACAGATGGCGAGGAAAATACCATACCAGTATTGTCGAACAGAATCCTGGTTACCGAAGCGGTACCTTTAAATGTACGGGGTGATTCATCCAAAACCTATACATTTCAAAATCTGGTGAATGCCGGCAATTCAAATACACTGGATCATGAGAGGTTAACATTGGAAGTAACTTCTAATCCTGCTTGGTATGCCGTACAAGCGTTGCCATATATGATGGAATATCCTTTTGAATGTGCAGAACAAACTTTCAATAGATACTATGCAAATGCAATCGGAGCGCATATAGCCAATTCAGATCCGAGGATCCAAAAAGTATTTGAGGTTTGGAAAAACTACCAACCCAATGCTTTGTTATCGAATTTAGAGAAGAACCAGGAATTGAAAAATGTTTTGATTGAAGAGACCCCTTGGTTAAGGGATGCTAAAGATGAAACAGAAAGAAAAAGAAGAATTGGGGTATTGTTCGACCTTTCGCGAATGAACCATGAAGCGGATGCTTGTATTAACAAGTTGGCCAAGATGCAGGTCTCTAATGGTGGATGGCCTTGGTTTGATGGAGGTCCTGACAACCGCTACATAACCCAATATATTGTGAGTGGCATGGGACACTTGAAAAAACTAGGCATTGATCCGAATAATTCAAAACTGAATACGATGATGGTGAATGCTGTTGCATATCTCGATCACCAGATCAAAAGAGATTATGATGAGTTGGTTAAATGGAAGGTAGATATGGACCTGGACAATTTATCCTATTATCATATCCAGTATTTATATGCACGTAGTTTCTTTAAGGAAATACCTGTGAAAGACAAGGATAAAGTTGCCTATGACTATTATTATGGCCAAGCGGAAAAATACTGGCTAAACAAAGGCATCTATATGCAAGGAATGATTGCGTTAGTACATCACAGGGGCGGGAACACGAGCTTTGCAAAAAAGGTGACCAATTCTATCAAGGAAAATTCAGTGAAGTCAGAAGAGATGGGAATGTATTGGAAACAGTTATCCGGGTGGTATTGGTATGAAGCCCCTATAGAAACCCAAGCATTGTTGATCGAAGCTTTTGATGAAGTAGCGGATGACCAGGTGGCGGTTGAAGAAATGAAAATATGGTTATTGAAAAATAAGCAGACCAACGATTGGAAAACAACTAAGGCTACTGCTGACGCTTGTTATGTTTTATTGTTGAAAGGAGCCAATCTCCTGGCCGATGAATCCGAGATCACGATCAATTTGGGAAACAAAACGATCAGTTCAACCGATAAGACCATTGTTAAAGAAGCCGGAACAGGTTATTTTAAAATGACGATCGACAAAGCGGACATTAAATCTGAGATGGGAAATATTAAAATAGCCAAAAAGGGTAAAAGTATTTCCTGGGGCGCTGTCTATTGGCAGTACTTTGAGAATATCGATAAGATACCTGCCTCCATGAATAATTTGCAGGTGAACAAACGATTGTTCAGAAAGGTATATACCAAAACAGGAAATACTTTGGAAGCCATTACGGAAGCCACTCCCTTAAAAATAGGGGATAGGTTAACCGTTCGTTTGGAATTGAAAGTGGATAGGGATATGGAATTTGTACATATCAAGGATATGAGAGCTTCTTCTCTTGAACCTGAAAATGTGATCTCGATGTATAAGTATCGCGAAGGATTATCTTACTATCAATCTACCCGGGATGCAGCCACTAATTTCTTTGTGGAATTCATGCCTAAAGGAACTTATGTTTTCGAATACAATGTACGTGTAACACATGCCGGTGAATTTTCGAACGGGTTGACTACTATTCAATGCATGTATGCGCCTGAATTTACCAGTCATACACCTGGAATAAACATCAAAACGGTGGAATAATTTTTCACTTATCCCACGACATAGGTCGTGGGATAAGCTACGACCTGTTACGGGTTCTTTGTTCCGTCTAGAAGAACCTCCTGAGATCTTATGATAAAATCGTATTCGCCGTCAAATTCGAATTTCAGATAAAAAGCTTTTAGGTCTTCATATCTTTTATTCAAAGGGAATTGAATATTCCAGTACATTTTTTTGGTGCATTCTGAACAGAGATGGTGAGGTCTTCTGTCCAGTTCTTCCAATGTATTCGAACCATTCATTAAACAAAGAGCATAAGTGCAGTGTTTCATGCCAAGCATATGCCCCATTTCGTGGGTGGTTGTTTTCATGATCCTTTCCAGGCATTTTTTATATTTTGTTGAGTCCAGTTCATTCTCATAGAATCTTCTGTAGGAAGAAACCCCTGTCCTTTTTTTAAGATGCGCCTGGCCAAAAACAAAATTATTTTCAAATCCTGCATATAGATCCTTGTTAGTGATGGCCATCATGAGTAAAGCATCACCTCCCATTTTTTGAGGAAGAATACTGTCCATGATATAGTGTGTAAGAAATTGTTCACCCCTATTTGAATTAAACCGGATACATCGATCCGGAACAACCTGCCTTGAGAGGCCAGGATTGGTCTTGGCGTGAAGGCCATAAAATACACCGATATATTCCGTTACATCTTTTACCAATTCAGCTTCTAAAATGGAGAAATCACCAATGGGCTGGATATAAATACAATTTTGCTGGTCATTGGGATGGATAGGGGAAAATTCTTTATACTCAATAAAACTTTGTCCGGGCTCCTGATGAGCATAAAGCCAGTCACCAGGTTGAGGAACGCCTAACTTGGTGTCAAGGTTGCTTAGTTTGTCCAATGGCCCTGATTCGTATATATCCTCTTTATTATCTTTTGGTTTATTTGAACAGGAGATGAGGAGAAAGAAGAAGAAAAAGTAAACTATTTTTTTCATGATCTTATAAAATAAAAGAAGCAGATGAATTCATCTGCTTCTTTTAACGTGGTTTTGTTCAATTTTAATATGGAGCCGTCACAATGATTCGGTGAGTAGTTTGTCCATTGGTATTCACCAATCGAACATTATATACTCCTGCAGCTAATCCATGAAGGTCAATTCTCATTTGATTTCCATGATCGAATTCTTTCACCATCACCATTTTTCCAGCCAGGTCTATCAATTGAACCGTGGTTGGAATATCGGTTTCCTGTTCAATATATAAATATTCGCTGGCAGGTACCGGATAGATCTTCACGTTCGAGTGGGTTTCTCCTTCAAAACCTAAACATTGCAATACTGTCATGGTAATCGATTGAGAGGTAGAGCAGCTATTGGCATCTGTTACAGTATAGGTAATGGTATGTACACCAACTCCTGCTAAGGCCGGATCAAATGTACTTCCAACAACTCCGTTGCCGGTATATGTTCCGGTAGCAGGAATGGAGAATAAAGTAACAGGTGGATAATTGATACAAACTGTATCGGATTGATTGGTGAAATTCACTACTGGATTTGTATTCACCACCACATTAAAGTAACAGGTATCACCATTGCCTGAAGAATCGGAAGCAACAAAAGCGATAGGGTTATTACCTACCGGGAATACTTGACCGGAGGTCAATCCTAATAATTGAGAAACGGTTGGTGTGCAATTATCAGTTGCCAAAGGAGCGGTGAAGGAAATGGTATCACCTTCGCAGGCAATGATGTCACTTATACACCCAATTACCGGCGCTTCAACATCATTGATCATAATATCAAAAGTAGCCGTACTTGTATTTCCATACATATCCGTTGCTGTATAAGTAACGGTGGTTATCCCGATGGGGAAATTGCTTCCGGATGTATGTGATGAATTGAATAAACCAATACCGCAATTATCGCTGGCAGTAGGAGCTGACCATGAGGCAATCCCACTGCATTGGCCTGGATCATTATTTTGGGTAATATTCGATGGCATACTTGTAATGGAAGGTAATTCCGTATCCAGAACGGTAATGCTAAACGAAGTGGTATCAGAATTACCGGCACCATCGATGACTATATAAGTTATCATGGTTGTGCCCACATTGAATGTACTTCCCGATGATGAGGAAGCGGTAAAACTTGCAACCGTACAATTATCCGATGGTGTTGGTGGTGTCCAGGTTACTATAGCATTACATTGTCCTATATCATTAGGTACAATCATGTCAGCCGGAGTTCCACTGATGATTGGGAATATATTATCGGTGACTGTAACCGAGAACGATGAGGTGGAAGTGTTTCCACTTGCATCTGTGGCAGTATAAATAACATTTGTAGAGCCTGCAAAAAATGTATCATTGGGTGCAAAATTGGAGGAGAGAATTGTTCCTGGACAATTATCAGAGGCCGTAGGGGCAACCCAGTTAACGATTGCAAAACAACCGCCTGCACCAGCGGATGTAATAATATTAGAGGGGGTTCCGATGATGGAAGGATTTTCAGTATCATTTACCGTTACGGTAAATGAAGCAGTGGACGTATTGGCCAATGCATCCGTTGCAGTATAGGTTACCGTTGTAGTGCCAATTGGAAACAAACTACCTGGAACATGTGTTCCATTTACGGTTGGGCTCAAGGTACAATTATCTGTTCCGGTAGGAGGTGTCCAGCTAACCAAAGCATTACAGCTTCCAGGATCATTTCCTACCGTAATATTTGTTGGCATTCCCACCAATGCAGGAGATATAATATCCCCAATGCTAATATTAAAATAAACCGGTGCCGACCAACCACAACAAGTTTCTCTTACCCGTAAACGAATCACAAAATCCCCACTTCCACTCGTTGGCCAGATGGAGGTTTGTGTATTAAAAATGGCAACTGCTTGATTGACGGTTTGGCCTAAAGGAAAGACAACCCAATCATATTGCACACCCGTTGTTGGTGTATTTAAGGTAACATTTGAACTGGGACATGCAACAGACGGCATTAAAGCATCAAATGTTGGGAGAGACCTTGTCGAATTGATCTGAATAAATTTTCCATAAGTAACGCCATTAATAGCAATGTCTTTAGCTCCTATAGCCGGGAAACTAAGAATTGCTGTTGCCGATGCATTGGTATAGTTCGAAGTTGAACTATTAAGGTCGTTAATATAAGTTCCACCTGACAATAATCCCCAGGTACCTGTACTTTTAGTAATTACTACTTCTGAATTTGTACATCCTTGCAAAGGTTGGTTGGTTATAACTGGACCAATAGAAGCAGTTATGTTAGTTGTGATGAGCGCACCAGAAACAATTGTTTGTATATCACTTCTTCCTGCTGCACCAGCACCTCCGGCTCCGCCACTTGCTCCTGAACCACCAAATCCACCTTGACCACCGGCACCTACTTCCGTATTTCCGCAAACACGTCCACCGGTAACTGAACAACCAGCGGTTAAGCTAATATTATTTCCACCTCCACCTAATCCAGGGCCTGCTCCGGTTCCACCTGTTCCGCCGCCTCCACCTGAACCTCCTGAAGCTGGTCCGCTAGCATTCAGCGTAACATTATTTTTAATTCCACTACCAGCAACGCAATAGAGCGAAAATGATCCACCTCCACCAAATCCTCCAGCGCCACCGGCACCGCCTTGTCCACCACCGCCACCGCCGCCACCTGCGCTTCCGGGACCATCAATACAAGTACAAATAAAACCACAACCATCATCCGATTGACGTCCACCGCCGCCTCCACCTTTTCCACCGCCACCACCACCACCATCTGCACCTGACGGACTTTGACCGTTAGGGAGCCAGAAGAAATCGAAGGTGGAAGATACTGCCGGCGTTGTTCCAGCAGCACCAACAGCTCCGTTGGCTCCATTAGAACCAGCACGTCCATCACGGTCGCAACTCGTTCCGCATGAAGTGCCGTTTGAACCTGCGGCTCCATTGGCAGTTGCGCCTGGTGCACCTCCGCCTCCATTGTTTCCATTAAAACCCGCCTGGTTATTACTATTATTCCAAGCCGAACCCTGGCCTCCGGTACCTCCGGC
>JANWKT010000027.1 GCA_025451235.1 Flavobacteriales bacterium | reverse complement strand
CTGGGTTGACATCATATCTTTTGAGGGTACGGTACAATTCATGATCGGCACAACTGCTGGCTTTGGGATTCATGATATACTTGTCCAACGCTATTTCTACATCCGGAGGAAAAATATTTTTGCCGATGAAATTCAGCAAAAGGACCCGGAATTCATGCTTCCATTCATCTCCATGCGGAGCTACATTGTCACGATGCTTTTCCCATTGTACCAAATGTGCTACTTCATGGCAAAAAGTGATCAGGAAGGCATATTTATTCAGGTCGTGGTTTACAGATATTTTATGCACTCCCGTTTTATATGGACTCTGATAATCTCCGAACCGGCTATTTCTACTTTTGCTAATACGAAAACGTATGCGATAATATACGATCCAATCGTACACAAGTGAAGCTGTACCTTCAGGGCAAAAATGCTCCAGTACCTCAATATGTTTTGTTCTTTTGTCTTGTACGCCTATGCTCATTCGATAGGATAAATATCCAATTTAATTGAACCAAATGAGCAAGGGTGGTCCAAAAGTTTTCAGCACCCGGTTTTTAATAGCCTGCTCAAACTTTGTATTCACGATATCTTTTGTAAATTTACCCTACATCAGCATTTGCTATGAAAAAATCATCTCTCTATCAGGTAGTTATAACAGCTATAGTTGTTGTTTTTTCTTCTTTGGCTTTACAAGCTCAACCTAAAATGACCTGTGAAACCCGCTATGTGATCAAAACTGCATCCGACCTGTATAAGTTGGGTGATCTACAATCAGCCAACTGGAAACAATTCATTCTTTCCCAACCGATGTACTCCCATGGCAGTTCATATACCTTGTCGTTTTTGGCCAAGAAGAACGCTGATTTCAATGCATCCACATTCGCCGAAAAAGGGATCATTATCGGATCTCAAATAGGAGATATCCTTACCCTTCGTGTTCCGATGGACGCATTGGCTGACATCAGCCATATGCCTGGATTGGCTTATCTGGAAATAGCAGGAAAGGTGGATCCTGATCTGGATAAAGTGGTTTTTGATACCCGTGTTGACAGTATACATGCTGGAATTAATTTACCGCAAGCATATACAGGCCAAAATGTAATTATTGGAATTACCGATTGGGGATTTGACTACACCAGCCCTATGTTTTACGATACTTCACTAATACAAACACGTATCATAGCCGCCTGGGACCATTATAAAAAGGCCGGTCCTCCTCCCGCAGGTTATACCTATGGAGCAGAATATACCACCCCCGCGACATTGTTAGCTGCACAGTGCGATACCGCCAATCAATATGATTTCGGAACCCATGGCACCCACGTTGCGGGCATAGCTGGCGGCAGTGGAGCAGGCACTCCCTATAGAGGTATGGCATTTGAGTCGGAATATTTAATGGTAACCATCTTGTCGGATGAAGCAGCCATCCTGGATGCATTTAACTGGATGAAAGCCAAAGCAGATGCCGCCGGCAAAAGATTGGTGATGAACATGAGCTGGGGATCTTACCGTCGTCCATTGGATGGAAATTCAATGGTAAGCCAAGCGATCGATAATCTTTCATCGCAGGGAGTTATTTTTTGCAATTCGGCAGGGAACAATGGGAATGTAAATTTTCATATCCGGCATTCTTTTGCGGCAGATACATTAAAATCACAGATCGCTTTTTATACTTATACAGATACTACCATGTGGGGTGAGGGAATTCCTATGTGGGGTGAGATCAATCATTCTTTTAAGGCTGGGATCCGACTATTGAATGCGTCTAACCAGATCGTTGCGGAAACTCCTCTTTTTCATACAAGTGTGGATACCAATTTTATCGATAGCATATTGATCGTTGGAGTGGATACCATATTTTATAATATGAATGCCGATGCCGTGCATCCATTGAACCAGCTCCCTTATATGATGTTAAAAGTGAAGAACAAAACTTCTTATAAAACGGTCCTCGTTTCGTATGCCGATAGTGGGGTAGTTCATTATTGGAATGTAATGGAACGTAAAACAGGATTGGGTAACTGGGGGCAGAATTTTTTAACCCTGGGTGCCGGATATACAGCAGGAGATCGTGATTATGGAGTGAGTGAACCTGCGGTGACCACCAGCCTGATCACCGTTGCAGCCCATTATGCCGAGTATTTAAACGGAGTAGGAAATATTGTAGGAGGTAATGTGGCTACCTTTAGCAGTTTTGGCCCGAGAATGGATGGAACCATGAAGCCAGACATTTCGGCACCCGGAGCAAATGTTTGCTCGTCCATTTCCTCCTTTACCACAGCAGCCTATACCACGGCCACTACCATTACTTTCAATACACGGATCTATCCCTTTGCCCGGTTCTCCGGAACATCTATGTCATCACCCGCTACCGCTGGTGTTTGTGCATTGATCCTGGAAGCCAATCCTTTGCTTACCCCACAAGAAATAAAAGATATTATTATCCTAACGGCCAGGGAAGATTCCAAAACAGGCGATGTGCCCGACAGTGGAAGCACCCGGTGGGGACATGGAAAGCTAAATGCCTATTATGCCATTGCCATGGCATTGAATATTGTGAACATTAATACTTATGCGCAACATGGGCTGGTGGTATTTCCTAATCCATCCCAGGATCAACTATTCCTCTTGTCGGATAAGGATGAAAATGATATTTTCTCACTCGGAATTTACTCTTTGGAAGGGAAGCTCCTGAGCAGTTGTACCTACCAATGGAATACAGCCATCGATATTTCTACCTTACCCAATGGCATCTATGTCCTGAGGTTATCGGGTGATACCGAAAACTATCAATGTAAGTTTGTAAAAACCGGCCGATAACGTTTTGTTAATATCCATTTGGCAATGGTAAGCATGCATACCATTGTTGATAATTGCTGAGTGGGGGCTTTAAGCCCAATAAACACAAGGGGTTTAAAAACGATGGTGAGTATTTTTTTTAACAATGGATGTTTTGTATAAAAGAATTAGTTATTTCAACTCCAGTTATTCAATTTATTGAGATCGTTAATGGCGCAGAAAAAGAACCTACCTAAGATATTCGTACTCGACACATCCGTTATTATTTTTAACCATAATGCCCTAGAAAGCTTCGAAGAAAACGACGTCGCTATTCCTATAACGGTATTGGAAGAGTTAGACAACTTTAAAAAGGGAAATGATATTAATAATTTCGAGGCCCGTGAATTTATTCGGATCATAGACGGATATTCACAGGGAAGGGCACTTACCGATTGGATCCCATTGGAGGGAAAATCCAAAGGGAAATTTAAAGTGGTGATGGAAGAAAATACCAGTCCGGATGCTACAAAAATTTTTGGTGACAATAAGAATGACCATAAAATTTTAAATGCGGCCATCAAACTTAGGACCGATTTTCCGGATAGAAAAGTGGTATTGGTAACCAAGGATGTGAATCTCCGGATCAAAGCAAAATCGCTGGATATTCATGCAGAGGATTATGAGACTGGTAAGATAAAAAATGTTGATGACCTGTATAAGGGAAATACCCAGATTGAGGGAATTGACAGCGGGCTGATCGATAATATCTACCAAACGGGGTTTTGCGATGTAAAAGACCTGTTCGACAAAGATCCTATTCCCAACCATTATTTTATTTTAAAGAATGGCCGTACCTCGGTATTGGCTTTTTTTAATCCGGTTACCTATAAAATTGAAAGGGTTGAAAAAAGGACCTGCTATAATATCAAGCCCCGAAATGCGGAACAGGTATTTGCTTTTCATGCTGTAATGAATCCTGAAGTGAGGCTGGTAACCGTGCAGGGAGTGGCTGGTACGGGTAAAACATTGATTGCATTGGCCAGTGCATTGGAGCAACGGAGCGATTTCAGACAGATCTATCTGGCCAGGCCTATCGTTCCGCTAAGCAACAAGGACATTGGATTCCTTCCGGGAGATATCAAATCAAAGCTGAATCCGTACATGGAACCCTTGTATGATAACCTGAAATATATCCAGAATACTTTTGAGGAAAGAGATAAGGACGGTAAAAAAATTACCGAAATGCTCGAGAATGAGAAGATCGTGATCACCCCGCTGGCTTATATAAGAGGAAGGAGCCTATCACATATATTCTTTATTATTGATGAGGCCCAGAACCTTACCCCACATGAGATAAAGACCATCATTACCAGGGCGGGTGAAAAAACAAAGATCATTTTCACCGGTGATATTTATCAGATCGATACACCTTACCTCGATACCCAGAGTAATGGATTGTCATACCTGATTGACCGGATGCATACCCATCCTATACATGCCCATATTACCCTTGAAAAAGGAGAAAGATCGGAACTGGCCAATGTAGCCAATGAGTTGTTATAGTTAAGCAGCATAAGCCGAATCGCCGATAAAGGCAAAAATTTATCAATGGGGGTCAATCTAAAAATCCCTATTTTTGGTTGAGTTCTTCGAATAACCAGATCCTGACCTTCGTCGGGATGACAACAGAATTAATAGAGCAGAGCATCGAGCCAATTAATTGGCTCGATGCTCTGCTCTAGATTGGGAATGTCATCCCAGCTTCGGCTGGAATCCGGAAGAGCGAAGCAAAAAATAAATATGAAGAAATTATTATTAGTAGTAGGTACTGCACTTTTCTCTGCTAGCGCATTTACCCAATTCGAAGGAGCATTTATCAACCATGATGGAGGTGGCTTTGTAGGTATAGAAGGGGGTTATCAGGGCTATAATCGTCTGCACGTAAAAGAAGACTCGGTGTACAACGGAAATCTTCGCCGAAGTGTTACAGATGTAACCATCCGGATGTTTGCCCATTATAGTCCCATCGAGAAATTGTCCCTGTTTGTTTCTGTTCCCTTAAAATTTGTAAGCAGCAGCGAAGGATATACTTCTTTACCTACGAACTTCACAGATACCCTTCCTGCCTCCGAAATGTTCAATATAGGAAACGTACAAGCCGGAGTAAAATATAAATTCTTTCATAAGAAAACCTGGTTATTGGCAGCATCTGTACTGGCTGAATTTAGAACCAGTAATTATGAGGATAAAGATGGAATGAAAACCGGGTTAGAGGCATTTTCCTTTAGTCCCAATTTTCATATAGCCAAAACTTTCAGCGATAAATATTATATCAATCTCGATCTTGGAGGCACCTATCGTACAGATGACCATAGCGGAGATGCCAGGATATATACGGAGGTAGGAACCTGTTTCTGGAAGGACCAGATCTGGTTAAGACTAGGGTTTGATATCCGTCCTTCGTTCAGGAATGGTCATTTTTTATATCCCAATAATTTACAAACCGGTTTATACCTGAACAACAGGGAATATTTTTCTGTAGTGATGAGAGCAGAGTACAATCATCCCATTGGACTTGGTTTTTATGCGGGGGTAAATGCATATTTCAATGCCGATCAAATGCCTGCATTCCCTTATATCAATGGTGGAATTTTTTACCGATGGAAGTATGACTTAAGGCAGGAACTTCCTTTTACCATCGAACCGATCAAGTAATTGGTCTGAGTGACTTCCTGCCTGCTGGCAGGCGCTATATCCTTTAAGGAAAGACTTAAGATAAAGGGACTTAAGACTTATGACCCGTTTCATACAAAGCATTGTCTTAAGTCTTATGTCTTAAAGCCCGCCCGACCTTGCCGTTCGGACGGGTGCAGCGGTCCTAAGTCTTTCTTTTTTCCCTTGTTTTGCCAGATCTACATCCCTATATTTGTAAATAACCATTTAGCCCAGGGACTATGAAGACTTTATTCACCTTTCTACTATCCATTTCATCCATGGCCATCTTTGCCCAGGGATTTACCTCAGAGAATTTTTCATCCTATACCGGGAAGACGTATACCTGTAATTACCTCCTGGGTAATATTGAGTTTGCACTCAACAAAGACAATACCTATAGCGCCAAATACGAATCCGAAGGTTATTATTGGTCGTGCAGCGGAACCTGGAAGTTCAACGAAAAAATGATCATTGAAATGGAACCAGCCGTTTGCTTTGATAACAATGGAGACAGTGATTGTAGTAAGACCCTGGGTAAGGCAACTGCCGAGCTGGTTAAAGACAATATATCACTGGATTATGCAGAATGTATTAAAGTTACTTCTCTGGTGAATAATGAATTGCTGGTAATTGGTGAAAAGGGAAATTCATTCCAATTGGGAGTGGAATGGCAAAAAGTACCAGAGGGGTCTAAAAGAAAATTTGAGGAAACAGAGATCATTATGATGGGCGAAAAGGCGGCAACCGCTGCAACTGGAGTTTATATAAGGACCACACCCTCTGTCAAAGGAACAGCCGTGAAGTATATTGCAGAATTATCCGGTACCCAAAACGACTTTGTTCCCAAAGGCACATCGGTTACTGTGATTGCCCGTACCACGGAGAAGGACAAGTTGGATAAATACGAAAACTATTGGTACCTGGTAAATGTAGGTACTAACTATCGTGTTTGGATGTACGCTGAGTTTGTGAAGTTGAATAAATAGTTTATTCAGTTACCACAAACTTATCAGAATGAATCATATTTCCGTTGGATGCAAAACGGATCACATACAAGCCTGCACCTAATCCGTTGATCTGAATGGTATTCCCGGTCAATTGATTTTGCATCACCATTTTCCCAGTCATATCACAAATATGGTATTCAATACTTCCACTTATATCATGGTTGATATTGATCATTTCAGTATTATGCAGAATGGTTGGATATAAATGGATGGAATGAGTTTCCTGGTCCTCAATTCCGGCCATACTTTGGCATACCACTATTAGTTCTATGTCAGCATTGTTAACCGAAATAGATGTGTTATTTTCTAATAAAGCCCCAGTATGTAAACTCAAATAATTTGATGAAGGCAAGGAATTTGGGTCTACTCCTTGGAAGGTTAAAGTAATGGGTAGATAATTAACACAAGAAAAACTATTATAATCTGTTAGTTTTTGCAAATATGTATTATGAAGCATATATTGATAGCCATTTTGTTCAATTATAGTATTGTAAGAAGATATGCCACCATTTGCTTCACTGAATTTAATACATTGCACTACATTGCCCTCCTCACTAATCTGAATCAGAACTTTCTCACCTAAAACCGCGGTTGATTCCAACAAAATATTACCATTATTTAGTATTATGCCATTTTTAATTTCACTAGTTTCATTAACTACACGATAATCTATAAAAGTTCCAGAAGTGTCCATAATGGCGTAGAATCCATTACCATTTGGACACATTACAGGATCTACTCTATATCCACAGAGAAGAAAATGAGAATTATTAATCTGTAGAATCGATTTAATATGCGTATAGCGGCCTTGTTCAACAAACCTCTTACTCCATTTTATACTATTATTTGGAGCAATGCAATAAATACTCATATCTGAGCCCGCTTTTGCACATCCTATAATATCACCCTGTGGGGTCACAATTATGTCAAAATTCGGGTTCTTACCCAATGCTGAGTCCGTGTTAAAACTTTTTATCCAGTTTTCGGAACCATCTTCCTTCAGTGAAAATAAGTCTATACTATAACCTTCAGAACTTGACACAACAATTTGGGTTGAATTAATTTCCAGGCTCGGGAGGTGATACTGAGTGGCAATGGATGACGGAGTTAATTGTCTACTCCATATTAAATTACCATTCATATCAAGTTTTGTTAAAATGTATTTAGGATAGGGGAGATAGCCCAAAAGATAAATATGATCATTATATATTTTAGCTTCATTGATCCTAACTGGTGCAAATTCATCAGAGTCAAGTATTTCTTTTGACCAAATTACCTGATTGTTTTCATCAGCATGAATAACAAACTGTTTAAGAATATAATCAGTAGCTATAATATATATATCGTTGTTTTCACCTTTTAGAATAGTTTCTGGAAAAACGATGTTTGAAGTATTATTGTTGAGGGTATTAAAAACAGAATTTACCTGAGAGCTTAGTAATGTGGTAAATCCTAAAATAATAAGTAAAGAGAATGTTCTTAAATTCATAAGTATACTAGGCTCTAGTTTCTATAAATTTAGTTAATGTATTGTATTGTATATAAAAAAGTATTTAACAAATTATTCCAGTTCTGTCATTATTGGTACCTGGTAAATGTGGGTACCAATTACCGTGTTTGGATGTATGCAGAGTTTGTGAAGTTGAACAAATAATTTATTCTGTCACCACAAATTTATCGGAGTAGATCATGTTTCCATTAGCCACCAACCGGATCACATACATGCCGGCACTTAATCCATTGATCTGAATGGTATTCCCGGTCAATTGATTTTGCATCACCATTTTCCCAGTCATATCACAAATATGGTATTCAATACTTCCACTTAGATCATGGTTGATATTGATCATTTCAGTATTATGCAGAATGGTTGGATATAAATGGATGGAATGAGTTTCCTGGTCCTCAATTCCGGCCATACTTTGGCATACAACTCCAAGACTGACATTCGCATCTGAAATACTCAGCATGCTATTATTCTGAACCGATGCCCCAGGGTATGTTACCATATAACTGGAAGTGGGCATCACATTTGGGTCTAAGCCCTGGTAGGTTAAATTAATGGGCAGGTAGGTAATACACGAAAAACTATTATAATCTATTAGCTTTTGTAAATATAGATTATGGATCAGGTACTGATAGCCGTTTTGCTCAGCTATACAATTGTAGGAAAATAGATTGGGATTTCCATCGCTGAATTTTACCGATTGTACGATATTACCATCTGTGCTGATCTGGATGAGTATTTTTTTATCTCCCCAGGTTGTATCACTCGCTTCTATTGCTTCCAACAAGATATTCCCATTGTTCAAAAGGGTCCCATTTTTAATTTCAGAGGTTTCGTTGATCATTCTATAATCTATAAAAGAACCTGTGCTGTCGATGATAGAATAAAAACCTTTGATATTCATCATATCATCTATTCTGTAGCCGCAGAGAAGATAACGATTGCTGTTGATCTCCAAAATGGACTTGATATGTGTATAGTCCATTTGCTGCTCAAGATATGTTTTGCTCCATTTTAACTGGTTATTTCCTGAAATGCAGTAGATGCTCATATTGCTTCCTGCTTTGGCACATCCCATGATATCTCCATTCTCAGTTAAGGTAATATCAAAGTTGGGGTTTTTCCCTGAACCGGAATCTGTATTAAAACTTCTGATCCAGTTTTCTGATCCATCTTCCTTTAAAGAATATAGATCAATCCTATCAAACATAGAACTTGATACCACCACCTGGTTTGAATGAATTTCAAGACTGGGAAGATGATAAGAGCCAGAGGCACTTGATGGAGATAATTGCTTGGTCCAAATCAAATTTCCATTCATATCTATTTTTGTTAAAATATAGTTTGGAGCCGGAGTTGTTCCCAGCAGATAGATATGGTTATTAAATATTTTGACTTCGCTGATCGTCATGAAATCATCTATATCATCTATTTCTTTGGCCCAAATCACCTGGTTGTTCGCATCGATCCGGAGAATAAAATGTGTCATATAGGAATCTGAGGCAATCAGATATACATCATTGTTGGCACCTTTAAGAATGGTTTCCGGATAAAGTTGAACCGAAGTATTGTTGTTAAAAAGGTCAAAAACGGTATTTACCTGGGAATGAATAAAAGAAGTAAAGCTTAAGAAAGCCATCAGAAGTAGAATTCTTGATTTCATAACGCTTGGATTTTGTTGTTATAAAGCTAAGCAACAGAATCCATACTTAAAAACATTTAACATATTAAGCCATTTATTTGTGAATGTTGAGGTTGGGGACTTTCACCCACCTGGGTTGTAACTATTTTATAACCACTCCGTTTAATTCCCTCAACCATAAAAAACCTCATGAAAAAACTACACTTT
>JANWKT010000026.1 GCA_025451235.1 Flavobacteriales bacterium | reverse complement strand
GCATATTTTTTCATGGTATTCGGATTGGTTATGCATGTACAGAATCCGGATGTCGAGAAAGAGCGGTTAAAAGAAAAGATCCGTTTAGAAAACAAGATAGGTATATTCGAAATGGGATGTGAAGATTCGGAGATCGGTAAAATTTATAACCGCGAAATGAAAAAGTTATTGAAAAAGAACAAAGGAATTGATTATGATTTGATCCAATAAAATATTCATCCCTTAAAACCCAACATCATGATATTATTATCTATTTTGCTTAGCCTCATCAACCCACCATCATCTCCGCAGGAAGATGTATCCATCCAATTTACTTTCAAAGAAATGAAACTGGGAAAACCTCCGCTGGCCATGTATACCTATGATGTACAATTGACCAACAATACTGATCAAGCGGTTTATCTGGTCCTTCCCCGAAATTTTGACAAAGCGATAGCCGCCTCTGATAAGGTATGGGGTGCACAGTACGATGATTTTGATCAGGTAGAAGGGGCTACTTTATTTGCTGGAGAATCTGTAACGGTTTTCAAACTGGAACCAAGTCAACAAAAAAAACTCAGCAGTTATACAATCAAGTCATTCCAGGATAAGATCTTAAAAGAGGACCAGACCATCACCTTGTTTACCTGTAAGAAAGTAACCGTAGGTGATTATGCCCTCGAAGAATTTATGGGAAAGAAGGAATTACATGATGATAACCTGGTATATCAGTTGAAGAACCCAAGTACAAGAAAAGCTACTGTAAAAGTGGAATAAATCTACGACCCCTCTGGGGTCGATTTATTGGACCTCGATTTTTGGTTACCATCCTGGGACTCCTCCGGAGTCAAAAAAAATCGTAGATGAATACATACATTTTTAGTTCTCATCCTTGGAAGTCCTCTAGCGCCATACGAAGCAATATAGGACAATAAGCAAACCTCGGAGAGGTAATAGATGGGTAACTAAAAAAATTATGTAAGATCCTGACCTCGGAGGGGTCGTAGATTCAGATCAGGAATTGTATCTTATCTTTCAGGATTTCTCATGAGTCAAATGAAGCAGTTTACAACAATAAGCAGACCTCAGAGAGGTCATAGATGGGTAACTATAAAAATTATGTAAGATCCTGACCTCGGTGGGGTCGTAGATTCAGATCAGGAATTGTATCTTATCTTTCAGGATTTCTCACGAGTCAAATGAAACAGTTTACAACAATAAGCAGACCTCAGAGAGGTCATAGATTGGTAGCTAAAAAATGATCCGTAAGGTCCCGACCCCAGAGGGGTCGTAGATCCGAAGGTCACGGCTCTAGAGAATCAGTACACCTATTCCATCCAGTCAAAAAGGTATTCATCTTTATAACTAATTTCAAAATCTTTTAGCAATTGAGTGTATTCTTCTTTAAAGGTTTTGATTTTATGATGTTCCTTTTGATTGGAAATATAATTAACTACATTGGGTAAACATGATTTACTATAAGAAAATGCACCATAACCTTCCTGCCATTGAAAATGACACTTGGTTAAGTGATTCGCATTGATCATTTCTGTACTTCTTTTTTTTACTTCACGCACAATATCCGATAAACAAGCTGTTGGTCGCATGCCAATTAATAGGTGAATATGATCTTTTACTCCATTTACGGCCAACATTTTTTGTTCCATTCCACGAATAGTACCTGAAATATATTGGTAAAGTCGTTCCTCCCATTCAGAGGCTATGAGACTTTGTCTGTGCTTAACCGCGAACACAATTTGGATATGTATTTGTGAAAAAGTGTTTGACATATTTTTTGTCGATTTGAGTCATTATTAAAATAATGAAATCGTTTGATTTTAGCAATTCACGCATTTAATTTAAAACCTACGACCCCTCTGGAGTCCATTTGATTGTTTACATGGATTTCTCGATGATCAAACAAAGCGGCATACCAGAATCAGTCCGACCTCAGAGAGATCGTAGATTGATAACTAAAAGATTATCCTAAGGCTCCGACCCTGTAAGGGTCGGAGATTTCGGGCCGGAATTATATTTTCTCACTCGTATTCTCCGGTGGAGGTATATAGGTTTTTTTGGTAACCGGCTTGTCCTTATAGAACATCAAGATCAATACAGGCATCAGGATCATTTCATTGACCATCGCCATGAACAAGGTAAAGCTGATCATGGTTCCAAAAAGCTTCAATGCCTGGAAGGAGGATAATGCCAATACGCAAAAACCACAACACAATAACATGGTCATAATGATCATGGCCTTTCCTGTGGTGAGATAAGTTCGTTTGATGGCATATACCAGCGATTTTTCTCCCCTCCTTTCCATTCGTAGTTTGCTGAGGAAATGGACCGTATCATCTACCGCAATACCAAACGCAACCGTAAACAAAATAGCAGTCGACATTTTAAAACTAATTCCCAAATAACCCATGGTGCCCGACATAATGATCAGAGGGATCAGGTTAGGGATCAAACCGATCAACACCATTCTCCACGAACGGAAAAGGATCAGGAAAATAATGGAAACTGCCACCAATGCAATAAGCATACTCTTGCCCATATTATAGATCAGGCTGCGATTATTTTTATCGATCAGTTCTGCGGTTCCTGTAATTTTATATTCGATCTTATCCATTCCTGGAGTGTTCCTCATGAATTCATCAAATTTTTCGTCCAGCTGATGTGCTTTGTTGGAACCAATGTCAGGAATAATCGACCTCACCCTTCCCATTTTCAGGTCTTCGGTTACCACTGTTTTTACAAGGGGATTATTGCTGATCGCCTTGAGTTCGTTTGTAATGCGACGGAGTCTTTCGTTGCTTTCAGGAAGGAGATAAGATTCTGGGTCTCCTCCGGCCAAACTTCGGTTGGAGCTCTTCACCAATGCCAATGGAGATAAAGTAAAGCCCAATCCATATTCATTCTTCAAATATGTTTCCATCTTGTCCAATTGAACAAGGATATCACGGTCAAAAATATTTTTAGAGGTATCTTTTACCCAAACTGCCATTTCAAATGGACGTGTTCCTTGGAAATCACGTTCGAAATACATAAAGTCCTTTTTCATTTTAGACCTCTTGCTCAAGTCTTCCAGTAAATATGTATTTTCTTTGATCCTGAAGGAACCTACGATCATTGCCACGATCAACCCTCCAAACATAAAAAGGATGAGTCTTTTATGGTTGATGACCCAGGTAAAGAGGGTTAACAAGAAGTTTTGCCAGGTAAATTTAGGATTGAGGCTTCCGAAACGGCGTGGAGGCGGTAATAAATATAAGAGTGCCGGCAATACCGTATAGCCGATAATAAAGGAAAAGACTACCCCTGCTGCGCAATATATCCCGAAATCGTCAATGGGCTTGATCCCAGAGGTGGGAAGCGTAGCAAAACCAGTAAGGGTGGTAACGGTGGTTAATATATTGGCAAGACCAACATGGGTGATGGTATCTTTTAACGCCCTGGTTTTATCCCATCCGTCCTTGATATGGTCCATATATTTGGTAACCACGTGGACGGCTACAGAAAGGCCAGTAACGACCAGGATGGTGGGGACTGAATTGGCCAAAACATCCATGTCTTTGCCGGTAAGTTCCATTAATGCCATGGTCCAAATAACAACGAGGGCCACCACTGTTACGGGTAACAATACTCCAGTAGGTGACCTGTAAATAATGGTCATCACAACTAAAATAACGGCAAAGGCTGCTATTAAAAGCAACACGATGTCCACCTTCATGACACTGGTATAATATGCCTGACCAATCGAGCGTCCACCGAGATGGTATTCATCGAATTTAAAGATCTTTTGAAGGCCCGCAATATCTTCTGAAATTTGCTTGCAGTCCATATCGGTGATCTTTTCAGTATGGGCTATAATAATGCAAATAGACTTCCCATCCTTACTGAATAAATTGCCCACCAGTTCCTGGGTCCGGAAGATCCGTATGGAATCCGTGGCATAATTGACCGGGTCTTCATACCTTAGGTATGGGATTTCATTGGAGAAACCCATTAAAGGATCACGGATATTTTCTTTGATGGTTACCGGAGAAACCACTTCCTTTACATGGGTGATTGTTTTAAGGGTATCGGTAAGTCGTTTTACCTTTAGGAGAAAATCTTTTTCGAAGATCCCTTCGTTGTTTTTAATACCGATGAGAATAAAATCATTGTCGGTACCGAATTTTTTCCGATGCTCGTTAAAAAAATCAGTGTCTTTATCGCGTCGGGGAAAAAAATTCTCGAAATTATAATCAAAGCCAATTTTAGTAATTCTCCACAAGGCAAACCCGGTAATAACGGTTGCGATGATCAGAATTAATATACTGAGCCTCTTGTACATATTCAAGTAAGGTGTAAAAGTGAGGCAAAATAGGAAAGTTATTTCAAAGGAAAAATGATGAAGTTCAATTTTATTATGTATTAACTCCCGGAAACCAGGCCCGCCGGCCGTTAGACTCTAGTCGTTAGACTTTAGAATACCCATCAGGTGTCTAACGTCTAAAAGCCCCGGCCTGTGTGGAGGCGAAGGGCTCCGAACCGAACGGTGTTCAGCCCAACGGGTAAAAATAACAGGGGGGCCATCCTCCTTCTTCATTCACCTGAACGACCCAGCAATTGACCTGGATTGCAGCAACGATCCGACCAATGGCAGAAAATCACCGATAAAAGGGGTGCTCCCCTATTGTATGATCTGGGAGATCAAGGCCACAATAAAGATGCTCAATAAAAACCAACCTATAAACCCTTCAATAATGCTTAAATATCGCATGGCTTCACTTCGGGGAAGATCTCCATACCCAAGGGTAGAGAAAGAATTCAAACTCATGGTGAACGCATCAAAGATCCGGATCAGCATGATTTTAAGCAGAAGGGTGGCAATCCAGCAGCTAACCAATAAAGCCACCAAAAACTTCTTTGTTTTTTTTGCATCGCTCCATTTGCCTAAGATTTTATGACCCATTCTAAAAAAGAACATCGATTGAAAACTCAGTTTAGGTCTGGTTATATTCATCCCAAACAAACGATAGTAAGCCGGCAATACCGCCCTGTTCTCATCAATATAATTCCGGAGTTCCTGGGCCGAAGCCTGCTTATCTTTCAAGGGGATCATCATTTCTCCAATTTCGATCAACGATTTATTGTCCGTAAAATATTTACCGAAATTCCTAAATACAAAACGAATGTCCTTATGCTCCGTAGTATCAAAATTCCATAAATAGATCAGGAATAAAACAGTAAATACCAGCATCACAATTAACGACCAGGCCAGGGATTTCAGCGGGTTGGTACCATAATCGCAGAAAATTTTTAAGAATATATTCATGAACCAGTTGAACCAGGTATCGGTAGAAAACTTCTGGGTAAGTTCATGCGACATATAGTCGGTTTCTATATTTTTCCATTCAACGTAACAGTCATTGGCCGACCTGCGATTACCCTGTTGTTTATAGCTGCTATAAAAAAGTGCATATACGCTGATCAGGGTTTCGAAATCATACTTGTTCTGACTTTTGATAATATCTGCTCCGTTAATAAATTTGCCCAACTCGTTCTTGATGGAGATCTTTTGCTTGGCAAATATTTTCCAATCCAGTTTGGCATTGGTGGAATTAAAATTAATGGCATCTGCCACAATGGTCACCAGTTTTGAATTAATGAATTTAAACTGGTTCGCAACATCACCAAAAGCCAGGTCAATGGGCACATTCACATCACAATCCCTGAATTCGATCGATTTAAAAGAACTATGCACCAGGTCAATATAATGGGTGTTTTTACCAACAGAATCGTTGATCGGTGCAAAATAACAGCCATCAAAAAATAGATCATACTCCTGCTTGTTTTCAACGAACTTAAAATAAGGGGGAACTTCACCCAATGCGCCTAATACATATTGGTCTTTGTTTACCCTGGGGTTTTTGAAAAAGGATTCGTTATAAATGAATTTACAATTGGCAAATTTCATGTATTGATTCACCGTGGTTCCTTCCACCAATGCAATCCCTCTTTCGAAAGTACAATTATCAAATTCAATAAAATCGATATTGCAAAGATTGTTAAATAAAAAAGGTCCTTTGAAAACACAGTCTTTGAATAAAAGTTTCATTCCGGTACAATGGTGGAAAGAAATAGATTCCTCAAAAACCATGTTCCTGAAAACAAGCCAATAGACTTCATCAAAAGTGCATTGTTTAAAATCAATGGCTTTTTTTACCCTCAGCAGTTCACCTCCATTGGTAAAACGTTTGTCCCAGGGATCGTCCGCCTGCCGGTCGAACGATAGGATCATTTCGTCGTATAAACAAAAACCTTGGGTTGAATAATAGGCACCTGTTCTACCCTTCGAATGGTCAGTAAAATCCATTTTCTCATTATCCAGGATAGCTTCAAAAAAATCGGAGAAATGAATGGTCTTTCCATCCAGTCTACTGGCAAAGCCTGGTGAACATCCCAGGCATATGAATAGGCAAACAACCAGTATTTTTCTTGCTGATGGATATAGCATTACTCAAAAATAGCAATTATGCTTAAAAAACTATGAAAATTCTTCGATCAGCAGCCGGGATACTTTCTGATCAATGGGAAAGCTAAGTGAATCCGGTTTCCACCCTTGCAAAGGCTGCCATAAGAGAAATTGTTCTGAATTTTCTTCTTTAAAGATCTTACCGATGGGGATTTCAGGTAGCAATACTTCCATCAAATAATAAATACTCATCACCTGAGTATCGGTATGAAAAGCACTACTTACAAAAAAATCGGTGGTATAAAAATGCGAATTCACTTCAACCGCCAGGTTAAATTCTTCCATCATTTCTCTTTTCAGGCAATCAATGGTCCCTTCTCCAAATTCCAGCCCTCCCCCCGGAAATTTCAACATTTCTCTATTCGGGGTCTTTTCGCTGGATAACAAAACATTCCCCTCTTTTATATAGATGCCGTAAACGCGGATAGTGAAATTGGGTTTCATGTCGTAAAAAAATAAAAAAGGACGGACAATCGTCCGTCCCTACAAATACATTTTTTAATCAATCGTTTATTTAATAATAACTCCATTTGCCATGAACTCATAAGTAGTGTCTGCAACGGTAATGGAATCAATATAAGATTGTGGTTTCCCGGCATCTTTGGCTTTGTGTTTGAGCCAATCCACAGTTTCAATGGTTTTATAGCATTGTCCGTCCATCACTGCTGTTTTTCCAGCCGCATCTTTCGGCATAAAGAAACCATAATCCCTGAACCTTACCGTTAATAATTTACCTCCACCCAGGTCCACATCCATCCAGCAACCTTTTTTCTGGCATACCTCTGCAATGGTGGCTGAGAATTTTACTTCAGCACTGTCCTTATTTTCCATGAAACCCAGGAGCTCCGTACTTTGGATGGCATTGTCTTCTGTAATCGTATCCCCAAAATACTGATAGCTACTTTTGGTAGTATCCTGGTCTGTTTTGCCCTCAGGTCCTTTTTTAGATCCGCAAGAGGCTAATACTGCTGCGCAAGACAGGATTAAAATTATTCGTTTCATTTTTATTTGTTTCGTTCTATTGTTTATAAAGTTAAAATCCTCCATAATTAGGTGATGTTCCTATCCTTTTTTCTATCATGGATCTGCCCGGAGTCCAGCCCAAAGATATAAAACCCATATAACTTCCGGCATTGAACCGGGTATTGCCGTTCGTTAAAATATTATCGGTATGGCTGATAAAGGTAGATAAACTCATGCCTGCTTTGATACATACATTGTCACTGGGCCAAAACCTCAAATAGAATTGAGAGTTTAAATTCCCAAAATCATTATGGCCAAAAAGCATGAGGTTCAAGGTCTCCGGCGAAACATTCTGCCTGGATCCATTGTTTCCGGTTGAATAGGAATAATAAGAGCCCTCCGCTTTAGGTCCCCAGGAAGCACCCACCAGGTCAATATTCATTCCGGCATCCATCCACCTGAATATGGTCAGATCCAATATGAACTGCAGGTTACAAAAATAAACGGTTTGATGGTCCATGGTCAAAGTATCCAGCATATTGTTCACCCTTTGGGGAGGGGCGGTAAAAAAAGATTTATTCCAGTAGTTGGCAACATTCATCCTCACACCAAACCCGAATTTGATCCGGTCCCTGGCCACAGCAAAAAGCTTATCCCATTGACAGGAGGTAACCAATACATTGTCCCCAAGCCCTATGGAAAGGTCCAGGTAATGGTTTTCTTTCCACACCTTCGCACCTTTTTTAGTAGAATCCACATCCGTTGCAGGGAATATGAGCTGGATGCTCATAAAAGCAAAAAATAACAGGAGGTAGCACTTCTTCATTGGATGTTTATTCGACGGCTAAGATAAGGTTTTTTTAGTTTTGGCTGCCTGCATTTCCGTTGTCCGAGGTCCGATGCCAGGTTTCGGACAACGGACAACCGGCCTCGGGCATCATGCAACTGAAAAGGCCCTGGCAGTGTTTATTGGAAGCAAGTCAGTTTAATTTACTATTTTTGCCCTACCTAAAAAAACCCATAATTATGCTAACCAAAGGCAAAAAAGACCTGATCATCGTCCCCTTCGATTTTACCCAACAATCCGAAACCGCATTGATCCATGCATCCAAGATTGCATCACAAAGCGAAGATGAAGTGAGGATCCTTCATATCATCAATAACGAAACCCCTACCCGCCTTAAAAAACTAGGGATGGAAAGAGATGGATTGGAAAATGCATTGAAAGAAGTAGCCATGCGGAATGAAGAGATCCAGGGGATCAGAACTACCTACCATGCAGAGGAAGGAAGTATTTTTACCAGCATTGGGGAATATATCAACGACTCCGGAGCCAGCCTGGCAGTAATGGGTACCCATGGGGTACATGGCTTTCAACATATTGTGGGTGCCAATGCATTAAAGGTAATCACCTCTTCCACCGCCCCTTTTGTGGTAGTGCAAAAAAGAAAAATTGATCCCGACGGTTATAAAAGGATCGTAGTACCGGTGGATGGAAATATAAAAGGTAAAAATAAAATTACCGCCGCTATCGATCTGGCCAAATATTTCAACAGTACCATCTATATTTTCGAAGCCAATAGCACCGATCAGTTTGTTATGAACCGCATTGCTGTTAACATACAAATGATCGAAGGATATATCAGTGAACATAATATCCCTTTTGAACATGTAAAAGAAGAAGGGAAAGGCTCCTTTGCCAAACAGCTCATTAAATATGCTGCCCATATCGATGGTGACCTCATTGTAATCTCCTCCCATAGCGACAATGAAGGATTAATGGACTTTATTTTCGGTAACGAAGAAGTGCAAGTGTTGAACAATGATCCCCAAATAGCGGTATTATGCGTAAACCCTGTCTCCACTTCTACCAGTGATGTAACTGTTTAAAAAGGCAACGAAGTACGAATAAAACCATACCAACTTACGAACTACGAACTTTCAAGATACAGTTCGTAAGTTCGTAAAAATCCGTACTTCGTTATAACCAAAAAAGCCTTATCTTTGGGTATGCAAAAACTCCTGTTTTTTTTTAGTATTTGCCTATGCTTAAGCGTACATGGTCAGGTAAAGATCTATAAAGGCAATTCAAAAAGTTTTTCCGACATCATTTATACCATCAACGATTCAAAAATATACCTGGGAAACTCTACCAGCTATTTTGATATTGAGTACACCATCACTACCGATAATAAGGTCTATAAAGGGAATACTACTTCCAATGAGTCGTGCAGGTATACCATTGAGGATGGGAAGATATACCGGGGCAACTCCACCTTCTATACCGACCAGTTATATACTTTTGATAATTTAATGGTATATAAAGGAAATTCAACCAGTGCTTTTGATTGTTTGTTCACCATCAATGGAGGCTATGTATATATGGGAAGCTCTACCAGTTCTAATGATGTGATCGCCTTTATTGAAGGTCCGGTAAATATTGGGATCCTGGCCTGCCTGTTAGGGCCTTATTGATATGGAGGTAAAAATTCATATAAAAGAAAAAGATTATCTGCATTACGTATTTATGCATGTAAGAAGATGGAGAAGCGTTTATTATCATGTATTGCTTATTACATTCGGTTTGCTGGCCTCCGTTATTTTCATCAACATTCCCGCATCAGGATTGGACGATATTCCAGGAGTTCCTGAAAAAACTATGGGCATGATATTCCGGGTGGTGGGCATCATTGCTTTATCAGCAAGCACCCTGTTAATGCTCGTTTTATTGCTCATGTATTTCCGGTCGAGATCTGAATATAAAAGCAATAGCTTTTTGCGGGGTGAAATTAAGTATTCATTTCATGAGAACGGATTTGAAGTCGAAACCGATGTTTCCCATGCGGAGATCAATAAAACTAAAATTGTAAAAGTAAAACGGTCAAAAAAAATACTGGCCATTTATATATCCAATAACCAGGCATATATTTTACCTAAAGAACAACTGGACCCTGCAACCCGGACCGATGTCTACCAATGGCTGAAACAGGCCATCCCATCCGCCAAATTTAACGATCTTCATTATAAATGAAAAAGACCACCGAATCGGATTCTCTTTATAACGACCTGGAAAACTTATCCATCCATGAAATACTTACCGGTATTAACCAGGAGGATGCAAAAGTGGCAGTAGCCATTCAAAAAACCATCCCTGTCATTGAAAAGCTGGTGGAGGTCATCGTAACAAAGATGAAACAGGGTGGACGTTTATTCTATTTAGGAGCCGGTACCAGTGGAAGATTAGGCATTGTGGACGCATCCGAACTCCCTCCTACTTACGGAGTTGAACATGGACTGGTACTTGGTTTGATAGCCGGTGGAGATACCGCCATCCGCAAAGCAGTGGAATTTGCAGAGGATGATGAGAACGGTGGTTGGAATGATTTACAAAAAAATAACATTGGCCCGCAGGATGTGGTGATCGGCATAGCAGCATCCGGGACCACCCCCTATGTGGTGGGAGCATTGAAGAAGTGCCGGGAACAGCAAATCGTTACCGGATGCATTACCTGTAACGAAAAGGCCCCAGTGATTGCGGAATCGGATTTCCCTATTGTGGCCGTAGTAGGTCCGGAATTTGTTACCGGCAGTACCCGCATGAAAGCAGGGACCGCCCAAAAACTCATCCTGAATATGATCAGCACCACAACCATGATCCGCTTAGGCCGTATAAAGGGTAATAAAATGGTGGATATGCAGTTATCTAATAATAAGCTCATCGATCGGGGAACCCGGATGATCATGGAAAAGACGGGGCTGGAATATGAGGCGGCCAAGGAATTATTAGAAAAACAAGGCAGTGTTAGAAAAGCCATTGATTTTTACAGCTCTACTTTGTAAATTTATTCACCATTAACTGTTGGCTATTAGTAAATGACCTTACACCTATCATCTCTCTTGCGTAAAATATTGATCACTTGTTTTTTTATTGGAGCATTGAATTCCTATGCTCAGCAATGCAAGCAAATGAAGATCATGTGGAATATGGTGAATACTTACCATGTTCAACCCAAAAGCCTAGATGATAAATTATCTCAGGCTGTTTTCCAGGACCTGTTCGACCAGTTAGATCCCGATGGAATGTATTTTATCGAGGAGGACATGAATGAATTTAAAAAATTCAAGTTTGATCTCGATGACGCTATTTTAAATGGAGATTGTAGCTTCATTACCCAAATTGAAACAGTCTATAAAAAACGGCTGGAAGAAACCGATACCCTCATCGCCCAGATCTTGAATTCCCCTCTTGATTATAAAGTAAAAGAGGTAATGACCTTTTCTAAATCCATCACCAAAAAAGTTCCGGCTACGATTGATGAAAGGAATAATAGATGGAGAAAATGGCTCAAGTATAAAACCCTTACCCGTGTGTTCAGTCCGAGAGGCGAAGATGAACGTCCGCCAGTAATTGACAATACTTCCTTTCAAAAGATGGAAAAACCTGCCCGTCAGGACATCAAACTCTTCGAGCAAAAAAAGATCCGCAAGATCCTGAACGAATACAATACCTTGTATGATTATATCCTCAACGAATTTGCCAGTGCATTTGCTTTGTATTTTGATCCGCATACGGAATACTATACCAATTCCGAAAAAAATATATTCGAAAGTTATGTATCTGCCGAAAATTTAAGTTTCGGGATCGAGATCAAAGAAAATTCCAAAAACCAGGTTGAGATCACCAAACTCATCCCTGGAGGACCTGCATGGAAATCCAACCAGCTCAACAAAGGAGACCTCATTGTTGCTGCCCGCTATGAGGGATCGAGGAATATTGACCTGAGTTTTTCTGACCTCAACGAAGCGTATGAGATCCTGTTCGAAAAGGACATCTACGAAGTAGAGCTCACCATTAAAAAAGTAAATGGAAGTGTCAAAAAAGTAAGTATCCAGAAAGAAAAATTAGTGGATGATGAAAATGTGATCCAGAGTTTTATTCTTCAGGGAGAGAAAAAAATAGGATACATCTTCCTGCCTTCTTTTTATACCGATTGGGAAGATAAAACAGGCTTGGGATGCGCCAACGACCTGGCGAAAAAACTCATTGTGTTACAAAAAGAAAATATTGATGGACTTATACTGGATATCAGGAACAATGGAGGAGGATCGGTACAAGAAGCATTGGACCTGGCCGGAATATTTATTGATGTGGGTCCGGTTACCCTCTCTAAGAACCAATACGAGATCAATGTAAAAAAAGACGTGAACCGGGGAACCATTTATAATGGTCCGTTGATCATCATGGTAAACGGATTAAGTGCTTCGGCTTCCGAAATATTTTCAGCCGCCATGCAGGATTATCACCGGGCTTTGATCGTGGGTTCCACCACCTATGGAAAATCTACCGGGCAAAATATATGGCCGGTTACCGAGGGAGATATTTCTGATCCAAATGCTTATGGAAAATACGGATACCTCAAACTCACCGGATCAATTTTCTACCGGATCAATAACAAAACACACCAGGGAACCGGTGTAGTGCCGGATCTCATCCTGCCCGATCTCTATGATCACCTGGAGTTCCGCGAGAAATTCGAGAATTATGTATTAACGGCAGATACCATCAATAAAAAAACCTATTATACCCCTTTCAACAGTCCACCCGGGGGAGACCTGCAAGAATTGAGTTCATACAGGCTCAGCACCCATCCCTATTTTAAAAATGTATTAGCCATTTCCGATTCGGTAAAAAATATTTATAACAGCGAATTCGTGATATCTCTTGACCTGGAAGGTTTTAAAAAAACACATCAACTGGGAGATTATCACTGGGAACAATGGGAAAAACTCATGCAGCATAAAACGGATGCATTCCTGGTGATCAATGATGAATATACCCGTGAGCTCATCAAATTAGACGAATATAACCGGGATATCAACCAGTTCCAGATAGAAAATATTGAAAACGATATTTATATCGAAGAAACCTATAAGATCATGCTGGATTTTATTAATTTAGATAAATAATCAGAACATATGAAAATGAAAAAGATCTGTTTTTCCCTTTTACTCATCTTTTCTTCCACTTTGTTGGTAAAAGCTCAAACGGCCGGTGAATATATGGATGAGCTGAACAAAGATATGAAGACCATTACCCAAACGGTATGGGAATATGTAAGTGCCACTTCACATGGAAACAATGCCAAGAAAGTAGATAAAAAACGACTGGAAGTATTACAAATCTTATTGGATTCAAAATCCAGGATCGCCAATATGGGTCCTTTCAATGGAAATTCTGCATACAGGGATGGGGTGATCAAATACCTCGACCTGAGCTATGCCGTTTTCAATGAAGATTATGCCAACCTGGTAGACATGGAAGAAATCGCAGAACAATCCTACGATTATATGGAAGCCTATATGATGGCCAAGGACAAAGCCAATGAAAAGTTGGACAAGGCAGGTGACGAGATGAAAGTTGCGGAGGAAGCCTTTGCCAAGGACAATCATATCAACCTGGTGGATCCGGCCAAAGACAAGATCTCCGAGAACCTAAGGATCTCCAATTTAGTTTATGATCATTATAACGAAGTATACCTGGTTTTTTTCAAAAGCTATAAGCAGGAATTTTATTTATTGGAGGCCATCAATAAAGACGATGTAAATGCCACCGAGCAAAACCGGAATGCATTGATGGCAACTGCCACCGAAGGGATCGACAAGCTCAAGAAAATGACAGGATATAACAATGATCCAACCATCATTCTGGCCTGTAAGAAAATATTGGAGTTCTATAAATCAGAAGCGGAGAAAGACATTCCGGTGATCCAGGATTTCCAACTGAAAAAAGAAAATTTCGAAAAGGTACAAGCGGCTTTCGAGGCCAAAAAAGAAGCCGACAGGACCCAGGCAGATGTAGACCTTTTTAACGGTGCCGTGAACAGTTATAACGATGCATTGAACAAAGTGAACGCTACCAACGAAAAGACCTATGCCGACAGAGGCAAATACCTCGATGATTGGAACAAGGCGGTAGAAACTTTCCTGGATAAACAAGTTCCACAGGATTAAACCCCATTATAGAGAGCTATGGTATCATTGTTTTGGTATATTGTTATGTTGGTCACTAATTTATCGGAACCACATACCAAAGACTTTCATTTAAAGCTGTCAGAGGGGGGCGATACCAATGATATCCACGTATATCATTTATTGGGGGATGTCTGGAACATGGATTTTCCATTTGCCGGGAGTGCCACTAATACCATCCCACTCAATTTCAAAATAAAGGATAAGAATATTTTGTTCACCATATTGGAAAACGAGGAGCCCATTGCCCTGGACCAGTTTTTCGAAATAAAAAATGTGGACTGGGAAAAAACCGAGGAAATAAAGGTGAACGAATTATTAAGGGTCGACAAAGCAACCCCTGTACTGGTGAAACGAAATGCGAACGGCTTCGACCTTTCCCAGCAAAAGGGATTCCTACAACATTATGCGATGATTGGGGTGAGTTGGAAGTAAAACAAACCTCCAACCATATAACAATATTTTTGTACATTTATTTGACTGAATTGTTGTCAACATGCGTTTACAAATGGAAATAAGTGTTTGTTTTCGCTTGTAAATGGAAAAGGTACTGCAATCCGGTAGTTAGGCGTCATGCACTAAATATGAAATTGAAGTTTAGCATACAAATTATCGTTGGATTTAGCACAGCTTTATTCATGAGCAATCTGCAAGGGCAGAATCGCAATGATAATAAATTGGATATTGAGACAAGAATATCGGTGCTAAGCGATAGCATTTCTAACCTAAATGAAAAGATATCTCAATTACTAGACAGCATTCCGGTAATCCGGCAAGAACTGCGTCAGTCTAAACTTGACCAAGAGATTTCTCTAGCGGAAAAAACTATTTCAGCTCAAAACTCTCTGCTAGATGGATTTGGTGCGTTATACTCTTGGATAACCATAATCATTGCATTATTAGGACTGGCACTTCCTGTCTTAACCTATCTATTTGGAATTAGACCCGCGAATAAGGCGCGAAAGGAGTTGCAAAAAAATCTTGATGAGAAAATAGCTTCCTATTTGCAAAAAAATCGGGATTTGCAAATAGATCAGGCTATTGAAAATATCACAAGTGATAATGCTGAACTAAGGCTAAACGCTTTAAATTACCTAAGTTTAACACAACATCAAGGTTTCGTTGACCAACAATTTTTTAAAATATACCAAGTCCTCAGATATGGAAAAATTGACGACACCTCTAAGGCCATTTTAACCATGATATTGTCGAGCAAGAAAAGTATCTATGCCGATGAATTCTTTAAATCAGCAGACATTAAGGTTCCAAATATGAAGTATTATGCCATTAAATATTTTGTAACAGCGGGATTTGAGAGTTATTTGGACCAAATTATAGAAATGGTTAAAACTTCAAATGACAAATCGATAGAATACATGGGCATTATTGGTAATTTACAATCCATGGACAAAGAACATATATTGACGATTATGAATAATAAAGAGATTAATAACCTTCTTAGCAACGATGACCTGATAAAATGTAAAAATAGTATTGCAGGATTACGAAAAACTTGGAATCTTCCCGACGAGATTGACAATTCAGATTTAATGAAAAGAATCTCTTCAATTTAGTGTTTTATGAGCTTTAACTTCACTGACGCCTGGATTCTTCAATCCATATATTGTTCTGAAATACGAGAACATGGAGCTGAACTTGTCGATATCATTGCATATGCCGACTATTCCAATCATGCAATTCTGACATATTCAGAGTTAACAAATTCTCTTGTGAAACTGTTGCATGCTGGACTTGTCGTTCAACTTGGTGACAATTTTCAAACATCAATGACCTACAAAGCATGGTGGACTGAGAAATCTAAAGACAAAAAAAGAATATATCTTTTAAAGGCGATAGAAGAAACAGAAAAGTACTTAAACAAGAACTTTCAAAACCTTGACATATCTCACGACAATTCCATCATCCCAATTAGTGAATCTGACTTTAAAAATTCAGTAGATTTATATATTAACAAAGCTGAAAAAATATTTAAAGACAAACTATAAAGCACGACCGCCTAACTTACAACTTAGCAAATTGCCTGCATACCGCACGGTGCAACGATTTTAAAACACAATCCGCTTAGCCGTATTAAAATAATTTACGCCTTGCTTTCTTTTTAGTATGGATTAAAATTATTACATTTATAAAACGGCAACTTGCCAAGCTGTATATCCGTTAGCCACAATTTAGAAATGAATGGAAAATGAACTGAATAAAATATTTATTGAAGTCACATACAATGATAGGGAACTAGACTACATTGATGAGTTCATCCAAGATCTAAGACAGGAGTATCAGATTGTTCAACAAAGACCGAAATGGTTAGCGGCGGCAAGTGATGGTGGTGAGACTTGGATCGACATTATATTGAATTTTGAAGCTTTTAAATATCTACAGAATTTAGCAATCGATGGAATTCTATGGGATGGAATAAAAATAGTTGGAATTAAATATTGTTTAACTCCTCTTAAACTAGCTCTTGAAAAATTGTCACAGCGCAATGAAAATGCTTTTGGACTAAGAGTAATTCGCCTTAAACTTCAATTTGATGATATAACTATTATTTTAGGAGGCTTGAATCAAAATTTCACTTCAATTATCAGTTCTACCTTCCAAATTCTTTCGACAAAAACAACCCACTTTGAGGAAAACTTGGGAATTATTAATCAAATTGAGCTGCCAATAACATTTAATGAAAGTATAGATGCTAAAGGATATAGTCCTTATCTACTAGAAACAAGACCCGAGGAATTTTCCATTGAGTATTACAGTAATTTATGGAAAATTATTTATAACAATGGAGGTGGGTGTACAATTTATGAATTTAAATCCAATTCGTTCAAAGACTGTTATCCTAACTAGCTTGAAAATATTTGAACTGCATAAAAGACTACAGGAGCTTGGAATTCAGGAAAGCCAATATTACTTACATGGTTTGTATGGTTCAACAAGCGATGAAGAAAGACTTTCACTGACTATTCGGAAGAATGGGAATGTAGTAGAATATTTGACTTACTTTAAAGAAAGAGGTGAAATACATTCTGAAAGAATTTTTTATAATGAGGAAGAAGCCTGCCAACATTTATATGAATTACTTGTTTGGGAATGGATGTTCAGGAAGATGAATAAAGTGGATGGTATATCAGGAATGACTGTTAATGAAAGATTATGGACAACTGGCCTTATGGACTACTTCGACAAATACAAGAGAAAGGATAAAACAATAGCCAGACAAATTTTAAGACTCATTAAATTAGGCGAGGGTAATATTGATGCGATTCTGAAATAACAGTGGCTAACTCCAGTTCTTGCCCCATTGCCTGCCTTCCGATATATTTAAAGTACACTGCTACTAACCCGCTTGGCAGTATTATAAAAAATTACTGCCTGCTAATCTTTGTAGATTAAATTTAAGTTCCGATATTTATAAACCGGTAACGTGGTAAATAATTCTTCGTTAGGGCCAATGTATATGGACATATTATCAATATCCAAAGAATCTAGAAAAGGTGAAAAGCTAAAGGATGGTTTCTATAAAACAGAAAGAGCTTACTTCGACTTTTTGATATCAAATCAGTTATTAGGGAAATTATTCGGAATTCCTAAATCAGATTTAATTGGAGCATTTGGATGGTCAGAGAACATTGAATATGAAAACAAAAGAGTTGACGAATTTCTTGGACTTCGAAAACCCGAGCTAGAAACTGGAAGATCATGTTTTTTCGTATGTCCTGAATGTGGCGACATTGGTTGCGGTGCAATTACCGGTAAAATTGAAATTTCTGACAATATTGTTATCTGGACAGATTTCGGATATGAGAATGGTTATGCGGAACCTTTGTATGAAAAATACAACAAAATTGGACCCTTCACGTTTGACAAATCAGAGTATGTTAAAATTATAAGGGGATTGAAGCAATGAAACGTCTTTTATTTATTGTATCGATTTTAATGATTGCTAAAAGTAGCGTCGGACAAGTCACAGTGAACGACTCAGACAAATCCAAGACAATAATTCATGACTTTAGTTATAAAAAGAAATGGGAATATTTTACCCTAGATGATACTATATCCGGTACAATTATTGAATACAACAGGGCGAGAATGGAATGCGGAGTTCTTGCGACAGCCGCCATGACAATTCTAAAGACCGAAAACCAGGATACCATAAGAGTAATTAGTTTATGTTATACAACTGACAAGTTTAAGGCCGGACAAAATGTTAGAGTTAAACCTTTCTCCGAACCAAGTTTTGGTGTAACACTTCCATTTACAATGGTATGGAATGAGAAAACAGAATTGTATGAGCCCACTTTCTATGATTTGAATGTATTCAAAACGACATATGGAGGGTTAATAGAATAGAACAACAGGCCCTAACTGTATATTTTCCACATTACCTGCAATAAGGCCAATTTAAAGTACACTGCTACTAACCCGCCTGGGCGTATTTTGAAATTTACGCCCTGCTATCGTTGTAGTTTGAATTAAAGTTCCGATATTTATAAGCCGGTAACAGCGTAGCGGACTTGGGTGGCCTAGCAGTGTAGCGGCCTTGGGTGGCCTAGCGTGGTAAATAATTCTTCGTTAGCTTTGCTCATTTATTGGAAGAAAATATTGAAAATGCTAAATAGAAAATATATACTTATTTGCGTTTTATTAATTATATTTTGTTCTTGTACCTTTTGGTCGGGACATCAACGACAAAAAACAATTAAAGCGATCTGTAAGTGTGAAGAATCAATTGATTTTTCCGAATTACCCTATTACAAGAATTTGCAGCCATATCAATGTCCCTTGGATTCACTAGTTGCCAT
>JANWKT010000025.1 GCA_025451235.1 Flavobacteriales bacterium | reverse complement strand
TTGAATTTCTCCAACATGCCGATTTTAATATTGAAATATTTTCCACGGGTGAACTTTGTGTTCAAAATCTCTCCAATTCGCCGGATGTGATCATATTGGATTACCATTTGGACGGCATTGATAAGAATGCTATGAATGGCATAGAAACATTGGATAAAATAAAAACCTCCCACCCGGATATTTCCGTTATCATGCTATCCTCTCAGGATAAAATTGATGTGGCTATTAATTGTATGCACCACCGGGCTTTCGACTATGTTGTAAAAAGCGAAACCGCTTTCCTTCGCTTGCAAAAAAATATCACTGCTATTTTCAAATACAAAAAAATGGAAAAAGAATTGAGCTGGTATATGGATAGAATGTAATTTTACATAATATCTTTTTATACTACCATAATCCTGTAACTTCTTTCGAAAGTTATGTAACATTTCCTTATTCAAAGTTACTCACCTTTGTTATGTGACATAAATTCGCATTGGGTTCGCAAGTAAGCGAACTTTAAAACAAATAAAAAATGAAAGCAAAAACATTAGTATTTACGCTTGCCATTGCATCTATAGCATTGATTGCGGGTTGTAAAAGTGAGAATCCTTCGGATATACCGGTTCAAACAACTGTTCAGCCAACTGTGGCACTTGTGAGTGCTTCCAGCTTCGGAGTTTTTGCAGGTTCCTCCGTTACAAGTACTGGTGCAACCGTAATTACAGGCGACCTTGGTTTAAGTCCGGGTTCTTCAGTAGGTGGTTTTCCTCCTGGTACATTGAACGGAACATTTTTTATTAATGGTGCCATTGCTGATCAGGCCAAACTTGACCTAACGGCCGCTTATCATGAGACCGCCAGCAGAAATTGTACTGATCGGGTAACATTATCAGGAAACATAGGTGGTTTAACACTTACTCCTGGACTTTATATGTCAACATCGTCTCTTGCCATATCATCGGGTGACCTTACCTTTGATGCCATGGGAGATCCCAATGCAGTATTCGTTATTCAAATAGCATCTACCCTCACTACAACATCTGGCCGCAGGGTTATCCTGAGCGGTGGGGCGTTAGCTTCCCATATCTATTGGCAAGTGGGTACTTCTGCAACATTTGGAACTACTTCAGAATTTAAGGGAACGGTAATTGCGATGCAATCCATTACTTTAAACACAGGAGCAACGCTTGATGGCAGAGCCCTGGCAATAAATGGAGCAGTGGTAATGCAAGGCAATACCATCGTTGCACAATAATTATTTGCGAATATATAAGGAGTGTTGTTGATAGAACAATGCTCCTTTTATATATAGATCAACTATATGGTACCCAAAGGAAAATTGATTATCATCGGCGGACATGAGAGCAAAGGTAAAGCCGACGGAGAAAATCTAACAATTCATAAAAAAGACAGGTCTCAATCACACTTTGAAATATTGGGCACCCTTATTTCAACCATTCCAAGGGAGCATCATGTTATTGAAATTATAGCATCCGCCTCTTCCAAATGGCAGGAAATGGAGGAACTATATATTAGCTCATTTAAACGTGTTGGTTTCACACATGTAGGATATATAAAAGTAGAAGACGAGGATGATGCACGTAATCCTGTTTCAATAAATCGTATTAACGAGTCCCATGCTGTCTTTTTTACCGGAGGGGAGCAAACTAAGCTTATATCAAGACTGGCAGAAACAGAATTGTTAGCAGCCATAAAAACTAAATATTATACTGATAAAGATTTTATTGTTGCCGGCACAAGTGCCGGAGCAATGGTAATGCCGGAAATAATTATCACCGGTGGTTTAATTAGAGCAGCGCTGTACAAAGGGGAAATTAAAATAAATAAGGGATTTGGGTTAATAAAGGAAATCATAGTGGATACTCATTTTATAAAAAGAGGACGATTTGCCCGGTTAGCTCATGCCGTGACATTAAACCCATCCTGTTTAGGAATTGGATTGGAAGAAGACACAGCACTTATCATTTCGGAAGGGAACCGGGCGCATTGTATCGGGTCAGGAATGGTGGTCCTTATTGACGGGAGTAATATAGGAGAAACAAATATAATGGAGGTGGATGAATATACACCTATTGTAATCGAAAATTTAATAGTAAGTATCCTTGCCGAAGGAAGTGGCTATTTGTTGAAGGAAAGAAAGTTCCTGCTCAATTATAAATAGTTTTTACGGCGGTGTTTTACTGAGATCTGGATCAATATGTTCCCATCTGGTAGTACATAATACCTATCTCATGTGAGAATTACATAATTCATTCGTAAGATTGTGTAACGTACACAAGGTCATAGCTCCGCATCTTTGAAACCGAATCGTTCAAAAATTTCAAAGAATATTATATGAGCAATAAGATGGATGAACAAATTACAGAAAATGATACCTCTAAGCAAACAGTTCCAGCATGGGCAAAATTCCGTTCAGAAATGCTTCATTCATTTCCCTCGCCATTCAAAACAGAGAATGATTCTTTGGCCGAAGGAATTTATTTAGCTATTCGAGAATTAGATAAACTAAAACCGGAGATAGTTGGTGGTCCTGCATTCCTGGGAACCAATTCGGCACTTACCATTGATTTTGAAAATGTAAAAGATTCGTCTTTACATCCTAAAATGAGTTCATCCAATGATGTGATCCAACAAGTCATTAAAATGTTCGAGGGGTTGCCAAATTGGGGACATCCACTTACCATGAATAATGTGAATCCACAGGGGAATACAGCGGCAATAGTGGCCGCCATTTTATCAGAAATATTTGCACCAAATATTCTTGAAGGGGAATATGCCTGGAATGTTCATCAGGCTGAACTGGAATCCGCCGGAATATTAGCTAATCTCGCTGGATGGAAACCAAAAGAAGCCGGATGCATTTATACCTACGGAGGTTCGGGTTGTTGGACCTATCATTTAAAATATGCACTTACCCGGGTACTTCCTGGCTCTAGAAATAAAGGGGTACGAACAGATGCAAAAGTTATCTGTTCGCAACAGGCCCATTATACAATGCTTAATAGCACCGATTGGATGGGCCTGGGCATGGACAATATCATTCGCATAGAAACGGATATGGAAACAAATGCAATGGATACCAAACATCTTGAGGAAGTATTGAAAGATTGTCAGGTAAAGAAAATTCCCGTTGCATCTATCGTATGCACCATGGGAACAACAGATGCTTCCGCATTTGATCCGGTTGAAGAGGTAAGGAAATTGATGGATAAATATCCAAATCCTGAAGGTTACGGTAAAGCTTTGCTCTATTGCGATTCCGTCATTGGATGGTCATGGATTGCTTTTAAGAACTATGATTTCAAATTAAACCCCTTGGGTTTCTCGGATGCGGTTCTACCATATCTTGAAAAGAATTACAACGATATCAAGGGTATTTTTTATGCGGATGCTTTTGGAGTGGATTTTCATAAAACAGGGTTTTCTCCATACGTAAGCAGTGCTTTTGTTTATCGGGATGCGGAGGAATTCGAATCCTTGCTTTCCCGTGGACCTTCGGTCTATCTTCAGCCAAGATCGCCTTATAATCCATTGAACTATACGTTGGAAGTATCCAGAGCAGCCACAGGTTCATTGGCTGGATGGGCCACCCTCAAGTTTTTTGGCCACGAAGGCTTTCAATCTGTTTTAGGCGGTATACTGGAAAATAAAGTGTATCTACAAAACCAAATGGCCAATAATTCGGAGATGGTTTGTGTGAACTCTGGCGATTATGGGTTTGTAACACTTCTTAGAATATATCCAAAGGATGTTGATGCAGCATTTCAATTTGACCGGGAACTTAAGGATGTGACCTTTAGGGATGATTTAATCAAACACAATAAAATGACACAGGCGATTGGAGATAAATTGTTCGAATGGTATCGTTCAGGGAAAAAAATAAATGATCAATGCACCCCTTATCTCAGTTATAGTACCGGCTTTCGGGCTGCAGAATACAACCGGGATATGAAAGACCCTGAAGCGGTTATCTATGCAATCAAAATATTTCCTTTAAATGTTCACATCACTTCAGAGGTAATGGATCATGTGATTGCTTGCATTGTAGCAGCCAGGGATGAATTATTGTCTAATCTGATCACTCCGTAAAAATATACAGGGGAATTACGTAACTGTTTAATAAAGTTTTGTAATAACAACTCAACAAACAGTACGCAACTTTGTTATGTGAAAATTAATTCACGATTTAAACTCTTTAAATATGAAAAGTAAATTACTCTTTATTATATCAACACTTGCTCTATTCACTTTTCCGAATGTAAATTTCGGACAGGTGATCAATTTAGGGACAGCTGCTGATTTTGTTCTCTTCTCCACAGTTGGAGCAGTGAGCAATACAGGTATTACACACCTTACGGGTAACGTAGGTACCAACAACGGTTCAAGCACTGGATTTGGAAATGTTGATGGTGGAATGCATGACAATGACCTGGTTAGTGGTCAATGTGCTGCCGATTTATTGATTGCATATAATCAATTAAATGCAACTATCCCAACCTTCTTTCCTGCTCCATTACTTGGAAATGGACAGACGTTAATTCCCGGAGTTTATGAAATTTCTGGAGCTACTACTATGAACCTGGATCTTACTTTAGATGCACAGGGAAATCCGAATGCAGTATTTATTATCAGGATTTTAGGCCCCCTTTCTACCAACGCAAATTCAAAAGTAAAATTAATTAACAACGCGTTGGCCTGCAATGTATATTGGCAAGTAGAAGGCTTGGTAAGTATGGCCTCCGGCACCACTATGAGAGGAACCGTAATCGCTAACAATGCAGCCATTAGTATGAATACAGGTGATACCCTTGAAGGAAGAGTGTTGTCTACAGCAGGAGCAGTTACCGTTGATGGTATTTTGGCATATACACCTATAGGATGTGGCAGCCCGGTTCTTACAGGACCGTTGGAACCTAACCTTGTATCTGTAGAATGTTATGCTTTATTTTCTTCCAGTGGCCCGGTAACAAATTCAGGGACAACCTATGTTACAGGTGATGTTGGAACAAACAGTGGCTTAACAACAGGATTCAATCCATTGTTTGTTGCTGGTATGATCCATCCCATCCCTGATGGTTCCACAGCAGCTGCATCAACGGATTTATTAAATGCCTATAATTATTTGAACTTATTACCTAGTGATATTGAATTATTATATCCAGCTCAATTTGGAGGTAATCTGGTGTTAACTCCTCATAAATATATTATGAACGGGGCAGTAACGTTTACCGATACTGTTTATTTGAATGCCCAAGGCAATGCAAATGCCGTTTTTGTTATTCATACATTCGGAGCATTTTCAACCAGCACCTATTCAAAAGTTATATTGATCAACGGAACACAGGTAGAAAATGTATATTGGGTGGTTGATGGTGCTCTTGACATAAATGATTATTCAGATTTTAAAGGAACCATTATTTGCAATAATGGAGCAATGGATCTAAATACCGGAGTTACACTTGAAGGTAGAGCTTTAACAACTACCGGCGCTTTAAATACTACAGCAATTACAGTAACTATGCCCATTGGTTGTGGCACTACCTATCCTCCTAATATTATTTCAGGACCAGCGAATCAAACCGCTTGTGTAGGAGATTCGGTGAGTTTTACAGTAACTGCTACAGGTACAGGTTTAACCTATCAATGGAGAAAAGGCACGGTTAACTTAATCGACGGAGGAAATATTTCCGGAACCAATACACCTACACTTACCTTTTACCCGGTGAATGCTTTAGATGCTGCAACTAACTATAATGTGATTGTGGGTGGAGCAACTGCCCCAAACGATACTTCTGCAAATGTTTCTTTAACGGTAAATACTGCTCCTATAATTACTTCAGATCCTACTAATCAAACAGGATGTAATGGAAGCTCAGTAAGTTTTTCGGTAACCGCAACGGGAGGAGGTCTCACTTACCAATGGAGAAAAGGGGTGATCAATCTGATCAATGGGGGAAATATTTCCGGGGCAACTTCTTCGGTCTTAACAATTAATCCATTGAGTATTTCCGACGCAGCACCCAACTATAATGTTATTATTTCCGGATCTTGTTCGCCAAATGATACATCTATAAATGCTTCTTTATCAGTAACAGCTTCTTCAACCACTATCATTACCACCCAGCCAGTTAGTCAAACAGTATGTGCTGGAGGTTCAGCAAGCTTTTCCGTAACTGCAACTGGAACAGGTCTTACCTATCAGTGGAAAAAGGGAGCTGTAAATTTAGTGAACGGTGGAAATATCTCTGGAGCCACCTCAGCTACCCTTACTATTAACCCTGTAAACATTCTGGATGCCGAAACCAACTATTACGTTGTTATAGGTGGTGTATGTGCACCAAATGTTACATCGTTAAATGTAGCATTGATAGTGAATACAGCACCAAGCATTACTGCCTCGCCAGCCGATCAAACAGTATGCGACGGAAGTTCAGCAAGCTTTTCAGTAACTTCTACAGGTACTGGACTTGTTTATCAATGGAGAAAAGGAGTAACCAACTTAATCAATGGAGGAAATATTTCCGGAGCAACTTCGGCAGTTCTTACAATTAATCCGGCAAGCTTTTCCGACACGGCATATAACTATAATGTTGTTATAAGCGGGGTATGTGCACCCAATGTTACTTCACCCTATGTATCTTTAACCGTGAATCCGGTTCCTGTTGTTAGTTTGGGTACAGGTGATATCGTTCAACCTGGTCCAAGTGCAACCTTAAATGCCGGTGGTGGTTTTGCAAGCTATTTATGGAGTACTTCTGATACAACCCAAACCATTACAGTAAATACAAATGGAACTTACATAGTATTTGTAACCAATGAGTTTGGTTGCTCCAACAGCGATACCATTCAGGTGAACTTTACCAACGTCATTATTAATGAAGATGGAAGTATTGTTATCATCGCGATGTATCCAAATCCATCTAACGGACCAATCAACCTAAGTATCCAAAACATGGAAACAGACAACCTGGTAGTGGATCTATTGGATATGACTGGAAGAGTGGTATACAATAGATACATAGGTTCTGTATCCGGTAGTGTTATCGAACCATTTGACTTTACGAGTTTAACCATGGGAATTTATTTTTTAAGAATGACTGCCAATGGAAATTCGGTTCAAATGAAATTGATTATTAGTAAATAATATTTCTTCATATCATTCCTAAAAGGCTGCTCACATTGAGCAGCCTTTTTTATTGCAATGACGGTCCGGAAATGTAATTCACATGGTTAAACTAGGGACAGAAGATGACGATCTCCAACCAGGGACTGGTTACTGTACTGCAGAAGGCCCGCAGGCTGCCCAAAAACATTCATAATGATGCAACATATGCAAGAATTGTGTAATACTTAATCATGTTGGAGTGTCCACCTTTGTGTTTTAAACCCATTGTTTAACACTAAAACATCAAAAAATGAAAAAATCAATTTTAATACTGGCGGCATATGTCCTCATTTCAGGAGCAATTTTAACAGGCTGCAAGACTCCTGCTCAAAAAGTAGAGGATGCAGAAAACAAGGTTGAACAAGCCAATATTGATTTAGACGAAGCCACTGAAGAATATTTAGCCGATATAGAAAAGTACAAGAAAGAAACAAATGGCATCATTACAGCGAACGAGCAAAGGATCCTTGAACTTAGATCAAAGATAAAAAATTCAAAGGGAAGTGCTAAAGCCGATCTTGAAGACAGGATAGCTGATCTTGAGAAGAAAAACAATGAATTGAAAAATGAATTGGCCAATTACAAAGGAGAAGGAAAAGATAAATGGAAAACGTTTAAGGAGGAATTTGAGCATGATATGGAGGAACTGGAGAAAGCCCTTAACGACCTGGCAGTAGACAATGTAAAGTAGAAAATTGCACCACATGCCTACACCATTGAAGGATGTTGAATTATCAACCATATAAATACCAAAGGTTATGGAAAACGAAACAAAATGGTCAATCGATAAAATTAACAGTGATATTACCTTTAAAGTGGGACATCTGGTCATTACTACCCTCAAAGGTGTATTTAAAAACTTCGATGCAAGTATCTATACAAAATCCAAGGACTTCCAAACTGCGGAGATAGATTTTTGGATTGAAGCTGCCTCAGTTACAACCGGAGATTTAAATCGCGATGTGCATTTAAGGAGTGTTGATTTTTTTGATGTCCAAAACTATATGCAGATCAAATTCAAATCAACCACTATGGGTCCACCTGACAAGGAAGGTAACCATGAGTTATGGGGCGAGTTAATAATAAAAGGGAATACGAAATTAATAAAGTTAAATGTAAAATTCAGTGGGATTTCGAATGATCTGAATGGTAATGAAAACGTTAGTTGTAAAATTACTGGTAAGTTAAACCGTGCCGATTGGGGACTGTATGGGAACTCATCTTTCGAAAGTGGAGGTATGATGGTAAGTAAAGAAGTAAAAATTTTATGTGCTCTTCAACTTATTAATTTGGGAAGTGAAGGTCTGCATTTGAGTTTGGACCCTATGGGTAACAAAAGCCTTCATTCTAATTAACCAAGTACAATAAATTCAACCTTGTCTGTTTCAGTTTTTAATTATGCTTTAAATATTTTTACCAAATGGCCATCACATATTACATGCTACAAATACCTTCATGGTTGTTTTTTGTTTTGATCATTACTTTTGGCTCAGTTGTTGCCGGGTTAGCCACTTTCCTTTTTCGTAAATACGTTAGATTAAAAATTCTCCGGTCACATAATGAAGTAACAGGCTTCCTTTTCCTCGCTATTGCCAGTTTTTATGCCTTGTTGCTCAGCTTCGTTGTATTTTTAGTATGGGATCAGTTAAATGAAACACATAGTAATGTAAGCAAAGAAGGGAGTTCGGCACTTGCACTATACCGCGACATTGAGTTTTACCCGGACTCGGCTGAATCAAAAGAACTCATGACAGTATACCTTGATTTTGTGTACAATGTAATCAATGAGGAATTTCCCAATATGAAGCTTATGAAGCCAAGCCAGAAAACAGAAGAATCATTTAACCTGGTATTTAATAAGATGGAACATCTCAATCCCAAGGATCCGCTCCAGATCCGGTTGGTAGGAGAAATGTTGGGCCATTTGCATGAACTAAGCACCTATAGAGAACTTCGTATTAATTCCGTTGAGACAGAAATTCCTCCTCCTATGTGGCTGCCCATGATATTTGGTGCTATCATTACGATCGCTTGTGCCATGTTATTGGATATTGAACATACACGCATGCATGTGGCATTAAATGCATTTTTAAGCACTTTCATTTGCATGCTTCTTTTCATGATTATTCTGCTTGATCATCCATATACTGGTAGCTTATCCGTTGAGCCCAAATCCTATATGCAGATATTCACTATGGAGGAATGGGCTAATGATCTTACCCAAAAAAATAAATAAAGCAAAAAACTAAATGACTTCAAAATTAAACTTTATTTCAACAATTATCAGTAGCTGTTTTTTAGTTATGATGTTGGTTTCTTGTGAATCACATCCACAAAAATCGGATGATGCGTTTGAACGTGTAAAGGAAGATAAAGAAATGCCAAAAGATGATAATAACAAGGGTGAAGAGATCATTCATGTGTCCAAAAAAGCAAAGAGCTTGAATAAAAATAACGCTATACAAACAAAAGTCATTACTAAATCAAAAATCAATTTATTTAAAAATAGTATACCCGTAGAAAAGGACAGTGTTGTGTTTGAAAATAAAATGGATCAAAACCGGGTTGACATAAAAGCAAAGTGGGAGAAATTGGAGAGAAGATAATCTTGATGTATTAGCCATAAGAAATGATTTTATGGTATGAAAAGACATGTAATATGCTGAATAAAATTCGAGCAACCTGCAGAATGAATGAAATGATCAGAAAATAAAAAATTATATTATGGTAACTAAAGCGAAATACCATCCCATCGTGAATGATTTGGTAAAATTGATCCAGGCAAACAATTGGAAAGATAGTTTTGAATCAGCTATCAAAGCAGCGAACAGTAACCATGTGCCTCTTTTAGAGGATGTAAAAGAACTGGATCAATACCTGGATTGGATCAACAACTTTCTTTATTGGATCCCTACAGAAAATTCCTCCGGGCAAAACGTAAATGACCATTTAAGTGCATTTTATTTTATTGCTGATCAGAAACCTCTTTTATTACTCCAAAACAAAGTAATTCCGTATAACCGAACCCCTCCCATCACACCCTTTTCAGAATGGCTGGTAAACTATGCCAACGCGATGGGATTATTTCTTGATACACCTGAATCATTGACAGAGGAGTCTGAGAGAACTTTTTATAACTCTCCCTACTATAATATGAATGAATATATCCGTCCCCACGGTGGATGGAAATCATTTAACCAGTTTTTTGCAAGAAATTTTAAACCTGGGTTCCGACCGATAGCTGCTATATTAGATCCGTCGGTGATCGTATCGCCTGCTGATTCTACCTTCGGTGGTCAGTGGGAAATCAGAAAAGACTCTAATGTAACCGTTAAAAACTTAAATTGGAAAATAAGCGAATTACTCGAAGGAAGTCCATACAAGGACAGTTTTGAAAATGGACTCTTCATGCACACCTATCTAGGTCCAACGGATTATCATCGCCAACATGCACCGGTAGGTGGAAAAGTGTTGGAAGCTCGTGTTATTCATGGTCAGGTATATCAGGAAGTAGAGGCGGTGCCTATTGATGAACATTCCACCATCCAACAAATACGACTTAAGAAAAATTATGATTCGCTCGACCTTCCAGGATATCAGTTTGCCCAGTCAAGAGCATTGATTGTATTGGATACTGTAATAGGCCTGGTAGCTGTTTTACCAATAGGCATGTCACAGGTTTCTTCGGTAATTATTACTGCGGAGGAGGGAGTTACTCTTCGAAAAGGGGAAGAGCTATCCTATTTCCAGTTTGGTGGCTCTGATTGCATTGTGCTTTTTGAATCCTCCAGCAATATTAGTTTTATTGCACAACCCAAGGTGCATTATAAAATGGGTACCAGGATTGCTCAGGCATATCCGGTTATATAGTTAATAAAAACATAGTTTAGCCATGAAGCCCATAATAGAACAGAAAGTTAAAATATTGGCCTATCAACTTGGAGAAAAAATTAATATAAAAAATTTCAAGTCAGAATATAAAAACGATATTTATTCTAGTAGTCTAACCGATATTTTCATCAAAAAAGGTGAGGATTCTTATATTTATATTCAAAATTATGGTGAGATTTCTTTTGCCAATTGTAATGAAGCTATAATCAAAGAGTATATAGACCTCTTAAGATATTTTGTAACCCGCCCCACCTTAATTGATAGGGAATATAAGGAAGATTTTTTGATTTCGGTGGATTCAAACAGTCCTCTTCATTTCTATTATACCTCCATTCAAGTTCCGAAGATCGATGCGGATGTGATAAAAATAGTGATGCTCAACGTAAGTCAATCGGTTGTATTGGATTATTTTACTCAATTATCCCTTGATCTTTTGCATGATACTAATAGAATAACTGGTGAACTTGAGCAAAGGGGTAAGCTGGGAATTTCAAAAATAAAACTCATGAAGTTTATTGGAAAAACGTTGAATACGCAAAATAGGATCATTGATAGTCTTTATTTTCTGGATGCTCCTGATACCGTTTGGGAGAATGAGTATTTATCTAAGATCAATACTGGACTCTCCAAAACTTTTGAGCTAAAAACACGATTTCGAGAGGTGGAGTATACATTAAAAATAATAGACCACAACCTGCGTACCTTCGCTCAGCTGATTCAACATCGTGATAGCAACAAGTTGGAATGGATCATTATTTTTCTGATTCTTTTTGAAGTGGTACATGCCATCATTGGCCATTACTTTTAAGGCAAGACCCAACAGTTTTTGCTTAACTGCCTCTTTGGTGTACATGAATGGTACAATTCATTTCTAAAGTTATGTAACACATAGTTATCTTAACTATTCGAACTTTACACTATTGTGAAAATAATTCGCAACATAAAAACAAACAAGATGGAAACAAACACTCTAGAAAAAAAAGGGAGCCAGCATTTTGTGGAAGTCGTAAAACTTGATCCTCAAGTTATAGTACTTTACGAAGCATGGAATTATGACAATAGAAGCTAAGGGACTATTAAGGCAAAAGGTTATACAGCACTTACCGCTGAAGTTCATAAGGAAAATTTAAAACTTGAGCTCTTAAATGCCAAATTTACAGGCACTTAATCTCATTATTGATCTTTTTAAAAATGTTTTTTGTAGTCTGAAAAACAGAACTATGTAACTTATTTCTAAAGTTATGTAAGATTTAAGGTTAGCAATGGACCGAACTTTACAACTGTGAAACTAATTCACAACAAACTAAAATATATCGTATGAAAAGAAAATTACCCTTTGTTATAACCATTGCCCTATTATCTATCCCGAATATACATTTCGGACAGGCCCCTAATTTAGGAACAACCGCTAATTTTGTTTTGTTTAGTACCGATGGAGCAGTAAGTAACTCTGGTATTTCACAGATAACTGGTAATGTTGGTACTAACAACGGCTCATGTACTTTTTTTGGAAACGTGAATGGAGGTATGCATGAGGCAGATGGAGTGAGTGCTCAGTGTACAGCAGATCTGCTCATTGCCTACAATCAATTAAATGCAACAGTACCAACTTTTTTTCCGGCGCCTTTGCTGGGAAACGGTCAAACACTCGTAGCGGGTGTTTATTCCATTTCAGCTGCCGCCACCTTGAATTTAGATCTAATATTGGATGCACAAGGTATCCCGGGTGCAGTATTCATCATTCTAATCCAGGGACCTCTTTCTACGAATGCCAACTCAAAAGTAAAATTGATAAATGGAGCATTGGCCTGTAATGTTTATTGGAAAGTGGAAGGTTTGGTGAGTATGGCCTCAGGTACTTCAATGAAAGGAACAGTTATAGCGAATAATGCAGCTATTAATATGAACGCAGGTGACACCCTTGAAGGAAGAGTGCTTTCTACAGCCGGAGCTGTTACTGTTGATGGAGTATTTGCTTACACGCCCATTGGATGTGGAAGTCCCGCTCTTACAGGACCGATTGCTCCAGTTCTTAATTCGGTAGCATGCTATGCTTTATTCTCTTCAACCGGGCCAACAACGAATGTAGGTGTTACCTATGCTACGGGAGATGTTGGATCAAATAGTGGTTTAACTACCGGTTATAATGCTTTAAATATAACAGGAACCATCCATCCTATACCCGATGGGTCTACCTCGGCTTGCGCAACTGATTTATTAGTTGTCTATAATTACCTCAATCTGCTTCCAGCCGATATTGAGTTATTATACCCGGCTCAGTTTGGGGGTAACCTGGTACTTACACCACATACTTATATTATGAATGGTGCAGTTACATTTACCGATACACTTTATTTAAATGCGCTGAATGATTCAAATGCCGTTTTTGTTATTCAAATAAATGGGGCTGTTTCCACCAGTACTTATTCAAAAGTATTATTGATCAATGGAGCTAAGTCAAGAAATGTTTATTGGAAAATTGATGGAGCGTTGGATATAAACGATTATTCTGAATTCAAAGGAACGATTATTTGCAATAACGGAGCAATCAATTTAAATACCGGTGTTACCATCGATGGCAGGGCCTTAACAACGGTTGGGGCACTATCCACTTCGGCAGTTACTGTCGATGCTACGAATATACCTCTTAATTGCTCAAATTTAAGTGTCACCGATATTGAAGGAACTACCAATGTAGTTAGTATTTATCCTAATCCATTTACTGAATACACTACGGTACAAATCAACGACCCTTCACAATTAACTGAAGCCGAATTAAGGATATACAATGTTTTTGGACAGGAGATCCTGAATGCTATCATCCTCCAACAAACAACCATTATTCCTACTAATAATCTTAGTTCCGGAATATATTTCTATAAAGTGATCCATCAAAATAAAATAGTACAAACAGGCACGCTGATTTCTCAGCAGTAAATATATAAGCTTACAAAAGGTCAGGGCAATAGTGCTTTGACCTTTTTCGTATTGAAACCCAGGCTATTCAGAGGTTAAAAGTGGGAATCATGCAACTTGTTATATGTACTATGTAACAACAACTCCTTCGGGAGTGACCATCTTTGATCAAATCTAAAAATACAATTATGATACGGAATTTTACAATCACAAAAGCAGTAATAGGCTTGATAAGTTTAACTTTCATCCTTTCCTCGTGCTCTACTTGGCATTATAACAATCCTCGGGTAAGGGTAGACAAGCAGAACTCAACATACCCAAATAACGAAATAGAAGAACCAGCAGAACTCGCCGCCATACCATGGGCCGAAGGAATGGAAGATAAAAAAGCGGAACATACGCTAGCTGTAGATTCTACCAAAAATCGGGTGAACACCGATATCTCGTATGTTGAAAATATGAATGACCAAAAATTGCCATCTGAAGCAAGTGCTAACTATACTAAAAGCAAAACGCCTTTAAATCTATTTTCTGATCTTATAAAAACTCCACATAAAATCTTCAAAGCACAGCAGGTTGAAAAAAACGCCTTGAGTGGTTGGGTTCGAATCATGGTGATTTTATTTGTGGTTGGCTTTATATTATTGCTGATCGGTATTTTCCTTTCAGTGTTTATATATGGCGGATTTTGGTGGTTATTCTGGACCTTTGGTGCACTGTGTATACTTGCAGGGTTTATCATACTTATTTTAGGTCTCGTAGGTCTCATTTAGGTTACATCCACCTAAAGAGTCATGAAGATGTCAACAGCCAAGTATGTACGTGCTTGGCTGTTTATATTTAGACCAGTCATTTATTGCTCGTTGAATTAGGAGGACATAAGAATCGTGCAATTTATTATATAGATTATGTAATAGGCACTATCGGCTTAAACACCATCTTTGTTAAAACAACTTTTAATACAAATAAATCAACATCAATGAAAGAGAGCACTGAAATAACCCGTAATTGGAATCTTCAAAAAGCCAAGCTTAAACAAAAATTTGCACTATTAACTGATAAGGATGTTTTATTGATAGAAGGGAAGTTAGATGAGATGTTAGCAAGATTGCAAATCAAACTTGGTAAAACTAAGGAAGAGGTTCAGAAGCTTATCTCTGAACTATAAATGGATTACTTTAATTATCCATATAATATAAGTCGGGTAATGTTATAATATATAAAAAATAAGTAGATGAAAAGAAAAAAGGTATATGTAAAGAATGCAACTGTAACAGGTCAACCAATTGTTCCGGATACAGGTGCGGATAAATCGGGTACAGATACTGATTCGGATAAAACACATAAGAGAAAAGAACCTGGCAAATTTGATAAACCCGAAAAGGAGGTTAACCCGGATAAAACCGGAATAGATACCGATTCGGATATAACAAAAAAGAAATAACGCATATTCTAATTCAATAAAAAAATAAAACCATGAGCAATATACTTTATATAGTAGCCATTATTCTTGTTATCGCCTGGGCTGTCGGCTTTTTAGGTTATAATGCAGGAGGGATCATCCACATCTTATTAATCATTGCAGTTATTGCAGTTATATTAAGAATTATCCAGGGTAGAAAAATATCCTAGGGTTACACAAACAATTAAAAAAAATAGAACAATGGAAAATTCAAATCAAACAATTAAAATGGTAGGTGCCTTATTGGTAGGTGTTGCGGTAGGTGGTGCATTAGGAATTCTTCTGGCCCCTAATAAAGGAAGCAAAACCCGGAAAAAAATCGTTGGTAAAACGGATGATTTAAAGGACGAACTGGAAGAAAGGTTCAAAACACTGCTGGACGAAGTGAAGAAAGAAGTGCAAAATGCCAGGGAGAAAGCAGGTCATTTGATTTTGGATGGCCACAAAAAATAGCCATAGCTACATTTTCACCAATATACTCTAATAATTAATATTATGGAAGATCAAGTATTGAAGATCAAATCGCTTGTAGACAGTACTGAACATTATGTTCGTACAAGCGTAGAACTATATAAGCTGAAAGCCATTGATAAGGCGGCTGATGGAGTTGCCAAACTGTTTTCACGGATTATTATTATTCCTTTTGTGGTCTTATTTTTTATTATGTTGAATATTGCTACCGCCCTTTGGATAGGCGAAGCATTGGGAAAAACCTCCTTTGGGTTTTTTATCCTTGGAGGATTTTATGGACTGATAGGTCTTGCGCTGTATTTATTTGGAAACCTCCTGGCGAAAGCACCGATCAAAAATTCCATTATTAGATATGCATTAAATATTGAATTACCATGGAAAAGCCGAAAACCTCAAGTCAGCTAAAGAAATTTATTCTGATGAAGGAAGCTGAAAAAGAGCACGCAGAAAGACGTGTTAAAGAAGATTTTCAGTCAACTTGTACCAGCCTCGGACCGGCTAATCTTCTTGTAAGCCTGATGAAGGACATTAAACGATCACCTGACCTAAAGACAGAAATGATCAAGACGGTTTTTGGATACATTACCGGATTTGTTACTAAAAAGCTATTTACTCCGAAAAAGGCCGTGACGGAAGCTGAGTTATCAGAAATACTTTTAATAAAGACCATTAAGAAGGCTGTTGACAATAGTTCTGTAACAACAAGTATTATTGAAAAGAAAATTTTCAAAAAATTATTATACGAATATATGATTTCCAAAGAATAATATGAACGCCTCCTATAAAATACCCTTTTATGCTAAGGTAGCACTTGTTTCTATCTGTATTTTTGCATTTGTATTTACCATGAAGATTGGCCAGCATATTATAGTGCCTCTTCTGTACGCAACCATTCTTGCTATTTTACTAAATCCCTTGGTGAATTTCCTTATTCGTAAGAAGATAAATAAAATTCTTTCTATTTCAATTGCAGTAACCTTGTCATTGGTTATAGTGATTGGAATTTTTTATACTGTTTCTGCGCAAATTACAATGTTTAGTGACTCGTATCCGCAATTACAACAAAAAATAGATGTGAAAAGTGCTGAGCTGGTTCATTGGGTTTCCAAAACTTTTAAAGTCAAGGAAGCAAAAATAAATACTTGGATTGCTGAAACTCAAAGCAAAGCCATTAGTAATTTTGCAATCGGAGCGACCCTTGCAGAAGCTGGTAAAATGATCGTAATTGGGTTATTACTGCCTGTTTACTTATTCATGATACTCTACTATAAACCATTACTGCTGGAGTTTATCAGTAAACTTTTCAAGTTAGAGCATCATATAGCAGTTACGGAAGTATTGACAAAAACTAAAAAAATTATTCAAACTTATTTAGTGGGGCTTTTCTTCGAAATGGTCATTATGGCGGTCTTGAATTCTACGGGACTCTTAATACTTGGAATTGATTATGCCATCATACTCGGAATTACCGGAGCTATTCTCAATATCATTCCATATATTGGGGGAGTGATTGCAATCGGGCTACCCATGATCATTGCATTTGTAACCAAAGACTCCTTAGTATATCCTGGGTTGGTTTTGATCATTTATATATTCACTCAGTTCATCGATAATCATTATATCTCCCCTAAGATAGTGGCTTCCAGGGTAAAAATAAATGCGTTGGTGTCCATTATAGCCGTTTTGGTTGGAGGAGCTATTTGGGGAGTTCCCGGTATGTTCCTTTCCATTCCATTAATTGGGATTATCAAGGTAATTTTCGATCATATTGAACCTCTAAAACCATGGGGATTCCTGTTGGGTAATATTGTTCCTACTACTTCCAAGTTCTCTTTTATCAAAAAAATAAGGTTTAAAAAATAATCCAACATGGGAAAATCAAAACTAAGAAAATTTATCCGGGTTGGAGCATGGACGGGTTTGGGACTTGTTGTTTTATTGGTTACAGGAATATTTTGTTTAAACCGGTATGTACCGAATCTCATTCGTAACAAGATCCATCATATGGTGGTAAATGGATCGGATAGCTTATATTCATGTTCCATTGATAAGATCTCTGTTAACCTATGGTTGGGTAAGGTTTCTGTTGAGGGTGTGAATATTTCAGTGGATAGTGTAAAATACCGGGAGCAAAAATTGTCTGGTCGCCTTCCGAACATTACCTTTGAGTTGAAAATGCTCAAAGGGTCTATCAAGGGCCTTCAGGTATTTCCCTTGATCTTTTCAAAAAAAATAAGGATCGATGCCATTGAAGTGGATAGTGCGGCCATTGCTATGTGCAGGCAATTTAAAGAAAAGAAAAAAGCTGCTCCATCCGAAGAATCACTTTGGAGGATGATGAAACCCGTGATCAATGGGATTTATGTGAACGAGATTTTATTAAACAAAATTAAATTTTCCTATCGTCATTCGGAGGATAAAAAGGACGTTTCGTTGGCTTACCAGGATTGCTCAGTAAAACTTCAGCATATACGTATTGATAGCATTGGGGCCGCAAATTCATCGAGGATCTTATTTACAGAGGATATAGCCATCAGGCTGGTTGGACTCAATTACTTCACCCCTGATTCTTTATATCATCTTAAGATCGATAGTTTGAGCTATTCTTCTTTTTTAAAGAAGGTCATATCGAAAAATTTGGACCTTCAACCTACCATCACGCCAATAGCGTTTACCAGGAAGCATGGAATGCAGGTGGATATTTTTGAAGCAAGTATACCTGATTTGACAGCTATCAATTTTCAGATAGAAAAAATTTTCACTGAAAATGAACTATGTTTTGACACCATTATTCTAAAAAAACCTATTCTTAATATACATAGGGATCGCACTGCTCATTACGATACTACCTCCCAACTAGGTAAATACCCCAACGAAGCATTGTTAGCTGCACCTTTTATAGTAAGGGTGCCATTGATGTTGTTGGAGGATGCCGAAATACACTATATAGAAAGACAAAAACTATCATTAAAAACCGGAGATGCTTATTTCAGTCATGTAACAGGCAGTATTTCTAACATTACCAATAAGAAGGAGGATATTGAGAAAAATAGCCATTGCAAAATGGATCTTCATGGTTTTTTTCTTACACATGGAAGATTGAAGGTTAAATTTGATTTTGATCTGGCGTCCCCTGAAGGTGCTTATACCGCCTCTGCAGACCTGGGGTCCATGAAGGCAAATGAGTTAAATACCATTTTTATCCCTTTCGCAAACATAGAACTTAAAAGCCTTACCATTGATGAAGGCCACGTTAAATTTAGAGGTAATCATAAAGGGATAACCGGTGTTGCAAGGATTTTATATCATGACCTGAAGATTGAAATATTAGGGGTAGATGCAAAAACACATAAAACAAAAAAACAAGGATTTATATCCTTCTTTGCCAACCTGGTTGCCGTTAGGTCACATAACAAAATGGGTAAAAAAGAAGTGATCGCTGATCATATTTATGTAGAAAGAAAAAGAAGGCAACCATTTGCCAATCTGATATGGGAGTTCTTTTTTGAAAGTATGAAAAAGATAATCCTGAAGGTGCCTGCTAAAAATTTAAAAGTAGAGATGTAATAAACTTCTTAAAAAAAGAAAGCAGTAAATCCAAAATTTACTGCTTTCTTTTTTTAAGATACCATTCGTAATTATTTATGGTGCTTACCATGTCCGTTTCCTGGTTTTATGATGGTGACCTTACTCGGGTTATGTGGATTGTGTGGGTTTTTATACCATCCTTTATGCTTTCCGTTATCTTGTCTAACTACCAAAAAGCAGGAGGTTAGGTTAAGAATAATTACCAGGCTCAATAGTATTGGAATAATTGCTTTAAGTATTTTCATTTTTTTAGCTGTTAACTCACTTATTCATCATGAATAGGTCTGATACAAAGTTGCATAGCTTTTAGTGGAGGATTGTTATACAATTTCTGCAAAGAGTTGTGTAATCCATGGTCTGGTCCGGACACCTCTTTCAGATATGTAGAGACAGGCTAATGATGCATGGGCCATCATACCGAAAACCACCCTGGTTTTTAGAGGATTACCTTGTACCTACTGAAAACAAAGGGATTCAAGCTATTTATAAGATAGCCAACGACCCCAAAAAATGATTTTTTTGAAAATCTGATTTTTTCATGTACTTTTGCATCTCGTTTTTTGGTCGGGTAGTTCAGTTGGTTAGAATACATGCCTGTCACGCATGGGGTCGCGGGTTCGAGCCCCGTCCCGACCGCCAATTTTCCAAAAGCTCCTTTTAAGGAGCTTTTGATGTTTTATGTCAATTCCATCATGGGTCATTTTGTATACATCATATATTCTGCTTCTCATGATATCTATTATAAAGGATATTCTGAAGATCCTATTAAAAGAGTTAAGGATCATAACTTAGATTTAAGCAGATATACCGCAGGGAAAGGACCTTGGGAGTTGGTGTATACAGAAGAATATCCTACCAAAAGAGAAGCATTGATCCGCGAAAAAGCATTGAAAAAATGTAAGAAGGAATACTTTCTTTGGCTGATCCAAAACAAAAAAAATGGCTGAATACATGCCTGTCATCCCGGCTGAGCCGGGACGGGTTCGAGCCCCGTCCCGACCGCCAGAGAGGGTACACTACGTTTTGCGAGTGTGCCCCTTTTTTTGTTATGTTACTTTGTCCTGCGGCCAAAGCCTTGCCGGTAGGCAGGTATTTACTCACAAAATTAAAAGGCTCCACCAAATCCAATTGTACTTTTTCTCTAATAAAAATTTTTCCATTGAAGTGTAAGTATCCTGCATTTTTTTAAAGATATTTTCTAATTGATCAAAACTTACTTCCTTTGGTCGATCTAAACACTTTTTTAATTGCTGATACATTTTACCAATTTCAATATCGTCGATTAAGAAATAAGGCAAACAAGGATTATGATCCTTTTCCTGAAAATGTAAAAAGCATTTATTAATTAACCAAGATTGTCAGTTAATTAATATTAAACTAATATGTTTATTATCATTTAGTTATGATGTAGTTTCCGCGTATTTGGAGAAAGCGATATAAGATATTTCATCATTATATATATCTTTAAAAATCAGAATAGGAGCAAATCATGAGGCATATTCATATTGTAGGAATTTTCTTTATTGGCACCTTCAACTGCCATTGGCTCAGTTCTCATGCTCAAAATGAATTTTACAATGATGGGGCTAACGTCTATGTTCAAGCAGGTGGGCTCATTTATGTGCAGGGGACCGTTATCAATGATGACCAAGCGGGTAATGTCGGAAGAATTTACAATTCAGGAGATATTCAGTTAACGGGAAACTGGACAAATACAGCAACTTCTAACGTATTCCAATCTTTTGATCCGGGTACGGTAACTTTTCTTGGGACTGGAGCAGTTCAAACGATAGGCGGGACCCTGGATACCTACTTCAATAACTTAACCATTAATAAATCGGGTGGTGCGACCCAGGAAGTTCGAATGCTTCGGAATTCGCTTTGTGATGGGGTTCTGAATCTTACCAACGATTTTTTGAATACCCAAACCTTTACGTTTTTGGTAGCCAATCCAAATCCTACCGCTATTACCAGAACAGGGCCCGTTATACCTAATTATACCAACTCGATGACATTGGGTTATGTATCATCAACACCTGGCTCAGCAGGAAGATTGGCCAGGTCTACCAGCAACCTTTTTCCCGGAGCTACTTATTTTTACCCTTTGGGCAATGGAACACGGTTTCGACCTATAGAAATAACCCCTACTTCTGTGGGAAATAATGTTTATGCTGCTCAGTTGGTTAATTTACCAACCTTTTCTACTGGATTACTGGGTCCAGGTGTTACAGCCGTTAACGCCAGCTACTATCATTTTATTGAAAGAGGGGTTGCTGCCGGTTCTCCCGAAAATCTCAGAATATATTACGATTATACTGTGGAAGGATTATGTCCGTTAGCTCAAATTTCAATTGCCGAATGGAACTTGTCTTCCTGGAGGAGCTTGTCACCGGCCCCTTTTACAACCAACATTTCACCCATGCTGAGCTGGACACAAAAAACAGGATACCCGGGAACCTATCCAACACCCTGGGTCTCGAATGCATTTGTATTGTTTGATGAAATAGATTATTGGTGCAATCCTCCTTTACCTACGGTTGGAATGTTTCTTTCGGCTCATCCACAAGGGAAGAATATTTTACTTTCCTGGCCAACCTATAGTGAAATGAATAATGATGGCTTTGAAATAGAAAGAAGTATCGACGCCATTCAATATGAATCCATTGGTTGGATGGATGGTAACGGAAATAGCAATGCTCAGATCAATTATTCCTGGTTGGATGAACATGTGGTGGTTAACCAGCTATATTATTACCGGCTTAAACAAATAGATTTCAATGATATCTATACCTATTCGAACATAGCCAGTGCAATCGTAACTGATCCGAATGGAGGAATAACTATTTCTGTATTTCCTAATCCAAGTACAAATGTGGTTAACCTCATGCTCCAAAACGGTGAGGCAAATTATTCTCTTCAATTGTTGAATGAACTTGGTCAGGTGATTCGTTCGGAACAGGTATTGGTATCTAATTATATGGTAGATCTTTCCGAGTTGGCTAGCGGGATATATTATTTGCAAGTAGTAATCAATGATAAAACATTTTCACATAAACTTATTAGACATTAATTCAAGATTTTCTAAATATTCATTTTAAACACCCTAAATAATGAAAAATTTACTTGTCGTTTTAATGGTAGCATCAACAATGATGGTTACTGTTTCTTTAACAGGTCAAAACGTAGGAATTGGCATTGCGGTACCTTTAGAAAAGCTGCATGTTGCAGGTAGCATTCGTACCGACAATGCAAGTATTCTATGGCCTGGTGCTTTTGCAGCAGCTGCAGCTCCGAATATTAATGTTCAGTATTCTACTGCCAGGATCACTTTTCTAGCAGGAGTACAAGCAAATGCAGTGACCTACACAGCAGTTGCTGATGAAGGACAAGAATTATATATTTCAAATGAGGATGATAATCCTGCCACCTTTGTAGGTGTAACCATTCCTTCCAACGAAGCCCGAACATTTATTTATACCAACGGAATCTGGCGCCCTGCTGGTTCATCCGGTGGCGGCGGCTCCGATTGGTTGTTAACTGGGAATGCCGGTACTGTTGATGGTACTCATTTTCTTGGAACTACAGACAATATTCCATTAAACTTCAGGGTAAACAACCAGAAAGCAGGAAGAATTGAAAATGCTCCTACAGGAAATACTTTTCTTGGATACCAATCCGGAAATAGTATCGCAGGGGGCACGAATAATGTTGCCATAGGATACCAGTCCATGATGGTTAATACTACGAGTAATAACAATACCGCTGTGGGTTATTCAGCGCTTCGGAACAATACAACAGGTGGAAACAATGTTGCGATCGGAAACCTTGCACTCAATGGCAATACAACAGGTGGGGGCAATGTGGCAATTGGTCATCTCGCAGGAAATGTAAATACTACCGGTAACTTCAACGTTGCAATTGGAAGACAAGCAGGACAGAACAATACCGCCGGTGGAAATGTATTTGTTGGCGACCTGGCAGGACAGGGAAATACTTCTGGTACTTATAACGTGTGCATTGGTATGTGGTCTGGAAATGCATTGAATGGGGCGACGGCATCTGCGAACACTTTTGTTGGATATATGACCGGTTTTGCTAATACAACCGCCGGAGGTAATACATTTGTAGGTAACAATGCTGGGATCAATGCGAACACCGGTTCACAAAACACTTATTTAGGTTGCCAGGCTGGACAAAACTATACTACCGCTGCAAACAATACTTATGTGGGCTGGCGTGCAGGGTTTTATACCATTGGTTCCGCTACAGGAGGAAACAATGTGTTTATGGGTTACCAGTCGGGAGATAATAACGCAACCGGAACCGGGAACGTTGTGATTGGTTACGATGCCGATTTATCCGGAACTTCACTCACCAATTCAATTGCGATAGGAAATACAGCGATAGTAAATGCATCAAATAAAATCAGGTTGGGGAATGCAGCTATTACAGCTGCTGATATTCAGGTCAACTGGACAATCACTTCGGACAAAAATGAAAAATCAGAGATTCGCTCTGATGTACCGGGATTAAACCTGGTTACTAAACTTCAGCCTGTAACTTATTATTACAATTCCCATTTGGAATCATTCGGTAAAGAAAACTCGATCCGTTATACCGGTTTGCTAGCTCAGGATGTAGATGCAATTTTACAACAGCTTGGAATTAACTCGTCCATTGTAGCTAAACCAAATGACGACGGTACAGGATCGTGGGGGATCCGGTATTCAGAACTAGTGATGCCATTGATCAATGCAGTTCAGGAGCAACAAGTAATAATTGATGATTTGAAATCCAATCTTAATCTTCAAACTTCTGAATTAGAAAAAATGAAAGCAGATATTGAAAAATTAAAAAGCTTGGTAGCAAAAGAGGAGATTGAACAGTAAGCTGATTTAATTTGAGATTGAGCTAAATGACCATGCTCAAAAAGTGCCAATGGATCCTGTGATGATCAATTTCACAGAATCCATCTATACGGCACTACAGCGATTAAAAATCCCCTATTTCTTCTTCGATCTCACCTTCTTCTTAATCACCGGAATCTTTGTAATCACTTCTTTTACCAGCAAATCTCCAATCTTTTCAGGAGAGGACCCGAGTCCTCCGGAAATCGTATGATGATATTTCCACATCAAAATACTTTCATTTTTCTTATGCAGGTTAATGTCCATGATCACTTCGTTGGTGGGGATGATAAAGGGTAAGAATAATCCAACAGGTGTAAGCAAAGCAGTTGCCGCACCAATAGCAATAGCCCCGCCTGTGCTTACAGGTTTCTTCTCAAATACTTCACCGCTTAATACCATATCTACTCCCAACACTTCGGCCAATTTGTTTTTTGAAAGGGATTTTAAGTTATTCAAATCATAACCGGCTTCGGTTAATTTCGAATTGGTGAGTGATATGTCCTGAATACTAGTGTTTAATAACTCATTTTTTCGAAGGAACTGGATATAGATTTCATTTTGTAACCTAAACCCCTCGTCGTTTTGAGTTTTTATGTCCTGCTCCACCCGTCGATTCTTTGCTGATTTTGCCGGTTTAATGTGAACATTGAATGGGATGATCGCCATTGTTTTGAGTTCGCTAACTTCCTGTTCGAAAGTTGCGTTTTTGTAAACGGTTGCACAACTGCTTAACATACCTACCATGATGGCAAGTAACACTACCTGGATTCTTTTCATTTTTTGAAATTTAATTTACACTTGGGTTATTAAAAGCATTTTTTCTGCTTTGGAAGTAGAAACTCCGAGCCAAGGTTAATTATTGCTTGAAATAATGGTATAAACAGTTTTTAACTTATAGAACTGCTTTCAATGCATATACCATGGGTATCCTTTTACCGAGATGTTCGATATAATAACGATCCTCTCCTTCTTTTACGGTGTGCTGAAAACAATTGTAGGGAGAGTAATCATACTCTTTAAAATCCGTCAATCTAAATCCTTGGTTCAATAACGCGGTGATCACTTCATCCAGAGAATGGTTCCACCCATATTCCTTATTGGAGATCGTCGCATCTCTATCCGTATAAGTGCCCTTCGACTCTGTGATGATGGGTTCAATATTGAAATAAGAATAAGCCACTTCTTTAAAATGGTCATCATACATCCATACCACCGGGTGGAACTCTGCAAATACAAATGCGCCACCAGGTTGTAGAAAATGTGAAATAATATCAGCCCATTTATCCAGGTCAGGCAACCAGCCAATGGTTCCATAACTGGTAAATACAATATCAAATTTTTTATCGAGGTGCTCTTTCAAGCTGTATACATCACAACAGATAAACTCAGCATCAGTATTCAATTGTTTGTTTAATTCCTTTGCCTTGCCAATGGCTTCATCCGATAGATCCATGCCAGTCACCTGAGCCCCCATTCTGGCCAGGGACAAACTATCTTGGCCGAAATGACACTGTAAATGCAATATACTCTTACCCTTTACATCCCCTAATAGTTCCAATTCAATGGGCTTTAAGGATGATTTACCTGCCATGAATTCTTTCATTGCATAGAAATCAGAATCCACATGTATGGGCACCCTGGCATTCCACAACTTTCGGTTTTCCGTAATGTATTTATCTTCTTCCATATTATTCCCAGAATTTTTTTCCGTCCAAACTTATATAGCCAATATTCAGCAAATATAAATAACCAGGGTATTCAACCGGATAACTTATATAAACAGGTTCTAAAAGGATGTTTCCCTCCGTATCTACCACCCCCCAAATACCAGGTTGCTGAAAGTCCTCCGGTCGATTATAGATGAATAGTTTTCCTCCCATGTAACGGATATCTTTTAACTGTAATTGAAATTGAATGCTTCCGCTGGTATCACATACTCCCCGTTGACCATTTTTGGAGTACCAACACATACCGCATAAAGGGTAAATATTGTTTACCTGATCAAAAGATTCCCATTTTTTTTCTTTTCTTATTTCTATTTCGTTTCCCATGGTGTCGACCAGAAAGTACTTTCCATTTCTATGTACTTGTGCCTGGCCATTTTCTGAGAACGGCATGATGTCATCGTATTTTTTAGCAATATCCTTCAAAATAATATCACCATTTCTATTTATCCAATACTCCTGTGAATCTATTTCAATAATGCTTCCCCTGCTGTACATTTCATGCAGTCGATAGTCTCTATATTCAGGCAGGATCAATTCTCCATACTTATTGATATAATTATACTTATTGTTGAGCATTACCACGGCCAATCCATACGAAAACTCTTCGATATCGTTGAATTGGGGCTTTACCAGTGTATGTGTAGATTGAATATAAGTTCCTACAAGGGCGGTGTGGTTGTAATAATAATCGTGGGAACTGCCAACTACCAGCGTAAAACAGCTATCGCCATAGTTTCCGTTGATCAGATCGTAGGTCAATGGTAAAACAAGGTCCCCTGAAGGATTCATGAGTCCGTACTTTTTATCATTGCGTACTACATGCATTCCGTAATTTAAATGTGGAGCTTTTATTTCCAGGTTCTCTTTGGAAATATATTCACCCCTTTCGGTGAGAATGTTGTATTGGGCAGTGTTCCATACTTTAGGACCCTCAGCCAGGGAATCGTGTCCGTATCTATCACTATGCAGATAAAATGTTTTAACGACCCGGTTACCTTTGATTCGAACATTTGCAAACCCATATTTAAAACATATGGCTTCTACAAAACTTTCTTTTACCAACGGTTCTCCATCAGGTTTATAAAATCTAAAATAACCAGGTTTGTTGGCTTGATCAAAGGTCCTGGTTTTGATGATCCCGTTGTCGCAAATTTGTATTTGCTCAAATTTACAAGGCAGCACATATTTGCCATTCTCATCTACTACCCCCTGCTGATGTCCATTGTTTGATTCAACAACGGCATTTCCGGCTTTAAATGACCATGCATAATTAAATGTATCCTTGTTAATAATATGTCCGGTACTGTCCATTAAGAGCCCATTGTATCGTTCGTCATGGCATAAAAATTTTCCTTCTCCCATATTTTGCATCCATGCATATTTGGTTTCAAGGATTAGTTTTCCGGTTTGATCCACCACGCCCCATTTCCCATTTTCTTTTACCAGGGCATGTCGTTGGGTAAAAAAATTATCCACTTCATCAAATCGGGGTGCGACTATGATTTTTCCATTGGTATCCGCATAACCCCATAATTTCCCTTTGCGATAGGGGATCAACAATCCTTGTGCCGATGAAAGTGCATTTGTAATACTAAGAATGAAAATCAGGATATAAAGGCGAGTTTTCATGTCCCAATGATCAGGATTTCTCTTCCCAGATATTGCATAGATGCACGATGGTCTGTACAGCTTTCTGCATATCAGATTCACTTACCCATTCCAACTTGCTATGAAAAGCATGTTCTCCTGCAAAAATATTAGGACAGGGGAGGCCCATAAAACTTAAACGTGATCCATCCGTTCCACCTCGTATACTGGAGAGCACCGGTTCTACCCCTGATCTTTTCACGGCCTCAAATGCATTTGCTACCACCTGAGGGTTTGCATCCAGTACTTCCTTAAAATTCCGGTATTGTTCCGTGATCTTAAAAGTGCATGTACATTTATCGTAATCAGCCACTACTTTTTGGGCGATCGATTCCAATTCCCTTTCCAGTTCATATAAAGTAGGGGTATCAAATGCACGGATAATAAAACCAATATCTACCTGATCTAACCCACCCTTAATGGAAACCGGATGCATAAAGGGTTGTTTCTTTTCAGTGGTTTCGGGAGCCTTGTCTTTAGGGAGAAGGTCAATTATTTTTGCAGCGATCTTGATAGCATGCTGCATTTTATCCTTGGCAAAGCCCGGATGTGTTGGGAAGCCATGAATGGTTACGATCACTCCATCCGCACTGAAAGTTTCATTTTCAATATGGCCCAGTTCTTCGCCGTCTATTGTATAACCAAAATCAGCAGCCAGCTTTTTCATATCTACTTTGTCAACCCCTCTGCCAATTTCTTCATCAGGGGTAAACAATATCCGTATGTCGCCATGTTTGATCTCCGGATGTTGAACCAGATAATGCACCGCATCCATGATCTCAGCTAAACCCGCTTTGTTATCTGCTCCCAACAAAGTAGTACCATCAGTGGTAATAATGGTATTACCGATTTGCTTTAATAAGGAAGGATGTTCAGATACTTTTAATACCTGTGATGGATCTTTAGGTAAAACAAGATCCTTTCCATCATATTTTTTATGCAAAACAGGATTTACTTTTTCGCCGGTACAATCAGGTGAGGTATCCATATGAGAACAGAAACAGATCACCGGAACTTTTTTGGTGGTATTGGAGGGTAAAGTGGCATATACGTACCCATGTTCATCTAACTCAGCATCTTTTATGCCAATTTCCAACAATTCTTTGACCAACAATTTACCCAAATCTTTTTGTTTTGCTGTTGAGGGACAGGTTGGCGATGTAGGATCACTTTGGGTATCAATTTTGGCGTAACGGATAAAGCGGTCTACTACCGAATAATTGTACTTATCAAATGTGATCATAGATTGAAAATATTTCTTGGTCGGTTATTATTTTTCTGTTACTATGCAATTCGACATCTGGTCATGCCAGGTTTGTTTTTTGGGGCTGCCAAGCATGACTAAATATCCAATATAAAATAGGATCCCGGACAATATTTTGCCAAAATGCCTCCCGGTGGCCTGTATAAAGTTCACTCTTTTTCCACTTTCGTCGTTTACTTCAAGGCCCAATAATCTTTTTCCGAGGGTGGCTCTCCAAGGAGAGCTTTCCATGCCTGCAAAATAACACCAGGCGATAATGATTACGGTTATTCCAAAGGCCATGGTTGTATAAGAATCCACCAGTTCGCTCCTGCCTCCATAAAAGTCCGAAGATCCACCGAAAAAAGCATCAAAGGATCTTCTTCTGCGGGGTAAAAGCCGTTTGTAGCGATCCATTTCTCTGGAAATTTCCCAATATATAGGGCTGCAAAAAAAGGTGATCAGCACCCTATCGATCATGTTGGCTGCAAATCTTTTTCCGAAGCTGGCATAGTTGGGTGATTCTTGTTGATGAGGAGGTGGCTGAACAATATTTTCCATAGCATTTTTTTTATAAATGTATAAAACTTTATCATTTAGGGTCAGCTTTCACCGATATCGGCCATTTTTTTTATCCAGCGGTAAATCCGTTGCTATGATCCAGTGGATTGTTACGGTGAGTATATTTTATTTTGGACCTTACTTTATATTTTTCGAATCCGTCCATTCATCCCAGGTATAATCATAGGTATCATAATGCACGTAGGATTGGGCCCCGTTTTTTTCCAGGAGGTCGGCTGAATAGTATTGTCCTTCCCAGAGTACCTGAACTTTAGGTTCAGATCCGGTTCTTATACGGTCATACAATACCCATTCATCATAGCTTTTATCATAACCGGCATAAGTAATATAGTAAAAATCTCCGTCTGCCTTGGTAATGGTCGCATCATACCATTTTTTATCCCATTCCACCTTTACTGATGCACCTACCTTATGTTGAATAAAATGTGGCTTTCTTACCTTTTGAGGAGATACTGTTTTACTTTCTTTGTCACAGTAAAAATAAAACTCACAGTCGTATTCTCCATTTGTTTTTCCGATTACACGGGCTACTTCCCATTTTCCTTTATGCATCGCAAAAACATAAGACCCTACTTCTTTGTCGGATCGATTCATTTTTCCGCTTACATAAGAGATAATGGTCTTGTCTGCATCTAAATTAAAAGTGGCAAACGTGTTTAGCTGCCTTTCACGGAATTTCATGGCATCTTTTACTTCTCCTGCCATTTCGTTCATGGTAATGTTACCATCATTGTTTCTATCCATCATAGCTTCTCCCTTTAAACAATCTATAAGGGCCTGAGAGTAGGTCCAGTTACCGGTAGAAGTATTGGTTGCAGTGGCAGAGGTAAGTGCACAGGTTTTAAACCCTTTTTTTGATATCGTTTCAGCGGTGGTTTCTAATCCACCTGAATAACAGCAATCCGCCCAAAGAGTAACCCTTTCTCCTTTAAAATTGTTTGAAATGATATTGGCAATGATGTCAAGGTCCAAACCAGTTTCGGAAGGATTGGTCGTTACAATATCATAGTTCGCAAAATAGTATTTCCCTTTTTCGTGCATACCATGACCTGCATAGTAGAATATAAAATGAGATCCGGTGGTGGTTTTTTGCAAGATCGTTTTCATATTCTCCTTGATGCTTTTGAGGGTAGCTTCCTGGTCTTTTAAAAAGACAATATTGTTCTCGTCTACTCCGGTTGTCTTTAGAAGATTATACAATTCTTCGTCCTTACGGTTCCTTTTTTCAAAAGGTGGAAGGTATTGATCTGTCCACTCCAGGGCACCCACAATTACTGCATAGGTTTGTTCACCGGAAGGTTGGTTGGCGTTGGTCGGATTATTTTTAGCTTTGGCTGAGCAGGAAAATAATACGAGGGAAATGGTTAAAAACAGGACATGTTTCATATTAAAAGTGGTTTGAGCAAGCAATATAATCAATCATACGAACCAGGCGTAAAAATCTGGGTGAGCTGTTTTTTTATTTGAGGGAAGCCTCAGTATAGGATGCCTGTTTAAGGTTGAATTCTTATTGAGTATTTATATATATTGATAATCAGTGATATATCTATGCCACCTGTATGCCCTTTCTGGAATCCAAAATATTACCCTAAATTTGGTATGAATAAGAAACAAAGATAAATTTTATGAAAAGAATCTCCCCAGTTCTGATCGTTCTATTGGTGCTTTCCTTTAAAGCACAAGCCCAAAATGTGGCGATCAATACCACCGGCGTTGGCGCAAATGCTTCAGCTATGCTGGATGTAAATTCAACCACTACCGGAGTGCTTATCCCCAGAGTAGCTTTAACCATGACAACAGCCGCGGCTCCTGTGGTTGCCCCGGCCACTTCGTTGTTGGTATACAATACAGCCACTGTTGCGGATGTTACCCCAGGTTATTATTATTGGAATGGTGCCATTTGGGTAAGATTTGCCACAGGAACAGGTTGGCTTGTTACAGGAAATGCAGGAACTACTGCAGCCACCAATTTTATGGGAAGTACTGACAACGTGGATGTGGTATTTAGAACCAACAATACTGAAACCTTTAGGATGACCACCAACCAAAGAGTGGGAATAGGAATTGCCATCCCTACAGTTAAACTGGAAGTATCCAGTGGGGCAGGCGATGCTATTTATGGACATAGCACCAACGTAGGAGGATATTTAGGAAGAGAAACCAATATTACCTTCGGAGTTCCGGTACAAACAGTACAGGGGTCAGGCGTATATGCTGCCAATCCTGCAGCAGGCTATACCAGCTTGTATTCACAATCTACCGGAGCAGCCACCGTAGCGGCTAGTATTAACTATTCTGATGTGTGGATGGCTACTTATAATTATGTTCAAAACGGTTCGGGTGTTTTTAATCCATCAGCCAACTATAACCAATTGAATGTTACCAATGCAGCTTTAGGTGGAGACCAGATCGCATTGAGAGGATATAACGTACGTGGAACTATAGCCGGTAATCCAGGTTATACCATTGGTACAGAAGGTATAGCTGATGCTCAGAACCAGGATGCATTTGGAGTACAGGGTTTGGCGTTTACCAATACAACTACCAGAGCTGGAGGGTATTTTGAATCCTATAATTATGTGGGTACTAGCCAGGCATATGCCCTTGTTGCTACCACATTTGGAGGCGTTGCACGTAAAATTACTGGAACCAACGCAGTAAGCGAAATTATACCCACAGAGGATCATGGAAGGATCATGCTCACCTGTCCTGAGTCACCTGAATATTTTTACCAGGATTATGGAACAGTTCAACTGGTGAATGGAAAAGCTCATGTGGACCTGGATCCAATATTGGTTGACATCATTGTTGTAGATGCAAACAATCCGATTAGGGCCTTTTTTACTCCTGAAAACATGCTTTATTTTAATGGAGCAGCTATTGTAAACCAAACAGCTACTGGATTTGACGTGGTGGAGCTTAATGGTGGCACCAATAGCGGCAACCTGCAATACCAGGTCGTAGTAAAACCTAAAACGGGATTTGGTGAAGGTCGTTTCCCTCAGGCCCCAGGTCCTAGTTATTTGAAAGCAGATGAAAATCCGGAGGCAGCCAAAGCAAAAAATAATCCACTGGATGGAAGAGAGATCTTCTATTGGCCAGCAGACCATATTGTATATAAATACGATCCGGCAGATTTTGTTGAAGTAGGGGATATTATTAGGGGAGGTCCTAGTTCCGGTAAGTTTAAAACAGCCATAGGTGTTACAACAAGTATTCCGGCTAACAGAACGGAACTTGGTTTAGAAAAAAGATAGTATAAAATACTTCAAATATTTCAGGCCGGGTTCATCCCGGCCTTTTTTTTATCAATGATTTCATACCGGCAACGAGCTGAAAGACCGGTAAAACATAGCTTATTTGTGCGGAATAAATAGTACAAAACCTATAGCCAAAGTTTTACTTTATCTTTGCTCAAAACCAATGGTTACATATGAAAAAATCGATCTTAATTGTAAGTGCCGGAATTTGTATGGTATTATTATCATGCGGCAAAGGAAAAGAAACCAAAACACTGTACGGAAGCTGGATGCAGGTTCAGGAATACGTAGATTCAACTAAAACCTGGATCGACCAGGAGGGAGAATTTATTTTGGATGTAAAGGGCAAATGCGAAGCCATTGAAGTTACCCAAACGCAAAGAGGAGACCTTGCCAATCCAGATATAAAATTACCAGATGCAAAATGTTATGGTGATCGTGATGAATTATCCTTTACTGTGGATCCTGAAGACAACGGGGTAAAATATGATCTTAAGCTGGATGCATCAAAAGACAGTTTAATAGGGACGGCTACATACAGTTATTCAAACACGCCACAGCCTTATGTGGCAAAAGTAAAATTTGCCAGATTGGGTATTGAGAAAAAATAATTTATTTCTTACCAACCCAGTATCCAGGCAAAGATCAATGGAGCTACAATGGTAGCATCGCTTTCAACAATATATTTGGGAGTTTCAATCCCCAGCTTCCCCCAGGTAATCTTTTCATTGGGAACTGCACCGCTATAACTTCCGTAAGAAGTGGTTGAGTCGGAGATCTGGCAGAAATAAGCCCAGAATGGAATGTCATGCATTTCCATGTCCTGGTATAACATAGGCACTACGCATATGGGAAAATCCCCGGCAATACCGCCACCAATCTGAAAAAATCCAACCCCTTTTCCTCCCGAATTCTTCGGATACCAATCAGCAAGGAACATCATATACTCAATTCCACTCTTCATGGTGGTAGGCTTGAATTCACCTTTAATGCAATAGGAAGCAAAAATATTTCCCATCGTACTGTCTTCCCAACCCGGAACTACCATCGGTATGTTCTTTTCGGCTGCAGCTATCATCCAGCTATCTTTCGGATCAATCTCATAATATTGTTTCAACACTCCTGAATTCAGCATTTTAAACATGAACTCATGGGGAAAATATCTTTCGCCTTTTTTATCCGCATCATTCCATATTTCGAACAAATGTTTTTGTAAGCGGCGGAATGCTTCTTCTTCAGGAATACAAGTATCGGTTACACGGTTATAGTGGTTTTCCAGTAAATCCCATTCTTCCTGCGGACTCAGGTCACGGTAATTAGGAACTCTTTTATAGCTATTATGTGCCACTAAATTCATAATATCTTCTTCCAGGTTAGCACCGGTGCAGGAGATAATATGCACCTTATCCTGGCGGATCATTTCGGCCAACGACTTACCTAATTCAGCCGTACTCATGGCACCAGCCAGGCTAATGAGCATTTTACCATTGTCCAATAAATGGGTCTCATATCCTTTGGCAGCATCTACCAAGGCAGCCGCATTAAAGTGTAAATAATTTTTTTCTACGAATTGTGAGATCGGACCTTTCATGTATTCTATTTTTTTTCGTCAAATATCCCACCACTTAAGTCGTGGGATATGCAAACGTCATTTTATTTACAATTTGATTATAAAATGTAATTAAGGATGCCAAAAATACACATTATTTTGGAAAAGTACCTTTGGTGCTGAATCGCTCGTTGGTCAAAGGTTTTGTTTCTTTTTAGCAGCCGATTTTTTTTCCGAAACCAGCATTTGATTGGCCAATTGATAGATCAATCTTGCCCCCACGTTAGCATCCCATTCATCATCCTTACCAGGAGCTACTTCCACTACATCAAAACCAACGATCTTTCTCCCACTGGCCACCACTTTTTTAATGAGCATCAATGCCTCGTGGAATTCGAATCCTCCTGGAACAGGCGTACCGGTATTGGGACAAAGTTTGGGGTCTAACCCATCTATATCAAAACTAATATAAACACGCTGGTCAAGATCTTTTACGATTCCATCACAAATGGCCGACCATGATTTACCGTTATATTGTTCATTTTTTATATTTTCATCAAAATAGGCTTTCACCCTTCCTTTGCTTTTGGAGATCAGGTCTTGTTCTTCCTGGCACCAGTCTCGGATCCCTACTTGAACAATATTTTTTACCTGTTTTATTTTAAGCGCATTGTACATGATACTGGCATGGCTATAGGTAAAATCCTCATATGCCTTGCGAAGATCACAATGAGCATCAATATGCAGAATACTGAACGAAGAAGTTTCGGCCAATGCATGCAAGATGCCCAATGGGGTAGAATGGTCTCCACCGATCAAAGCTACCTTCTTTTTAGCCTTTATATATTTTTTACTTTGGGTATAAACCCAGGTATTCATTTCATGGCAAGCGGTATTTACTACATTCAGCAATTCTTTTCCTTCTGCAGTTTTGGCGATTTGTGGGCTTTCCATTAAAAGATGGATGTATTCCTCGGCACTTTTCCGCGCTTTTTTACCATATTTTCTTAACTCTTCCGGCACCTCCAGCATATGGATCTTGTTTTCCCAGGCTTTCGGAACGTCCATTAAAAAAAGGTCCACCTGTTTGCTGGCTTCTAAAATGGCCGCAGGGCCTTTACCAGCACCGGTGGAATAACTTACCGTTACATCCCAGGGCACAGGGATCAATATGAGCTCTGCTTCTTTTTCAGCATACGGTAATCCAAAGATCCCAGCGTTTTCTGCGGCAGGGCCATTGGGATCAAAAGTAGGTGTTTTAGTAGCCATAATTAGCGATTAGGCGCGGCCAAATGTACTAAAATGGCGTTAAGCCAGGGTTAATATTATAATAAATTTAATCGATAAGAAAGGTCAAATTACTGTTTTCTTATTTTATAAATCCAGTGATATATAATTTTATCTTTTTCCTTTCTCATTTGTTCTGTTTTAATACCATTTTTATCAAACTTGGTCCAGGATTCCCAATCATCCGGCATTTCTTTCCAGGTAAAATATTTTAGTTGACCATTCGGATAATATTTCCAACGGGAGATAATGTGCTGGTTGTTCGTTATACTTTCTCTGCGGCTTATACGGTTGCTCAGGCATACATACCTGTTCTTTACGGTTTCATCACTCAGGCTAAGGTGATGCGAACCTAAGGTGAGGTCTTTGACAAGATGGACCCCTTTATAAAACACTACCTTCCCTCTTTTATTTTTACGTATATAAATGGTATCGTAAGGTACATAGGGTATTGCCTCCGTTCCACTTGGATCCACTACTTCCCACCTGTGAGCAATGGCATTCATGCCTTCATAAAAGGTGGAATCCCACCAATACAAAAAAGGTTCTTTCTTACTATTATAATGGAACATGGTCTCAACAATCAACCTGTTCAGGGAATCATATTCACGGTTCACCAATAATCTTGAGGTAATACCATCGCTTTGATAATGAATGCTGGAGATATTGTTTCCCAATTGGTCATAACTATGTGTTGAGATCAGAAAGCTATCGTTGTCATGGATATTGTAGCTTTGTTGATCAGTCAACAGAGAATCTTTATATTCATAATGGGTCCAGAACTCAGGAAGCCCGGTTGTATCAAAATTCCAGGTATTTATTTTCTTATTATTTTCATATTGGGTGGAGCTTAATAATAATGTATCATGCTTGAACACATCAAACATTTCCAAAAAATAGTTGGGAGGCATTTGTTGGCCAAATAGGTGTAACGTAGATACCGGTAAGAAAATAAAACAGATTCCTATTCGAAAGGAATGAAATGATCGTGCTGAAATACCCTGGATGAATTTCATGGGATCAAATTACAGAACCTTGTTATATGCAAGTATAATGATTAGAATAATCACGATTGAAATGGCGATGAACCGAAATGCGGTGTTGCCAAAAAGTTTCTTGAGTTTGTTCTTTTTTTCTCTCTTTTCAAAATGAGCTTCCGCCTTTTTTTTATTTTCCTTGTATTTCGGATTTACCTCCTGGATCCTGTCATCGATTTCCGCAGTCGATTTTTGTAAGCGAAGTCCGGTCATTTTTATCATTTCCTGGTTAGTACTCTTGCTGAACATTTCATTTAACACCTTATCGGGCGGCAGATACTTGAAGTTGTTGGTGATGATATTATATATACCTACATCGTTCATTTTTTCGATGAGTACCCTATCCAGTTCGGCGTCTGCGAAGCTGGCTTTGCCGTTTTCGTTCAAAGCCTGTTTTACAATTTTTCCATCTCTTTCGAATACCAATAATTTGGGGAACCTGCTTTTTCTTTCACCCACAAAAATATCATCCAGTACTACCTTATATCTTAACGACATGGGTAAGATATTTTCTGTGGCGCAGAACTTACAATTAAAATTGGTTTTGGTGGGATCTACCTCCAAGGGTGCACCGCAGGAAACACAACGTACCGCAATCATTTTGGCAGCTTCCTGAGATTTGCTTTCAGAACCGTTTTTATAGAATACAATATCCTTTATCTCTTCAAACTCTTTAAAAATCAAAGATTTTTTGCAAGCACTGCAGGAATAGTTTTTCAGATCTTCTTCTTCCGAAATTTCTAATGTTGCTTTGCAATGGTAGCAATGGATCTTCTCCGCAGGCTCTAAAGTTACCGAGGCATCAATGATACCTAACATCTTTTTCATTGAGCTATCGCCCCGACGCATGCCTTCGATATCTACATCCTGTAGGATATTTGACCAACTTATTTTATTGGTGTTTCCGCATTCATTACATTCCGGGAAGCCCTCAAATTCCTGTAAAACAATATTATTTCCACATTTGGTGCAATCCACATTCAGGTTGAGTGAATGCCATTTATATTTAAAATATTTTTTCATATAAAAGAAAACCCCCCGGTTGAACCGGGGGGCTTTTTGTATTACTAGTTTTTATTTCCAAAGATCAGGTAGGCTATCACAATGGCTGCGATGATGCCTATTACCAATAGGGCCACTTTGCCCCATGCAATCGGTCGCTGGCCCTTCATCTTACCTGTACGACCATTTACATATACATTGTATAATTTGTTCTTGAATTTATAAGCACTGATATAAAGAGGTAATAACAAGAGTTTAAAAGTAATCTTACTGTATCTTGGATGCATACTCAGGATTCTTTGTTCATCCCCACCTATGTCCCTCCTTACAATGCCATTCATTACAATATCCATTTTACCTTTTCCCACATTAAACCCATCTTTTAGGGTAACCTGGTATTTTTCGGTAATGATCCCACTCAAATAGGCATCGTTAAAGGGTTCGTTTTGCTTAAGATCCCATGGCTCCAATGAATCAATATCTTTTTGAGGAAGATTTTTACTGGCCAGCACTAAAATATCATCAAACGCATTGGTTACTTTTCCTGAACAGGGTGTCCACCTGGTTTTACGAACCTGACGGGTTCTGGTAACTGTTCTGCCATTTTCGGTAGTTGTATAGGTTTCTGTAACATAATAGTAGGTTCCCCTCATCCCGGTATAATTACAATCGCAAAACGAATCAAAGGTCCAATAAGGAACATACATGGCTTTGAATGCGTCAACCGTATTTACGGCATGTTTTAATTTGCTGGGTGCAAACCAAAGTTTTTTGAGCCAGTTCTGGAATATTTTTAAGGTTTCCTCTCTTTTTATTTTAAATGGAAGAATCCCCCCCGGGCGAATGAGATTTTCATCTTTCTTTTCTGCCAATACCAATGGCGAAGCACAATAAGGGCAGTCTGCGGTTTGTAAATGTGGTTCGACTGTAGTGGTGGCACCACAGTTATGACAATTCACCGTACTTACCGTAAGTTTAGGAGCTGTAGTTGATTCCTGCTCAAGGAAGGAGGTAAAATCCTGCTCTTCCACGTTTCCTTCGATCTTGGGGATCTCATTTTCGGTTTGACAGAACTCACATTTTAAATGGGTTGTACCGGGTTTATAGGTTAAATTGGCCCCGCAATTGGTACAAGGAAACTTATCGGTTACCTGGGAATTAGGGCCATCGTATGCCAACTCATCTTTGCTTTTATTATCCATAGTAGGTTGTTAATGTGGTTATGAAGAATTAAAACTAAAAAAATTGGTCTCGGTTTAACCGAGACCAATTTACCTTTATTATAGTTAAGTGTTAAGGGGCAGGAGGGGGTGGAGGAGGAGGCACCGAATTAAAATACTGAGCTAGTTCTGCCAATGTATCGGCAGTTGCCCATCCGGCCATTCCGTTTTTCCACATCATGGTAGCTTTGGTGATCTGTCCACCTGAAATCATCTGCGCAATAGTATTAGCATCGTATGGGCCTTGTTGAGCGCCATTTACAGCTATATAGAACTGAGCTAATGGAGGAGGAGGAGGATTGTTATTTCCACCGTTATTGTTTTGCTGGTTGTTTTGGTTCATGGAATTTTGCATCTGATTTCCCATCATATTTCCCATGCCCATTCCAAAACCGGCACCCACAAATGCTCCACCCATACCTTCGTTTTTAGCGGCGGTTTCAATGGAGTTAGCCATACTAAACTGGGTAAACTTGTTCATGTCGCCAATAATACCCATACTGGTACGTTTGTCGAGCATCGCTTCCACTTCTGGTGGTAGGCTTACATTCTCTACTAAGAATTTGGTGATCTGGAATCCATAATCCGCAAATTCGGTATCCATATTTTTATGAAGTAATTCTGAGAATTCATTCATATTGCTGGCTACATCCAATACAGGAATCTTAGCTTCTCCAATCACATCTGTAAAACGGGTAACAATAATGTTACGTAATTGTTCATTGATATCTTCTACAGTATATTTTTCGTTGGTAGTTGAAAGTTTCCTTAACACATTTTCTGCATTCGATACCTTAAAGGAATAAGATCCAAAGGCTCTTACCCGGATAGGTCCAAATTCAGCATCACGCAACATAATGGGGTTTTTAGTTCCCCATTTCTGGTTCACAAAATCACGCAATGACACAAAGAAAACGTCTACTTTAAATGGTGAATCGAATCCATATTTCCATCCTTTTAGGGTCGAAAGGATAGGAATGTTGGCGGTTTCCAGTTTATGACGTCCTTCCATAAAAACGTCAGCCAAGGCACCTTCATTTACCAAAATAGCAGCTTGACCTGGCCTAACCACCAGCTGAGCCCCATTTTTGATCTCATTATTATATCTCGGAAATTTCCATACTATGGTGTCCTTCGTATCATCGGCCCATTCTATAATGTCAATGAATTCATTGACCAGCTTTGTCTTTACTTTATCAAATAATCCCATTCTGTTTTAGTTTATTAGGTTAGTGGAGTTTATACGTGAAATAATTCAATAGTTTCATAAAATAATACTTTTTACAGTTATTTTAGTGTCCTGCCGTCCCGCAAGCTGGCTCCTCGCAAAAACTTCCATAGGAAGTTTGTATGCTCGGCCATGTAAAACTATTGAATAGTTTCAATAATTCAAAGTTTTTTAGATTTATTTTTGTACCGGCGAAGGGTTGCCCATAAACACATCCATATGAAATATAATCTCACTGAAATAGTTGAACTTATAAAAGAAAGACGGACCGTTTATCCCGAGAATTTCGGGCCTCGGAAGGTACATAAAGAGCAACTTGAGCTCATGCTTGAATCTGCCAATTGGGCCCCTACCCATGGTCATACTGAACCCTGGCGATTCAAGGTTTTTTCTGACCATGCGTTAACCAACCTCATGAGTGAACTGGCCGAAGTATATAAGGAATCTACCTCAGCGGAAAAATATATGGAATCTAAGTACCTGCGATATGCTAAACGGGCAGAAAAGTCGAGTTTTGTTGTGGCAGTTTGCATGAAAAGACATGACCAAACCAAAATATCAGAACTTGATGAAATCATGGCGGTGGCTACTTCGGTCCAAAATTTAATGCTGGTAGCATCGGCTTACGGAATAGGTACTTTTTGGTCAACAGGCTCCATAGGCCATGAAAGGATCCATCAATACCTTCATCTGGAAGAAAAGGACCGTTGTTTGGGGTTTATCTATGTGGGGTACCCCGAAGGAGAATGGCCAAAAGGCAAAAGAAATATATGGCTCAATAAGGTAGAGTGGAACCAGTAACGGATTATTTTTCTCGCTTCAAAAGCACAATTGAATTTACCGTGCTTGTGTTGGTGATATCATAAAAGGAAACATTTACATAGCTATTATCTATATAACTTACCACCAGTTTACTTCCATCTATGCAATTTTCAAAACCGCTGGTAAGGGTTTCTTTAAATATGGCCTTGTTTTTTTCCAGTTTCTCCAAAGTCCATTTGCCGGCGCAAGGAATGGTTGGATAGCTTACAATGATATCTTTTCCCCCAGGAGCATAATATAGCTTCATTAGCCAGAACTGTTGGTTAAGTGCATCCGGCTGGTATCCTTTGCCGGACCAGGTGCCTTCTAGCCAGCTAACGTTTTGTGCGGAAAGTAGAAATGAAAGACCCAAAAACAATAGTGTAAAAGTGAGGAGCTTTTTCATAGGTGGAATTTTAGGTAAATTAAATAAAATGAAAAACGGACTCCAAATAAATTTTTCTAGCTCTCCGACAAGTACATATGGACCAAACCTTCAGGAGTATTCAAGGTAAACTCCTGGTTAGTTTTGTTGACCTCAACAATAAACTCATCTATAAGAGGAACCAGGATCTCTTTTTCACCCGCCATGATCTGGATAACCGGCTGGGCGGTAAGGTCTACAATATCCTTGATGATCCCAATTTTGCCCAGGTTGATATCAATGGCCGTAAAGCCAATTACCTCGTGGTAATAAAACTTGTTTTTGCCTTTGAGTGGAGGAAGGTCTGTTAAAGGAAGATAAACGGAGGTGCCTATTAATAATTCAGCTTCGGTGGCCGATTGTACTCCTTTAAATTTTACTAACACAGTTTTGGGCCGAACCGAAAATTGTTCAATAAAAAAAGGAGTAAGGCTATTTTTTATCATCAATAACATCGACTCCTTTTTTTTATATTTTACTGGATCATCAACATCCAGTTGTAATTCTACTGCTCCTTGCACTCCATTTGTTTTTTTTACATAACCCAAATAAAAACAATCTTCTACTTGAATCATGCCGGCAGGAGTAAGGGAATTAATTATGCTTCTGGATTTTCTTTGGTATCTGCAGCTGGGGCTTCAACATTATCAGCAGGGGCTTCGGTATCGGCAACTGCTTCCACTTTTTCTTCGGTAGAATTGGCTGCTTCTAATTCTGCTTTTGCGGCATCTTCCGAAGCTTTAAGGGCTTCTTCAGCTGCTTTTTTACGGTTTTCATTCACCACTTTTTCTGCGTCCAGTTTGGCAGATTTGGCATCCGCTTTTGCTTTCTTCACTTTATCTTCATGACCAGTGATCTTAGAAGTTTTACCATCGATCCAAGCCTGGAATTTAGCTTCTACATCTTCGGCTTTCAATGCCCCTTTTTTAACTCCGTTCAATAAGTGGTTTTTATAAACCACTCCTTTGTACTTAAGTATAGCATGAGCAGTATCAGTTGCGGTAGCACCTTCCTGAAGCCAGGCAACAGCCTTGTCAATATCAATTTCTATTGTTGCAGGTTGAGTAAGAGGGTTATAGGATCCCAATCTTTCAATGTATCTGCCATCGCGTGGTGATCTTTTATCAGTTGCGATGATGTGGTAATAAGGAGCACCTTTCTTACCTTGTCTGGTGAGTCTGATTCGTACAGCCATAGTCTCTTAAAATTAAGTTTTACTGTATTGTTTATTAATAATATTTGGTAAAAACGAGGTGCAAAGATAGCATAAAAGTTCAAGGTTCAAAGGGTTCAAGGTTCAAAGTTGGGTAAAATTGATGATTTTGTGACTTCAGCTGGGGTGCCAGGGCTTCACTTCGGCCCTTCTCTGGTGGGCTTCCCCTTCACCCGCTCCAAGGGCTTTCAGCCAGGCGGGCATCGCTGGCGCAAACCGGTGATTATTGCTATTTTTGTCTAAACCTCATTATTATCCATGAAAAAAGGCCTTCAAATCCTCTTTTTCCTTGCTAAACTCTTATGCATTAATGCACAGCAATACAACGTGCAATGGGAGTATTTGGTGGATGGAGCAGGTAAGATGGACGAAACGGCTTATAAGCTGATTGCCGACCATGAAGGCAACCTTTATGCTTTAGGGACCTCTGTTAATAATGGAGAGCAGCTTTTTGTATCCAAATACAATTCTTCTGGGCAATTCCAATGGGGAAAGTATTATCCCGAATCCTCCTCGCCTAAGGGGATACTGATCTTCAATAACCAAATTTATGTGGGCTGTTATGCCATTGGTCCTTCACGACACTACGAATCGGTAGTATTGGCTTATGATATCAATGGTGAAGTAACGGCCAAATACATAGCAAGAGATCCTATGAACGGGGATTGTAAAATGAATGGTTTTGCTTTGGACGCCAAGGGAAATGTATACGTAGCTGGCAGGATCGGTAATTATGAGGATGGTACCTATGATGCCATTGTGGTGAAATTTAATACCGACAAAAAAGAGGAATGGAGATTGATCCATAAAGGAAACAGCATTAAATCGGAAGATGATGAATACAACAATATCCTGGTGGGGGCCGATCAACATATTTATGTATCCGGTGATTATTTTAATCAAACCACAGGATCGGATGCCGTTTTGGTAAAAATAACACCTGCTGGCAAAGTCATATTTACCCAACAATACAATTTAACAGATCTGCATGAACAGACCTATTTTTTGAACTACTCAGCCTCACAGAACATTTTTTACCAGGCCGGGTATACAGCCAAAGATCGGAACTGGATATTTTTTATTAATCAGTATAATACCGACGGTGTTTTACAGTGGACGAGGACGTATGACCATCCTGGTGAACATTCCCTGGATGCTTTCGGCTTCGATGTAGATGATGAAGGGAATGTTTACGGTACTTGCAAGATATATAAGATCTCAGCAGCCGACAGCGTTGTTCTATTCAAGTATGATTTAATGGGAAATTTGAAATGGTTGAAATCTTATACACATGCTGATCCGGTCACTGAATCCTATAATCCCGGCTTTCAAATAAAAGCAGGTAGGAATAAAGTTTATCTACTCTGCAATCATCTGGAAAAGACTGCTGAAAATGCAGCACTCACTGTTTACGATCCTGATGGCAATATGATCTCACAGTTCACCTATAACAGTAGCCATAAGCTAGAAGATGAGTTTCAATCAATGGTGGAGGATTTGGAGGGCAACCTGTATCTCCTGGGCTATGTAAAAACAGGAGACAAGGCTTACGTAGGGTCAATGAAATTGGGCATTGGAGGCAGAGATCTATTAATCATGAAACTATCACCTCAACGGTAACAATGAAAAGGAGAATACTGTATTTAGCTGGTGTAATGATGTTCATGTCTTCCTTATCTTCCTGTTACCTGTTCAAGGCCATAAAGTATAAAAACTTTGAGCTGAAGTATATCAACGATTTTATTACTGATACCATTCAAAAACCCGGGACTTCCTTTTATTTCAAACAAGCTTCCTCAACCCCGGCTTACCTGAAAACGATGTTGGATACCAACCTGGCCAATTCAAATACTTTTTCATTCCTGGTGATCAGGAATGATACCATTTTATATGAAAATTATTGGGAAGGAGTTAACCAAACTACTTTGCTGCCTTCTTTTTCTGTATCCAAATCATTTATATCTACGTTGATAGCTATAGCCTGGAAAGAAGGATATATCAAACATCTTTATGAACCCATCACACATTATATCCCTGAATTATTAAAAAGAGATCAGCGATTTGCAAATATTACTATCCAGCATTTATTAGATATGCGGAGTGGGATCAAAAGCGATGAGAATTATTATAATCCGTCGAGTGACGTATTAAAAATGGGCTTTGGAAATAATATCTGGAACCAGATAAAAAAACTAAAAATTGAAAAACCTCCGGGAGATTTTGAATATAAAAGTGTGAATACCCAATTGCTCGCTTTTATTCTTGAACGGGCTACCGGAAAAAAAACCCAGGATTATTTTTATCAAAAAATATGGAAACCCCTAGGAATGGAAAGTTATGCCACCTGGAACATAGATAGCAAAAAACATAGAATGGTAAGGGCCTTTTGCTGTTTGAATGCTACCACCCGGGATTATGCTAAATTGGGCAGGTTATACTTAGAGAACGGCGTATTTGAAGGGGTACAATTATTACCTGCGGAGTGGGTAACCTGTACCACCCAAATAGACTCTATGGTATTGAGTCAGGGCTATAAAAACCAATGGTGGAGCAATGAATATTCCATAAGCTTCAGGGATTCCCTGCAAGCTTTGAATTATATTAGAAAAACGCCTCATTGTGAACCGAATATTTTTGTTTACAATCGCAAGGAAGATAAGGAAAGAGGCATCAAGGCCGCCAGGATCTATTATGTATATTATTTAAAAGAAGCATACCATGCCGAGGGATTATTGGGCCAATATATTTATGTACATCCCAAAAAAAATCTCATCATAGTAAGAACGGGCCATTATTGGCAGCATAAAAAACATGCTGCGGCAGATCATTTTATTTATGATATCGGGGAGAAATACTTTTAGCAACCAGGACAGGAAATGATTTCATATGGGTCAATCTGGATCACGTCCTCATCTTCTTCCGGCAATTCCCATTTACCTTTGATCCAATATTTCCGGTTTTTATTGATCTTTTTGATCCTTTTTCTTGCCTCGTGGTTCCAGTATGATTTCGGATAATCCTTGATCAGCAAGTTATACTTGCTGATAAGGGTATCAGGATGTGTTGTTGGTTCTGATAAAACCAGTTCCTGATATTTATTAAATGGTTCGAAAAAAGAAACTTGCATCGTTACTTGCTCCTTTTTTAATTGATCATTTTGCAGTTGAAGATCCGCTATCCTTTGTTCCAGTTTTTTGGTATCTCCTCCACAGGAAAGAAGAGCTATGGCAGAAATAAATAACATCATCTTTTTCATACAACAAATATAGTTAATTCCTTTTTTTAAGCGGCAGGGAGAGTAACGATACCCCGCAGCCAGCGTTTCAACGGCTAGTGAGGAGTTTAGCGGATTGCCCGGCCCTGATGTAGTTTAGCTAAGGCCAGCACCAGTTGGCCTTAGCTAAGCTAGATAGCAGGCCGCCCTATTAAAAAACAATAAAATGGAAAACTTCATTAAATAATTGAATAAGTTTGTATTAAATATCATGCATGGATAAGTTTACCGCAGCCATTGAAAAAGCAAGAAAATCTAATTTCCAGTTGTGGATTCTCAATATTTTTATAGGAAAATTCATCCCTTTTAATGGTCCGCATAAATATAGGATCATAGGTATTACCGATGATGGGTTTGAAATTGAAATGCCTTATATGCGTAAAAATTTAAACCACCTGAAAGGGTTGCATGCTTGTGGCCTGGCCACTTTATCTGAATTATGTGCTGGCTTAACTTTGATCCGCAAACTAGGATTTAAGGATTATAGGTTGATCATGCAGGAATTGAATATGGAATATTTTTATCAGGCAAAAATGCCGGTAAGGGTTAATTATGAGTTGAGCGAAGAGTTTTTATCCAGTCAGGTAAAAAAGCCTTTGGAAACAGAAGAAGCTGTATTTGTGGAATTGAAAACAGATGTATATGACCTGGAAAAAAACCATATATGTACAGCTACTACCAAATGGCAAATAAAGAAATGGAACAGTGTAAAAACAAAGGTGTAAAAATGTTGATATGAGCCGAATGATTGTCTTATGTATTTTTATCCTGGCTTTTTTGGCTATGGAATTTTATCTATACCGGGTATTCAGGGTTTATTTTTTGCAAAATACAACCGCTCTTCGGCTATTTACTATTATATGGTTTGCCATTCCCGTTTTGTTTACTATCGTGGCTTTCTTAACTCCTTTTATGGACAAAAGCGGAAAGTTATGGGTAACCAATTTCACTATGATCTTTTTCTTCACCATCCTTCTTACTACCATCCTGGTTGCTATTGCAGATATTACTCATATTGTTATGAACAGGCTTGCGAAACCCGCTACGGATGTGGTTTTATTGGGTAGAAGAAGGATGCTGGCCAACCTGGGTTTGGTGCTGTTGGCAATTCCATTGGGTACCATGTTCTGGGGTTTGCTAAAAACTGCTTATAATTTTAAGATCCATCGGATCACCCTGAAATTTCCCAATTTGCCAGAAGCATTCGTAGGATTCAGGTTTGTTCAGCTATCGGATATACATACGGGTAGCTTTTTAAAAAGAGACGAATTAGGCGAAGCAGTGAGGCTTACTTTATTGGAAAAACCGGACGCTATTTTTTTTACCGGTGATATTGTGAACAACAAGACGGAGGAGGCCTATGATTTTAAAGATATACTCAGCAAATTACATGCACCCTATGGCGTTTTTAGCACCCTTGGTAACCATGACTATGGGGATTATCATAAATGGCCAAGTAAGCAGGCCCAAATAGAAAATATGGAGGCCATGCATCAATTGCATAAAGATCTGGGCTGGAAATTATTGAACAATGAACATGCATTGCTGGATAAAGGAGGGCAAAAAATAGCAGTGGTTGGAGTGGAAAACTGGGGAGCATCCTTCCGTTTTCCTAAAAAAGGAGATGTGGTAAAAGCGAAATCGGGAACTGAAGAGGTTGATTTTAAAATATTGCTGTCACACGATCCATCTCATTGGGATGCTGAAGTGCTCAAAAATCATCAAGATATGGACCTGATGCTGGCCGGGCATACCCATGGCTTTCAGTTCGGGATTGAGATACCGGGTATTAAATGGAGTCCGAGCCAATGGTTATACAAACAATGGGCCGGCTTATACCAGAATGGTAACCAATATTTATATGTGAACCGTGGATTGGGCTGTTTAGGTTATAGCGGAAGAATTGGGATACGACCCGAAATAACCGTTATAGAATTGGTGAAAGCTTAAAACAATAAACGATTTCCATACACTGCCCACATTTACCAGAGTGAGTGATTAATTTTATCCCTCATCTATTGACGAACAACCGATATGAATCGATATACCAGGGCAGAATCAGCAGAATTACTCAAAAGTGGAGATCATTTTTTCGATCATGTGGCAGCTGCTATTGATGAGGCCAAAGAAGTGATCCATTTTCAAACTTATATTTTCGCAGAAGATAGCACGGGTAAAAAGATTGCTGAACACCTTAAGCTGGCGGCTCAACGGGGTGTAGAAGTTTTTCTATTGCTGGATGGTTATGGCTCAAAAGAATTATCCACCTCCTTTATCACTGGCCTAAAATTGGCTGGCATCCAATTGCGTTTTTTTTCCACTTTTTTTTCAGCGGAGAATATTTCTATGGCCCGCAGGATGCATCACAAGATCATTGTTGTGGACAAAAAACTCACCATTATTGGAGGGATCAATATTGGAAACCACTACCATGGAACGGCAAAAACTCCCGCCTGGCTTGATTTTGCAGTTTTAATAAAAGGACATTGTTCAGCAGAGGTTCATCAGTTTTGTGAGATGTTATTCCAAAAGAAAAGGCCTCAACTCCTTTTAAAAAAGCATATGGGACCCATTTTGGTGAGGTTCAGCAGAAGTGATTGGTTACAAAGAAAAAACCAGATTTATAACAGCTATAAAAAACAGCTTTCCACCTCCACAAAATCTATTACCATTGCAGCTAGTTATTTTTTACCGGGAGTCTTTTTTCTTAGACGAATGAAGAATGCAGTAAAAAGAGGGGTGAAGATCCGCATTCTGGTAGGAGGAGTTTCAGATATTCCATTGTTTCACCATGCTGAAAGGTATTTATATTCCTATTTGTTGAAGAACGGTATTGAAATATATGAATGGAACCAATCTGTAATGCATGGCAAACTAGCCATATTTGATGAAAAATGGTCGACCATTGGGTCGTATAACCTCAATAATTTGAGTCGGTATAAATGTATGGAAATGAATGCCGACATCGATGATGAAGCTTTTGGCAAGCATGTGTCTTTAGAACTTCAATCCATCCTGGAGAATAAATGTGAACAGGTAACCATGGAATCCTGGAACAAAAAAACAGGTTTTTTCACTACGATCCAATTTATGTTTGGTTACTATCTGTACAAGATCATTATGTACCTGATAGCTCCCAGGGAGTAAGATTCCACCGGAAGTTTCTCGGGAGTCGCTTTGATGAGTTACGTTTAGCAGGGTTTAGTTCCTGCAGATTCACCTAACGGCTCATCTGATTAGTTCCCGCAGATGGGAGGCGTCACGGCGCCTCATCTGCGAAATGAGAGCCGCCGGATGGCGAAATCAGAGAATAGGAATCTGTGAAAATCTGCGAAATCTGCGGGAAACAATTATGAGTTGTGTCAGCAACGAAGAAATAAAAGATTAATTGGAAAATAATTTTATCCGGGTTTCTTTGAAAAACATATCATCAATAGATTTCCCAAAGGGAAACGCCATTTTTGATGGGGAGAGAATTTTGACATCTTATCAGCCAGGCTGAAAGAAAGCTGAGCCACATAAGGAGTAAAAAAATGGGAGCTGGTTACAAATTCCGTTGTAAAGTTGTCTGAAAATGCCTGGTCCATTCCCCTGAGCCTCTTTTCGATATTGCCATACCTGAACCTGGTAATATGTTGTTCTTCATAATTTACGTCTGAGACCTTATTCAGGACAAATTCAAGCAATGGCCACATACTTGCATAGTTGGGAGTGGTTAAAATAAACTTCCCTCCCGGCTTGATCCTTTCCGTAGCAAACTGTAAAATCTCCTGGATCTGTGAGATTTCCAGGTGTTCAATCACTTCTATGATGGTAATGACATCCACATTTTTATGAGGATAATCCCTCTTAAACTCATCAATGAGCATGAATTTTCTATAGTCAGTAGCGTATACTTTTTGTGCATAATCGATCTGGTCCTGTAGAATATCAAGTCCATACTGCTCTTTTAGTTGTGAGTTATCAGTGCTTCCTAAAAACGTTCCACAAAAACAACCATAATCTATGATAGAGGTTGCTTTCGTAGTTTCGATATAATCTTTTATTCTTTGAAATTTTAAGTGGTGCCAGAAGCTACGCATTCCTTTCTTTTTCTTAGCTACCTCATCATAAAAACCCAAAGGGATACTGGTATAATCAAATGTGTACTCCGTGTTGTTCTTTTTCTTCATGATCAAAATTAGCTTCTAGATAAAATATAATAAATGCACAAAGCATGTTAAAATAAAAATAGTTACAAAAAGATTGCTTCGAGAACAGAAAAATGGCAAAAAAAGTGAGGTTTATATATTTTACAATATTCAGCAAGTTATTCTTTCTCCACGCAAATATCGCTATAAAAATACCCATGAACAAGAACATGATGATCATACCCCAGGAGGAGACATCTACGCCGGATATCCTTTGTATTGCTGAGATGAGGGAAAGGCTGTCGACCCTTACCTTGGTATTATTGATAAAAACAATGGTGCTATAGTAGAAATTATCAAACGACATGATGAGGAAGGGAATAAAGGTAGACACCAACGCCAGACCCATCACAACGATCTCTTTGAACTTCTTTTCTTTTAAATAATAGATCCCAAAGAAAGGAAGAGCGAAAATATAATAGAGTTTAATGGATGCCATCAGGCCTATCAATACAGCTGCCCAGAAAAACTTCTTGTTTTTTAATAACAATAAGGCCCCCAGGAAAAACGGAGCCACCAATGCATCCAGCCATCCCCGCTCATTGATGAATAATATCACCAGGTTGGAAAGCCATAGGACGGAGACCACCATGGCATTTTTTAAACTTAATTTGTTGCGGTACCTGATCAATAGGAAAACAAAAACGAACTGGGCAAAAACGAAGGCATATCTTATATCACCGAAGAGCAAACGAAAAACGGAACATATATAGAGGGCAATCGGCCAATAGTTAAAATAGTATTTGTTTCCGTATAAAGCCGAATATTGTCCGTTGTATATATCCGGGTAATTGTAATTATAAGGATTTTCGAATTGCAGAAAATGATCACTGGCCAGGTTCAAGAAAAGATGGGTGTCGATCCCACTGTCGATCGAGCAAAATATAACTGAAATCGAAAATAAAATACAAACTGCCAGGCAGATCTTGATCAATAACAGCTGCTGTTTCTTCACCAGAACGGATAATATATATATAGCAAAGGCCAGATAGAATAAAATATTGAATACAAAAAGGTAGGAGGTTTCTTTTGTATAATGATAAATTGAATACCTGTGTGATAGGTTGGCTACCGTAAATAATACGAATTGTATGAACAAGATCAGCTCGATATGGAAATCTTTAGATCCGTCCAACATCTTTGGTTTTTTAAAAGAGACCCATAGTAAGAAAATAAATACCAGGATCAGAAAACCTGTTCCGTATGGAAAACCCATATCATTTGGATGGGTCATGCCTTTGGTACTCCACAATACTATAAAAATGACAAAATAAGCCAGTAAGTATGGATTTTTGAAGATGAAAGCAATATGCCTGCTCAATTGTTTCATCAGTTGTGAAGGATATATAAAGCCTGGTACGACAAATCAATATTTTTTTCGGGGCCGAACGAATGCCAGAAAAACTCCGGTCTGGAGATATCAAACCATTCTGCATAAACAGGGATCGTATCAGTATACTTATACTCTGTGAAATATTTATCATAGATAGGATAGAGGGATAGGTCGTTCCTACCTCCAAAAAGAAATACGTAATCGGGTTTGCATTTACCTATATACAAACAATTCATCCCCAAAGAATCTATCACAGATCTGCTTAAATGGGTGGTATTGGAATCCAGGGTATTCGTGATCTCGATCTTCTCGCTGAAATACCTTAACAATACGGTATTGTGAAAATCAGGGACCGTAAGGATCTTTTTTCTGGTATCGAAATTCTTGTTGATATAGGCTATGGTCTCCGAATAGGCAGTAGGATAGGGTTGGACTTTTTCGATCATGAAGTTGATCAAGGTGGTCCTGGGGGGAGTACTAACAGGAATATAGGATAGGAGAGTAGTGTTAACAAAAATAATCAAGAGGAAGGGGGCTATGTATTTTCCATGTTTCACTTTTTCATGCACAAGTTTTAATAAATAACCAGCGTAAAGGTATAAAATGGGAAAAATGATATATAGATAACGGATCTCATAGCAGGAGGATTGAGAAGTATTTTGGGGATTTAGCATATAGATCAATGAGAGGAAAAGTATGGTTGCGTAAGCCATCTTTTTAAAATCCGGAGAAAGTATTTTTTTTCTTCGGAAGAATAAAAATATAAGAAACAAAACGGACCATAAAGGAACTATATTGGCCCTGTTAAGGTCATTAAAGAACCAGCCGGTCAATTTGAAGTATTTCTGGAAGGTACTGTCGGAATTCACCAGGTCGGGTCGATTGAATACCCGGTGGTCCATTATATATGAATAGATAACAACCAATAAAATACTGTATAAAATAATGGTTACATAATTGAGTGAATGTTTAAAGCTGAATTTGAGTTTTCCGTACAGTAAAAGAATAAATCCACACATGGCCCACCAGCAAATACCGTCCAGGTAATGACTGATAAATAAAATATAAATAAAAATCACCTGGGCAAAGAGCCACAAGACTTCCTTTAGTCTGCTGGTGGCCGTAGTGATCTTGAGGGTAGCAAAGAGGCTGAGGGCTCCAAATAAAAAATTAAGCGAATAGTACCTGGCATTTCGTTCCGCCATAATATAGCTGATGGACAGGATCAATATGATGGCCGTATAGGTAAACCATTTGGTATCCCCTTTTGTGATCAGCTTTAAACAAAGCAGATAAATAAATAAAGCAATGATACCCAGGATCACGTAGGATGCCCTTACCGTAACATCATCGTCTCCAAAATATTTAATCACATAGGAAGTATAGATGATATCCAGGGGAGGGTTGTTGTATTCCAATTCATTGTTGATCAAACTCCCATTTCTGTAGGAGAAAAGGTTGGTACCATCATACCCTACTACTTTGTCATATTTATTGTAATTCTTGGCAAACCATACTACCGAGGCTTCATCATCCCACATAGGCGTATGCCCCAGCTTAAAAAAAGCCAGGAAAATATGAATGATGATCAATATGCCTAATAATATTCTGCTGTTCATTTATTTTATCAGGTGCAAATATAATTGAGTTTTTACAATTGAGATTTATGTTGATAATCTACCGCAATTAAAACCCACCAGCCCATATTTTCATTATACATCCATTCATTGAAGTTCATGAATTCCAGGTGATGATGATATGTTTCAAAAACCACTTTTGGCTGAAGATCCAATTTTTCAAGATGAGCCTTTAAATGAGTTTCATAGTGTTGTTTGCGTGAAATAATGATAGTTGCTTGGTTCCGGTGAAAAAGAATAATATCAAGGTCCTCCTCAGTGGTGTATTTCTGTTTCAGGAAAGTAGGAGGCATGTAAAACTCTTGATTAAGATCTCTATGTGTTTTATTCGGTTCATCATTGATCAACAGGTTATATTTATCCTTGTCGGCGTACACGATCCAATGGTTTCTATAGTTTTTATAAATTGCCCTGTACAATCCATTCTGGTCATCCGCCGGTAATATCGTACGAATGATGAGTGCTAAACAGTTGATCACTAAGAATGGGTATAGGGCCCATTTCATTTTCCTGATCCATGTAATTTTCTCCATCGTTGCCACGATAGCAAATATCACAAAGGGGATCATCGGGATCATAAAACGTAATTCCTTATGTCCAATGATATGGTGTACCAGCAAGAATGGAACCATGATCCAAACAAACGAATGACGTGGGTTCTGAATACAAAAAATAATGATACAGGGAATGATCACCAGTCCGAATAGCGGGAATACGAGCAGGGGCGTTTGTAATGCATAATACCAAACGGGCGAAGTTCCAAATTCCGAGGCTTTGTTAGCGATGAGGTTCTGGAAAAAATAATTGTAGGCTGTAGAAGTCCATTCACCATAGAACCAATGGTCGCTTAGTATGCCAATGCCCACGCCTATCATAAACCCGGAAAATATTTTAAGCAAGGTTGCCAGCTTTTCTTTTTTGATAAAAAGCATCCATGCAACCAGACCGAAGATCATGAATCCAGCTTGGTAACGGACGATAAATGCAAGGGCCATCATAAATCCTACGAGTGCATAACCTAAGGTTGTTTTCCGGCTCGATTTTTTCCTGAAATAGATCAGCAAAGCAGCGGTAAACCCGATGGTCGAAAATACTTCTGATGAAAACCTCACAGCGATAAAGGGAATGAACCAGGTAAGAAATAAGAGAACTATGAACCATTTACTTCCACTGTTTGTTTTCAATTCCGATTTAAATCGTTGGGCAAATTGTTCCAATACCAGCCACATGAGCAAACCAGTAATTAATCGCAGGACCATGGCGGCAATAAAAGGATTGAAACAATGGAAGAACTTCATGTATTTACAGAGAGAATAAGCAATCCATACCTGAAAAGTGGGACGCATTTGCTCCTGGTATTCCCAGGTGAGGTTCTGGGAACCTGTTCCCCCCAATTTATAATTGGCAAATTCAAGTATCTGAAAATGTTCGTCCGGATGCAGAAAACCTGCCGACATGATTGCTGCTACCAGAAATAATAACAAACCTGTATATGTATATGGTTTGGAGTTGAAGCTCATCCGTTATTTTCTGGTTTATATTCAACGGTCAAATAATTTTTCCTGAACTGCCAAACAAACAATCCGGCATTGATCATTACCAGCAATGGCAATATATAGTACAAGGCAGAAGGTCGTGCAATGGTGATAATAATGGTATGAATGCCTGAATAACAGCAAAGGACCATGAAATATTTTTTAAGCCGGTTGTTCTGGCTGATCATGATCAGCGGAATTAATAAAACCAGGTACCATGCCTGGAAAATATGTAAGTAGATGAAAAAGAAAATAAAAGAGATTTTGATAAAAAATTCAATCGTAAGTTCTTTGTTAAATTTCATCTTTGTTTTAATGGCGAATATAAGTCCGGTAACGATAAATAACAGGATGCCAATCATATTGAAAATGGTTTTTGAAATTCCCCACCAATATATTTTGGGATCTGTGGTGGGAATGGTTTCCATGGAAAGTTCGGATTCAATATTGGCTTGATTGATACCACTAAAAATAACATTCAGCATTTCACCCAATATTTCTGCAAATGATTTCGATGGTTGTTGGTTCGACAGGTAATTGAATGGAACGGTGATGCTGGCTCCCCCGTCGTAAAAAATAGCATAACAGCCGATAACGGTGATGGCCAATAGAAGTAGAGATAGGAACATTTTACCAAATCTCTGGACCATTTTTTCTTCGGAGGTAAAAAAGTAGAGGCTAAATATAAATGGTACATAAATGATCACCGATACCTTACACGATAAGGCGATCCCTATAAACACCGCCGAAGGCAATAGCTGGTTTTTCAGGATAAAGAAAACTGAAGTTAAGGCCAGCAAACAAGCGATGAGGTCATTGTGTAAATGTCCCACATTGTGGAGCCAGAAGGCAGGTGCCAGAACAGCTATCAGCAGATCTTTAGGGTCTCTTACGATCTTATGCAATAATTCAACGATCCCAAACCCCACCAATAGCATCAATATCTTATAGGTGATCAAGGTAAACCATATGCTTTCACCACCTACTAGGTTGGCTAATTTGGCGGGGATCAAGTTGATCGGACCGTAAACAAAAGGACCATCCTTCCAATCTTCAATATAGGGTGCCCAGGCAGAGTTTTTTAATATATCGGTATTGGCAAATACATCCACTCCATGGTTACTTAGGTAACCATGACCTAAATAGATGATCACGTCATTCGATAAGAAAGGGAGCATACAGGAGGCCAGGATAATGATCCCATAGGCTTCTTTTTTATAATTGGTTTTCTTACTTTCTGTTTTCCATATGATCTTCCAATAATTGTAAGCGAACAATGCCAATGATCCAACAAACAAAACAAAAATCGGATAGCTCCATGCAGCAGGAAAAGGATTATGGTCTACCCGGATATTTCCTGTGAGACCATATTTCAGCCAGCTTATGCCACATAGCGATGCAATACTTGCCAGCAAGAAGATCCAGGGGGTTTTGGTAGGTTGATCCAGGTTGTTCATCTTATAGGTCTTGACCTGTATTAGATTCAACGGTTAAAAAATTCTTCCTGAATTGCCAAAGGAACAGGCAAATATTGATGAACACGATGGGAGGTAATAAATAATAAACAAATGAATCACGTCCAATGTTTAACAGGATCATATGTAAGTTGGAGAAAACAGAAACCACAATGATATATTTTTTGAGTCTTTCATTATGCCCCAGGAAGGGAATAAATGGAAGCAGGGCGATGAGGTACCAGGCATTAAAGATATGGCTGTAGAAGAAGAAAAATACCAGGCATATTTTGATCCAGTATTCGGCCAGAACTGTCTTATAAAAAACAAATTTTGTTTTTACCATGAAAACGATGGAGACGATCACTGCTAAAATGATCCCTAAAATATTGAATGCGATCCTGCATTGTTTCCACCACCAGATCTTGCTGGTGCTATCTATTGTATTTGCCAATTCATCTTTTGGAGCCGCATCTGCAAATACCAGGTTCAGTAGTTCACCCAATACTTCTGAGAACGATTTGGAAGGTTCCTGGGTATTTAAATATTTGAGTGGAACGCTAATGGTTTCCATTCCTTTCCAAAAGGGCAAATAACTTAAGCCAACCAGGATCGCTGATATGGCAATGCCCATGATAAAATAGACCATGGGTTTCCAGGTGATCCTGTTCGGATTGATAAAGAAATAATGGAGTAAAATAAATGGAACAAAGATCAGGAATACGATTTTGCACATGCAAGCAATGGCAATGGCTACTAGCGAGAAGACTATTTTTTGTTGTGAAATAAAATAAACGGCGATCAGCAAAAAGAAGCCGGCCACCAGGTCGTAATGGAGTCCGCCAATATTTTGGAGCCAGAACACAGGAGTAAATAGGACCAATATAAAATCCCCCAAATGTTTTACGGTAAGACTCATGATCTCTAAAAAGCAGATGGCGATCAAAGCCCAAATGAGTTTAAATACGAAAAGTACGATGTATACATTGTTGCCCCCTATCCAATTGGCGATCTTCCCGATCCAAAGCGTAAGGGGGCCATATAGATAGGGCGAATCTTTCCAGTTACCTACCAGATAGGCCCATTTGCTATGGACCATGATATCCTGTTCTCTAAAAACATCATGTCCCATATTGCTCAAATCGCCATAAGCCATGTATAGAAAAATATCGTTCGATAAAATAGGAAGCATGAGGCTGGCCAGCACAATATGGATATACCCCCACTTTTTTATTTGAAAATGGCTAATGGTAAGTTGTCCGGCGTTTTTATAGAGTTTATAATAGATCCGGCCATAGATAAAAAGGGATACACCGAAAATAAGAAATATGGACAAGCCCTGCCAGGTGCTTACCGGGTTGTTGTCTACTTTCATGCTGCCGGTAAAGACCAATTTCGACCAGCTCACCAGCACTAATGCCAGCACGCAAATAATCAGCCCTTTTATTTCTTTGCTTTTAAGCATTGGTGGCAACATCCCAAGATAAGTTTGTTATCTGGAGCTTGTTGAAGGACAAACCTACAAAAAAAAAGCCCCCTGATGTTGAAACCAGGGGGCCATAATTTTAAAAACCTTACGTATCAATTCATGAATAGTTCGGTTTCTCCAAGATTTTTTAAACGGATCACCTTTAAAGCTGCAGAGTATCCCATAATTACTTTTAATGAGAACTGGCTTGGCAGTTTAATTTTAAGGTCTGTTCTTTCGTTATCTCGGGTTGTAGTTGGAGTAAATGTATGCATCATAGGCAAACTTTAGTTTTTCGTGGTTTTAATTTTAATCAAAAACGCATACTAAAGTACATTATTATACAAAAGCGCAAATATTTTTATTGAACACCATTTTAGAGGCTATAAACTAGCTGAAGCTAGCAGCCGGGCTGTAAGGACCATAAGACACGAAAGGCCGGAATAACCCGGCCTTTCTGTCTTATGAATATATCAATCGGGGGAACTAGTCCACTAGTTCCAACTGGTGCTTTTCAATCAGTTTTCTGAGGTTTATCAAGGCATAGCGCATACGGCCAAGGGCTGTATTAATGCTTACATTGGTCTGCTCAGCAATTTCATTAAAGCTCATATCGGCAAAATGCCTCATATATAGAACCTCTTTCTGTTCTTTAGGGAGCTTTTCAATCAGGCGGTTAATGTTGCGGTAGGCCTGTTCTTTCATCATCCTGTCCTCCGCATTGGTGTCGGGTATGCGGATCAGCTTGAAAATGTCGAAGTCTTCATTAGGACTGTCGTACATAGGCATTTTCTTAGCCTTACGGAAATGATCGATGATCAGGTTATGGGCAATACGCATTACCCAAGGCAAAAACTTACCCTCTTCGGTGTATTTGCCTGATTTTAAGGTGCGAATAACCTTAATAAAGGTATCCTGGAAAATGTCTTCGCTAATTACCTGGTCTTTCACCATTTGGTATATATAGCTGTAGACTTTGGCTTTGTGTCTGGTAAGTAATACTTCAAAACAGTATTCTTTGCCGCCGATATAGGCAGTTACCAGTTTTTGGTCATCCATTTGTTCGTACCGCATACACTCTAAGATTTGTAAGATTTACAATTTGAATAAGAGATTTAGAGTATGCGTCTTTCGATAGGCGAGTTAAATTTTAGTATCCTTTTACGGTTGTTTAACGATTGAGTTTCAAAAATACATCCTTTTTCTCAAAAAGCAAATATTTAACCCTTTTTTAATGATTGAGAGGAGAGGTAAAACTAAGACGAATGATCCTTCTATATTGTTACAAGCTACCTTATTATATATTATTTTTTATGGTTCCCAGCACCTCCTTGTGGTCGGGTAGGCTTGGCCGGCCCAAGTTGGGGTATTGTCACCCCTTGGGGTGACAGGTGGCGATACCTATATAATACTAGGTAGGGTTAACCAAACAAGCATTTATCTTTATATTTACTATACGGGCTATAGATCTTATTTATTTACAAAAGGTAATTTCATTTGTTGTCATTTGAAAATGGAAAAGGTTGGACAATCCGGTAGTTAGTTGCAATTATTCTATTGAGAAAGCTTATAATCATAATTCTTATTCTTCAGGCAGGCAATTTATTTTGCCAGAAATTGAGTATAGGGTTTACTGGACAAATCATATATAACAAATACGATTACTATAAATCTGTTAATCTGGACAGTTGTGTTGAATTTAAGTCTCAAAGAATTTTAGTCAAATTCAAAAGCTATTTTGAAATTATTGATTCTCTAGATAACTATCTTAGAATGTACCGTTTTTTGCCCACAAGATTTGATATAAACAGTAAAAATCGTAGGATAAACATGATGTACATTGATCCAAGATTTATTGGTTGGGTTAATATGGCTCAATTTCCTCTTAACAAAGGTGACACAATTTATGGTGCGGAGAGTTACCTGAATAGCTTAGATTCAATATTTAACCTCAATACAGTAAACGGGGAAACATTATTCAATAAGGCCGAATTGTCTTCTGATATTAAAGCGCCGATTACTAATACTGGTGATACAACTCTTGTTGTACTTGGACATAACTACAAGTGCTATAAATTCGAAATGTCCGATTACTATCCTCATTCTAAGCCTGGTCCTTCAAAGCATAGACATGTAATATATTTAGACAAGAATTCGCTATTGCCCCTTCAGGAGGAATGGTTCTCTTGGTACAAGGAACATCCTTGTATTCCTAAAGATCAATGGATATTGAGTAAAAAATTAATCATTAGTGAAATTAATAACAGCAACTAACTGTATATTTTCCACATTACCTGCGTTATCTATTTTTTACCTATATTAGCTCATATTAATCACCTATTCAATTTTATTTAGATGAAGCGATTTTTTAGATTTAATCACATATTCAAGTTAATCTGTATCGTTTGGTTATTTATTTACAATTCAGAGGTTTTTCTTTTTGGTCAAACCTATGATAATTCAATGAATGTGGGGATGACAGCCACCGGTGTGCAGGTGGATGATACGGGAAATGTATATGTAGTGGGTATATTGAATGGTACATTTGATTTTGATCCAGGACCTTCTATTTTCAATTTAACTTCTGTATCAGGCGAAGATATCTATTTTGCCAAATACGATAGTTTGTTTAATTTCACCTGGGCCAAACAACTTATCATCACAAATATTGATGGAGATACTCATATACATTTAGATAATGAAGGCAATCTCTATGTTCTGGGTGACCATGTTGGGCCTTCCGATTTTGATCCATCAGCCGGAACCTACATCTTGAATAATTCGCCTTACAGTGCTATCTACATTTCAAAATATGATAACGGAGGCAATTTTGAATGGGTAAAAGAGATCAAGGGTGGAGTGAATAAAAAGGCAACGGATATTAAATCAGACACTAATTTTAATATTTATATCACCGGATCATTTCAGGGAATTCCGGATTTCGATCCATCACCTCTTCCTCAGGATACCTTTTTTATGCATACCAATTTATACGATGATGGGTTTTTAGCTAGCTACGATAGCTCCGGCAATTTCCGATGGGCGAATGAAATAGGTGGGTCAGCAGCATGTCAGGAAAATACCAGTTCCTTGGCGATCCTAAATGATACTTCTGTAATTGTTACCGGTAGATTTTGTGGATCGGTGGATTTTAATCCTTCTCAGTTGGTTAGCAATATGCTTAGTTCTTTGGGCGGACATGAGTGCTATATTGCTATATACAATGCTTTAACAGGTTCATATAACAACGCAGTTAGAGTGGGAGGATCCACACATGATTCAGGTCATGGAGTGGATGTTGATCTGGATGGAAATATTTACGTAGCAGGCAACTTTCAAGGGACAGTTGATTTTGATCCTGGAGATTCTACTTATTTTCTTACAAGTCCGGATATTGTTGGATGGTTTATATCAAAGCTGAATACTGATCTTGAATTTGAATGGGCCAATGTGGATGATGATCTGTGGGATGGATTTACTCAAATTGATGTTGTAGTGAATTCTTCCGGACATGTATTTGCATCAGGGGCAGATCTTGATCCGACCAATAAAACCATATTTGCCAAATTTGATACTGCCGGAACCTTTCTTAGCTCGGTTTTTGCTGATGGAAGTTTTTCAGGATTCTATACGGACAAGTTATTTACGAATGATGATGATCAGGTTTTTGCAGTAGGTTTCTATGGCGGTACTCCTGACGTTGACCCAACAACCAGTGTCCATACCCTGCCCAATCCTCCAACAAGTAATGGCGGATATACGTTAAAATACGGGCCGTGCAATGCATCTACAGCTCCAATTATTACTGTTACGGATGATACTGTTTGCTATGGAACTTCTGTAACTTATAATATAGTTTCCGGTTCACTAAATAGTGCCACGTTTTGGGGTTGGGCTTCATGGTGTGGAAATAACAATTTTCATACAGGTTCTAGCTATACAACACCTCCATTAACATTCACCCAAACCGTCTCTGTTAGAGGTCAGGGAGGATGTATGAGTGGTGGTCCATGTACCGAAGTTACAGTTATTGTTCTACCGGGAGCAACGATTCACTCTTATGATACCATTTGTTCAGGAATGAGTTTTATTTTCCCGGATGGTTCTGTTGGAAGTTCAACAGTAAATCATACCAGTAATTTCACGAATGTTTTTGGTTGTGATAGTGATATTGTAACCCACTTATATGTTCAACCTTTTGCTGCAACGATAACAAATGTGGTGAGTGGAATACATGCTACAGATCATTCGCAATATAACTACCAATGGTATTCATGTGACTCTGGATGGGTGGCAATACCGGGAGAAACCAACTATATATATTATCCTTCATCGAACGGAAACTTTGCGGTTATCGTTGATCATGGTATGTGTGTTGATACTTCTATCTGTTATCCCTTTTCTTTCACCGGGATCAATGAATTTCAACAATACAACATTGAGGTATGGCCCAATCCGTGCAGTTCCTTTTTCAATGTGCACATTCCTGATGGTATATCAATTACCCTACTTAATATTTACGATTGTCTGGGAATGAAACTATACACAGATATAAATACACATTCAGGTGATTTCAACGTACCAGTAAACCATTTTGCACCAGGAACTTATATAGTAGAAACGAGTTCAATGGGTGCTAAAACTAATTATCTAAAACTGGTGGTTTGGTAAGTGTTAGCAGTAAACCCAGAAAGAAAGGACCATGATCATAGGATGGATTCCATATTTGCTCATTTATATTTTTGGGTTGGTAAGAAAACGACCCTATCAATGAATAAAGACTTATGCATTTGCTTTATGCCAATTTTCAATACATATAAGGCGTTGGGAAACCTAACCGCTAAAAACATAGTACTCTTCCAGGCTTATACCTTATCTCTTTCAAAAATTAGCACCTATTAATATTAAATTATTGATTAACAGTATTTTGAAATTTATTAACTAGCTTATAAGTAGCCAAAACTACCATTTTTTTAATACATTTGGCTGATTATAACAAGGTATGGCCAGGAAATTAATAGGACGAAAATCGGAAAAAGAGATACTCACAAATGCTTTAAAAAGTAATAGACCGGAGCTTATTGTAGTGTATGGAAGAAGAAGAATTGGGAAAACATATCTGATCAGGGAGGTATATAAGAATTATATCCAGTTTGAGTTTTCCGGAATGTATAACGCTCCATTAAAAAAACAACTTAAGAATTTTCATCTGGCACTTCCCTCCTTCATGTCCCAGAAGGAACCATCGGATTGGATTGAAGCTTTTCATCAATTAAGGCTGTATTTTGATAAGCTGAATTCCAAAAAGAAAAAAGTAATTTTTATTGATGAATTTCCATGGCTGGATACCAGGAAATCAAATTTCCTTTCGGCATTCGATCACTTTTGGAATAGCTATGCCTCAAAACGGGATGATTTAATTGTGGTGATATGTGGATCTGCGGCTTCCTACATGATCAATAAAATTATTAAGAACAAGGGAGGGCTTCATAACAGGTTAACCCAACAAATACAATTATCCCCATTTAATCTATTTGAAACGGAGCAACTTTTAAGGCATCATCAAGTAAAGCTTTCGCGCTACGATATTCTTCAGGTTTATATGACAATGGGAGGAGTACCTCATTATCTGGAAAAAATATTACCAGGCGAAAGTGTAGCACAAATAATTGACCGGCTATGCTTTCATAAAAATGGGTTCCTAAGGTCGGAGTTCAGCCATGTATTTGCTTCCCTTTTTGAGCAGTATGATAACCACGAAGCCATTATAAGAACATTGGCATCTGTTCGCAAAGGATTAACCAGAAATGAGGTGCTGAAAAAAAGCAATATAAATTCGGGTGGTACCGTTACAAAAACATTAACTGAACTCGAAGAATCGGGGTTTATAGAAAAATATACACCTTATCAAGGAAGTAAAGATTCCATTTTCAGGCTCACAGATGAGTATTCGCTCTTTTATATCAAGTATATTGAAAATACAAAAGCCGGTGGTAAGGGTATTTGGATGAAAATGCAAGGACTCCAATCGTACAAGATATGGTCTGGTTTTAGTTTTGAAACCATTTGTATCAAGCATGTGGAACAAATAAAAGAAGGGCTAAAGATCAGTGGGATCAACTCAACAAGTGGAAGCTGGATTGAAAAAAATACACAGAACAGTGCTCAGATAGATTTATTGATCGACCGGGATGATAACGTGATTAATTTATGTGAAATGAAATTTTACAATGCCCCTTATACAATCAATAAAAAATATGCCAGCGAAATAACTCAGAAATTGAATGCTTTTCGTTCCAGCACCCAAACAAAAAAGAATGTATTTGTCACATTTATAACTACTTATGGTTTAGTGACGAATCCATACAGTACTCAGCAAGTGCAGAATGAACTTAATATGGATCACTTGTTTGTAGATGTATAAGTAGCCAAAACAGCCTTTTTAAGCATAGTTTTGGCTACTTATACTGTACCCACTATACTTTATGTTTCCAAATAATTTTTCCGGTATTCAAATCAATGCCAGCGGTAATATCTCTTTTAGCATCAAAAACCATTACCAATACATACTGATAGATATAATGATACTTCAATTCGATCTTTTGATCATATTCCATTCTATGTTTCAAACCCAAATCAGGATTGCTCAGCTTCCACAATAAATTACCTGAGGTATCTGCCTTGGCCAGGAATATGGTTGAGTATTCATCGAGGGTATCGTGGAATAAAAAGACCACCTGGTTATTCAGCTCCGAAATTTTTTCCGGATGGATATAAGTGGATAGGGCAGGGGTTCTGGAGTTTTCATATTCCAGGTAATAGACTTCATTGTTTTCATCTTTTTTAAATGAAAACAAATTCCCGGTGCTTTGATCATCTTCCTTTGCATGACCGTTGATGGAGGCCAATTTTTCGAGAGGAATGGATAATTGAGTTCCTTTCAATGTAACTATGGAAAAATTGCGGTTGTTATAGGTGATCTTCGATAGTTTTTCTGCATTTGCCCTGGCATCATACGCATATAAAATACCATAATCAAATACCTTTTTCCTAATGGACATGTCGTATACATAGTACATATTGGCAGCCCTTAAAACCAGCAGCGGGTCCACTTTCTCTTCCAGCTTCAGTTCAGTGTTCATCACGGTCCTTTGCAGGTATTTTCCAGTGAGAATGTCTATATGCACGATCCGTGTATGTTCAAACGCATCACCGGTATCTCCTCCGCTATGGTAAATATGGCTCATTACTACCAGCTCGTTCTTATATACTTCGGCGTTTTCAAGGGAACTGCCCATGTATTTGTCCTGGAACTTCGATAAATACCTAAAGGCAATAAAAAGAAGGACGAATCCTCCAATGCATAGTAGTATAATATAAAGGATGCCCATTCTTGTAAAGATAAGAACATTCTCATGCAGTTCCATCTTTTGCTTTTTAAAAGACAAAACGTAAAGCAGGAAACCTACCTGCCAGGGAGCAAAGCTGGCGCCCCGCCGGCTGAAGCGTTGACTTTACCTTAGGTGGAGAGATACTCCCCAAAAAAAAGCCCCGCATTTCTGCAGGGCTTCATCCTATTTATTTTCTTCAGGAGGACTTTCTTCACCTTCTGTTTTAGGTTTTTTCTTTTTTGGCTTATTGATCTTAATTTTGATCTCACCTTCTATCAAGTCGAGTTTGATGGTATCTCCTTCGGCCAGTTTTTCATTAATGATCTCTTCGGCTAACGGATCTTCAATATATTTCTGGATAGCTCGTTTGAGTGGACGGGCCCCGAAATTTGCATCAAAGCCTTTATCAGCAATAAAATTTTTGGCCTCTTCTGTAATATCCAGGGTATATCCATTCAATTCAATCCGTTTCACCAATCCTATTAATTCCACATCAATGATCTTATGAATATCGTCCTGACTTAAGCCGTTGAACATAATGATATCATCGATCCTGTTTAAGAACTCAGGAGCAAATGCACGTTTCAATGCGTTTTGGATCACACTTTTCTGGTAATCATCATTTCCTTTTTTAGTAGATGTATTAAAACCAACACCTCCGCCAAAATCTTTCAATTCACGGCTACCAATATTGGATGTCATAATAATGATAGTATTCTTAAAGTCAATTTTACGACCTAAGCTATCGGTTAGCATACCGTCATCCAATGTTTGCAATAATAAGTTGAATACATCCGGGTGGGCTTTTTCTATTTCATCCAATAGAACCACGCTATACGGTTTACGACGTACTTTTTCGGTCAGCTGCCCACCTTCTTCATAACCTACATATCCGGGAGGTGCTCCAATCAAGCGGCTAACAGCAAATTTCTCCATATATTCACTCATGTCGATACGGATCAAGGCATCCTCACTTTCGAACATGGTCCTTGCCAATACTTTTGCCAATTGGGTTTTACCCACACCTGTTGGGCCTAAGAAAACAAAGGTGCCTATGGGTTTGTTGGGATCTTTTAATCCTGCACGGTTTCTTTGAATGGCTTTCACCACTTTTTTTACCGCTTCATCCTGGCCTATTACTTTGCCCTTGATGAGATCACCCAATTTGCTTAATTTGTTTACCTCGCTTTGCGAAACTTTCTGAACAGGGATACCGGTCATCATCGATACCACTTCGGCTACATTATCTTCTGTAACCGTTTCACGGTTATTGCGGGTCTGTTCTTCCCAATCCTGTTTTACTTTTTCCAGTTTGGTATACAATTGATGTTCTTTATCTCTTAAGCGGGCCGCCTCTTCATACTTCTGACTGCGGACCGCATTCGTTTTTTCTACTTTTACCTCTTCAATTTCCTTTTCAATGTTCTCTATTTCTTTCGGCACTTTTATATTAGTTATATGCACCCTTGCACCCGCTTCATCCAGGGCATCAATGGCCTTGTCGGGAAGGAAACGATCTGTAACGTATCGACTGGTAAGAGTTACACAGGCTTTCAGTGCTTCTTCTGTATAGGTAACATTGTGGTGATCCTGGTATTTTTCTTTGATATTATTCAGGATCTGTAAAGTTTCTTCTTCAGTGGTAGGCTCTACCATTACTTTTTGAAATCGACGGTCCAATGCACCATCTTTTTCAATGAACTGACGATATTCATCCAGGGTAGTAGCACCAATACATTGAATTTCTCCCCTTGCTAATGCAGGTTTGAACATGTTGGAAGCATCTAATGAGCCGGAAGCTCCGCCTGCGCCAATAATGGTATGTATCTCATCGATGAAAAGGATCACATCCGGAGATTTTTCCAATTCATTCATCAATGCTTTCATTCTTTCCTCAAACTGACCACGGTATTTTGTGCCAGCAACTAATGAGGCAAGGTCAAGCGAAACAATTCTTTTACCGAACAACACCCTGGATACTTTTTTCTGGGCAATTCGCAATGCCAGACCTTCAGCGATAGCGGATTTACCTACTCCAGGTTCTCCAATCAGGATGGGGTTATTCTTTTTACGACGGCTCAATATCTGGCTCACCCTTTCAATTTCTTTATCCCTGCCAATGATCGGATCCAGTTTCCCTTCTTCGGCCATTTTGCTCAGGTCACGACCGAAATTATCCAGAACAGGGGTCTTAGATTTACTATCTCCTTGTTTTTTACCTGCACTAAATCCCATATTACCTTCTTCCGGATCATCTTCATTTGGATTTCCAGGAAACTCAGATTTTGGTCCTTCGCCCATCATATAGCTTATTTCATCTTTTACAATATTATAATCCACTTTATATCTTTTCAGGATTCGGGTAACCACGGATTCATCATCCTTTAAAATAGCCAATAAAAGGTGCTCGGTACCTATAATGGCACTATTAAATAATTTGGCCTCCAAATAGGTCACTTTTAATGCTTTTTCGGCCTGTTTTACGATGGGGATATTGGCCATATTTACATTATTTTTAGAATGTGGCCTGATGGTAGCTTCCAATTCTTTGCGCAAATCGTTCACATCTACCCCTAGGGTGTTTAGGATTTTAATGCCTACACCTTCCCCATCACGAATCATCCCAAGGATCAAATGCTCGGTGCCTATATAGTCGTGTCCCAGTCGTATGGCCTCTTCCCTGCTATAAGTAAGTACATCTTTTACCCGGGGCGAAAATCTTGCTTCCATAATTCAGTTATCTATTATTAATACAATTAAAGATGTGTTTTCGTTCAAATTGGTTTTATGGTTATCAAATGTAATTCATTATTAGGATTTCCAAGGGATTTCCACCTATGATTTTTAACATAAATTTGTTGGTAATTGTTACATAAATAACTTAAAAATAACCCGTTTAATTACCGCGAATTTTGTTATTTTGACGAGAATTAAAACAAATATTGTGCTAATCTAAAAACAGCGACGAAATGGCAGATGATCCAGTGAATGAGGGGGGCGGAGAACGCATCATTCCCATTAACATTGAACAAGAAATGAAAACCGCCTACATCGATTATTCGATGTCGGTAATAGTATCCCGTGCCTTGCCTGATGCACGAGACGGCCTAAAGCCGGTACATCGAAGGGTATTGTATGGAATGCTTGACCTGGGGGTATCTTCCAACAGGCCACATAAAAAATCAGCAAGGATCGTAGGGGAGGTTTTAGGTAAATACCACCCACATGGTGATAGCTCAGTTTATGATGCCATGGTGCGTATGGCCCAGGAATGGTCGCTGCGTTATCCTTTGGTAGATGGACAAGGTAACTTTGGCTCCATCGAGGGTGATAGCCCTGCAGCCATGCGTTATACAGAAGCACGGTTGAAAAAGACAGCCGAAGAATTATTAGAGGATATTGATAAAAACACGATCGACTGGAGGTTGAATTTTGACGATTCCCTGGAAGAACCAACCGTTTTACCCTCCAAAATACCTAACCTTTTGGTCAACGGATCTTCGGGTATTGCGGTGGGAATGGCGACCAATATGCCCCCTCATAACCTTACAGAAGTGGTAGATGGTATTACTGCCTATATCAATAACCGGGATATCACGATCAGCGAACTCATGAAGTTTGTGAAGGCACCGGATTTTCCTACCGGAGGGATCATACATGGTTATGAAGGCGTAAAACAAGCCTTTGAAACAGGCAGGGGACGAATTGTCATGCGTGCCAAAACGACGGTTGAGGTGCTGAAAAGCGGCCGTGAACAGATCATTGTGACCGAGGTACCTTATCAGGTGAACCCTGCTGAGATCCAGGTAAAGACCGCTGAGCTGGTGAATGACAAAAAGATTGATGGGATCAGCGATGTACGCATCGAATCAGATCGGAAAGGAATGCGGATCGTATTTGAGTTGAAAAAGGATGCGATTGCCAATATCGTTTTAAATCAGCTATTTAAATACACATCTTTACAGTCCTCATTCTCAGTTAACAATATAGCCTTGGTAAAAGGAAGGCCAACTGTATTGAACTTAAAAGACATGATGCGGGAATTTGTGAACCATCGACATGAGGTAGTTACCCGCAGGACCCAATATGAACTGGACCAGGCCGAAAAACGGGCCCATATATTGGAGGGATATCTCATTGCCCTGGATCATTTGGATGAAGTGATCAAATTGATCCGAGCTTCTTCTACACCTGAGGTAGCTAAAACAGGGTTAATTGAATCTTTCAACTTAAGTGAAGAGCAAGCCAAAGCCATCCTGGAATTACGTCTGCAAAGACTTACCGGCATGGAACGGGAGAAGATTCGTGAAGAATATGATGAACTGATGAAGAAAATCGCCTGGTATAAAGAAGTACTGTCGAACGAAAACCTTCGGATGGATATCATCAAGGAAGAGCTGGAGCACGTGAAAGAAAAATATGGTGACGAACGTCGTACCCAGATAGAATATAGTGGAGATGATCTTTCCATCGAGGACTTGATTGCGGATGAACCGGTGGTAGTTACCATTTCTCATTTAGGATATATCAAGCGGACCATGCTTACTGAGTATAAAGCTCAGAGTCGTGGAGGCACAGGTTCTAAAGGTAGTACAACCCGTGATGAGGATTTTCTGGAACACCTTTTCATTGCAACTACTCATAATTACCTGATGTTATTTACCGAAAAAGGGAAATGTTTCTGGTTAAAAGTATATGAGGTGCCTGAAGGAGCAAAAGCAACCAAAGGTCGTCCGCTACAAAACCTTTTGAGCATTGAACCCGGTGATAAGGTAAAAGCATTTATGCCGGTGAAGAACCTAACGGATGAGGAGTATATCAACAATAATTATATTGTGATGTGTACCAAAAAAGGGGTGATCAAAAAGACCAAGCTCGAAGCTTATTCCCGACCCAGGGCAAATGGTATCAATGCCATTAATGTGAGGGAAGATGATGAATTATTAGAAGCCAAACTTACTGATGGCACCTGTGACATCATTATTGCGAAAAAATCCGGTAAAGCGATCAGGTTCAATGAGGCAAAAGTAAGGCCGATGGGACGTACCTCTACCGGGGTGAAAGGGGTTACCTTGGAAAGTGCCCAGGATGAAGTGGTAGGAATGATCATTGCACCGCAAAATGTGTTGAAAGAAACCAATTTGCTCGTGGTATCGGAGAAAGGATATGGAAAACGTTCCTTTATTACGGATCCAGAGACCGGTGAGGAAGAATATAGAGTAACTGGCCGGGGAGGTAAAGGAGTAAAAACCATTAATGTAACCGATAAAACAGGGTTTCTGGTAGCCATCAAACCGGTTGCAGACGGTGACCACCTAATGATCATCACTAAAAAAGGTGTCTTGATCCGCATGCTGGTTTCTGACTTGAGGGTGATGGGTCGTGCAACTCAAGGAGTACGGTTGATCAACCTGAAAGACAATGATGAGATAGCAGCTATTGCCCGTGTACGTAAAGAGGCGGTAGATGAGGAGGATTTAGAAATAACGGATATTGAAACTCTTGCTGATGATATCAGCAATGGGGTAGATGAAGTTCCTCCTTCAGATAACTAATTAATAAACGAAATCGTAAAAAGGCCCGAATCATTTGATCGGGCTTTTTTATTGATTGATCTGGGTCCGTGATAAGCAGTAAAGATGCAACATCCGAATGGCCCGGCTGGGTCCGCCAGCCGAAAAGCAGGGCGGTCGCTTCGACAGACAGACCCTTATCTCAGGCCTCTTTTTCCAAGTATTTTAGTGCAAATACTTACATACAATATCCACCAGCTTATCGTAGGTAAGCGGCTTATTCACATAAGCATATACACCTTTGGCAAAGATGGCTTTTATCTTATCGTCCGGATTATCGGATGAAGTAAGAATAACAATGACAGTTTTCTTATCGGATTTCTTATGGATACTATAATCTTTGATAAAATCCCAGCCATCAAGGCCAGGCATATTCAAATCCAGAAAAATAATTTCAGGATAATCCTTGACGTTTTCACGTTCAAGTTTATCCATAGCTTCCATGGCAGTTTCGGCAATCTCTACTTCTTCAAAGATCCCGGATTCTTCTATTATGATTTGGTGTAGATAGTTCGTCAGACAGTCATCATCAATCAATAGCGCTTTATGTAGTTTCAGGCTCATAGTCTTCCCCATTTTTTTTGTTTAAGAACTTGGTTAATAAATAACATAGGGAAACACCGGGCAGCGTTACAATAACTAATTTAGGAATTTAATTATTCATGATCCAATTAAAAAAGAATAAAATTTAATTAAATTTTATTTCTTCTCTTCAAACACGAAAATAACGATCCATAATCTCGTGTATCATCAAGTCAGTTAATGGTTTACTCCTAAAACCTGCTACCTCCTCATATTTTTCAGCTTTTAACTTATCATAAGGATTGGTAGAGTTGGTAAGAATAATGATGATCGATTTATTTTCACAATCCTTTTTCTTCTCGCGATATGATTCCAGGAAATCCCATCCATTCATCCCAGGCATATTGAGATCCAGGAAGATAACATCGGGAGTTTTGCAATCATTTACCTTCGGGCAATCCAATAACTGAAGTGCAATGTCAGCAGATTCTGCGATTTCTATATTCCTGCTGACACCAACATCTTCGATCACCATTTTATGTATCGAGTTGGTAATTTGATCGTCATCTATTAACAAGATGCATTTTAACTTTTTTTCAGATGGTTGCGGCATAATATTTATTTTTCATGAATAGTAAAGTAAAAAGTAGTGCCTTCATTTATTTTGGATTCAACCCAGATCTTTCCATGATGCAACTCCACAATTTTTTTGCAGTGGGCAAGGCCAATTCCAGTTCCTTCAAATTTGGTTCTCGGATGCAGACGTTGGAAAATAACAAAGATCTTTTCAAAGTATTTGGGATCAATCCCAAGCCCATTATCACTTACGGAAAACTCCCAGGCATGTTTGCCTTTTTTTGAAGAGATGGTAATTTCCGGAGGCACCTGGTCCCTGCTGAATTTAAGCGCATTGCTGATCAGGTTCTGAAACAGCAGGCTCATTTCCCTGGGGTATATATTAATGGTGGGCAATTGGTTGATGATAATACTGGCCTCCTTTTCTTCAATAGCAGCCTGCATATTATCCACTACTTTTTGGATCAATTCGTTGCAATCTGTTTTTTCAGCGATCTTCTCATTTCCAATAATTGAATAATCCATCAGCCCTTTTACCAGTTCTCTCATTAAATTAGTAGATGTATCGATATAGGCCAAATAACCATTTCCATTTTCATCCAGCTTGCCTGCATATTTTTTTTGCATTAGCTGAACATAACTGGTTATATTTCTTAAAGGTTCCTGTAGATCATGGGTGGCTATGTAGAGGAATTGCTCTAATTCTTTGTTTAAGTTTTCCTGCTCTTTTTTCTGGTGCTCAACAATACTTTTTTTCTCTGCCACATACGCTTCACCAATAATCGAAAGCGCTATATCCATGAAATTATTCATCCCCTCAATGATCTGTATGCTTTTAGGCTCGTTATCGCTGACTAGCAAAACGGTTACATACTTTCTGTACATGTTCACTAACTCGAACCATAAACCGAAGCTTACCCCCATCGTTGCATACATGATTCCCTGATGGACCAGGTCGGTTACATAAGGCTCCCAATCGTTCTGGTAAATGGCCTTTTTCTGAAGTTCCTGGGAAAGTTTATTTCGTTCTTCCTGCTGCTCCGGAGAAATGGTTTTCATGATCTGACTCCAGAATGGGTGAAGGGCCAGTTCATCCACCAGTTCTTTTTGAAGCCGGTCCTTGTATTTTTCGTAATATGTATAGTAGAGAACCATGTTATCCCTGTCTTCTTTTTTAGGATGAGGGATCAAGGAGGGTATTAAGTCATTTGCTATCGTATCGGACATAAGCTTTCGCTGTATATTCAAATTTAAAATATCATAGAATAAAAAGCAAGGAAAATTGCTTTTTTATGACCGTACAGTGGTGGTAAATAATGTTGTTTGGATAAAAGAAACGCTTGTATTAATTCTTCAGGAATTTAGCACTGCATTGGCGATTGGCTCCTGATATTACAACAATATAAATGCCCGCAGATAATCCTTCGGTATTCATGTTAACGGTATTCAGGCCTTCCGCAGTATTTGTATGTAACGTTTGCAGGGTGGACCCTTTGCTATCTAATAGCGTCATATTTAACTCTTCACCAGAGGAAGAATATATTTCTATATCTACCTGGTCTTCGTTAGCAAATACAACCGGGCAATCATCCAACAAAGATTCTTCACATGAAATATATTTGGGCGAAAACTCATGCACATTCCCATCGTAGTCTGTTTGGCTTAAACGGAAATACATACCAGGAATTCCCCTGAGCTGAGTTGTATAGCTATAGGTTTTTTCTTCGTTCGAATTTCCACCTCCATCAACCGTAAATTCTGTGGTATAATTTACTCCATCCGTACTTGACTCTATGGTGAAATAGTCATTGTTGATCTCAGATGCGGTGGTCCACCTCAATGTAGTACCGTGATCAGAGCATTCCCCATTGAAATACAAGAGATCCACCGGCAAGGGTGCTCCAGGTGTAACAGAATAATTATCTATATAGTAATAAACGGTAGTATAGGCTCCAGCACCTGCTGGAGTAATACCGGGAGTGGTAGCATCATTTCTAAAATTACCCATGGTCATAAATTGTTCTCCACCTACGGCGGTATAAGTTGCAGTTAATGTTTGCCAGGTAGTTTTGCTGGTAATATGAACCGTTGAAGATACCTGTGGGGTAACGGTTGTAATAGGTCCCCATCCACCCAGTCCCCAAGTAAGAGCAGCATTTGAAAAATAAAACTGGAAACAAGGAGCAGAAAAGGTAGAGTTATCGGATAATGATGCGCTGAATTGGATAGTATACGTTTGACCAGCCACTAAAGGAGAGGTAAATTGGGTCTGAATATATTCTCTGAAGTCAGGGGTGCTTTGATAATACATGGCAAATCCCACATAACCATTTCCTGATCCAGGAGTTTGGGTCCCAAATGCATTGCCGGGTACATCCACTAATCCACTTGCAGAACATACATTCATATAATCCGCAGATCCGCCATGCCCGGATACATGCATCCATCCAGTTGCATACTGCAATTGAGCAACGGAATTAGGACAGGTTGAATAGATCTCAAAATTAGGATTGGGGGCCAGGTTCTGACCTTGGAGGGTTAAAGGGATACTAAGGCATAGGAGAGCAGAGAAGTAGATGTTTTTCATGATTGAATTGGTTTAAATCAGTTATCTCTCGATCCTTCATTAGTATAAATATATATAATAGGAAGCCTAAAAACAAAAAATGTTTTCGACATTTTCTTAAAAATTGACAATGCCCTGTCCATAGGCATTGCGGATGCTCTTTAGTAGATAATTACCTTTTGAGAATGGGCATGACCATCGAGCATAAAAACGAGAAAATAGATACCTGGAGTTTCTATACTGATCCTGAACGGATATTCATTCACCACGTTTTTGTATATAACATTACCCAACAAGGTGGTAATCGTTAAATCAATGGACTGCCCGTTTGTTGCTGTTAAATTCATTTCCCCTTCTGATGGATTGGGATAAATATGCATAGACCCTTCGTTTTCCTCATCGATCCCTATTGTGCTGCCATAAGCCCATGTTTCAATAAGCCTGTCCCCATTCTGGTCGATCCCGGTAGTAAAAAATAAATGGCCGTTTACAGTGAATGAACTGATCCCTTTTCTTCCGAAAGAGGGGATGGTATCCAATTCGGTCCATGAATCAAGTGCATCATTATATTCCCATAGGTCGTTGGTATATTGTTGGGTGGTATCCCATCCGGTGAGCAGATATCCGGTATTGGCCATGGAGATCCCTTCACCATAAAAACGAGCCGTACCAGGGAAATCGGTTTGCTGGGTCCAGGTATCCAAGAGAGGATCGTATTCCCAAACATCTTTTTTCATTTGCAGGGCCGAATCAATTCCCGCGATCAGATATCCTTTACCATTTACCGCAAAACCGGTAGCTACTTTTCTAGCTCCTCCAGGAAAATCAAGCTTTTGCGCCCATGAATTAGCTAAAGGGTCGTATTCCCACCATTCATCGGTTAATGTATTCCCATTAGTAGCACCAGTTCCTATGTATCCCTTTCCATTCAGGCTAAAACATATACAGGCGGATCTGCCAAAAGAGGGAAGGGTGTCTTTTTCCGTCCAGCTATCTAACAAAGGATCATATTCCCAGCAATCGTTTAAATATTGACTCCCGTTTACCCCACCTACCAAGTAGGCTTTGTTGTTGATGGTAAAAGCACAGCTATATTGTCGGGGAACTGCAGGTAAGGTGTCGATCGGGAACCAGATATAGCTATATGGATGGTATCTATAGCCATTGGCGGTGGTATTAAAGCCCTGGTCCATACCAGTAACCACATAACCATAGTCACCAATAGAAAAACTAGCAGCATCATCCCTGGCGGAGCCAGGAAAATCCACCACCTGCGACCATGATTGGGAAAACAAGGAGTTTCCCAGACACATCAACAGAATTAAACCAACCACTTTCATGCATTACGAATGTAGGCTAAATTTTTTAAAATAGTTTTTTTTATATTTAACCACTATTATTGAAAACTACATGGCTTCTAGCATACATCCTAAGATCAACCAGCGAAGGTTTCCGCTCTATGTATGGCTATTGATCTTTCAGGCATTGAGTTTATTTTCCAACCTGGTGATAAGACCCGCTTCCAGAGAAGCCGATTATTTTGTGAGCCCTACAGGTGCTGATTTTTTCGACCTCTTTACCTCTCTTGCTTTAACCACTTCCTCCTTGTTTTTTCTTTACCATTTTATCAATAAGCGGTGGTATTTTTATACCCTGGCCATTGCACTCACCGCTTCCACCATTGTTATTTTTATTGCCACCATCAGTAAACTGGAGCAATCTAATTTCCATTTATACCGGATCATCCTGGGCTGTACTACTACCGTTACTTTATGGATGGTATTTACCAGCTTTTATGAAGCAGTAACGGATGTATTTGGAGAAAACCTGAAAATAAGAGATTCGTTGTTGGGAGCCTCCAATATATTTTTATTGATCATTATCTTATTCACTTTTATCTATGCTATGATGGGTATTATCGTTCCCAACTCGGTGGTAGCAGATGCGGATATTTCGAAATTATACAATACCTGTTATATTCACAGCGGTTATATTGTGGCTTCCATGGATCCACCTGATAGTAATTTTGCTCCCTTCATTAAAAATTCGATGAACATCGAATCGATCTTTACCCATTTATTCGAGGTAATGATCGTAGGCCGGTTGTTAAGTAAAGTGTAGGCAAGACTATTCCAGTCTTATTGCTTGAGTAATTTCTTTGTGATGTTTCCTTGACCATTGAGAATGGTGATGAAATAAATACCCCGATCCAATGTGGTTAAATTAAATTGCTCAGTTTGAGATTGAATAATGGAAGTTTGAATTTGTTTCCCTAAGGCATCTGTGAGCACCATTTTTTCCCCTACTAAAGAAGCCGGCACTTGCAGGGTTACCAATCCGTTACTGGGGTTTGGATATAAAGTATGTTGAGCTTGATCAACCCCTTCTGTTCCGGTATTATCAATGACTATGATTACCCGTTCGAAGTGTGATACAATGGCTCCACCATCACCCACATCAAATTCAATATGATTAAGCCCGATATTGAAACTAGTTCCAATAAATGAATAATTCACCATAGGTGAATGGCCACCGGTTGAATTGATCAAATTGAATCCTGAAGAGGGAGGAGTGATGGTAACTGTACTATTCGTTTCGGATATTTCAGGGGTCATAAAATAATCTATAAATTCTTCCATTTGATTGACGACAATAAAGGTTGTATCACAATAATCATCCAAGGCAACAGGAGGGATCTCTGTGCTCAAAGAAGTGTTTATTAGAATATTCCGGTTGTCTAAAAAGTTAATACCATCAGCGGTTACATATCCGCCATCATAAACAGTATCCGGATGATCAAATGTACCCAGTTGAAAGTAGTCAACTCCGTTTCCCCTGCAAATACCTGCGGTTGCCGGTATTCCTCCAAATCCATTGGTGCCTGCTGATGCTTCTCCGGTGGTCCATTGCATATCACCATAGCAAAAAGCTACATTGTTTCCATTAGGTATGAGGCTATCCGATCCATTGGTAATGATCAGTTGAAAAGTATTGAGTTTATCAAATTGTCGATCGTAATAACCCACGTTTTCCCATTTAACAATCAAGGCGGATGGTGTTAATTTATAATAGACCTTTCCATGGTCAGCTAATCCTCCAGCTGTATCCCGGGTATCTACATCGGCGTGAAATGGAGCAATTATTCTCTCCGGACTGGTTGGAAATAAATTGGAACTAAAAACGGCATAGGAGATCCCAAAACTAATGTTTCCATTGTTATTTATATAGGCACTATCGGCGGTTTGACCATAGAAATTAAAAGAAAAAGGCAGGTCTATCCTTGCACTGCTCATATCATCGGATGGAGGAATGGCCAATGTAAAGGAGGTATCAACTGGCAATAGGCAGTTACAACCGGATTGAGACCAGCTGTTACGAATCGAAACTAAAATAAGGGAAAGAGATAATGCAAAGAATAACTTTTTCATCATAAGATCATATATTCAAATATATGATCTTTGCGATCATTAAGCAATAGAAGAAATGCCATTCTTCTTATTGCCCTGAATGATTGTTGCAATTGTTGAGCAAAATATAGGTAAAAACACCTATTTTTCTTGAGACATCGTCCAGGTTCCCGTACACGTGAAAGTTTCAGTTCTGTTTCCCTGATTCACCAGCATTGCAATGCTCCAGCCTCCTTTGAAAGATTCTGTTGCAGGATCATAAACTCCGTTGTATAGAATATCAGGACCTTTTTTTGATGGATCCACAACAAGGGTGCCTTTCTCGTCTACTGTGTGAAAACTTTCGTAGTATTTTTTAAAGCTGATTACTCCATTGGTAAAAGTACCTGAGATTTTCGCGGGATCTGGACTCATGCCAAAGCCTCCTGTATCTTTTGCAACTGCTGTGATCGTATCTCCTTCATGTTGGAGATCCATTTGAAAATACAATTCTTTGCCTGCATCCCTTCCATATTCTCTTCCAAATACCAGGGTGCCCTTCCATTTTCCGTTTAAGTTGATCATGTCATTTTGGGTTTTTATTTAGTCATTGTAAGGATCCATTATATTTGTTGGAGTATGTCCTTGTTTGTTTTCTGGATCCAATTGCTCTTTATTAATAAAAACAGGAATTTCATTTGAGCTTAACCGTTTTTCTTTATTCAAGGTAAGGGTGTAGCGGAGTTTTGTTTTGAAATTCCCTTTGAAAACAGGTATTAAGAATTCCCAATACTCCTGTTTGTCTAAAATGACCGTATGACTGCTATTGCCACACCCGCTTGATGGAAGATAGGTGATTGGTGCCCATTCATTTTTTTCATTCAGCGCTTCGGCAACTATATATAGCCGGCTATCGCTAGCGTGGAGTTTTGCAATAGTATCTGTAGTATTCACCAGATAAAGCTTACACCCTAATATGGCTTCGTCATACTGCACTAATTCATCCTGATTGATCACCAAATAGAGGCCCTTCTTTTTAGGAAAACTATCGTCAACTTTCTTGGGAAGATTAGGGGAATGGGCTTCTCCATTTGAAGGTTGTGCATTCTTATCACTACTGTATGCATAGCAATCGCCCCGAAGTTGAAAATGGATGTTCAAACTATCCAAGCTCTTCATCTCTTCCTCCGACAGTTGAGTTTTATGCCCTGGAATTTTGTCTACTTGTCCGGATTGTTCTTGAGGTACATTTTTTGATCCGCAAGCATATATTGCGACAAAAAATAATGGTATATAGATAGGTTTTTTCATTTTCCAGGTTAAAGATAAAAAACTTCTTAAATCCCCCTGGATGGCAGCAGTAGCCCGGAAGGCTGAGCATTAGCCATGCTTGGTATTGCAGCTATGACGGCAGGAATAGCCTGCAATGGTTAGCATGGGTTTGTGAAGACAGAGGACTACTGCCAAACACAGGAAAAGGGGAAATTAATGAAGGATTTAGGATGAAGGATTTTTAGATTTAAGCCTATATATTTTTCAGCTGATCCAATTTTCCTCTTTAGATCTGTACAAACTTGATGATCTTTACCTGATCGTTTTCGTCAATCGTTTCTAAAATATACATACCCGGCTGTAAATGAACCTGGGATACAATTTTCTGTAGGCTCGTGGTATTTTCATTGGATGAATATACAACCATACCACTTAAATTATAAATGGTCACCTTTTTTATCATGGTTTCTACATTCCCAAAATTACAGGAGGTCATGTCATAAACGGTTTCATGCCCATCCAGATCCACCTGTTTGAGTCTATAATAGTTTACACCAAACGCCGCATTCAGATCCGTTATTATATATTCAGTTTGTTCGGTTGAGTTTCCTTGTCCTTGTACCCGTGTGAATTCGGTAAAATTTTCGCCATCGGTGCTTTTTTCAACAATAAAATAATCACTGTTTACCTCTGCACTGGTTGACCAATAAACGGATATGCTATTGTCAATTTCTTCGCAACGGAAGTCAGTTAATTGAACTGCCAGCGGAGTACAATTCAAGGATGCTCCACCGGTAAGGTTCCAGTCTAACGTATATCCTGATGTTGGAGGGTTCCAGTGATTTACTTGTAAACGATAGATCTGACCTGCCGTAACATTTAAGGTACTTACCCAACCATCACCGGTTACGATCTCACTGTTGTCAACAGCACCGTTACCCATTCCTGTATTGCCAGAAGTACCGGCGTAGCTGCAACGTATAGGACTGCCTAAAGCACCGCAGGTGGTATTGGGTCCATATAGTACAAAATCAAAATCGTCGGTTCCTACTGTTGGAATAATGGTTAATCCCAGGGTTCCTCCGGTAGTCATTTGAAATACATACCAACTGCTATGAATTTCCCCCTCAGCACTGGAACATCCACTGCATGATTCGGAGATTAATCCAGGACCTGTAGAATTATAAGAGATGGGAGAATCAGTACATACTTGTATAGCACCCGGACAATCATGACGGGTATTGGCTGCAGGTCCTCCTGCGCATGCAACACAGGAAAGGGTGGCTGCCCAGCCAGCGAGTTGAACAGAGCCGTCGGTTGTATGTCTAAAGGTTAAACATCCATTAGGTCCGGTTGCCGTAACGGTTCCTGGAGAGGTGGTGCAATTATTATATAATACTGGGGTACCAAATACCGCACCATTATGTATAGTTAGATAATCACAACAGCTATTGGGTCCGAAACATAAGAAATAAGTATCATTCATGCTCCAGGATGTGAAAGTAGCTCTTACACAGGTTCCGGCAGTATTGGGGCAGAAGGTCCGGTAAATAGAATTGATATTGGCGGCATAATTTCCACCGGCCCCACCATTGTCGTAATAGGTGCCGCTGCAGGTATTCACCAAACAGGCGCCAGCCCAGGTTGAATTGAGCCCTATGGTAGGATGCGTATAGGTTTGTGCCAGCAAATTTCCGCAAATAAAGAAGACCGGCAATATGGATTTAATTGACATGGCTTGTTTATTTAGGATTATTATTGGGTGCTTTGTTCAACCTGCATTTCTCATCAGAATAAAGAATGATGGTATAATTAGAAATAGGGTCCTCAATTTCAACATCTATTGAAGGAAGTCTTTGTTCTTCATAATACTGGAGCGGGATCTGGTTGACCAATGCGGGATCAGGATTGGAAACATCTTTTACTTCAAAACTGATCTTATGCCAGGTAAAATTTGAACTTGGGGTTGTGGTGGCTTCTCTCGAATTCATTTGTGAATAGGAGAGAGCTGCACTTAATAAAAAACCACAAATGGTTAGAAAAAATTTGGGATTCATAAAGTTGATTTGAGTCGGTGCAAAAGTAATACTATCCGCGGAGATTTAAAAAAAATTAAGGGGGAAAGTCCTGGTGTTATCCCCTTGATGATTATTAAATATCAGTAAGCCAGTATAATAAAAAAGGCCTAAGGACTTGTCTGTTTTGGATAGGTTAAAAGAACCTGGAAACCTCTTTATTTACCTTTATCCTTTTAGTTTATGCAGTTCTCCCTGGTAATAAGATAGATAGCTTTTTTGATTCTCAGGAATATTTTTAATGGCTATCTCCCAGTTTTTAATGGCGTTCTTTTTATCACCCACCGCTGTATATCCACGTGCTAAACCTATATAAGTGGTAAATTTATCCTCAGGATGCATTTTATTATTGAGCTTAAATATTTCCAAAGCCTTTTCTTTTTTCCCCTCATTTAATAATTGGCGTCCATATTGATGTATATCCTGAATGGTTGCCGTAGAGTGGTTGATGGCTTGTTGCATTAATTTTTCTGATTCATCCGTTTTTCCCATTGCTTCCAACACCTTTGCTTTGGTAGACATGGTCGCAAAATTTGCTACACCGATGTTTGGCATATTCATAGCGGCATCAGCAAAATACAAAGCCTTTTCTAGACTCAATTTATTATTCAGACAGAAAAGTGCTGCTTCTTTCCAGTTTTTATAATCAAAACCCGGAGCATTGGTGAGTTCATCTTCTATAATGGACAACTGGATCTCATTTACATTCGGGACCTCAATTTTAAAAGGGAGCTTTTTATTTTCCCATTGCAAATAAGCAGTAGCCGAGGTAGCTAAACGATCTTCAAAACCATAGGTAAGCCATTCTGAATAATGAGCATCTGAAGGATCGGCCTGAACACGCAATGCATCATCCGAAGCATTGTAAAAATAATTTCCCCAGGCCGACGAATTTTTGGAGAAAACCAACATCCACGGTCCTTGTTTTTCTACAGCTATATATAACCCATAGGTCCCTGCTTTCATATCCTTGCCCTGAACTTTTACATCGTGTGAAAAAAAGATGGTGGTATTTTCGTTGGCTCCCGCCCTCCAAGGTGCTGATCTGGAAGTTCCGAAACCAGGGTCAGTAAATCCATAAGGGACCAATTCGCCCCATATATGACCTGTACGGTCAGTTCCGTCGGGTGCATGCACATCCGGACTGTTATAGGTAATGGTGATCTCTACGGGACCTATCCATTGGCTTACGCGACATTTTTGGTTATCTGCATCAGGGGGTAAAGAGATTTGGGCATGAGCAGAGAGGATGCCAGCTGCTAATATGCATAAAAATAGTAGTTGTTTCTTCATTGGGGATTTTTTATGTTACTTACAATATTAGCCAATAATTGAATCTACATGATGGCTGAAAATAGGGATGGGGGTGTTCTTAAATTTTGTTATTGTTTTTTAACAGGATCCTGCTTCGCACCAGGGGACCTGAAAAAAAAAGGAGCCTCATTGCTGAAGCTCCTTTTCTCTGAATATATATAATATTTTATTTGATCAATCTTACGTTAACGGCATTTAATCCTTTATGCCCCATTTCTACTTCGAAAATAACCTTGTCGTTTTCGGATACTTTATCTACCAAACCATTTACGTGAACAAAAACACTGTTTCCGTTCTTGTCTTTGATAAATCCATATCCCTTTGAATCATTAAAGAAACTGATCACTCCTTCTCTTTCTTTTTCTTCAGGCTCTTTCGGTTCCTGTTTAGGAACGCCTATCTCAATATCTTCGGCATTAATTTTGGTTTTTTTCTGAGTTGGATCTGGTGGAGTGTCGGTAATATTTCCAAACTCATCTACATAAGCAATCATGTCTTCGAATTTTTTCTTGCCACCTGCAGCTTTTCTTTCTTCCTTTTTAAGCTCTTTGTCTTTCTGCTTTTTTTGCTTTTTCTTTTCGTTTTCTTTTTTGTTGAATGTTTCTGAGGATCTACCCATGTTTTTTTATTTAGTTTTTAGCGGGTTCAACCGCTTTGTTGAGGGTAAATATACGAAAAAAAGTGGAATATGTTGGGGTCCGTCAGGTTATGCTGAATCTCAGCCTTGACCATGATCTGTGGCTTCAAGGTTCCATTAGCCTTCATTTCATGGCGTTAAAAAAGGAGTCCCTTTGCAGAGACTCCTCCTTTTTAATAACATTTTCTTCATCAGATCTTATTAGGACCCTTGTCTGTCTTATCGTTTTTTTTTATGTCCTTGGCTTGTGGATCATTTTTTTCGTTGATCATTTCCATCAACTTCAATCCCAACAAACCACTAATGGTTGAATCTGTACCATTCGAATTACCACCGGAGATCAATACATCAGGGATTACCTTGATCTTGTTTTTACCAATCTCTTCGGTGATCTTGAATTTGGTAAAGTTATCTCCACCCATGGCTTTTACCTGCAATTCATAAGCTTCGGCAGTTGATTTACCAATCGCCATGATCTTTTCAGCTTCGGCCAAACCGGTCTTAGAAATTCTTTCGGCATCCGCTGAAGCATTTAATTTAGTGGCTTCCGCCTGTGCAGTTGCCCTCATTTTTGTGGCCTCCGCTTCGGCGTTTACCTGCAGTTTCAGGCTGGTCGCATCTCCTTCGGCTTTTTTCACCGTAGCATCTGCAGTCCGTTGTGCAATCTCTACCGATTGTTGTGCTTTTACAATTTCTTTCTGCATATCGGCAATGGCGGTTTCTTTTTCCATACCCTGTCTCTTTTCCTGTGCAGTTTTTTGGGTTTCGTATGTTTTTTCTTCCTCCTGAGCGATCTTACGATCTGTTAATGTTTTCATCAACGCTTCAGGTGGAACGATATCACCGATCAATGTATCTACTGCATTTACGTTATACTCCACCAATACTTTTTCGATATGACCCTTTGCGGATTCCTGCCTTTCTTTACGTGTGCTTAAGAAGGAAATCACATCGCTATCCTGAGCTGAGTTACGGAAATAGTTACCTATGGTTGGCTCCAGCACCTGCGATACCAGGTTGTTCATACTTCCAAAACGGGCTATTACCTTCGGAGCTTCGTTGGCAGGAATGTGAATGATCTGCGCTACATCCAGGTTGAAAGGGAAACCATCCTTCGATCGAACAGTGATTGTACTCAGGTTTTTATCCAAGGCATGCGATTCGCTCCTTGCATTTGCCCAGTTCAATACCAAGTTGGTGGTAGGCACCATTTCGATTTTCATTGTATATTTATTGATCGGGTATTTACCGGGACCTAATGGTTCCATCCATACACCCCGGAAACCTTTGGTAACTATATTACCATGTTTGAAGGATTCACCGGTTACATCCACCCCGTCTTCCCCAATATAGGAGATCACTACCCCTACATGTCCAATAGGGACATCTGTCATGGGAATTTCTTCAATCTGAACGGCCCAAGGGTTGATATAATAGCTACCTGCCAGGATCACCTGCGGCTGTAAACCTCTGTTACCTCCATTTACAAGGAACATATCAATGTCCTGGAAGTTGTTATGTCCCACTACATCTTTACCTGCAATTTGTCCGGTAGCGATGGGAGCACCGTCCATGGAAGTAACAATGCCCAGCATATTTTCGCGGATCAATGTCATATCCGCAATGGTAATGGTAAAAGCGTAGTTGTTGATACGATAAGTACCCGGGGTAAGAATGGAAGTTTGTCGACCCTTTTGCCCACCGGTTTCCAGGAATTTTTTTGCATCCTGAAAATTATCAGACTCTACTTTTCTACCCAGGATATTTCCAGTTGGAAGTTCCACACCATCATTCGAAAGTACGAGTCCTATTTTTCCTTCCGGAACAACCGTAAAAGGGTGAAATTGTACACTGTATTGCCAGGGCCACATGAACCAGTATAAACCAGGGGCAAGCGTACGGGCCTGGTAACCTGCTTCACCTAAAACAGCGATAATGCGTCCATCAGGTAACTCTTTATGTTTACCAAAGAGAACGAATTTTTTTGTGACCAATCCAATCCGGTTTTCAGGTACGATCACCATACCGAAGAAAACCCTTAACACGAATTTGTAAAAAATGAGTGCCAGGAGTATGAGTCCTATCCACCAAAAGCTAATAGCAATAGCTAAAATTTTGTCCATAGTTGTGATTTAGTTTAATGATGTGAATGTAAAAAATGCTGCATAAATAAGAAGGCATATTAACGGAATGTTGATAAATTGGTTGTGGCAAAGGTGATAATTGTTGGTAGGATGATTCCGCAAAACGGCGGATTGTGAGGCGTAGCAAGTTGTTTAAAGTTATTGTTAATTTTTTGAAATTCGTTTTTGGGTCGGCTTCAGCTGCTTCCTGATACTTCTATCCGGACCACAAACGAAACTTTAGGAGGACTCTTCCGTTTTTTTTATTTTTATCATCCCATGGAAAAACTACTGCTCCTATCCCTATTCTTTATATTATTGGGCTTGCCCGCTTATAGTCAGGTTACTGTACCCAAACACTATGAACTAAAAGGCCAGGCCTATACCCAGGCTGATAGTATCCACGATATATGGATGGATACCCAATATTGGAACATTCTTAAAAAAAACAAGCTAAAAATGAAATGTTCCGGTTGCGACAATATTTATATGGATGTGGTGATGGGCATCGATAACAACGGAAGGTTATTAGGGATCAATGTAGTGAAAACCAAATGCTGTACCAGCGAGTTTTCCGAAAATCTCAAAAGTGAATTCCTTGCATATTTCGGGGACCTTATTTTCCCTCCGTCGCTTTGGAATATGACCTTTGAGTATAGGTTGGGGACAGGATTGTCATGTTAGCTTCCTGGGATAGACCATCAAAAAAAAAGCCACCTGTTAGGGTGGCTTTTTTGATTTAAGATATTTTCGGATGATTATTCAATCACTTTTACATTAACTGCATTCATTCCTTTTTTACCTTTTTCAACATCGAACTGAACTTTGTTGTTTTCGTAGATATCATCTACCAATCCAGATTCGTGAACAAAGATATCTTCGTTTGAATCTGCTACTTGAATAAAACCAAAACCTTTGGCTTTGTTGAAGAATTTTACTACTCCTTCTTTCATAATTTAATTTATTTATTTGTTATTTATATGTACTATTTTTAATTAACGAATGTATAAGCTTTACCGCTTTTGCCGGCTCTGCCTGTTCTTCCTATTCTGTGGATATAACTATCGAAGTTCTTTGGTTTCTGGTAATTGATCACATGTGAAACTTCTTCTATATCCAATCCTCTTGCAGCCACATCTGTTGCCACCAGGACTTTTATTTTTTCGGATTTAAAAGCATTCAATGCATTCTGGCGATAGTTCTGAGATTTGTTCCCATGTATTTCGTCGGCTTTGATGCCTTTTCTATTCAGCTCCTTGCAAACTTTGCTTACCCATCTTTTGGTTTCGGCAAATACAATTACTTTTTGAAATGCTTCATCCTTCATCATGTTCACCAATACATCTATTTTGTTTTCACCCTCTTTTACATGGATGATCTCTTGTTCAATATGATCACCTGTGGTGTTTTTGATACTTACCCTTACTTCAACCGGATTGGTGAGCAATTCACCAATGAGTTTTTTCTGGCTGGGCTCCTCGGTTGCTGAGAAAAGAGCTGTTTGTTTACGGTTGGTCATTTTCGAAATCATTTTCTGAATATCATGCGAAAATCCCATATCCAATAAACGGTCGAACTCATCCAACACCAGGGTGGTGAATTTATTGAAATGAAGCGCCCTTTGGTTTTCCATATCCAATAACCTACCAGGAGTACCTATAATAAAATGTGAAGGCCTTCTTAGTTTATCAAGGTCACGATTAACACTGGTGCCTCCAATAAATACCTGGCTCGATATATTCAATCCTTTGGCAATACTTTTTAATTCTGATTCAATTTGCACGGCTAATTCCCTTGTAGGCACTACCACCAACACCTGGAAGGCAGGGGCGGTATTTACCAATTGATGTAGAATAGGAACCAGGAATGCAGCTGTTTTACCAGTGCCTGTTTGGGCCAGGCCCATCAGGTTCCTTCCCTGCAAGATCGCATTCAAGGTTTTTTCCTGGATCTCTGTAGGTTGTACATAACCTTTGGCCAATAGATTCTCTTTGATCCGAAGATTTACCGGAAGGTCTTTTACCATCGAAGAAGTTTCATATTTCGTTTCTTCTAAGGTCATGGCCTTTTTTACGAAAACCCGGTTGTCTAATGTACTTTCTTTTTTGTGGTTGTTGTTTTGTTTTTGGTTACTTCTGTTTTTAGAAGAATTTTTTCTCCAGTCCTTATTTCCAGGACGGGTTTTGTTGTTTGAATTTCTTTTTTCCATTATATGAATAAATAGTTTCCCCAGGTTCAAACATGCTCCATACATCTGTGTCAAATGGAAAATGTTCCCCAGGATTAATAACTATTCAGCGAAAATTAGCGATTGTTAGAAAGGACTTCTATTAAAAGGATACTTACTATCACAGAACTATTTCTGCTAAAACTTGTACAAATGTAGTTGATATGTTGTTAATAACCTAATTTATGATGGATTATATTGGTCTTTAAGAGAAAATAACACCTATGCGAAGTTGTAACCTTCTGCTGCGAAGGTACTCTATCATGGTATATGGCTCGATATATGAAAAACAACCAATATATGTCTGTACCAGCAAAAATTGGATTAATGATCGTCGGTTGCCTAGGCCTGCATAGCTTTTACCTGATGTTTTCAAGAAGAAAGAAAAAAGACTTAATCAGGTAAAGTGATATCTCTTTTGCCAGCATAAATAAAGGTACCTTTTTTTACCAGGTCAATTATTCCATTCCCTCCCATTAATGTGAGTGATGAAATATATTTCTCATTCACCAGGCTATCGTCTTTAAATACAAAATCGTTGATATAAGATACTTTTCCTGACGGTTCTTTCACGGCTGCATGGATATGTGCCGGTATGGTATTGTCGGGATATCTTGCCGGGCGAATAGTATGGATGGCATAGTTTCCTTTCTCATCTGTTTTACACCAGCCATGTAAATGTCCATGCCATTTTTGGACACCTGTTTCATTTTCCTTTTTGCTGTATAGACCGTTGTTATCCGTATGATAGGCATAGATGATCACCCCTGGATAGGGTGTTTTCCCATCTGACTGAAAAATGGTACCGGTGAGTTCAAGCCTCAGCCCAGGTTCATTGGCATCTGCTATATTCATTTCAGAAGTGAGTTTCTGGGGCATATTTAGAAAACAGCAATTGATATTTGCATCTGGATCGTCGCATGTATCTTTTCCGTCTTGTACTATGGTTGGTTGGGAGGTGTTCACCTTTGCTTGTCCGCATGAACACATCCATAGGGAGGCAACCGCTAGTATGGGAAAGCTTTTCATTTTCAAGACAATGAGTTCATGAATCGAATGAATTCTTCAGGAGGGACCACTTTTAGTTCTTCTTCTTCTATCTGGTAGGGAATCCTGGTTAATTTTCCCTGGTTATACCAATAGACAGAGCTGCTGATAGGCCCCGCTCCATCATTGTGCATATTGTAAACGATGTTAAAGAGCTCGTTCAATACTTGTACCATACTCATGTCTTTGATGGGATACATGAGACTGCAATGCCGATTGGGAAATGCTACCAAAGCCCCCTTAGCAGGATCGATCATTTTTAACATATCCAATTCAAAATACATGTTGCCGGCAAAAAAATGTTCCGAATCAATGGTATACAACGTAAAGTCATTCACAACAATGGCATTAAGAGAAAGGTTGTTGTTTTTCCTAACATTTTCAATACCCAATTCAAATAAGTCAGCTTCCTGCTGACCCCATTTTTCGATATCGGAGGGTTGGATATTCTGAATGCTGTCAGGAAAATCAAATACCATCACCGCTATTAGATCTTCTGCAATGGATTTTTTAATGAAGTGAACCTGCTCCAGTTGCTGGGCATAATCGGCATGATAAATTCTTACTGCCAGAAATTGCCGCATATATTCGAAGGAGTCTTTTTTCGATTCTATTTCCTGTTGGAACAAACGAGATTTTTCTAAAGCATCAAAATGATAATTGATCCTGTACTCCCATTCATTCATCTCGATTTGCCTGCAGGTCCGTGCAATATTGTCCAGTCCCATTTTACCAAACCCGGCTCCATTTTCTTCGGCATTCACCACGCCGTCATCGATGGTGAATTTTACGTTTTTAGATTGCATGTATTTGGATACAAGTATGATGAATTCCTCGTATTCCTCCTTGTTAAAGAAGCTTGCCCAATCAGGCACAGAACTATCTTTCCAGTCGTTTCTCATAGATGCATGATTTATTTTTTAGCTGAAAATTCTTCGAGTATTTTTTTCTCCCTAGTGGTTAAGCTGTCCATTCCTTTCTGATGGATCTTTTCTAATATCCTATCCAGTTCCTTTTCTCTTTCTATTTTTTCTTCATTATACCTATCATCAATGGTATAGGCAGCTGGTTTTTTATTGGTGGCGCCGATGATCAATATTTGTGGTTTCCATGCAATTAAAATGATGAATAGGATCGATGGAACGGTAATCACTAAAATGGGTAAGTAATTATTGGTAAGTGATTCTGGATAAAAACCAATGGCCAGTAGCATTCCTCCCAACGCCCCTCCTAAATGTGCCTCATGTCCAATATTGGTTTTTTTAGAACGGATACCATAAATGGTGAGCATAATATAACCCAATCCAAATACCCAGCTGGGAATTGACAAGGGAATGAAAAATAAACCGATCTCCATCCCTGGGAACAGGGCAATAGAGGAGAATATGATCCCACTTACCGCTCCGGATGCTCCAATGGCTTTATAGTCTCCATGATGCCGGTGGATGAACAAGGCCAGTAGGTTTCCACTCACCAGACTCACCATATAGATCAGGAAAAACAACCCATGCCCTACGCTTAGTTCCAGCAGGCGGCTAAACACGTACAAGGAAAACATATTAAAGATCAGGTGCATCCAGCTTACGTGTAAAAAGCCCGAAGTAATCAATCTCTTAAAGTCTTTCTTCACTAAGATCTTATCTACCTCAAAACAATAGCCTTCTAAAAACGACTGGTTCCTTAAACCGAAATAAGAAACTACAGAATTCACCACGATCAATCCTATTCCTACAATTCCTTCTTCGGTTATCATATTAGTTGATCATTGAAGTTTGACCATTTAATAATTTCCATCCATCCTTTCTTTTAATGAGGGTGCCGGTTTCAATCAAATGTATATCCATGGTTTTACCTGCAGTATCTACCATCACCGAATGTATTTTGCCTGTATAGGAGGCCAATTCAGGTGATAGGGGGATGATCGTCAGTGAATCCCATGTATTGTGAATGGAACTAAAGGAGGGGGCATTCTTCGTAAGTACTGCTACCACTGAATCATAATTGATTGGATCTTTATAACCTGGAGGCACCCAAAAAAAATCCTTGGAATTGTCGAGGTATTGAAATTCGGCCGTTAATCCATCTTTTTTAATATCCGCGTAATAATTGTTAAGAGTCAAGCGAATGCTGTCGACCATTTTTTTTTTGTCATTTTCTGTAAAAGAGGCCACGGGCTTTTGGCAGGCTGTAAAAATAGATGCAATAAGAAAAATAATCAATGCAATTTTTTTCATGCGCTTTGGGGAAATACCCGTAGTTCAAATATAATCATTTATTTTTTTGAGCAAGGGGAGCATCCCATTAACTGATCTCATGAATGGATCGCAGGATAAGCTTGCATGCCCGCTTGATCTCGTCTTTCGAAATGATCAGGGGAGGGGATAACCGCATGCTGTTGGCATTGAACAGGAACCAATCAGTAAAAACTCCATTTTCTATACACTTGGTAATTAACTTCCGATTGAATTCCTCACTTTCGAATTCCAGGGCCAACATCAATCCTTTTCCATTTATTTTTTTAATGCGGTCATGCTTCAATAGTTTTCGGAATAACGCTTCTTTTTGTGGAACTTCAGCAATATATTCCTTCTCCAGCAAAACTTTTAAGGTAGCCAGGCTTGCTGCGCAGCTTAAGGGGTGCCCACCGAATGTAGTGATATGACCTAGCACCGGGTCGTGGGTTAAACTGTTCATGATCTGAGTTGAACTAATAAATGCTCCCAGAGGTAATCCACCACCAAAACCTTTGGCGAGGCATAAAATATCAGGTACCACCTGATAAGCCTCGAATGCAAATAAAGACCCTGTTCTTCCATAACCGGTTTGCACTTCATCGAAGATGAGCAATGCTTCCATCACCGTACAACGGTCACGTAAAAGTGTTAGCCATTTTTGATCCGCTGGAATATAACCTCCTTCTCCCTGAACCGGCTCAACGATCACGGCAGCAGTTTTCTTTCCGATCTTTTCCAGGTCCTCCATTTCGTTGAATCGAATGATCTTATTGCCAGGAACCAAAGGGCGGAAAGAATTTTTAAAATATTCGTCTCCCATAACGCTGAGGGCTCCCTGACCACTGCCATGGTAGCCATGCCGGAAGGAGATGATCTCCGATCTACCGGTATATCTTTTGGCCAGTTTAATGGCTCCATCAATGGCTTCATTTCCACTATTCACAAAATATACCGACCCTAACGATTTTGGAAGAAGGCCGGCTAAGCGGCTAGCCAATAATACCTGCGGTGATTCGACCAATTCCCCATAGACCATTACGTGGGTATATTTTTTCAGTTGTTTTTGGATGGCCCTGTTTACGGAGGGATAATTATGTCCCAGGTTGCTGACGGCTATTCCTGAGATCAGGTCGAGATATCGTTTTCCTTTTTTATCGATCAGCAGGCAACCTCTGGCCCGGTCAATTTCTATTGACAATGGTTCTGGACTTACCTGAGCCAGGTGTTGTAAAAATAACTGCCTTTGTGTGGCCATGCGCAAAAATAAGGTAATTCAGGCAATTAGGGTAATCGATGGCTGGTGGGAGGATGTAGAAGAGATGGGCCAACCTATTGTAAACAATATTTAACGAGCCCTGTAAACATTTTTTGAAGAATTTGGCCGTTATTTGTAATTATTAAGCAATGACGACCTATATACCTTTATTCCCCCTTCAATTAGTGGTTTTCCCTGGAGAAAGGCTTCACCTTCATATATTTGAGGAAAGGTATAAGCAGCTTATTTCAGAATGCTATAATGGTACCAAAGCATTTGGTATACCCGCTTATTTTAATGAAAACATGCAGGAATATGGTACTGAAGCGGAAGTGACCTCTATTGAAAAAATCTATCCGGATGGCCGAATGGATGTTAAACTCAAAGGTTTAAGAGTTTTCAGGATCATTGATTTTTTTGAGAAAGCAGAAAATGCCCAGTATCCGGCAGGCATCGTGTCTTTTGAACATGAGTTTATACAATATCCCCTTCACGAAGTTGCGGAAGAAGGAATTTCTAAAAAATTAAAAGAAATCTTAACTGAATTATCCAGGGTGCTGGATGTATCTAAAAACTTAATACCTTCGAGACCGCAAAATATGTCGTTCTCCATTGCCCATTATTTAGGAATGCCTTTGGATAAAGAATATGAATTATTGCTGACCAAACATGAGAATGAACGCCAGCAGAAGTTGATAAAATATATAGAAAACGCTTTACCCGATATTAAAAAAAGGGAATTGATGAAAACCAAGATTGCCTTGAACGGACATTTTAAAGAAATTAAACCACCAGAATTTTAAACGACATATATGAACCTCAAACTCCTTTCTTTTTCATTGGCATTTATATTTTCAGCCTCAGTATTTGCTGATGGCAATAATGATAAGTATAGCTATAAGATCGACCTTACTTCCATCGCCAACGATAAAATCAAAGTAACACTTACCCCTCCTAAAATTACCACAGATGAGGTGATCTTCAGGATGCCTAAAATGGTGCCGGGTACTTATAAGATCTATGATTTTGGGAGATTTGTTTCGGAATTTAGGGTGGGTGCTCCCACCAATGTGAATTGTCCGGTTACCAGGCTCGATGACAATAGCTGGAAGATCAGCAATGCAACTCAAATGACAGGGATAGAATATTGGGTAGAGGACACCTGGGACACTGAGATCAGTGAGAACAAGATATTTGAGCCAGCCGGTACGGAGATCGACGAAAATAGATGCTTCGTGCTGAACAATCATGGTTTTTTTGGATATTTTGAAGGAATGACCCAAAAAGGATATGAGGTGGATGTGACCAGACCCTTTAATTTTTATGCTTCTACCGGATTAAACTTTTCTTCCAAACAAAACACAGATCACTTCACCACCATTTCTTATGACCAATTGGTGGATTCGCCTATTATGTACACCATACCTGATACCACCTTTATACAGGTGGGTAATTGCAGGGTATTGGTGTCGGTTTACAATGAACCCAAAGAAGTACTTTCATCAAAAGTGGCCGAATGGATCGGGGCTATCCTGGATGCACAGCAAAATTTTCTGGGTGGAAAATTACCGGTGGATAAGTATGCTTTCCTCATTTATGTTCCTAAAGAAGTTTCATTTGGGGGTGGTGCCTTGGAACATAATAATTCATCCATGTATTTCATGCCATTTTATGGAGAAGAATATTTCCAGCAGATCATGAAAGATGTGGCTGCACATGAATTCTTTCATATTGTAACTCCATTAACCCTGCATAGCGAGGAGATCCATCATTTTGACTTCACAAATCCTGAAATGTCGGAACACCTTTGGCTCTATGAAGGGATGACTGAATACAATGCTCATTTGGTGCAGGTAAGAAGCGGATTGATCAATGTGGAAGCTTATATGGAGAACATCATTGAAAAGATGAACTATGCTGAAAATTTTAATGATACCCTCCCTTTTACAACCATGAGCAAAGGCTGTTTAGGGGTATATGAAGACCAGTATATCAATGTTTATCAGAAAGGTGCTTTGATCAATATGTGCCTGGATATATTAATCATTCAAAACTCAAACGGATCTAAAAACCTAAGGGAAGTGATTGCCCAGCTATCAGATCAGTACGGGGTGCGGAAACCATTCAAGGATGAGGAGCTATTTGGTGAGATTGAAAAACTCACCTATCCCGAAGTGAGAAAATTCCTCGATACCTACGTAGCTGGACCTAACAGGATCCCTTATAAAGAAATGCTCAGTATTGTTGGTCTGGAACTGTCGGAAGGGGGAGTTACCGAGGTGATTGACCCGGGATTTGATATTCAGTACATCAATTATGATGAAGCCCAGGACAAGTTTTACATCATGTCGGATGAGTACATCACTGAAGTAGGGAAAACAATGAAATTGCAAGCGGGTGATATGATCGATAAGATCAATGGAAAGGAATTGAGAATGGCGAATGTAATGGAAGTATTACAAACCTTTTATCAAACATCTAAAACCGGAGATCCGGTCCAATATGAAATCTTGAGACCCAAAGGAAAAAAGTATAAAAAGGTAAAACTGAAAGGAGTTTTAGGAAAAGCTAGCTTACAGATTGAAAAGAAATTATATTTGGTGGAAAATCCAACCCCTGATCAAGTAAGGTTCAGGAAGGCCTGGATCAACCAATAATTATTTTCTATGGAAGATTTCAATCACCTGCATTTAGATACCCGATTGATACATGCAGGCCAAGAACCTGATGGGGGTACCGGTGCCATCATGACCCCTATATTTCAAACATCCACCTATGTGCAGGAATCACCCGGAAAGCATAAAGGTTTTGCTTATGCTCGTGGGAAAAACCCAACCCGATCTGCGCTGGAAAAGTGTATTGCCTCCCTTGAAGGAGCTAAATATGGACTGTGCTTTTCATCCGGCATGGGATCGGTAGACGCTATTATCAAATTGCTGAAACCAGGCGATGAGGTGATCACCGGTGATGATCTGTATGGAGGGACCTATCGAATGTTCACCAAGGTGTTTGCCAACTTCGGGATCAAGTTTCACTTTATTGATCTAAAGGATATCAGCAGTATCAGGAAGCATGTAAATGCCAACACCAAATTGATATGGATTGAAACTCCTACCAATCCGACCATGCAAATCATCGACATGGAAGCCTGCTCAAAAATCGCGAAAGAAAATAAAATATTGTTTGCAGTGGATAACACGTTTGCCTCCCCTTATTTGCAAAACCCTATTCAATGGGGTGCAGATATAGTGATGCATTCGGTAACCAAGTATTTAGGAGGACATAGTGATGTGGTGATGGGTGCTCTTTGTTTAAATGATGATAAGTTGTATGAACAACTGGCATTTATTCATAATTCATGTGGAGCTGTACCGGGACCCATGGACAGCTTTTTGGTATTGCGTGGATTGAAAACTTTGCATGTACGTATGGACCGTCATTGTTTTAATGGAAGAAAAATAGCTGAATATTTAAAAACCCATCCTGCTATTGAAAAGATATACTGGCCAGGTTTTACTGACCATCCGAATCATGATATTGCCAAAAAACAAATGCGTGATTTCGGAGGAATGATCTCTGTGGTCTTAAAAGATGCAGATCTCAATAAAACATTTAAGATCGCCTCTTCCTTCAAAGTATTTTCTTTGGCAGAATCATTAGGTGGGGTAGAGTCCTTGGTGAACCATCCGGCCACCATGACCCATGCATCCATTCCTAAAGAGGAAAGGGAAAGGGTAGGAGTGGTGGATAATCTTTTACGCTTGAGCGTAGGTATCGAACATATTGATGATCTGCTGACTGATCTTAAGAATGCGCTTAAATAAGAAATAGGTATTAACGTATCACAATTATCCGCTTAGTTGTAATGTTATGGTTAGGGTGCATGCAACAGACGGAATAAATGCCTTCAGCCAATGACGAAATATCCAGGTGAATGGAAAATTCTCCAGATAAAGTTTGATGATCAATAAGGACTTCTCCCAAATGATTGTAAACCATTATCTTCATTTGATGATCATTTTCAGGAATATCGATGGTAATATGATCCGTGGCAGGATTTGGGTATACCAGTATTTCGGCATTTTTAATGGTTTCTTCCACTCCGGTGATAAGATTGTCGAAATTTAAATTATCCACATATAATACGGAGCTACCCTGAGGATAAGGCGATGTTGTATTCGTATCTATATTAAAAGCAGCTAACATAACTTCTGCACTGTCCGCATTAGCATAGACGGGAATTGGAAGGCTAAAAGAGGTCCAGTTAGGCGCAGCAGTTGTGGCATGAAATATTGCCGTAGCAACTTCCCCTAAACCTGTTTGAGAAAGGATCACCCTAATAGTCATCGTATCACCCGCCATTGGATTGAATTTATAGTAGCCTGTTAAGCTGGTTGGATGTCCTGTAATAGGAAAAAAACCCTGTTGCCCCAATAACGTATCTCCCGTTTTGGAAGCACCTCCGGCAGAGGGAAAACTAAGGGATAAATTATTTTCCAGCCTTATAGAATAAGAGCCTACCGAGGGAGGAAAGTGGGAGGTATCCCTCGTTATGGCATAAAAAGGACCTGTGGCATATTCATTGGTACTTACCCATCCAGTGGGCTGCATATAAGCTCCAAAAGATGTCCAGTCTTCAAATCCATTGCTCGGGATCTGACCAAAGTTGTTCGAATTAAACAGAACAAAAAGGAGGAGGAAAAATGCAGGTAGTTTTGAATTCATGTTTTGGGGTTTTGATATGGGAATATGGTTCAAAAATATTACCTAATCACCAGGTAGGCCATACCCATTGATTGGCATTTTGTCTACCAATAAGTTGGTATGAAAACAGAAAAACTAGGAAATAAGACCTTGGGCATAAGCAAATTTGATCAAACCTGCCAGGTTATTCGCTTTTGTTTTCTGCATAATATTTTTACGGTGAGTTTCTACCGTACGGAAACTAATATGAAGTCTTTCTGCGATCTGATCATTGGTGAGTTCCTGGGCTAACAATTGAACAATTTCCTTTTCACGCTTTGTAAGCACTACCGCTTCCCTGGAGGAATGTTTTACTTTATTCATAAAATCATTCACAATATAATTATGTACATCACTGGCAAAATAGTTGTTGCCTTGCATCACTTCGTTGATCGCTTTTACCAGGTCTTTTTTTGTAGCATTTTTCAGCACATATCCTTCAACACCTATTTTGAGCATGGTCATCACAAATTCTTTATCATTATAGGTGGTAAGAATAATGATTTTGATCTGGGAATGATGCTGTTTGATATATTTGGCCGTATCAATTCCATTTAATCCAGGCATATTGATATCAATAATGCATATATCTACTGGTATTTCCTGGATAAGATCCAACACTTCCTCTCCATTGCTGGCGGCGGCCATGATCTCCATCCCTTCTTCCTTTTCAAGCAATGACCTGATCCCTTCTAAAAATAAATGATGGTCATCAGCAATGAGTAATTTTATTTTCGATGTGCTCATGATTTCTGGATTATTGGAATATCGATCACATAGGTAGTCCCATGACCTTCTGAAGTATCTATTGTATAAGTCCCCTTCATAAATTCTATTCGTGAAGCGATGTTCTTCAGTCCGATCCCTTTTGTAGAACGTACTTTCTCAGGATTAAATCCTATCCCGTTATCTTCGACCGTAATGTTCATGTTATGCTCAAATTTCACAAACTGAACTACTATTTCTGTGGCCTTCGCATGTGTTACAATATTGTTCATAATTTCGAGCATGATCCTAAATATACTCATCTCCATATTACTTTCCAGTCTTGTTTCAAAATCATGGGTAGAAAAGTGGATGTTGATCCCGGAATATTGGGAAATACGGTCGAAAAGATTTTGTAGAGCAGCTACTAATCCAAGTTTTGAAAGAGTAGGAGGCATTAGGTTATGAGCAATGTTCCGTAGGTCCGATAAGGCTTCGTTGGAAAGAGACAGAGCAGTAGCATATTGTTCGATTTGTGCTTCGTTGAAGTTAAGCTCTTCATCACTTAAACGTTCCAGGTTTAACTTAATAGTAGACAGGGTTGATCCGAGCCCATCATGAAGATCTTCGGCGATCCTTTTCCTTTCTTTATCCTGTAAGCTGATCACTTTGTTGAACATATCATTTTGTTGCTTGCTAATCTCTCCCAGCAGTTTATTCTTCTGTTTTAACTGTGACCGGTTATATAACAGAAAAAGAACAGAAACGGTCAATATAAAAATACCCACACCCATATTCCTGATAAAATTCATTCGGCTATGTTTGGAATTATTGACCTCATTTTCTTTATTTAAAATCCCAATTTCGTAATCTTTCTTGTCTATTTCCGACTTTGCTTCCAGGGTGGCGAGCCTTTCTGTGGCTTCCAGGTTTACCAATGAATCTTTAAGTATGGAGAACATTTGATGGTATTCAAATGCCTTTTTATATTTTCCTCTTGCAGCATATACCCTTGAGAGTATTTCAAATCCTCTTTTCGAATGTTCCTTATGGTTGATAGAGATAGCTATGTTTAATCCTTTTTCAAGATAATCGGTAGCTAAAGCATACATTCGTAATTCGGTATAAATTTCTCCTAATGTTAAATGATAATCGGCCAGATCAAATGGATTTTGCCCTCCCCTGACTTTTACAAAATCTTCACAAGCCAATGCATACTTCAATGCCATGGAATAATTGTTATCCAATAGATATGCTTTGGCCAGGCCGTTCAATGCACTGGCGTAATCACCTATGCAACTTGTATTTTCCAGGAGGTTAATGGATTTAGTGTAATTTTCAATGGCAGCCAACTGTTTACCTTGAAGACTATAAGCTTTCCCCAAATTATTATATGATTTGCCCATCAAGGATGTATCTCCGATCTCTTTTGCCAGTTCTAACGATTTAAAATAACATTTCCTTGCTTTTTCAAATTCACGCTGCTTGATAAAAACAGCACCCAATGAATTCAGAAAATGTACCTCGGCATCCAAGTCATTTGTTTCTTTTGCAAGTGGGATACCTTTCATGCAAATGTCCATGATCTTAATATAGTCACCAAGGAAAAAGCAACTGTTCAAGACAGAAACATGCAGTCTAACAAGGGTTTTTCGATCACCCATCCTTTCAGCCACGAGCATGGCCTGCTCCCAATAATAAACGGAGATCTTATGCCGGTTTTCTTTTTCAGCAATGATTGCAATCCAGGTGAATGATTCACATAATCCTTTATCATAGTTGATCTTGTTTGCAAGGGAGTTGGCCTGGGCAGCATACTTGTACGACTCTGTTGTGGATATAATGATGAGCCATTTGGAAATTTCAGTTAGAAGATCAATACGGGCAATACTCTCGTTGGTATGTTCAAGTACTATTTGTAATGAATCAGCCTTTTTTTTATGTAAAACTTTTTGCCAATCCGGAATATCCGCAAAACAATGGTTGCAGATAACAATGGATATAATACATGAAAATAATACCTTCATCCAATTGGTTTGTCACCCCAAATCTAGTTTATTTTAGGATTCATCCAGTAAATCCTGCTTCACATCTTAAGAAAATGGAATATGCAGGTTCGAACAAGCCATTGTGGGATCAGCCTTTTTCTAACCTGAAGCGAAGTTTGAACAGAAGGTTTTGATTGAGTATAAGCGCATAAAAAACACCTCCCAATATATACATCACCGGATCCCATATATCAGCGATGTACTTATTGGAAAGAGAAGGCATCAATATTTCGAAATGAAAAATAAAACCTATTACACATATTATAATGATGGAAGGTGACAAGAAATAGTTGCTGTTATTACGAATATGACTGATGAATATGTGATAGATGCCTAATGTTATGGGTACTGCCAATAAATCATCCAGATAGGAATACAAAAAGAGGATGGAAACACCCATTCGCTCTATGATTTGATTGACGATAAATACCAGCATAAGCAGGATCAGAATAATTATGTTTCTTCTTTTCGGCATATTTAGAATGCAACCAATGAAATAAATAAAACAACAAAGGTCATGAACATCACGAACCCAAACATGGTGTAGTTAACTGCGTATTTAAACCCTTTTACCAACCAGAAATCCTTTGGCTTAACGGTAAATATACCTATATCGGCCACTTTTTTTTTCATGAACTCCTCTTTGATAGAGGCCCAAACCTTGCCATTTTCACTATTTTGCTCTTCCATAATGAACGTATTTGATTGCAAATATAAATATTTTTTATAAATTAGCTCAAATGAGCTAAATATTTTGATGAACACAAAGGAGAAAATACTGCAAACCTCATTGCAACTATTTAATAAAAAGGGACTTACTGATGTTACGATCCGGGATATTGCTACAGAGCTGCATATGAGTGATGGCAACCTTCGCTATCATTTTAGAACCAAGGATGAACTGGTAGAGGCACTTTTCGACCAGTTATCTGATGAGATAGGAAATGAACTGGCTGCTGGTGTGAACAACGGACTTACCATCGAATTCATGCGAACATTACTGGCGCATTTAATGAAGAACTTTTATGCATATAGGTTTTTGTTGCAGGATCTAAATGCCATTTTAAATGCATACCCTAATACAAATAGGAAATTTAATAGGATAACTACCGAACGGTTAATGCTGGTGCATGAGATGATCAATGGCTACGTTCAACTTCATTATTTGAAACCTGAACCATATCCTGGACATTATGGGAAGTTGATTGAAAATATTGTTCTCTTAAGCCATTTTTGGATCAATGGTTCACAGCTGTTTTATAAAGGACCTAAAAAAGAGATTGTTGATCATTATACGGATACTATATTTAGCCTGATGTATCCTTATTTTACTGAAAAGGCGTTGGTAGAGCTAGGCTATAAATAAGTTCATCGTATCATTCTTCCATTCTATACCCCAATGCTTTCGATGGACATTGTTCTATTTGCCGAATGATCTCTTCTTCAGAGGCGACCCCCGTTTTTATCCATGGCTGTTCTTTTGGCTTAAAAACAGATGCAAGTCCTCTTACACAATTGCCGGAATGGGTGCATTTTTGATTTTCCCAGGTGATCACCAGTTTCCCTTGCTTATATTCTTTCATGAGATTTTCTTTTTTAGTTTTTTATACTTCCATTCTCTATAACAATCATAACATCGGTTCCATGATTTAAATATAGGGAAAATTACTCCCAGGATAAAATAAAAAAGAATGACCAAAATATTGGGATGAACAATGGTATCAATATTATCTGACTGACAGAAAGGACATTTGGTCTTATCAGGATATGCTTCTATATCCAACACTTCAATAGTACGTTTTGTGGTTGGGGTTTCCTTTCCTTCCATAAATCCTCCTTCTATCAGAATTTTTCGTGCCTCTTCTACAAACACTTGTTCAACCTGCAGTTTAACACCTCCAATAGCATTGGAATAAATATTAATTACCTGGGTCGTCATCTCATCTTTTAAAAAGGCATCAATCCCGCATGATTCCAGCTTTGCTTTGGCTGTATATGCTTCCGAAGGAAAAGTGAAAGTTTGTATGGTAACCCAGGTGGACATGTTATTTGCAATAAAGATAAATGAAAAAATGGAACCGCGCCACCTCTACGAAGGGTAAGCCCGACTATAAGGAGGGCCGATCCACCTGAGGAGGAAAGTCCTTAACACCGGGGTGGTAAAGCATTTTAAAAAAGAAAATACGAGTGACCGTCATCCTGAAACAAGTTCAGGGTGACGGAACCATTATTGATTATTTTCTTTTTTTAAATGCGTTACCCGAGGGCCTAAAAGTTTTTGACATTTTCCCCATTTTTGTGAAATTTTAGGTGAGGTTTAGATGGAGGAGGCATTAAGGAATTATTAATAATCTAAACTGAATTAGATACTTAAGTCATTGATAAATATAGTTTTATGTGTATTTTTTTAGAAATAACTAATTAGATTTTTTAGGTCGGATACTAAAGGAAATCTGGGGAATAATCATTTAGAAGTTAGGTATGCTCATTATAACAATTTAATGACAAATAACCATTGACCGCAGGTGGTTTAATCTCTATATTAGCTGCAACAATCCCCCAAATTAACTAGTATATGAATGCTATGTCTAACAATTGGAAACCTGAAATATTGTCTTCAGGGAAAGCCGGAGAAGACAATATGTATTCCAACCCTGCTTACCAGGACCTGGAGCAGGAAGAACTATCTATGCATATTGCAGATAAAAAAACCAAGCAAGTAGGAAGAATGGTTGAAGCTATGGTTATTTTATGTGTGATTGCCATTGGTGCCTTCGCTTTGTATAAAGTATTTACAAGCTTTTAGGTAACCCAGAGCTCTACCAATCAAAAATCAATCTATGAACCTGGCCATTTCGATGGCCATTTTTTTTGCTTCTGAACGAGCTTTTTCTTCAAAATCCTCACCATTGGATGCGTAAATGATACCGCGTGATGAATTCACCAACAAACCGATATCCTTATTCTTTCCGTACTTAACTACCTCTTCTAACGAACCTCCTTGGGCACCTACTCCTGGGACCAATAAAAAATGGTTGGGAACAATGCTTCTGATCTCCTTTAGCATTTCTGCCTGGGTAGCGCCTACTACAAACATGGTGTTTTCTTCATTTCCCCATGATGCAGCGGTTTGAATAACGGTTTTATATAGTTCTGCACCATTTGCATTTTGTTGAAATTGAAAATCAGCAGCACTTGGATTGGAGGTCAGTCCTAAAATAATTGACCATTTATTTTTATTCTTTAAGAATGGATCTACGGAATCCCGGCCCATATAGGGAGCCAGGGTAATGGAATCTACGTTCATTTCTTTAAAAAAAGCCTTGGCATACATATCACATGTATTACCTATATCCCCACGTTTAGCATCGGCAATGGTAAAATGCGAAGCACCGATATAAGCAAAAGTTTTTTTCATGGTTTCCCAGCCTTTTGCACCCATGGATTCGAAAAAAGCTGTATTTAATTTATAGGCTGCACAAAATTCTTTGGTAACATCAATGATTCTTCGATTGAATTCGAAGACAGGATCATCATAGGTATGCAAATGGGCAGGGATTTTTTCAATATCCGTATCCAATCCAACACATAAAAAGGATTCACGTTGACGGATGATTTCTATCAGTTCTTTTCTTGTCATGATCTGGTCTTACTTCTATTATGCTTCTGCTCCTTCTTTTAATTTTTCTGCATTTTCGGCTACCTGCAATGCTTCAATCATTTCTCCAATATCTCCATTCATAAAATTGGGTAGGTTATATAAAGATAATCCAATCCTATGATCGGTTACTCTGCTCTGAGGATAATTATAGGTGCGGATCTTGGCACTTCGATCGCCTGTTGATACCAACGTTTTTCTTTTGGCCGAAAGATCACCCACCCTCTTAGCCAATTCCAGGTCATATAATTTGCTTCTGAGCATTTGCATAGCTCTTTCCCTGTTGGCTAGCTGTGATCTTTCCACCTGGCAGACCACCACGATCCCGGTAGGTTTATGGGTAAGCTGCACCTTGGTTTCTACTTTATTTACGTTTTGTCCACCGGCCCCTCCCGAACGGGATGCATGGAACTCGATATCACCCGGATTGATCTCTACATCAAATTCCTCCGCTTCGGGCAATACAGCTACCGTTGCCGCTGAAGTATGCACCCTGCCCTGGGTTTCAGTTTCAGGGACACGTTGCACCCTATGTACTCCTGATTCGTATTTTAAAATTCCATATACATTTTCTCCTTCCACTTCCAATACTACCTCTTTGTACCCGCCTGCGGTTCCATCCGTATAATCGGTCGTGATTACTTTCCATCCTTTATTCTCACAAAAGCGTGTATACATTCGGTAAAGGTCTCCGGCAAAAATACTTGCTTCGTCCCCACCTGTGCCTGCTCGGATCTCCATAATGGCATTCTTATTATCTTCAGGATCTTTAGGAATGAGAAGATATTTGATCTGGTCCTCCAGTATTTCTTTTTTACCTTGTAATTCGCTGATCTCTGACTTGGCCATGTCCAAAAATTCTTTGTCCTTCTCGGTTTCCAGCACTTTTTTCGCAGAATCAAGGTTGGATAAGGTAAGTCTGTACTCGAGATAGGCATCTACAATTGGAGTGAGTTCCTTGTATTCTCTATTCAGTTTTATATAACGCTTCTGGTCTGAAATCACTGATGGATCGGTGATCAACTCTGCTACATCCTCCCAGCGTTTTTTTATTAGTTCTAATTTATCAATCATAATCTTGTTCCCGGCAATGTTCGGACGCAATATATTGCGTCCGAACATTACGTTATTTATTTTAGTACTCGAACTTACCTAATTCAGAGTCTACCGTTAGCTTGTTCTTTTCAGCAGCCTCCACTCTTCCAATGATCTGTGCCTCTATATTGAATGTTTTTGCAATTGATATGATTCCTTCTGCCGTTATTGCATCTGTATATATCTCCAGTCTGGTACCCATATTGAATACCTTATACATTTCCTTAGGTTCGGTCCCCGATTGTTCCCGTATCATTCTGAACAAAGGTGGAACCGGAAATAAATTGTCTTTTATGATATGCACGTTTTTTACAAACTTCATTACTTTGGTTTGCGCACCTCCGGTACAATGAATCATTCCATCGATCTGAGCTTTGTATTGTTCAATCACCGGTTTTAAAACCGGGAGAAAAGTACGGGTAGGGGAGAGTACCAGTTTCCCGGCAGTCATTCCTGTTTCCTTTTCAATGTCGGTCAATTTTAATTTGCCCGTATATACAAGCTCAGCAGGAACAAGATGGTCGTAGGTTTCAGGATATTTCTTGGCATACTCATGCGTGAACACATCATGCCGCGCCGACGTAAGGCCGTTGGACCCCATTCCTCCATTGTACTCATTTTCATAAGTGGATTTTCCATAAGAAGCAAAACCCACAATTACATTCCCCGGTTTTATGTTGATGTCGATCACCTCCGACTTCTTAAATCTGGCAAAAGCGGTGAATCCTACATCCGCTGTTTTTACAATGTCTCCAACATCAGCGGTTTCTCCTCCGGCGAGGGTTAGGCTAACTCCAAACTTTTTCATGTTCTGTATAAAAGCCGAAGTTCCTTCAATAATGGCTTTTACCACTTCGCCCGTTACCAGGTTTTTGTTTCTGCCAATGGTAGATGATAAAATAATATTGTCAACGATCCCTGCACATGCCATATCATCCAGGTTCATGACAATAGCATCCTGCACGATTCCTGGCCATACGGATAGATCACCTGTCTCTTTCCAGTACATATAGGCCAATGAGGTTTTGGTACCGGCTGTATCGGCATGCATGATGTTGCAGTATGCTGGGTCATTCCCTGCAATATCAGGAAGTATTTTGCAAAAGGCATTGGGAAATAATCCTTTGTCAAGGTTTTGGATGGCATTGTGCACATCTTCCTTATCTGCCGACACCCCCCGTTTTTCGTATTTTGAAATATCATTCATCCTGCAAAAATAAAAAAGAGCATGGTGACTACATCGTCACCATGCTCTTAATAAATATTTATGTACGCTAATTGTTATCGTCTTCCTTCTTCGGAACATATGCATCGCTTATTTTATGCATATGGATCCGGCGATTGAATCGGTGCGCATCCTCAAATTTCTTTTCATCACCCTTAAACCCATTGATGTAATCATCCGTTAGTTTGGTATCTTTTGGGAATGTGAATTTTGAATCCGGTCCAACAAAGTCTTTGTGCAATACACGAGGTTCGGTTTCTCCATAACCTTTGGCTACCAATCTTTCTTTTGGAATACCACGGGCAATTAAGGAATCCACAATGGCCTGAGCACGACACTGAGAAAGGGTCATGTTATATTCATGTGTACCGCGACTATCTGTATGACCTCCGATTTCCGCAACCATGGTAGGATTTTCATTCAGGATCTGAACCATTACATCAATGGTATCATTAAATTCCTGGAATGGGAAACATTTGTCGAATACGAATTGGATCTCAAACTCCAAATCCACTTTTTGTGTTTTTAAGAAAATGTCGGCTACTAAGTTGGTATCCTTACAAACCTTTAATGGATCCAGTTCATGCGTACTGGCTTTGTTTTCTCCATCATAATAGTCTTTTTTACTGGCAACTATTTTATAACCTACTCCAAATGGAATTTCTTTTTTATAGAAACCAGTAGCATCTGTAGTAGCTTCAAATTTATTCACCCCATCATCAAATTTAACTGTTGCCCCAGCAATTACCTCCTTGGTATCTATGTCTCTAACAGTTCCGGTAAGTAAGATCTTCGCTAATGGAGCTTCGAAATGGTAAATATCATCATGTCCACGACCACCTTTTCTATTCGATGATAGATATCCGGACTCTTTCCCTATTTCGAATACGATCCCAAAATCATCTCCTTCTGAATTCAATGGGTATTTAAGATTTTCAGGAGCTTCAAAAGCCGGTTTATCACCTACTTTTTTAGGACACACATATAGGTCAAGCCCTCCTAAACCAGATACCCTATCGGATGACATATACAACGATCCATCTGCTTTTAAATAAGGGAACATTTCATGGGCTGGTGAATTAATGCCAGGACCCATGTTTACAGGATTGGCAAAAGATTTTTCCTTTTTATTATACGCAGCCATCCAAAGGTCCATACCACCCTGACTTCCGTCAGGATAATTAGAAGCGAAGATCATATACTTTCCATCACCACTTACGGTTGGATGCACACATACAAAAGAATCGGGGAACAAAGCGATCTGAACGGGAACGTCCCATTTATTTCCAATTTGTTTTACCTGGTAGATACGGCAGCCGCTGCCACCTTCTTTTTTAGCCTCTTTACCTCCAAAGCAACGGGAGAAATAAAGGGTAGAGAATTTTTTATCCATATCACCGGAACCTTCACTAAAGGTGGAGTTCACGGTTTCACCTCCCAATAGAAGCTCAGGAGTTGACCATTTGGTGCCTTTTTTATCTTTTTTGGATGACCAGAAATCCTCGTTGAGAAGATCCCAAAGTTGGTTCTCTTTGCCGGTTGATTTGGCCCTGTTAGAGGTAAAGTATACTTCTGTACCTTTTTTGTCGGCGATAATAGGGCTATAATCTGATTCTTTAGAGTTCCAAACCTTCATATTTTCTACTTTATGACAGGTAGGGCTTTTAATAAAAGCAATGGCGTCTTCGCATGATTTGATGGCCATGGGGCCTCTTTCATCATCCGGAGCTTTGGCTACATATTCTTTGAATTGCTCTTTGGCTTCTTCATATAAACCTTCTGATTTTAACAGATTCCCATATTCATAGTGGAATACAGGGTTTTCAGGTAGGTTTTTAAGTAGTTTTTTAAACTCCTTACTTGCATTTTTATAATCATTTAAATGCAGGTGACAACGAGCAATCTGATATTGTATGCAGCTTTTAAGCGCCTTGTCTCTTCCAGCTTTGCTCAGAGCCTTATCGTATTCTTCTATAGCAGCTCCAAAACTATTGGTACTATAGGCAAAATCTGCTTTGGCGGTTATTTTGGTATCACATTGGGTCCAAGCCTGAACGCAAATAAAAGGAATTGATAAGGTTAATAGAATCTTTCTTAGGTTCATATAAGCCCCGTTTTGGTTTGTGTAAATTATTATTCTATGAGTCACAAATATAGTATTTTTAGATTAACCAACACTCAAATAGTTAAATTATTACCCATCTGTGGGCTGATAAAGAGCTCCGGCTCAGGGGTAAACGTGCAAATAAGTTGGGTACTCACCCCTTCGGCGGAGAGCGGTGATACCTGGGTCAACAAATGCGGGATAGGTAACCATTGGATTTTTTTCATGTTTTGATTAAATTAATTAGTTCAACAAAAGACCCCGATCGCAGCCATTTATCGGTGGCCTATGCTTTCTTATAAGGGACTGCTACTATGAAGTACACAATTACGCAAAAGGTAACCCCTGAAATTGTTAAAAATGCGGCCATCGAGCCAAATTGATACCAAATAAAGCCGGTAAGGGCACTGGCAAAAAAAGCGCTAACGCTTTGAAATCCGCTGAATCCACCAATAGCAGTGGCAGTATCTTTTTTGTCTACAATGTTTGAGATCCATGCCTTTGATATTCCTTCACTGCAGGCGGCAAATATTCCATACAGAAAAAAGAGAACCCCAAAGAAATAAAGATTTGTACATAAGGAAATACAGCCATATACTGTCGCAAAAATGATCAGACCAATAATGAATACCTTTTTAAGCCCTATTTTATCAGCCAGAATACCAATTGGGAAAGCAAACAGTGCATATATTAAATTAAAGAAGATATACACACCTATCACCCCGGTATCATCCAGTCCTGCTTCTTTTGCTTTTAATAATAAAAACACATCAGAGCTATTGAACAAGGTAAAAACCAGTAAACCTATCACCAGTTTTTTATAGTTCGCCGAACTGGATCTCCAATAGCTAAATGGAATAAATAATTTCTTGATTTCTCCTTTTGGTTTTGGTTCGCGTTTTTTTTCTTTGATAAAAAAAGTAGAAAGCACAGTTAATAATCCTGGAATAATGGTGATGAGGATAAGATTGATGTAATCCTTCGGATAAAAGTGCAGATAGATCAATGCAATGGTTGGACCCAGGACTGCTCCGAATGTATCCATGGATCTATGGAATCCGAATACTTTTCCTTTGGTTTGTGGAGTTGCCTCATCGGATAAGATGGCATCACGGGCACCCGTTCGGAGCCCTTTTCCCAGCTTATCCAGCGATCTGGAGAAAAATACCCATGCTGGATATGCAAAAATGATCAGCATAGGTTTTGATAAGGCACTCAAAGCATAGCCCAGTTGTACAAAAGGTTTTCTTTTAGCTGTATGGTCCGACCATTTTCCAAAATATCCTTTACTGAAACCAGCCACCAATTCGGCAATTCCTTCCATAATACCAATGATGACCACTGAGTATCCAATACTTTTTAAATAAATAGGAAGTACAGGATAAAGTAAATCGCTGGCAGCGTCATTTAAAAAACTAATGATGGATAAGACCCAAACTGTTCTGGTAATGTATTTCAGCATTTAACTACTAGATATGAGTGCACCAATATAATCATTTAATGGCTTAAGGATGGAAGCCTCTAATGCTTATGATCACACTTTTTTTCCGGCACCGGATCATATCCGCTGCCGCCCCAGGGATGGCATCTACCTATTCTCTTTAAACCTAACCAGGTACCTTTTAAAGGACCGTGGATCTTAATGGCATCGATCATATAAGCAGAACAGGTGGGCTGGAATCTACAGGAGGAGGGCATCAGCGGACTAATGCACCATTGGTAAAACCGGATGGGTAATATGAACAGTTTCTTGAAAAACATTTTACAAAACTACAACACTTTTACTATTTCGTCTTTATTGATGGAGAGCTTATTGCCCGGTAGCATAGTTAAATAACCTTTATCAATGCACCAGCGGAACAAGGTCCCCGAATGTTTTTTTACAGCCGGTTGCAACTTATACAATTCGATGATATCAATTTCCGGTTCTGGAAATTTAGCCAAAAATGCCAAGAGTTCCACATAATCACTATCCGCCTCTTTATGCTGCATGGCATTTTTGCAAAAGTCACACTTGCCGCAATTCACCGACTTGGTTTCACCAAAATATTCTAATAATATCCTGCTTCTACATTTATCTGTCCTGCTTACATATTGAGTTACTGCGTCCAGCTTTTGCCGGGCTATTTCTTTTCTTTCCGCATAGGTTTCCTGGGATAAGTTGAAGAACTGAAGGGGTACCCTGTTTTGCATGAAAGTAATGCTGAACCCCCTTCTGGGTGGAGCATACCTAATGGCATCCAATTCGTTGAGCTTATGCAGGTCTTTGATAATATTATTAATAGGAATATGGGTTTTATTGGCGATGAGTTTTTCATTGATACGTACGTAATTATCAAATAATCCTTCGTAATTCCTCAGCAACGATTTTAAAACATCCGCCTGCTCTAATGTATAATCGTCATATACAAGGTCGTCTCTATGGAAATGCACTTTCGAAAAGGACTGTTCTACATCCGAAAATGTCAACAATCCTTGTCGTTCTAAAAAACGAATACCGTTGAAGAAAAGGGTGGATGAGATATTGAAGTCTTGCAGAAACCTATCCGGATATATGGTATGGGTAGTATCGGTACCGCTTAATTCTGCCACCTGAAGATGGTTACAAATGGCCTCATACAACCTTTTAATGGCCTCTGGCGGAGGAAAAGCATCTTGAAAATATTTTTCCAGGTCGATCAGGTCAGATTTATTCCATAAGGCAATGGCATAAGCCGACTTTTCGTCTCTGCCACCCCGGCCTGCTTCCTGGAAATAAGCCTCCAGGCTATCAGGCAGGTCCATATGTACCACCAACCTTACATCCGGCTTATCGATCCCCATTCCGAAGGCATTGGTAGCCACGATCACTCTTATTTTATCCTTGATCCATTCCTCTTGCCGTTCATCCCTGATCTTATTTTGAAGTCCTGCATGATAAAAACTGGATGAAATATGATTTTCTTCCAGGAGTTCACTGATCATTTGTGCTTTTGCCCGATTCCGTACATATACAACTGCACTGCCAGGAACAGAATTTAAAAAACGCAGAAGTTTTTCATTCTTGGTTTCGTCCTCCAGTACTGCATATACCAGGTTATCCCTTTTAAAACTTTTCCGGTATGCATTTTTTTGCTTGAACTTTAATTTTTGCTGGATATCCTCTACCACCTTAGTTGTAGCAGTGGCTGTTAAAGCAACTACCGGAATTTCCGGAAAATCGTTTCTGACTTCAGCAATTTTTAAATATGGTGGCCTGAAATCGTATCCCCATTGCGAGATACAATGTGCTTCATCAATTGCCAAAAGGTTGAGTTTTATTTTTTTTAACCGCTCCCTGAACTCTTCATTGGCCAGCCTTTCGGGGGATACATATAAAAACTTAATATCTCCGTGGATACAGGTATCGATGATCTCGTTTACCTGAAAGTAATTCAATCCGGAATAAATGGCTTCTGCCTTGATCCCTTTATCTTTGAGATTCTTTACCTGGTCCTTCATTAAAGCGATCAATGGACTTACCACCAAAGTAGTTCCCGAAAGGAAGATTCCTGGAACCTGGAAACAAAGAGACTTACCTCCACCGGTAGGTAATAGGGCCAAGGTATCATTACCTGCTATCACCGATTTGATAATATCCTCCTGTAATGACCTGAACCGGTCATAACCCCAATGTTCTTTTAATATCTCGTGAATGGTTGCCAACTTATCAAAATTATGATTTTTTTGAACACCTCACTTATTTGTTCCTGTTGGTTCGCCTGGCGGCTCACCTGTTTTGTTCCCGCAGATTTCGCAGATTTTCGTGGATGCTTTTGCTCCACCATTCCCTTCGGCGGCTTTCATCCCGCTAATGTATCCGCCTACGGCGGATGACATTGTAATTATCCTTAATAAGCTTTTGGGAAATAACAGAGATGAAAGCCGCCCGGAGGTAAACGTATCAGTGACGTACGGATCGGTGAAAATCTGCGAAATCTGCGCGAACTATTTTTTTTTTGCGCCAGCAAAAAAAATTGATCATTAAGTCGACTTTGGCTCAAATGATGTACCCTGCAAAGTCTTTTTTGAGATAATTTAAAATAAAATCCACCCTTTCTGAAACATCCAGTTGTGGGATTTCAACCAATTGATAGTTCATTTCTGCATAATATTTTTCTATATTATGATGGATTTTCATGGCATACTCAAAACCTTCCCAACGTTGATCATCTTTTCTATAAATATCTTCCCAAGGAGGAGTAATAAACACATAGTGGTAATAATTACATAACCGGGCTTCTTCCACAAAATCCGCTGGAACTATTTTTTCATCCGCCAATAAATAAGCCAGTGAATCGGGCACCGCCCGATCAAAAAAATAAAGCTTGCTCCCATCGGTGGCCGCATGGTATTGAGAAAGCCTGCCTTTAAAAACGGCTTCATTGAATGCATGATGGTCTTTCCAGGGAACTACCTCACCACCGGTCAATTTTTGCGCTTCAATGATCTCCCTCGATATTTCATGAAATACATGGTATCCTCTTGATTCCAACTCATGAACAATACTTGATTTACCAAAACCCGGTCCACCGGTAATAACGATCCTGTTCATGCAATACCTACTCTTCTATATTGGGTTGAATAATGAGCTCCGATGAATTGAGTTCGAAGGCGATTAGATTTCCCATGCCAGGTCTGTTTTTAAACACACATCCATTGTCCAGATCAATAAAATTGAATTTTGGATTGGAGACGGATTCTTCGATCAATTCAAGTTTAACCGGGACATGGCCATGGATCACTTTTTTGCCTTTGGTTTTTGTCATATCTACATTAAAATCTCTTATCCATCGCATGGAGTCAGTATCTTCAAAAATATTATCCATTTCAAAATTAAAACCGGCATGCGACAAAAGGTACTTATCCTCGATAGCATAATTATGCAGGCGGTTAAGCCATTCAAAATATTCTCCGGGAATAAGGGCCGGGTCATCCACACCAAAACTCTTCATGGTCTGTTCCCCCCCGAAATTATACCATGCTGTTCGGGTATGGTAAGGTTTTTTGAACAGCCCCAACCATTTTTTGGGCTGGCTCTTTGCTTCTAGTATACTCTGGATCATACTTTCCTCATGGTTGCCCATCAATGGTACAATATGCATGTTGGAACTTTGCAGTACCATCATATAATCGATCACTTCCTTGCTGTTCGGCCCCCTGTCGATATAGTCCCCCAAAAAATAGAGGGTATCAGTTGGATCAGGACATATCTTATTTTCCATCAATGCTTTCAACGTCTGAAAGCACCCATGAATATCGGCTATGACCCATTTTTTTGGCATATCTTAAGTAATTGAAGGGCTATTTTGCTTTTCCTTGTGAGGCCACTTCGTTCATTAATTTTTTGAGCTCTTCTTCATCGGCCAGGTAGTAATCCTTCACCAACTCCAGCTGATCTGATAATTCAAACACGTAAGGTATACCAGTAGGAATATTAATTTCAAGGATCTCCTCTTCTGAAAGCCCTTTCAAATGCATCACAATCCCTCTTAAGCTGTTTCCGTGTGCCGCTATCAAAATCTGGTCATGATGCTGAAAAGATGGAACAATGGTATCATTCCAATAGGGCATAATACGGTCGATGGTATCTTTGAGGGATTCGGTTCCAGGAAGAAGGTTTTTATTGATACCGGCATACTTACTATCATTACAAGGATGCAAAGGATCGGTAGTGGCTAATGCAGGAGGTGCAATAGCAAATCCTCTCCTCCATAACTTTACTTGTTCTTCTCCATATTTTTCGGCAGTTTCAGCCTTATTCAATCCGGTTAACGTTCCATAGTGCTTTTCATTTAATCTCCATGAATTGTATACAGGAATATACATCTGGTCCATTTCTTCCAACAATAACCACAGCGTTTTTATAGCCCTTTTTAAATAGGATGTATAGGCCAGGCCAAATTGAAATCCATTTTCCTTCAGCGTTCTTCCGGCTTTTCCAGCTTCTATTACCCCTCTTTCGGTTAAAGGAACATCCGCCCATCCGGTAAAGCGGTTTTCCAGGTTCCAATCACTTTGGCCGTGGCGGATAATTACTAACTTTTTCATGTTTTTATTAACTTAATCTGGTGTTTTTACCTGTTTAAAGGGAAATCTTATTATCCCATGATAAAGATAGCCCATAAATTCAACGCAAACTTAATAAAATAGCTAAATAGATGAGCAGTCTCCGCCATGTAACTCCGGCCTATATGGTCCATACGGGTTGGGCATGAGATTCAATAGCGGTAATGGGGTAGAAATATGCCATTATTATCTGCTATTTGAATGACGGGCATATAATATTTTAGCAAATATCAAGGGTTTCAGGCTCTAAGTTATTTACATACCTGGGTTAAAACTTATTTCTATTGATTTTACAGGTAAGTTTGATGTTATAAAATTAAGTTTTACATTTGGTTGGACTTAATAAATAATAACTTACCTAAAACGACTACAAGATGAAATCACTTAACTCCATTAAAAACTATGCATTAGCTCTATTGGCATTAACATTCATGTTAACTGCTGCCAATGCCCAATCCCGCTACAAACATGTACCTCGTGTTAAAGTAGAAGGTAAAAAGACCGAAAAAATGGCTACCAAAGAAAAGGCAACCGTTACACCGGCAGCTACCACTACTACTGCTGAATATATCAATGTTGATGAAAACAAGGCAGTGGCTACAGTACCTACTACCTCTTCCGATAATACTTCAGTGGCTTCTACTTCTGAAAATGTAGTTGTGGTTGATCACAAGACCACCACTTCTGCCAATAAAGTGGTAAAAAACAATAAGAAAGCGGATAAGGGTTCTTTTACTCAAAAACTAAAAGAAAACACCAAATTGATGGATGTTAAAGAAGTGAAGAAAAGCAACCTGGAAAGATGGTTGTTGATCTTTATCATTCTTATTTCTGCTGCAGTTCTATTCCTGATCCTTGCGATTGTATTCTCTGTTGCTCTTTATTATACTACCGCTGTACTAGGTCTTATTTTCTGGATATTTGCCGGATTATGTTTCTTAGGTGCATTTATAGTATTGATCCTGGGCTTAACAGGAGTTATGTAAGAAATACTTTATTCAAAGAAAAATCCCTTCTGTCTATCAGCAGAGGGGTTTTTTTTTGAAAGGGTTTTGATTTCTATGTTAAAGTTCTATTTTTATCATACTATTTGAGAAAAAGTATAAACCTTCAATTTTTAGCCAATGAAACCTATGAATGTATTTAAAAAAATCAGTACCACTATTTTTGCCATATGTTTGGTGTTTACCGTTGCCTCTGCTCAAGCCCGTTATAAACATGTGCCTCGTGTAAAGGTCGATATTAACCGAACGGAACAAGCCATTGAAAAACAAGAAAAGAAAAACCCATCGTTGCCCGCAAATATAACCACGGGTTATATGTCAGCCGACATGGAAAAAACAAACCCCTCTGTTGACGAAACTACGGTGGCTTCTTCTTCACCTGAAGAAGTGATAGTGCCCAATACACCGGTAAAAACAGTGGTTAAGGAGGTGAAAACTACCCATGCAAATAAGAAAACAGATAGACAATTATTTACCCAGAAAGTAAAAGAGGATAGCAAATGGCTGAAGGTAAAGGAAGCCAAGAAAACCCACGCCAATGTACCGTTGATCCTATTGATCATCTTCTATGTTCTGGCGTTTATTTTCATTTTAATTGCCATCATCATGCTGTTAAGTACCACCTTTTATGATTTTACCTTATTTCTGGTGTTTTTGATCCTTGGAATTACGTTTGCTTTAGCTGCTTCTATACTGCTTACCTTAATGAAGTTAGGAGTATTCTAAAAATAGAATATTTATTTTTTGATAAGCTGCTCCGATCCGGGGCAGCTTTTTTATTGGATAGCCGGGAAGTGGTCTAACCAATCAATCCTTAGGCTTATATTTCAGGAAAATCCCTATCAACGATGACATGCTGGTGATCAGGAAGAAGATCAATCCAACGGCAATACCAGTTTCCGCAGAAACGTCGATCATTTTTTTGCCATACAAAAATACCACTTCCCTGGCCCCAGCACCACCAATGGTTATAGGAATTACTGCTGCTATGGAAGATACCATGAACAATAATAAATAACTGAAATAGGCCACGAATTTCACCTGCAAAGCCTTTAAAATGCATACCACTGCAAATATCTGAGAGACCTGTACCAGCAAAGAATAAAACTGACTGGTGATAAAATTCTTTTTATGTGATGGAAATATAAACAAGGTAAATACATAACCGGCGGGTATACATACAATAGCCAAAACAAGGGTATATATTTTATAGGCATTGAGCACATCAAAGGCCAACAATAAGCTGATCAAACATAAAACGATCAATCCGCTAACTCGGTCGTATAGCATGGTACCCACTAATTTTTTTAAAGGTACTTGGCTGTTTTTGTTAAGTATATAGGTTTTATAAGCGTCTCCTCCAATGCCTCCGGGGAGAAATAAATTATAAAACATACCCTTGTAATAAAGTTTTAAATTATCACGATGCTCTATTTTGATTCCCACATTTTCCAGCAGTCCGGCTAAGCGAATGGATGAAAATACCTTGGAAATGTTGAAAAGAATGAATGCCGGAACCAGCCAGGGCCAATTCATTTCCTTCACCATAGAAAGAAGAATTTGGCGATCAATTTTTTTATAAACCAGGTATAGTGCCAATAAGGATAAGGAGATCTTGAGGATCCACTGGAGGATTTTTAGTATGGGTTTTTTCTTTGTCATGGCTTAAGCTTGAAGTCCGAAGTCCGAAGTCCGAAGCATGAAATTAATGGTTAGCTGTTGATATGGTAACTAACTAATTTTATTTTTAAATTCAGGGTTTGATTGGCCTATTGATCCTTCCGAAATATTTAGTGCAATTGAGTCAGCTGCACGTCGAATTTGAGAAGTGAGATTGTACATTTCATCTTTAGGGAATTTTGTAGAAAGTTTATAAATATCCTCTCCCAAGTCCATTGTATTCTGCCAAATCGTTAGGTTTTCAAATTTGAATTTCATGAATTAGCAATTTATATATGAATTAAGTTACTTATCTCTTAAATTTCCAATGAACTTCCGACTTCGGTCTTCCGACTTCAAGCTTCCTTTGTAATTATCGTTCTTACCGAATAAGTTTTCTTATCCTGGCTTTCGTAATAAGTTCGCATTTGAATATCGGCTATGATACCAATGGTAATGAGTTGGATGCCCCCCAACACCAGCAATATTCCTAGCAATAACAGAGGTCTTCCCCATATCTCATGTCCCATGATCTTTTCCACCAACATATAAATATTAATAGCCATTCCTCCCATCAATGTTAAAAAGCCCATGGTGCCAAACAAATGCATAGGTTTTTGGGCATATTTTAAAAAGAAGACCATGAGCAACAGATCGCTGATCACTTTAAATGTTCTTCCCATTCCATATTTACTTTTACCAGCGGTACGTGCATGGTGGTTCACATCCATTTCGGTAATAGTGGCTCCTTGTAAAGCAGCTAATACCGGTATGAACCTGTGTAATTCCCCATACAACCCGAGGTTCTTGGCAATATCTGATTTGAATATTTTTAAAGAGCAGCCATAATCCGATATGCGAACTTTGGTACTGTTGCGGATCAAATAATTGGCGATCCTGCTGGGAAGTTTTCTCAGGAAAAAACCATCCTTTCTGTTTTTTCTGCGCCCAGCTACCATGTCCCAATCTTCTTCCACTGCTTTTTTATACATCATCGGAATATCCGAAGGATCGTTTTGCAGATCCCCATCCATGGTAACAATATAGAGCCCCTGGGCTACATCAATTCCGGCCTTCATGGCCTGGGTTTGCCCAAAATTCTTTCGAAAGACCACCAGTTTGATCCGGTGGCTCAATACTTCTTTTATCTTTTTAACGGTATGATCGGTGGATCCGTCATCAATGAGGATCAACTCATAATCCAATCCCTGCAAGGCTTCATCCACTTTTTTGATCAAGGGTTGAACATTGTCTTCCTCATTTTTTAAGGCAACTACAAGGGATATTTCGGTTTGTTGGCTGCTCATTGGCCTTTCCGTATTATCTTCGCATTTTATTGTGCTAAAGTATGGAAAGATTATCAAATGAGTACACCATTGGTGGAATATCAGTAACAGGGCTTTGTGAAAAATACGGAACCCCTCTCTACGTATACGATACAGCTATCATGGAAAGGCAATACAAACGCCTGCAAAATGCATTCAAGGGTGTACCGCTCAAGATCAACTATGCTTGCAAGGCATTGACTAATCTAAACGTGCTTAGCTTTTTTAAATCGTTGGGTAGTGGAGTAGATACCGTATCCATTCAGGAGGTCTGGTTGGCACTCAAAGCAGGTTTTGATCCTAAAGATATTATCTATACGCCCAATTGTGTTTCACTTGAAGAAATTGAAATGGCGGTAAAAGTGGGGGTGAGGATCAATATTGATAATATTTCAGTATTGGAAAGATTCGGACATATGTACGGAGCCAAGGTACCCGTTTGTATACGTATGAATCCTCATATCATGGCAGGTGGAAACCAAAAGATCTCCACTGGGCATATCGATAGTAAATTTGGTATATCTATTCATCAGTTGCGCCATGTGGAACGGATCGTAACCAGCGAAAAAATACATGTAGTAGGTCTGCACATGCATACCGGGTCTGATATCCTGGATGTGGATGTTTTTCTGAGAGGGGCAGAAATATTATTGGAAACGGCTCATCATTTTAAGGAATTGGAATATATCGATTTCGGAAGTGGTTTCAAAGTGGGCTATAAGCCTGATGATGTAACAACCGATATTGAATTGTTGGGCGAAAAAATGAGTGAACAGTTCAATGCATTTTGCAAAGAATATGGTAAACAATTAACCCTGATGTTTGAACCTGGCAAATTCCTGGTTAGCGAATCAGGCTATTTTTTAGCCAAGGTAAATGTGATCAAGCAGACCACCGCCACTGTTTTTGCGGGGGTGGATAGTGGAATGAACCACTTGATCCGTCCCATGTTTTACGATTCTTATCATCATATTGTAAATGTATCCAATCCGGATGGCCAACCCAGGATCTATACCGTAGTGGGTTATATATGCGAAACGGACACTTTTGGGTGGGATAGAAAGATCAATGAGATCCGCGAAGGCGATATATTGGCTTTCCACAATGCCGGAGCGTATGGATTTATGATGTCCTCCAATTATAATTCACGTTTTCGTCCCGCTGAAGTACTTATTCATCAAGGAAAAGACCATTTGATCACAAAGAGAGAATCTTTGGAAGACCTGATCCGAAATCAGGTGGTGATAGAGAACTTATAAGATCTTCTGCAAGGCTAACGTTGCATACTGCCCATATCCAAGGGTGGCACCGCTTCCATCCGGCGTACTGAATATCATTAAGTTACCTTTTAAAACAGGATTTGTATTTTTCAATATAATGAGTACTTTTAGTCCACACAACTACAACAACCAACTGAGCAGCATGAGAATTCTTGTTATAGATGATGAGGAAGATGTCCAAATCATGTTTAAACAACATTTTCGTCAGGAAATCAAAAACAAAGAGATCGATTTCATTTTTGCCATGAGTGCCATGGAAGCGATCAACATGCTCGACGATTTGCAACCCTTTAATACTTTCCTTGTGCTATCTGATATAAATATGCCTGGTATGAGTGGTTTGGAGATGGTTCATATAATAAAAGAAACCTGGCCTGATCTGGAAATTGTAATGGTTACGGCTTATAGCAACGAAGAAAATATTAGGAAATCAAAGCAATATGGAGCAAAAGACCTTTTACCAAAGCCGTTGGACTTTGATCTATTAAGACAAATACTGGGAAAACCACAAAAAAATATTCATTAACCAACCTACTCATAAAACCCCAAACTATGAGAATACTAGTAGTAGATGACGAAGAGGATGTTCAATACCTCTTTAAACAAGAGTTCAGAAAGGAAATAAGGGCCAAAAGTTATTCATTCAGCTTTGCTTTGAATGCAGCCGAGGCTTTACAATTCCTGGATAGACTAGAGCCCTTTGATGTTTTTCTGGTACTTTCAGATATTAATATGCCTGGAATGACCGGATTAGAAATGGTAAAAAAAATAAAAGAAAGAAGGACCGATCTTATCGTGATCATGGTAACTGCCTATGGCGACAAAGAAAACTATGAAACATCGATTCGCAATGGAGCAGCCGATCTTGTAACCAAACCTGTTGATTTTGTAAAGCTCAGAGAATTACTGCATAGTTATAAACCCACCGTTAGCTAATGACCTACCACATACTCGTAGTGGATGATGAACCGGACGTTGAAGCTTTATTTACTCAAAAATTCAGGAGTAAAATAAAAAGCGGTGAATATGTATTTTATTTTGCCGAAAACGGGTTCGATGCATTGAAAAAACTAAAAGACATTGCCAATATTGATGTTATTTTTACCGATATCAATATGCCGGGAATGGATGGTCTTACTTTATTATCCAAAATAAAGGAAGAAGGATATGTATGTAAGACCAACGTAGTTTCTGCCTATGGTGATTTGAAGAATATCAGGAATGCGATGAACAATGGAGCCTATGATTTTGTGATCAAACCGATTGAATTGCTTGACCTGGATGCAACCCTTCAAAAATCCCTCAGGGAAAATGAAATGATCAAACAAGGATTGAGGGCTAAGATAGAATTAGAAGAAGCTATCAAGCAAAGAGAGCAGGCCCTGGTTGAAAAAGCAGAAGCCCAGCAGTTGGCCCTTGAAAGACTCATTGAAAATGAGAGGATGATTATTCAACAAAACGAATTATTGGAGAACAAGGTAAAGGAAAGAACCATGGAACTCCAGGAGGAAAAGAGAAAAACAGATGAGCTTTTACTTAGCATTCTTCCAAGAGAAACAGCGGAAGAATTAAAAATGCATGGAAAAGTTGCACCCCGGCATTTTAAAGAGGTAACCGTATTGTTTGCAGATTTTGTAGATTTTACTTCTCAGAGTTCTAACCTGAGCCCGGAGGAGTTGGTGGAAGAGATCAACCATTGTTTTTGTGAATTCGATAAGATCACAGAGAAATATAGTGTTGAAAAGATCAAAACAATAGGAGATGCTTATATGTGTGCCGAGGGAGTTCCTGTAGACACCGATTATAATATTTATTCTATGGTACTGGTTGCCTTGGAAATGGTATCATTTATCAGAAGGAATAAATCGGAAAAAACGGAGATCGGCAAACCGGCATTTGATGTAAGGATTGGTATTCATACAGGCCCGGTAATGGCTGGCGTGGTTGGGCTAAAGAAGTTCAACTATGATATTTGGGGTGATACGGTGAATGTTGCATCCAGAATGGAGTCTCATAGCGAGGCGGGGAAAATTAATATGTCGGAAGATACCTATCATAAGATCAAAGATAAATACCCGTGTACGTTTCGTGGTGAAATTGACACAAAAGGAAAGGGATTAGTAAAAATGTATTACCTAAATCATTAAAAAAGAAAAATTATGGCAAAAGTAATTGTATTAGGCGGTGGTGTGGCTGGTATGAGTGCTGCACACGAACTTATGTTGCGTGGATTTACCGTGGAAGTATATGAACGGAATCCTGAATATGTTGGAGGGAAAGCCCGAAGTGTAAATGTGCCAGGCACCAATATCATTGATCCGAACTTATTCCTTCCTGGAGAACATGGATTCAGATTTTTTCCGGGATTCTACAAACATATCACAGCCACAATGAAAACCATTCCGCTGGGAAACGGAAAATCAGTATATGATAACCTGGTGAGTACCGATACGGTGATGATCGCACAGGCAGGAGCTCTTCCTCTTGTAATGCCTGATAATTTTCCTACTTCACTAAAGGATGTTGCTGAAATATTTTATAGCATGATGGTGGCCAGTGAGGAGCTTACTAAGGAGGATGTGGAATTTTTTGCAGGCAGGGTATGGCAACTCATGACAAGCTGTAAAGAAAGATATGCGGATGAATATGAAAGTATTGGCTGGTGGGAATATACCGGCGCTTCTACCCGGAGTTCAGCATACCAAAGATTATTGGTGGAAGGATTGACCAGAAGTTTGGTAGCTTGCAAAGCACAAACTGCCAGTACAAAAACGGTGGGAATGATATTCCTGCAATTGATATATCTCATGCTGGAGCCGAAAGCCCAGGATACCGACAGGGTATTAAATGCTCCTACCAATGATGCTTGGTTATATCCTTGGATCGATTATCTCACTTTGAAAGGGGTGAAATACTTTAAAGGATACAACGTAAATGCATTGCTAACAGCCAATGGACAGATCAGCGGAGCGACTGTACAGAATATTGCAACCGGCGAGATCATCAATGTTGTAGGTGATTATTATGTGCTGTCAGTTCCTGTTGAAAAGGCCGCTCCTTTAATGACCCAAGCCATACTCGACCTTGATCCCTCCCTTGAGAATATTATTACACTTGCTCCCAACGTTGAATGGATGAATGGGATCCAGTTTTATTTAAATACGCAGGTAGATCTCAATAGGGGCCATACGATCTATTCGAGCAGTAATTGGGCATTGACCAGTATTTCCCAAAAACAATTCTGGCCAGGTTACGATTTAAGCAAACGTGGGAACGGAAAAGTAGTATCTGTTTTGTCGGTTGATATTTCATCCTGGTATACCAACGGTAACTTTAACAATAAACCTGCTCAAGATTGTGAACCAGATGAAATTAAAGATGAAGTATGGAAACAGCTCAAGCAGGAGTTGAATATTGATGGAAAAGTAACTCTCAGTGACGATATGATTGAGTTCTGGTACCTCGATGCAGATATTCAACCCATCACTACTCCAATCACCCCATTAATGAAAAGGAAATTGACAGCGGAGGAAAATGCTGATCTTCAAAAGGAGATGGACCTTGAGCCATTGCTGGTAAATCAATGTGATACCTGGGAGATGCGCCCTAATTCCTATACCATGATCCCCAATTTATTCCTGGCCAGCGATTATGTAAAAACAAATACTGATCTGGCCACTATGGAAGGAGCGAATGAAGCAGCCAGAAGAGCCGTAAATAATATTATCAAGGTAAGTGGGTCAAAGGCTGATCTATGTGAAATATGGCCCATGTACAATCCATTGCTCCTGGTTCCGTTTCAGGCCATCGATAAAAAGCATTTTAACAATGGACTGAAGTGGAAAAATGTATTTTAATCTTCAGAAAAAGGCATGAAGGATTTTTTTAGATCGATCAATCGATATTTTACTCCACCAATAAGTGGTATTGATCAGTATAAATACAATATACTGATCGGATTCAATTGGATCACATCTATTTTTTCTCTTTTCTATGTCTTGATCAGTATTCTTATCAGCTACGATCCGGGGATTTATATTATGCTGGTAAATTTTGGCGGACTGGTGATCAACCTGATCCTTATAAAAAACAAAGTAGGCTATAAAGCAGGTGCTAATATTTATCTGTTCAACTGCGCTTTTATTGCCATCATGGGATGTACTTTTTTTTCCGGAGGGCTTTATTCACCAGTTATTCCCTGGTTTGTACTCATACCTATCACTTCTATCCTTTTGTTAGGTACCAATAAAAATACTATCATCTGGCTTGTTCTTACTTCCTTATGTGTAGGTGCCTTTGGCGCTGCTACGTTTCTTGATTTGGATCCACCAAAATTCTATGATACCAGTTTTGCCGATTTCTTTTTTTATACTTGCTTTGGTGGATTGGTATTGATCTTGTTTTTCGTCACCCAGGTTTTCGAGAACATCAAGAATAAAGCATTGGTGGAAGTGGAAGCCAAGAATGATGAACTCAGCATTGCCATTCATCAGTTAAAAAATGCCCAGGAGCAATTGGTGCAACAGGAAAAGCTTGCCTCCCTCGGCCAGTTAACGGCAGGGATTGCACATGAGATCAAGAACCCACTGAATTTCGTAAACAATTTTTCTCAATTAAGCATCGACCTTATTGAAGACCTAAATGCAGAGGAAGATGAAGAGGTAAGGAAGGAAATTTTCGAAGATATCAAGACCAATCTCAGTAAGATCAAACAGCATGGCAATAGGGCAGATTTTATTGTAAAAAGCATGTTGCTGCACAGCAGGAGTGGCAAGTCAGAGTTTCAGGAAACGGATATCAATAAGATCTGCGAGGAATATTTAAACCTGGCTTATCATGGTATCAGGGCTTCGGAAAAAGATTTCAATTGTTCACTCGATAAAGGTCTTGCACCCAATCTACCGTTGATCCAATGTTTGCCCCAGGATATCTCTAGAGTTATTTTAAATTTATTGAACAATGCCATGTACGCAGTGAAAAATGCAGTGAATCCTGCCGTGGGCATTTATACCACCTTTGATGCAAAAAATATCTTTATTGAAGTAAGGGATAATGGAAGTGGGATGAGTGAAGAAACCAAGAATAAATTATTCGAACCTTTTTATACCACCAAGCCTACAGGGCAAGGAACTGGTCTTGGATTGAGCATTAGCTTTGACATCATCAAAGCCCATGGAGGTACTTTTGATCTCACCTCAGAGTTGGGTAAAGGCACCAGCTTTAAAATTGGGCTACCCATCAGAAGACATTGATTTTATCCGATTCATTTCTTTTTGATCATAAATTTATAGATCAGGTAAGCTATAACAGCCATCGCTGAAAAGAAAATACCCAAAATAAATAAGATAACGATCAACTCTGTAGCTCCTAGTTTCATATAAAAACTGTTTGAGCAAAGATAAGTTTTTTAGTATTTGATCAGACGTAATTTAACTCCCAAGGGCTCTTCCCGTCTCATGCCCCATACAGAGGAGACGGGAAGTTAGGATAAGCCCGCCCGAACGTAACTGTTCGGTTCGGGCGAACTGCCCAAGGGATCTAACTTAGTGGTCAAGTACTGTTCTTCCTAGGAATATATATAAAAATACTAGGAACAATACAATGTTTACCGCTATGCCTTTATACTTTTTTCTGTTGTAATTCACTACCATTGCTGACACCATGATCACACAAAAACAAAGTGCTGCTATAGGGGTGAGAACAGGAAGAATATTCAACCATAAAGGAATTACTAAACCATAAGCTCCCAGGATCTCAAAGATCCCAACGGTACGGATCAACCCTAAAGGTAATCCTACCACTCCGCTTTGGCCCAGGTATGCCATTTCTTTTTTAGGATAAAAGGTTTTGCATATACCCGCATGTAAGAACACAAAGGCCATCAGGGATTGTAATATCCAAAGAATTACATTCATAACTTTCGTTTTAATAGTCTATTAAATTTACGAAACTGACTATTAGCTTACTGCATATTTCTCATAAAAAAAGGTAAACAAAAATTGACGGTTATACTATTCATACTTTTCTTCCTATTGATTGTTGAATACCAGTCTATTATCCTACTTATTTTTTTTCACCAGAAAACCGATTTAGAAATCAGTCGGAAGGGTATTTCTTTTTTTATATGGACTCACCTACTTGAAAAAACGGATTAATTTAACGCTTATTAATGGAGGGGCCTTTTTTGAATTAACCTATACCCACTAAATTTGAAGAAAAGAATTTTTTGAAGAAGATCATTTATATACTGCTTTCTTGTCTGATCATTTCGTTGTATGTCTCAGGTACAACAAAAGATCCTGCAAAGGGGATATTTACTTTGTCTATCGATGATCCTCCATTAAAAGCAGGTATAGGATCTTATTTATCTTTTTCCTTAGCTTTTACAAATAATACAGACATCCAGCAATCTTTGAGTTATTATAAACCCAATTTCTGGTATCCGGTAATTACCGAAGTGAGTAGTGGAAAGGTAATAGAAATTACAAGCGAAGTATATGATGGACCGGTGGTTAAAATTACCAGGGATGTGGCTCCAGGTGAATCAGCCATCACGGAATCATGGCCGGTTCATTTGCTCGATCATCCTACGGATCTGAATGAAAGTAAAATGGTTTGCAATCCTGGTAAGTATAAAGTATATTTCAAACTAACTGTTGAAATCAAAGGCCAGGAGCTCACCCTGGTATCCGATACCAAGGAGATCATCCTATCGAAATAGCTTTTATCCTATGCTTTTTTTGACTATCTTTGAGAATCGTATCTCTGACATGCTCTTTATGATATGCCTGAATACCTCTGATCGTATTTAGCCTCTTGCAAAAAGTCTTTTCAAACTGTCATTCATACTTTTTACTAAAAGCATTTCAGATGGCAGAGCCTTTAAAATTTGTTGACCACCAGCATTCTCTTTTTTTTGCAACCGTAAAAAAAAGGGTTGACCACTATTTTAAGGTGAACCAATTGTCAAAACATGCCAATCATACCATGATCTTTAAAACTGTCTTGTTTCTTTCTTTAATGGTTGGGCTTTATGTACTCATTATGCTGAATATTTTCCCTATCTATATTCAACTGGTACTCGCTATTTTTCTTGGGATAACGATGGCATGCATAGGCTTTAATATAGCGCATGATGCCAGCCATGGTTCGTATTCATCCAATAAAAAAGTAAACAAATTATTGGCACTTACTTTTAATATCATAGGTGCTAATTCTTATATATGGAACATTGTGCATAACCAGGTGCACCATACCTATACCAATATTTCCGGTCATGACGATGACATTGAATTGGCCAAAGGATTGGTGCAGTTATCCCCTCATCAACCCAAGAACAAGATCCAGAAGTACCAACATTTTTACGCTTTTTTTCTATATGGATTAACCACCTTATCGTGGTTCTTCCGAAAGGATTACCTCAAATTTTTCAAAAAGAAGATTGGCAATCAGCGGTACAAGCATCCACCGATTGAATATTTCAATTTATTCCTCTATAAGATCATTTACTATAGCCTGTTTATTGTTTTGCCATTATTGCTTCTGAATATCACCTGGTGGCAGTTCATCATAGGCTACGTGATCATGAATGTGGTGGAGGGCCTGGTGCTGGGCCTGGTATTTCAGTTGGCTCATCTGGTAGAAGATACCGAGATACGAAAAGCACCCACCGACAATACCATCCAGGAAGCCTGGGCCGAACATCAAATGCGAACCACCGCAGATTTTTCGAGAAACTCGAAGCTGATCACTTTTCTATGTGGTGGATTGAATATGCAGATCGAACATCATTTATTCCCTAAAATCTGCCATACACATTATCCAAAAATATCGGGGATCGTAAAAGAAACGGCATTGGAATTTAACTTACCATACCATGAGAACAAAACTTTTCTCTCAGCTTTAAGATCACACTATCTTTTTTTAAAAGGATAAAAAAAACTTATTCTATCACGAATTGAATAATTGAGTTACCACTTTGGGTGGTGACCTTGCAGAAATAAGTTCCACTGGGAGCCGATGTAGCCATTAATGAATTGGATTGAACCATAAAACCAGCATTTTGAACCTGACCGCTGGCATTGTATATGATCAAGTCGGTTATTTCTTCGTTGCTTTCCAGTTCTAAATGGATCATCTCATTCCTGCCCGCAGGATTTGGATACAGTAGGATGTTATTTTCTTCCTTCGTCTCAGCTAAACCCGCAGGACCAAAAGAACTATTATACCTGGATAGGGCCATATATAAAGGACCACAGGTGCCATTTACACAAGTACGGGTATATCCACCCAATACGATTTTCCCATTGTCATCAACCGCCATACCGCTGCTGCTGCTATTGTTATTTACACCAAAAACATGCGTGAACAATCCATCCGGAGCAAAAGAAATATCCCGGCTGCCATCTGATTCAAGCATCAGTAGGCTGAAATATACGGTATCACCATCTCCCTGGTTACCCGTAAGCAATATCCTCCCATCAGGCAATAAAGCGCTGTTGAGGTTATTCTCCATATCATTTGTATTCAACAGATCATTCAAAATCCATCCGTTGGTTCCAAAACTATTGTCAGTAGATCCGTTGTTGTTCAACTTAAGCACGTTGTAATCGTAGTCTACATCATCATAGGTATTTCCACAAACGATATATTGGTTGTTAGGAGTAACATGGATCTGAACTCCTTCGTCAAATTCGTTTTGGTCGCTGTTATACAAACCGATCCCTCCTGTTGCAAATGTATTATCCAAAGAGCCGTTGGTCTGGAACCTCATCACCATCATATTCCAGAAGGCAGGTCCAGGACTGCCGTTATTGGCTTTCATTTTTTTACCAGTAATCACCACTTGATTATTATTGTCAAGTTGGATGTCGGCTACCTGGTACCAACGATTGATGTCACCGGTTTCTTCTAAGGCCATTCCGTCACCATCATAGGTAAGGTCAGGATTACCATTTACGTCGGTCTTTAGCACATATAATTCATCCAGGTTGTAAGAGCCACTGATATAAATATTACCGGTATTATCCATGACGATACCTTCGCATGTATAGAGATTAGTAAATTTCTTTACTCCCGAGATCCCAAAGCTGCTGAGGTATCCTCCATTGGTGGTAATGGCAGCAGTGTAAGGATAAGTATTGGTGCCACCTATATTGGTAGTGGTAGTTCCACAGATGTAGATATTGTTGTTATACATCACCATGCCGTTGATCCGGGTGGCTACCTCGGCAACGGTTACTGTAAAGGTCCCGCTGCTTCCATAACTAAGATCCAGGGTTCCGTCAACATTATATCTCCTGATCTGGGCACTGCCATTGCCAAAAGGATTACAAGCTACTACTATCTTACCATCATCCTGGATAATGATATGCTCCGCCAACCGGCTGGTGCTGACGATCAAGGTCCCGTCTGAATCAAAAGTGGGATCAAGGCTACATGGAATTTGACTAAAGGAAAGATGATATAGCATCATCGATAAGAAACATAGGTATGCTTTTTTCATGGTATAATAGTATAACTGGTGGTTATTATAAATGGATGCTATCTATGCAAAGAATGTTGCATCGGATGAGAACTTTTTATTCCAGGCTGAATAATTTCCAGCTTTAAGTATGCATAACAAAACCCCTCGAGCTATTCACGTTCCTTCCAAGCCCGATCATAACTCAAGGGGTAAAAATTTTGTATAAATATCAGACGGCATAACCCGGCAGAATGTTGCATGACCTTGAAATTATTTCTGAAATGGAGGCCTAACTGCCTAGGGGATAGTAAAATTGATCTGGGTCGTGGGTGAAATATTTCCCTGGCTTCCCAGGTTGAAGGAGGTGTTCAATGCACTTACCCAATCTCCGCTGCTCGCCGTCATATTATCGTCTCCATCATAAATTGCGTAAAGGTAATAGCTACCTGGATGCATATAATTAAAATCAAAATCTGTATCACCCGCAGAAAGCACAACATATCTCGATCGATAGATAAGATTGGCTGCGTTAAAAGTAATTCCGCTGATCAATGGTTGAGTGGTAATGATGAGAAATACCTTCTTGGCTGGATTTGGGGAATAGGTACCCGCATAGGTATAGGTAACATGCGATTGACCTAAATAAGGTTGATCTGCCTCGGGAAAAGGATCGTTGCTGAGCCCATAAAAAATAGCTTCTGGCATCCCATCAAACGCATGCGAAAAGTCTTTGGTCATCGATTTTTGGGGGAAGTTAAACAAAGCAACTGCCGGCTGACTTGATGTGGTATCCTGCCTTTTTGAACTCCATGTCATATGCAGCACTGGTGCCGGTAGGGTATTATACTTGTTTGTATATGACTTGATGTACATACTATCCCCATTGTTTCGAAACACCACCTCGGTATAAGCCCTGTTGGTGCCATTGATGATCTCTATAAACCGGTAATAGTTTTCTGAGGCAGTTTCGTTCACCGAGTCACATAAAAAATAGGATATTCTTTTCAGGCCATTAAAGGATCCACCATTCCTGAAGCAAACCCTGAACTGGTTATTATATAAGGCAATAAAGAACGACATATTGATATCATTCAAAGTATCCAATTCGTTCTTGGAGGAGATCTGGTTTTCGGAGATAGGGCGGAAGTCAACGATCCATTCCATATATCCCCCCAAGGGAGTTGTGGAGGTTACCGGTCCGTTCCATATTCCTTTCAATTGACTCAACACTCCAAAACCCTTGGTATTGTTTACATCGGGCAGGGGAGGAGTGGGATCTGGATTATTTTTACAGCTATAAGAAATAAAAAAAAGGAGGCAGGCTACTGGAAAAATCTTGTTCTTCATACATGGGTTTATATACTGAACGAAACCAACGGAAAAAATATTGCAAAAAAAATACCCGACTTAGTCGGGTATTTTTATTTTTTATTTTTCGTCGTGGACGTCCTTGTCATGTTTTTCTTCTATTTCGATGAAGTTACCATTGGTATCGAAAATATAATCTTTACCACCTACCTGCACTTCATAGCTCACCAAACCGGCGGCTGATTTAATGCGGGTGGATTCTTCCATTTTTTTACCCGGAAGATTGGTGCTGATATAGTTAGTAGCTGCAACAGGTAATTCACTGGAAGTGATGGCATATTCATATGCCAAAAACTTACCTTCCGGGGTAAATAAAGCTGCTGTTTCAACTCCATTATATACAAAACTGGCTTCATAACTACCTTCTTCCATTTCCCATTTGGTAACGGTAGGATTTTTGAACATTTCATTCAGGTTATCTTTTACAGCAACCGGGACTTTTGATTCATTTATTTTTTGGGCCATGGCACTTAGCTGAAACGCAACCAGGCAGAATAGAATTGAAATAATTTTCATGGGTTCTTTTTTTGTATAAACAAATTTAAGGTTTTTTGGATAAGAAAGAAATATACGGACGGGTTTTTTATCTGGATCTTGTCCACCACTCACCGCAACAACAGCTACGGTATGCTGAAAACGGCTGTATGATGGCAAAAATCTAAAATCCACTGAGGCATTGCCTCACCGCCAGGTGCCATTCTTTGATCTTATCCTGGGCCGTTTGGTGATCCATTTTAGGCTTAAACAAGCTATGTTCCATTTGGGAATTTTCAATTTCATCGGTCGATTTCCATATCCCTGCTCCTAAACCGGCGAGGTAACAGGCCCCTAAAGCTGTTGTTTCCTGCACTGCAGGCCTGGAGACAGAAGTTTGAATGAGATCTGCCTGGAACTGCATCAGGAATTGATTAGCAGTAGCTCCTCCATCCACTTTTAATTCGGAGATCTTTTCATGGAGGTCTTTTTGCATACAATCGATCAGGTCGTATGATTGTAAAGCAATGCTTTCTACTGCTGCCCGGGCTATATGCGCTTTCGTGGTACCTCTGGTAATTCCGGTGATCATTCCTTTGGCATCTGGATTCCACCAGGGGGCACCCAATCCGCTTAAGGCCGGTACAAAATATATTCCACCATTGTCAGCAACAGAATTAGCTAATTCTTCTACGTCGGCCGATTGTTGAATGATCTCCAATCCATCCCTTAACCACTGTATCACTGCCCCACCAATAAAAACTGAACCCTCTAGGGCATAGCTGATTTGATTGTCTATCTTCCAACCGATGGTGGTCAATAATTGATTGTTGGACGTTACCGGTTTGCTCCCCGTATTTAGCATGGTGAAACATCCCGTTCCATAAGTATTCTTCACCATTCCTTTTTTAAAGCATTTCTGCCCAAACAAAGCCGCCTGCTGATCGCCGGCAACACCCATTATCGGAATAGCATGCGAAAGTAAATGGGGATCTACTTTCCCAAAATCATCCACTGAGTTTTTTACTTCAGGTAAAATAGATGTGGGAATATTGAATTCCTTTAAAATTTTTTTGTCCCATTCCAATGTATGTATATTGAACAATAAAGTCCGCGAAGCGTTGCTCACATCGGTTGCATGTACTTTCCCCCCTGTTAGTTTATAGATCAACCACGAATCAACTGTGCCGAATGCCAATTCGCCTTTAGCTGCTTTTTCCGCAGCTCCTTTTACATTTTCAAGGATCCATTTAAGTTTGGTTCCGGAAAAATAAGGATCAGCGAGCAAACCGGTATTTTTTTGAATGTACTCATGAAAAGCAGATGCTTTCAATTGAGCACAATAGGCAGAAGTACGCCGATCCTGCCATACGATGGCTGGATGAATGGGCTGACCAGTGTTTCTGTCCCAAACAACCGTAGTTTCACGCTGATTGGTAATACCTATACAGGTAATATCTTGCGGTTTTAAGTTAGCCTTCTGTAAGACTTCGGCCAATACCGAAAACTGGCTACTCCATATTTCGTTGGCATCGTGCTCCACCCAACCCGGTTGAGGAAAATATTGGGTAAATTCTTTTTGAGAAACCGCTACCACTTGGGATTGATGATTGAAAACAATGGCCCTTGAGCTGCTGGTCCCCTGGTCAATAGCCAGAATATATTTCTGCATACAGGATGGTTATTAAAATATTATTTATGGATGTAAACTTAATAAATAAAGGAATTAATCCTTATTATTGTAGATAATATAAAAACAAAAAATGAAAAGAGATTTACTAGTTGTTTTTGGGCTATTTTTCTGCATGCTGATGGTAAATGGACAAACCATTACTTATACTACTGCTACTACCCCTGTAACTTGTTTTGGGGGGAATGATGGTTCAGCTACGATCACCAGTATTAATGGAACCTTTCCATTTAACAGTTCAACTAAGGGTTTGTTGATCAGTGAAGTATTATCGGACCCGACGGGAACCGATTCTCCGTTTGAGTTTGTTGAACTGGTGGCTACCAGAGTTATCGACTTTTCATCGACCCCGTATACAGTTATTTTTTGTAATAATAATACCGCCACCGCCAATGGTTGGATCAATGGTGGAACGAGGACCTATGCTTTTTCCATTACCACCGGAATTGTTTTTCCGGGCGAAGTGGTGTATGTTGGAGGCAGCAGCATGATCCCTCTTACGAACCAGCTAAGGGCTATTAATACAGCAACCACTCCAGGTGATGGGGGGATTGGAAATGCAGCGGCAGGAGGTGTACTCGGGAATGGGGGAGCCAGTTGTGATGGAATTGCGGTTTTCAATATACCGGTTGCGTCTATTACCTCCTCTTCGGTTCCGATTGATGCTATTTTCTTTGGAAATACCGTTGGAGCGGCATACGTTAGCAGTGTAGCAGGATATGAACTCCCTGTTAATGACGTCTATTCAGGAGGAAAATTGGATACCATCAGTTTTCTGGCACCTCAAACTTCATCCGGAAATTTTTTAAAGGCTACTTTTGGAGTGTACAATACGAATACAAATACTTTTACTTATCCGAGAACCTGGGCTACTACCCCCACGTTTACCGATACCACTACCTCTATTTTATTGGATGGAATTTATAATGTGAATTGGTCCAATGCCTGTACCTCGGTTTATAATCCGAATTTAATTGCCGGCAATTATACATTCACCATTTCCGATGCATTGTCTAATATTGTTGGAGGTAATGTGAATGTGACAGATGGCACGAATATCTCTTTAAATGCATCCGCTTCGGACCCCTTGGCCTGTGCAGGCGATGTGATTGACTTGAGTGCACAAAACGCAGATACCTATGTATGGAGTACCGGAGATTCAGTGGCTAATCCGCAGGTAACGGTTACGGTGGATACTTTATTGATCGTTATGGGAACGGATACCACTTTAGGCTGCACCTATGTCGATTCGGTTTTTATCGATGTGAATCCTTATCCTACTGTCAACTTTACGTTGGCCAGCGATACGGTTTGTAACAACGGAGGTAGTATTAGTCTGAACGCAACTCCTACTGGAGGCGTTTTTTCAGGAGCTGGAGTTACCGGAAGTACGTTGGATCCATCTTCTTTAACGGGTTCAAACAATGTGCTGTATACTTATACCGATTCAAATGGTTGTTCGGATAACGAGATCGTGAATTATTTTGTACTGAACTGTCTGGGGCTAGAAGGGGATGAGGAATTGAATGTGGGAATTTATCCTAATCCTGCAACCGATTTTATTTATATCAACTCCCATGAAACGCTTTTACAATATATTCTTACAGATGTCCAGGGGAAATTGATCTCTCAAGGCCCGTTGAATGCCGAAAAAAATATTTACATCCATGAGTTGAACAATGGAGTATACATCTTATCCATTTACAACCATGCCTCCGTCAAGAAGGTAAAGATCATGAAGAACTAATGTTGAATCCATTCGATTTTGAAAAGTCTTCGTCCATACGGGGACTTTTTTTTTATCTTTACCCAGCAAGCTAAAATATTGCACCCATACATGAGCTGGATCGATTGGCTGGTACTATCAGGAACCTTATTGTTTATAGTGATCTATGGCACCATTAAGTCGAGAAAGAATGCGGATATTGATGATTACCTCAAAAACGACCGCAAACTCAAATGGTGGCAGATCGGCATTTCGGTCATGGCTACCCAGGCATCTGCCATTACCTTTATTTCAACACCGGGTCAAGCCTACGAAGATGGAATGGGATTTATTCAATTCTATTTTGGTTTGCCCATCGCCATGATCATTCTGATCGTATTCATCATTCCCATTTACCATAAATTAAACGTAATTACTGCCTACGAATATCTTGAAAACAGATTTGATGTAAGGGTTAGGCAACTCACCTCATTTTTATTTTTGATCCAAAGATCCCTCGCAGCGGGTATTACCATTTATGCTCCAGCCATTATTTTAAGCATCGTTTTTGGTTGGAGTTTGAGTCTTACCGCCGCTATTATTGGGGTATTGGTCATCATTTATACGGTGAGTGGAGGATCAAAGGCAGTAAGCATTACTCAACAACAGCAAATGGCCATTATGATGGGGGGAATGATTGCTGCGTTGATATTTATCATCTACAAGGTAAACCAATTTGTACCGTTTGAAAGTACCGTTCAGATTTTAAAAAGCTCAGGTAAATTAAATTTTATTGATACTAAATTTGATTTTAATAATAAGTACAATATCTGGAGTGGAATTATAGCCGGAACCTTTTTACAACTGGCTTATTTTGGAACGGATCAAAGCCAGGTAAGTAGGTATTTAGGAGGTAGGTCGGTAAGAGAAATAAAATTAGGACTCACCTTTAATGCGATCTTTAAGATCCCGATGCAATTATTGATCTTGTTTACGGGAGTAATGCTGTTTGTATTTTATATTTATGTAAAGCCTCCGGTATTATTCAATACAGTAGAGTTGGATAAATTGCGAAATTCAACCTATGTTGATTCTCTGCAGGATCTTGAAGCTACCTTCGATGCCCGATATGATGATTATAGCTCATTTTACAAGAAGCGCTATTTAGATCCTACCCAAACCATTGCTGATCCTCGAATAACTGAAAGCAAAAAAACAATGAAGGAAACGCAGGAGGCGGTTAAGCAAATCATGTTAAAAAATAATCCCCAAGCCATTACCAAGGATAATGATTTTGTGTTCATTCATTTTATTTTGCATCATATGCCGGTTGGAATGGTGGGTTTGCTGTTTGCAGTTATCCTATGTGCCGGTATGAGCAGTAAGTCCTCCGAGCTGAATGCCCTTTCAGCAGCTACTGTAATGGATTTTTATAAGCGAAGTTTTGTCAAGGATAAGCCTGAATCACATTATGTAAAAGCCTCTAAAATTTCTACGGCTGTTTGGGGAGTGGTTTCGATTGGTTTTGCATTGATCTTTTCTTTATTCGATAATCTCATTGAGGCGGTCAATATTATCGGTTCACTTTTCTATGGAGTTATACTTGGTATTTTTCTAACCGGTTTCTTTTTCAAAAAAATCACAGCTGTACCGTTATTGTTTGCCGCTTTAATTTCTGAAATAATCGTAGTATTAACTTTCATTCTGGAAAAATACGATATGTGGGATTTTTCCTATATGTGGTTAAACCCATTGGGCTGCCTAGGGGTGATGTTGTTCTCCATCCTTCTTCAACCGTTTTTTAGGAAGAGGGTGGTGTAGGGTGCCGTCAGCGGCTCCATATCAAATCCTCTCCAATGCCTGATCCAGGTCACGGATCAATAATTCAGCATCTTCCAGTCCAATATATAATCGTACCAGGTTCCAGGGCAAATGCGAAGTATGTGATTCTTTGTTTTTCGAAAAGGCACATATCGGGAATATCAATGATTCAAAACCACCCCAGGAGGTGGCCATCAGGAAATATCTTAATGAATTGCAAAACTTTTCCACTCCTGCATAATCTTCTACATCCAGTTCTATCGACATCAGTCCACCACAATTCTTCATTTGTTTCTTCGCCAATTCTTTTTGTGGAAAAGAATTGGAATATGGCCAATGTAATTTTTTTACTTTGTTATGGTATTCCAGGTAAAAAGCTACTTTAGCGGCTGTACGGGCTGATTGCTCCAACCTGATCGGCAGGGTCCGTAAACCTTTGATCAGCATGGATGCATCATGAGGAGAGATATTTGCACCCAAGCACATGAACTCTGATTTAAAAATGGACCTCATTCTTTCTGAACTTCCACAAACGACTCCTCCCACTACATCACTATGGCCTGAAAAATATTTGGTGGCAGAATGGCAGATCATGTCCACTCCATAGGCCGCAGGTTGCTGAAATAAAGGGGAGCAATAACTGTTATCTAAAATAGTGACAATATTTTTTTCTTTGGCAATATCACAAATCGCATGGATGTCTTGTAATTCGAAGGTCATGGTATTGGGAGTTTCCAGGAAGAATAATTTTGTATTTTCCCGGATGGCATTCCTGTAGTTTTCAGGATCTCTTCCATCTACCATTGTAGTGGTTACTCCATATTTTACCAATAGTTGGTTCAACAAAAAGTTGGTCCATCCATAGGGCTTTTGCACACATACAATATGATCTCCTGATTGCACTACATTCATAACCGCTGCAGCAATAGCGCCGCTACCACTGCTAAAGATCAATGCATCTTCCGTCCCTTCCAGGGCAGCAATTTTCTTTCTTAAGATCGCAACAGTAGGATTATGTCCACGGGTATAGAACGGTGAATCATATTCATGTTGAATTCGATTCCTGAATTCCTCCACCGTAGGAACGGTAAAATTGGATGTTTGAAAAATAGGTGGATTCACTGCTCCATCATATTTTTCTCTTTCTTCACCCAGGTGATTAACAATAAATGAAATATCCATAAATATTCGCTAAACAAAGCGAATAAAATTAAGAAACATTCATCGAAAAGGAAGTGATTGTTAACTATTTTCCTTTTTTAGCTTTTCGTATTCCTTTTCCGCCGAGAAAACCCCGGTTTTATGGTAGGCACTGAAGTATTGTATGGCAATTCCAAGGCCCCAACCCAGTATGCACCAGATCGGCCAGAAATAGGTACGATCGCCCAGGACCCATACCACTACCAAGAATGCGTTCACTAATAAATAGCTTAAGAGGCTCCATTTAAAATTTGCTCTTTTTTTAGCAGTACGCCATAAAATTTGGTCTTTTTGATTTGTTTCCATAATTGATGATTGAATGAATGATTATTTTTTCTTTTTGGTTGTTTCGGGTGTTAAATATGATTTTAGATGTTCCACATATTCTTCAAACGCTTCTAGTCCTTTTTTACTCACCTTACAAACAGTGAGTGGATAATTGTTTTTGAATGATTTATTTACTTCTATATATGCTGCTTGCTTCAACTTATCTATCTGAACACTTAAGTTACCTGCAGTAGCACCGGTTTTTTCTTTGATAAAAGTGAACTCGGCCTCCTCTACAGATACCAACAATGACATGATAGCCAACCTCAATTGAGAATGCAATAGTGGATCGAGGTCTTTAAACATTCTTTCTATAGCTTGAGTTGAGCATATGTCCCGGAACGATATAGGCGATTGCAATGGCTGCAGCTACTAATAGGAGTTGAATATCGAAGGTTACATAAAAGGCGATGATAGAAAGGATCCAGCAAGATATTCCTCCAAATACGAGCCATTTCATTTTAATGATCCCTCCGGTTATAAAAGTTCCGATTCCGTAAATAAGTATAACAAAGGGATAGATCTTTTCGAAACCCAGTTGAGAACCGGAAGAAAGTACAATGAACAAAGAAGCTCCAAAGGCGATCCAAACATAAACCATGGCTCTATCCACAAAGGTTTTTACCCTTTTTTTACGCTTTTTCATCCTGCTAAAAGCATAGATCATCGAAGCAAGCCCACCCAATGGCATGAGTATAGGCCAAACATAATAAGCTTTATCCACTTCTATTTTTAAAAGAACATAATGTGTAATGGCTGCAATAAATACCAGCCAGCCCCATAATAAAAAGAAAAACCCATTGTCTTTTAATTCCTGCTTTACTTCAGCAATCATTTTATTGATCAGTTGAAGACTTTGTTCGGGTGAAAAATTTTCGTTGTCCATTCTCTTTTTTTTAGCTATATATGATTTTGTTATTTTTAGAAATAAAACCTCATTCCGGAATGTAAAATGAATCCGTTTGAATAGGAGTATCCGGTAGCTGTTCTTGCAGCTGTGCCTATTCCACCCATTTCAAAATAAAATCCCAGAGGGGAGATGGGATGAAACTCTACCCCAAATAGACCAAATCCACTTCCATACACGGCATCAGGTGATACACCCCGGTTGGCAATAATGATTCCACCACCACCTTCACTATATACATATAATTTATCCTTGATCACCGGATATCGGTTCACAAAACTCAGGGTAACCTGTCCATAAGGGGCCCAGGTTGGCTCCACAAATTGAAGATTGGCCCTTAAGCGAAATGCCATCCGCTTGATAATATATGGGGAGGTAAAATGGATGCCAATACCAAAATCCTTTTGGTATTCACAAAGCTGAAATCCCATTGAAAAATGGTTGAATTTGTTAGGGTTGGGCTGTTTTGATTCGGTTTGAGCCTGATTCGTTATTACAAAAAAGCCCAGGAAGATCGCCAGAAAGAATGTGTTTTTTGTTTTCATGATACAATGTTTGATTGGGTTTACAAATATAAACTAGTTTACATTATAAACTTAATTATGTTTCAATATGGTTTTTAAAGTATTGATTATCAAGTAAATAAATTTTAATGAATATGATTACTTTTATGGCAGAAGGCTTGAAAATGGACCAACATATCATTTTATTACATGGTGCTCTGGGGAGCAAAAACCAATTCAACGGTTGGGAAGAGGGAGTAACAGGATCTTCTCAAGTACATTGTTTCAATTTCCATGGTCATGGAGGAGATCCCATTCCGGATAAAATGCTGATAGGAGATCTGGTGAAACAACTGGAAGATTACATCCGGCAAAATATTCCACAGAATTCATCTCTTACTTTGTTTGGTTATAGTATGGGAGGATATGCAGCTTTATTGCTGGCGAGCAAAAATATTTGCAAAATTGACAAGATCGTTACGTTAGGAACCAAATTGCGTTGGGACCCTGAAATCGCTGCAAGGGAAATAAAAATGCTTGATCCGGACATTATCTCCACCAAATTATCTGAGTTTGCATTAGAGCTGGAACAGCGTCACCAACCGCAGGATTGGAAGTTGTTATTGAAGCGAACTGCTGAACTCATGATGGATCTTGGGGAGCAGCAATATCTGAGTGAAGAGACCTTTTCTAAAATAAGCAGCCCTTGCAAGTTAATGTTAGGGGATAAGGATAAAATGGTTACTTTGGATGAAACAGTTTTTGCCTATCAGAAAATAAAGGGAGCATCCTTATCTGTTTTACCCTCTACACCTCATCCGATTGAAAAAGTAAGTATTGAAAGATTGGCTTTTGAATTAAAGAATTGACTTAAATGCAAGTGAAGAAGCTGCTTATTTGTTTACTCATTCCCCTAAGCTTTGCTAATGGTCAAACCAGCAAGGAGGATTCGTTGCTGAATGTTTTGGAACATTCTCCCGAAGATACAGGCAGGGTCACGATCCTCACCAATTTAATTTTGGAAACCTATCTTGAAAGTCCGAGCAAGGCATTGGAGTACAGCAAACAAATGACCGAATTCTCTAAAAAGATCAACTTTAAAGCGGGTATTGGATTTGGATATTCATACGAGGCATATTTTGAAACCATGCTGGGTGACCTGCACAAAGCGCTGGATTATTATTTTAAAGCCGTCCCCATATTTCAGGAACTGGATTCAATTACAGATGAAGCCATTATTTATAACAATATTGCTGAATTGTATGCCGACCTGGGGGAGGATGAATTGGCGTTGAACTATCACTTCAAGAGTCTTGCGATCAAAGTCGAACTGAAGGACTCAGGAAGAATAGCGAATACGATCGTTAACATTGGTATCATCTATTTTAAACAGCATAAAGTAAAGCGGGCCTTGCAATGTTATATAAAAGGATTGGAGATTTACAAAAACATCGGGCATAAGGAAGGTGTAGCCAATTGCCTGAGACATATCGCTGCCGTTTTTTCAACAGAGGACCATTTTGAGGATGCATTGGCATTTTATACCTGGTCGTATCAGGTAATATCGAAGAGCAACGATTTATACGTAATGGGAAATATACTGATGAGGATCGGAGATGTTTACGAACACCAGGGGGAGGATATTAAAGCACTGCAGTATTATAAAAAAGCCACCAGTATTTATGAGAAGTTGGAGACCCCGGCGGAGTTGGGTACCGCATTGGGCCATATGGGATATATTTATTACAAGCAAAAAAAATGGGACCTTTGCCTCCAGGTATATAACAAAGCACTTGATCTCATTGAAAAAACTTCCAATAAGGAATCAATAGCCTATATCAACCAGAAACTTGGGGAGTATTATTTCACTCAGGGAGATACAAAAAAAGCCTTGAATCATACCGAAACTTCGTATAGGATTTACAGCGAGCTTGCCTATCCGGGGGGAATTAAAAAATCGGCAGAAATTCTGTATCAACTCTATAAATTAACAGGAAGTTTCGAAAAGTCTTTAGAAGTGCATGAGGTATTTGTGGAAATGAAAGATAGCATTGAACACGATGAAGGAAGGAAGGCATTGAATATCCAGAAGGAACAATTTGAGGAATATAAAAAACAAATGGATATTGAGCAAGGATTAAAAGATGCAAAGGAAAAAGAGGAAGCCAGGATTGAAAGAAGAAATGTTATTCAATATAGTTTGATCCTATTGGCGATATTTCTGGTGTTCGCAATGATCTTTTTATCTGGGTTCATCAAGGTATCTCCTGGTTTCACCAGGGGTCTTATTTTTGTATCCCTGTTGTTTTTATTTGAATTCATACTCGTACTTACGGACCCTTTTGTAGATGGGGTTACCCGTGGGATACCTATATATAAATTATTGGTCAATAGTGCCCTGGCATTGTCCATTTTTCCTATTCATGCATATTTTGAAAGAAGATTGAGAAAAAAACTGAATAAACCGAAGGGACTATGACTCGATATCGACGCTACAAAAAATGTTGGATCATTCTGCTACTCACTATTTCTAATTTTGCATTTGCTCAAAATTTTACACCCGGTGATTCCATTTTATTTCTTCTGAAAAATGCCAAAGAAGATACCGCCAAAGTAGAAATGATGAACGGCCTGATTGAAGAAACTTGCCTGGATGATCCCAAACAAGCATTGGTCTATAGTCATGAAATGGTGGAACTTTCCAAAAGGATCAACTATGCATCAGGCATTGCCAATGGTTATGCCTGGATTGGTTATATAGAAGAACAAATAGGAAATGTTGAGTCAGGATTGGAATATTATTTTAAAGCGGTGAAGATATTTGAGGAAATAGGGAACGAAGGGGATATTTCGGCCTGTTATAATAATATAGCCACTATTTATAAGGACTTGGGAAAAAACGAACTGGCCATGCAATACCATTGGAAAAGTCTGGAAATAAAAAGGAAGTTGGGGATGAAGGATAAAGTGGCCGTATCGTTGAACAATATAGGGCTGATTTATTTTGGCCAAGGGAAAATAAAGGAAGCCCTGGAATTTTTTTACCGTGCATTATTTCTTGCTGAACAAAACAATGACCTGAGAATAGTTTCTTTATCCCTGTATAATATAGCCAATGTATTCTTTGACCAGGATCATTATAAAGAAGCCCTTGCCAATTATTTAAAAGCTTTAAAAATAGATCAGGGATTGAATGATCAGTTCGGGATTTCCCATTCTTTACAGGCTATTGGAGGTGTGCTTGAAAAAAAACAAAGCTATGAGCAAGCATTGCAATATTATTATAAAAGTAAGACCATCATGGCCGAAATTGATGATATACGAGGGTTGGGTTATGTTTCGGTAGATATTGGTCATATTTATTTTCTCCAGGGAAAATGGACAGAGTCGTTGATCCATTACAAAAACGGTTTAACATGGTTAGAGGAGGTAAATGATAAAAGAGGAATTGCTATTGCTACTCATAAGTTAGGAGAATATTTTATGGAAAGAGGGGATCCACAGTCCGCTACTCAGTATCTCTCCAGGTCCTATCAATTGTCAGAAGAACTGGGGTTTCCCGAAAATATAAGGAACTCCGCAGGATTGCTGTATAAGGTGTATGAGATGAAAGGAGAGAAGGCCAAAGCCTTTGATTTGTACAAGCGCTTTACCCTCATGAAGGACAGTATGGAGAATGATGAGAACAGAAAAGCTGTTACCCAGCAAAAACTTCAATTCGAATTTGAAAAGGATAAATTCATGATTGAGGTGGCAGAGAAAGAAAGAAGAAGATTGGAAGAGGCAAGGATTGAACGAAGGAATTTTATCCAGTACAGTATGATCTTCTTGTCTATTTTACTGGCATTTGGAATGATCATGTTTATGGGATTCATCAAATTACCACCTGCATTTCTACGTGGGTTAATATTTGTGGCTGTTTTGTTCCTGTTTGAATTTTTATTGGTACTCACAGATTTTTGGATAGATGGAATAACCAGGGGGATACCGGTTTATAAATTATTCGTGAATTCATTATTGGCATTGTCGATCTTTCCCATTCACTCTTGGATGGAAGCTCAATTGAAAAAACGGGTAAATAAAAAGAAACGAGCCTGAGTGGATGACTCATTTCTTAGCCCTGGGTAAGGGCAAGTAGCCGATGACCATAGAGGCAGAAAAGGCCAGCACTACTGAGTCCCGATAGCCCTGCCTTGCCGGCAGGCAGGTATCGGGACTCAGTAGTGCTGGCCATGTTAATAGTTAATGGTGATTTGTTAATAGTTTTTATGTTAGCCAATAACCAATAACCATTAACTATTTTCTACTTTAGCGTCAATGAAATCGATCAATAATTTAGCCGTATTTACCAGTGGAGGAGATGCCCCGGGAATGAATGCATGCATCAGGGCCGTTGTGAGGACGGGCATAGCGAATGGATGTAAGGTTTATGGTATTTTGCATGGATACGAAGGAATGATCAAAGGTGAAATGGTGGAATTATCAGCCTCCAGTGTAAGCAATATCATTCAACGTGGAGGTACCATTTTAAAAACTGCCCGAAGCAAAGAGTTCATGACTGCTGAAGGCCGGAAGAAAGCTCACCAGAATCTAAAAAACAAGCTCATTGATGGTGTAGTGGCCATTGGAGGTGATGGAACTTTTACCGGTGCTTCCGTTTTTATGAGTGAATATCCGGATATAAGATTTGTGGGCACACCTGGCACCATTGACAATGACTTAAGTGGCACAGATTATACCATTGGTTTTGATACCGCCACCAACACAGTGATTGATGCCGTAGATAAAATAAGAGATACCGCCGATGCACATGACCGTTTATTTTTTGTGGAAGTGATGGGCAGAGATTCAGGCTTGATTGCATTGAACAGTGGAATTGCAACAGGTGCAGAAGCCATCCTGATCCCTGAAACACCTACCTATTTCGATCGGCTCATGCAAAACCTGGAGAGAGGATGGTTACGGAAAAAATCATCTTGCATTTTTATTGTGGCTGAAGGAGATGAATCAGGCGGCGCAATTAGGTTAGCTGAAAAAGTAAAAGCAAAATATAATTACGATACAAGGGTAACTATCCTGGGCCATATACAAAGAGGGGGTAAGCCTACCTGTGCCGATCGTGTATTGGCCACCCGGCTTGGATATGAAGCTGTAGAGGCCCTCATGCGTGGAAGACAGGGAGTGATGGTGGGGCAGGTGAACAACCAGATCGTACTCACTCCATTTTACCAGGCCATCAAGGATGAGGGTAAAATGAATATGCAATTGGTAAAAATGGCCGAAATACTTTCTATGTAACAGGGTCATCAATGATAATAAATACGGTTGTGCCCTCTATTTTCGAAACCAACTCATCTCCTCGATTTGTAGATGTAGTCCTTCCTTTGGCATTACCACGAGTGCTAACTTATTTTGTCCCACCCGAATTAGAAGAGGAAATAGGTATTGGACAAAGGGTGGTGGTACAATTGCAAAAAGAAAAATTGTATACAGGGATCATTGCTAAGATCCACAACGAAAAACCGATCAATTACGATACCAAGCCCATTCTTTCCTTATTGGATAAAGAACCCATCCTTCACGAATTCCATATTCGTTTTTGGGAATGGATCGCTCAATACTATATGTGCTCATTGGGGGAAGTAATGACCGCTGCTTTACCCAGTGGTTTAAAACTGAATTCCGAATCCAAGATCCTGCTCGCGGATATTGAAGGATTGAATCATGATGTACTCACCGATCGGGAATATATGATCGTGGAGGCATTAGAAGTGCGTCCCTATCTATCGATGGAGGATGTACAACATATGTTGGGCATTAAAACCATCCAACCCATTTTAAAAAGTTTGGTAGATAAAGGTTTTATTTATGTAGAGCAAGAACTCAAACAAAAATATAAACCACGGTTTGAAACCTATATTGAACTATCAGCTCAGGCAGATGATGAGACTCACCTGAAAATTATTTTCGACGAATTGGTCCGTGCCCCGAAGCAATTGGAAGCATTGATGCTTTTTGTACATCTTACATCACGCTATACTGAAAAAATACGAGAAATAAAAAAGCAATCTCTCCTCGACGATAGCCGGATAACAGGATCAGCAGTGAAGGAATTGGTAAGAAAAGGGATCTTCATTGAAAAGAGATTAGAGGTAGGTCGTTTTGCTACCGAGCAGATCCAAGTACAGGAAAAGAAAAAATTATCGACCGATCAAAAAAGAGCCTTGGGAGAGATCACGGCCCATTTCGATAAAAAGGAGGTAGTGCTGGTACATGGAGTTACTTCCAGTGGAAAAACAGAAGTATATGTAAAACTGATTGAAGAAGCGATCCAGAAAGGTCAACAGGTATTGTACCTATTACCCGAGATTGCACTTACTACCCAATTGATCCAACGGATTGGATATTATTTTCCTGGGATGGTAGGCGTATATCATTCCAAGTTCAACGAGAATGAAAGGGTAGAAGTATGGAACAACGTACTGAAGTTTAAACAGAACAAAGAATTTCAGCCTTTCCAAATCATTATGGGGGCCAGGTCAAGTTTGTTCTTACCTTATACCAACCTCGGCTTGGTAATTGTTGACGAAGAACATGACCCCTCCTATAAACAATATGATCCTGCCCCCCGCTACCATGCCCGTGATGCAGCCGTTTACCTGGCCTCCATGCATGGGGCAAAAGTGGTACTGGGTTCAGCTACCCCCTCCACAGAGTCTAACCATAATGCGCAAAAAGGAAAATATGGCCTGGTAGAAATGCTGAACAGGTTCGGAGATGTGCAAATGCCGGTGATCACCCCGGTGGACCTAAAAAAAGCTTACAAGCATAAAAAGATGAATGGTCATTTTAGCCAGGAGCTCATTGATGAAATGAAGCTGGCCCTGGATAAAAGGGAGCAGATCATTTTATTTCAAAACCGCAGGGGATTTTCGCTGGTAGTGCAATGCAATACCTGTGGACATGTTCCTCATTGCAAGAATTGTGATATTACACTTACCTATCATAAAAACACCGATCATTTACGCTGTCATTATTGCGGTTACCATATCCCCATGATGCCGGTCTGTGTAAAATGTAAAAGCCCTGAACTCAATACCAAAGGATTTGGAACAGAGAAAATTGAGGAGGAGTTGGTAAAAATTTTCCCGGAAGCAAAGATTGGCCGTCTTGATTTTGATACTACCCGTAAAAAACATTCCTATTTCGAGATCCTGCAAGATTTTGCAGATGGAAACATTGACATCATGGTTGGAACCCAAATGGTAACCAAAGGATTGGATTTTGATAATGTATCGCTGGTAGGAATCCTCAATGCGGATAATATGTTGCATTATCCCGATTTCAGGGCCAATGAAAGGGCATTTCAATTAATGGTACAGGTGAGTGGACGGGCAGGCAGGCGTAACAAGCAGGGAAAGGTGATCATACAAACCTATGATCCAGACCATGCGATCATCCAACAAGTATTAAGAAATGATTATGCCACTATGTATGCCAACGAGGTGGCGGAAAGGCAGGTATATAAATATCCACCTTATTATAGGCTCATAGATATCTCCATCCGCAACCGGGATTTTAACGAATGCCGGATTGTCGCAAAAGAGTTAGCATATAATCTCAAACAAAAACTGGGAGATAAAGTATTAGGTCCTGAAATCCCCACGATAGGTAGGATCAAGAATTATTTTATTTTCAATATACTCATCAAAGTCGATAAAAACACCCAGCTCCAATCCGTCAAAGATTTTATCCAGGTCGATATCCTTGAATTACAAACTACCAGAGAGGGGAGGAGGACGTTTTTTAATATGGATGTAGATCCGTATTGAATGATACTTAAGTTCTTAATTCTTCATTCGTTATTCAAATGTTCCACCAAAATAAGTATATGCGATATTCTCTTGTTGGAATCAAAAAAACAACGTTTGAATATTTTGCCATGAAATTTGTTATTCAACAACTAAACGCCGTTTAGTGATCAACTTTAGGTTGTACCAATATTATTAAAAAATTAAATTTCAAAATTGTTGAAAAATCCTTTCATCGGATCAAGTCGATAGTTCATCGAATCAAGTCGACCGTTGAAAGGATGAAACCCTTTATTTACAAGTGTTTTGACAAAAAATCTGGCAATAAAAACAGCCCTCAAATTTGGTTTGTAGTTAAATGCCCGATAAATTTATAGCAGAGAGATAATAAACCATCTCTGCCTAATGTTTTTATGAATGCCCTTTTTAAGTACTAACCACATTTAGAGAAAATGGAACCAAACAAAAAATTAAAAGTTGCCATAGTGGATGATCATTTCGCTTTTCCACTAGCGCTGAAAACAATGGTCGGCAAATACGATTTCCTGGAATTTGCAGGGATCTTTACGGATGGAAAAATGCTGATCGATCAATTGGATGAAGTTAAGCCTGATATTGTTTTAATGGATATTGAAATGCCTGTCATGAGTGGTGATGAAGCTACCAGGATCGTGATGAAAAAATATCCTTCTACTAAAGTTGTAGCTGTATCTATTTATGATGATGGGAACAGTGTGAAAAAAATGCTGGATGCCGGGGCCTGGTCATACATTACCAAAGGATGTAGCCAAAAGGAATACGATACACTGTTTGATTCGTTAAGGGATAATAAAAAATTTATTTCTCCCCGTGCTGCGTTGAACTATACCTTACTGGTAAGCGAAAATGCACCTAAGAACAATGAAAAAACATCCGAACAAGCAATCGATCCTAGTATTCCGAAAATAAAAATAACCAAAAGGGAAAAAGAGATCATTGAATATATATCCAATGGATTTTCGGATAAAGAAATTGCAAAAACATTGAATATTAGTCATCGTACCATTGATGCCCATAAGCAAAACATGATGGGTAAACTGGGCACCCGAAAGGCAGCGGAGATCGTTTCGATTGCATATAGGCTGAAGCTTATTTGAAGTTTGAAGTTCGAGGTTGTTTTCAAATAAATATCTATTTTATTTCCCGTCAAATTGCCTTGGATCCCGGCTGTAGCCGGGAATCTTTTCTTGGGGGATATAGGAGTTCCAGGCAACATAGTTGCCTGGAACTCCTATATGGTTTTATACATGATTCCCAGCTACAGCTGGGATCCGGAAGTGCGAAGCACTAAGCTCTAATTCTCTTTCTTCAAATTTCCATTTTCATCAAACCAATGCATAGATAGGTCCAGTAGGTTCGGATTGCCTTTTCGAATGAGTTCCAATTTCCATTCCCGTTTCCATGATTTCATTTGCGTTTCTCTTTTAGCAGCATCTGCTATATCCGGAAAAAACTCAAAGAACAAAAGATCACAGCAGTTGTATTTTTTTGAAAAACCAGGATATAAGCCTAATTTATGTTCTAACATCCTCCTTTTAATATCTGTTGTTGATCCAATATACAACACCGTTCTTCTTTTATTGGTAATGATGTATATAAATCCTCCTTTTGTTGTCATTTAATAAATATAATATTTTTTGTGCTCCAGCTGGGAGCCGGAGGTGCGAAGCACTCTATCACTCCAAACAGCTGTCAAACAATAAAGGCCGCCCTTGCGAACGACCTTTACTGAACCAACCAATCTATGAAAAAAAACCTGCCGGCAGGCAGGACTATTTTACCTCTTCATAATCAACATCTGTTACTTCTGAATCTCCATCCTTTTTGGAAGACTCCTGGTTGTTATCCGTTGATTGCGTATTTTCTGTTTTACTTGCATTGTCATACATATCCTTAGAAGCTGCCTGGAAAACTGTATTCAGTTTTTCCATAGCTCCCTCTACTGCAGGGATGTCTTGATTTTTATGTGCTTCTTTTAAAGCTACCAATGCATTTTCAATTTCTGCTTTTTTATCTTCTGGAATTTTATCTCCATATTCTTTCAAACTTTTTTCTGTTTGGAAGATGAGGTTATCCGCCAGGTTCAGTTTTTCAACTGTTTCCTTGGCTTTTTTATCCGATTCCGCATTTGCTTCTGCATCACGTTTCATTTTTTCGATCTCCTCTTTGCTCAAACCACTGCTTGATTCAATACGGATCTTTTGCTCCTTTCCTGTTCCTTTATCTTTGGCTGATACATGGATAATTCCATTGGCATCAATATCAAAGGTTACCTCAATTTGTGGAACTCCACGTGGTGCCGGAGGCAGATCCGCCAAATGGAATTTCCCAATGGTGCGGTTATCTTTTGCCATAGGTCTTTCTCCTTGTAATACATGGATCTCAACCGATGGCTGGTTATCAGATGCTGTTGAAAACGTTTCCGATTTTTTAGAAGGGATCGTTGTATTCGCATCAATAAGTTTGGTAAAAATCCCACCATAGGTTTCAATTCCTAAGGAAAGGGGAGTTACATCCAACAACAATACATCTTTTACATCACCGGCCAATACGCCTCCCTGGATAGCAGCACCAATGGCTACTACTTCATCAGGATTCACTCCTTTGCTCGGTGCTTTTCCAAAGAAATCTTCCACCGCTTTTTGCACAGCCGGGATCCTTGTTGAACCACCCACTAAGATCACTTCATCAATATCACCTACGGTGTATCCGGCACTTTTCAAGGCTGTTTTACAAGGCTCAATGGCACGTTTGATCAATCCATCCACCATTTGTTCGAATTTTGCCCGGGTCAATTTTTTATCAATGAACTTCGGTACATTGTTCACCATGGTGATATATGACAAGGTAATATGATATTCCTGAGAAGTACTGAGGTCTTTTTTAGCCGCCTCAGCCGTTTCTTTTAATCTTTGTAAGGCGATAGGGTCTTGTCGAAGATCTACCCCTTCCTGGGCTTTAAAATCATCTGCCAGCCAATCAATGATTACGTGGTCGAAATCATCACCCCCTAAATGGGTATCCCCATCCGTTGATTTTACTTCAAACACACCTTCACCTAATTCTAATACAGATACGTCATGTGTTCCACCACCGAGGTCGAATACCACCACTTTCATGTCTTTTCCTTTTTTATCCAGACCAAAAGCAAGGGCAGCAGCCGTAGGCTCATTGATGATCCTTCTTACATTCAATCCTGCAATTTCACCGGCTTCTTTTGTAGCCTGGCGTTGTGCATCGTTAAAGTAAGCAGGTACCGTGATGACCGCTTCGTTTACTGTTGTTCCCAGGTAATCTTCGGCAGTTTGCTTCATTTTCTGAAGGATCATGGCCGAGATCTCCTGTGGAGAATATAATCTATCATCTATTTTTACTCTAGGGGTATTGTTTTCACCTCTTACTACCTCATAGGGTACACGCTGCGCTTCTTTTTCAGACTCACCATAACTGGCACCCATGAATCGCTTAATGGAATAAACCGTTTTTTTAGGATTGGCAATCGCCTGGCGTTTGGCAGGATCACCTATTTTACGTTCCCCATTATCCAAAAATGCTACAATGGATGGAGTTGTACGTGTTCCCTCACTATTGGCTATTACCACAGGCTGATTACCTTCCATTACCGCTACGCAGGAGTTGGTAGTTCCTAAGTCTATACCTATAATTTTTCCCATAATCATTCATTTTTTAAAACTATATATCCTTCAACAATACCTATGCCGATGCCAAAATAGAGTGTAAATTCTATAATTATGTCAGGGAAAAAATAAAAGCGCTTCAATTCTGACAGGTATACCTGCCATTTTTACAGAAATCTTCTGTTTAAGGGACGAAGTTGAGTTGCCAAGTATATTGGCCCTGCTGTAACGAATCCTGGCATTGTGTATTCAGGTTCAGTCCGTTAAGCCCCCCGGTAGTCCTGGAACCCCAGATCCCCAATCCATTCTCAATATTGGTATAGGCGGATACTTTTTGCACATAACTTAAGGAAGGTGCATTGATGGTGATATAATTATAGAATTCCTCGGTTGCCTGCAATACGAGGATGTCGAGGGAGATAAACCTTCTACGAAGGTCGCTGTCTTCATCAATATTGTTTACGATCATCCCATAAAATGTTTGCTTTGGGATATCATAACAAAGCTGGTTCAGGTTACAGATCTCATCGTTGGTGGGTTTGAACATAGGAAAGTAATACGTAAAACTGGTATCCTTCACGTTTCCGGGTGTTGCGAAATTCCATTCTTCATAATGAAAACGGATCCCTAATTGGTAAGCATAAGATTTTGCATCTGATACCCAACGTACGGTAATTACTTTATCCATACCTGGGGTAGGAGGTTCCCAATTCAACTGGGTACCTACCGTAGGAGGATATGCCATGATCACATCATCCACAATCTCGGTGGTGCTGGTACTTTGTGAGCCATTCGGCTTTACCACCACTATTTTATAGGTATAATTCAGGTTCAGTGTCCTTATTCCTCTGTAAAGTACATTGTTAAAAGCGGCAAATACACCGGTATCTTTATCTATGCCAATTGGATTTAACAGTCTTTCGAGATGAAATGAATCTACCTGTGTACCGGAAGAATTATAGCCTAGTACATATGCATCCAGGGTAGCAGGGTAATAAAGGCTATCAGGGATGAGTGAATATAGCAGGGCATCGCCATCACCTAAAAATGCTTTTTGGATCCTTACCCAATGGGTATCCTGCTGGGCATTCAACAATCCGTATACTACGGTTATATCTTTGTAAGGAGCGGTTAAATCAACATCTTCGCTGCAGGAAGAAAAAATGAACAAGGCAGCTAAGATCCCTAAAAGGCTTTTTCTCATGAGTAAAATTGAATTACGGAACAAATTTAACAATATTGTTTTGAGTTCCTGGAGTAAAGATAATGGTTTCTCGCTAATATTCTACTTAACATTATCGGCCGTTTATCGGCTCTAATTATCGGATTAGGTTTAATCCAATTGCAAGCAAGAGTCCAATTCAGGGATTTTCGTCCCAGCGGAATAACACATACTCACAACTGGCGCTGCTTGCTTAGTTCCAGCCGATTCGCCTGACGGCTCATCGGTTTTGTTCCCGCAGATTTCGCAGATTTACGCTGATGCTTTTGCCCGGTTTTCCCTTCGGTGGCTTTCATCTCGCAGATGAGGCGCTGTGGCGCCTCCAATCTGCGAGATGATATCTGCTGAACAGGATAGCAGAGACAAAGCAAAAAAAATCAGCGTAAATCTGCGAAATCTGCGGGAACTATTCACCAAGCGCAGCGCCGGTGAATAAAAAAATCTGCAGGAACGAGTTCTTGCTAAGCTAGTGCCTACCTACAGGCCAGCCAAGCGACAAGAAGACTTTCAGCGGGAACATGATCCTGTAGATAGACCAGAATCCAAAATAACCTATCTTTACCATCTTATTTCATCTACATGTCAACACATAAAGAGGTCAAAAAAGTAACCACCCATAGCTTAATTGAAATGAAGAAGAATGGAATTAAGATCTCCATGCTTACTGCCTACGATTATAGCATGGCCAGGATCCTGGATGCCGCAGGGATCGATGTATTGCTCGTAGGTGATTCTGCCTCGAATGTAATGGCAGGTCATGAAACCACTTTACCTATTACGCTTGACAATATGATCTATCATGCCAGCAGTGTGATCCGTGGAGTACAACGTTCATTGGTAGTGGTGGACCTTCCTTTTGGTTCTTACCAGGCCAATAGTAGCGAAGCATTGAGAAGTGCCATCCGTATTATGAAAGAAACGGGAGCACATGCAGTAAAAATGGAAGGTGGATCGGAAGTTTCAGAATCCATTATCCGGATATTAACGGCAGGGATACCCGTGATGGGGCATTTAGGTTTAACCCCTCAAAGTATCTATAAATTTGGGACCTATACCGTAAGAGCAACAGAAGATGAAGAAGCCGAAAAATTAAAGAAGGATGCATTGTTACTTGAAGAATTGGGTTGTTTCGCATTGGTGTTAGAAAAGATCCCGGCCAAGCTGGCGACAGCCGTGGCCAAGTCTGTGCAGATACCGGTAATAGGCATTGGTGCCGGGGGTGGGGTAGACGGACAAGTATTGGTAACCCATGATATGATGGGGATCAATTTTGAATTCAAACCGAGGTTTTTACGCAGGTACCTTAACCTGCACGAAGAAATGGGCAATGCTGTAAAAGCATATATCAAAGACGTAAAAAGCGGAGACTTCCCATCAGATAAAGAATCTTACTAGGAACTGTTATGATCTTATGAGGACATGCGCAGCGACGGGCAATTGCCCGTCGAATTATACATTGGTGCCATAAAAATTCCCCATCAGGACAACTATCCCCTTGTTTTTATCATCTATTTTATAGAAATTTGATAAAATGTTGAATATGAAAAGGTATAAAATCTTAGTTCTGGCTGGTCTTGCAATTGCTCTCTCTTCCTGTGTAAAGGAAAAGCTGGTGGATTGCAGCGATAATACAGGTACTTATGTTTGCTTTGACGGTGAAGGCCGGGAAGCTACTTATGCCCGTTGGAACTTTGACACTGTCCAAACTTTTAATGCTTTCAATATTCAAGGATCTTATCCGGCTGTGCCAGGCACCACCGGACCCTGGACCACCATCAACCTTACTTTGGTAAATACTGCAGGTAATATGGCCATGGAAATGGGTACCTATAGCTATTTTGATTTTATACTCAATGCAGGTGAACGCAAATTTACCTTCTGGGTAAAAAGATATGAAGGAGAGGCCCAAACACCTACTCTCAAGAATTTTGTACATGATCCCTATGGTGCTGGTTCAAATTTGGTCATTACCAGTATGGATGGGACGGGAAAACTGACGGGCTATTTTGAAGCCTCGGTACGAAATGTAAATGATACCACTGAAAGGGCATTTGTAAAGTACCTGTTTACCGAGATCCCTTTACAATAATTATAAATTTTCTATTTGATCCATCATGTCCAGGTATTGGTTAATATCTGTATTTACCGGCATTTCAAAGATCACAAACTCATTATAAAACTCAAATGCTGCCGGTGATATACCGGTAAAATAATCCACTATTTTTTGGTTGTACTTTAAATCGTCTGACTTAATTACTTCCAAGGATGGTTTGTCTTTGTAGGTAAGTTCACGGTTGATCTTAAAGGTTTCAATATTCTCTTGTTCTTCTTCAATTTCTTCTTCGAGGTGAAGGAATTCCACAAAACGATAGGCCCCCAGGAATTTACTGGTCCTTACCATGCCTGCCATCAATACAGGATTCGGATTAGGTTCTGCTTCCGATTTCCATCGGAAGATCACCAGGTATTGTCGATCCTTCTTATAGGTCAATGCGAATGAACAATTATTATAATCAACAGTTCCACAAAAGAAAACGATGTCACAAACATAGTCTCCTATTTTGAGATCAATATATTCGAATCCATTTTCCAGGGCTTTGTTGCGAAGACGTATGGTGGTTTTTTCCAATTCCTCCAGGTCTTTGATCTCTTCTTCGGAATAGATGATGTGATGATTGAATACAGGAGAATCTAACGTATTCATGGCATCTTCATACCATGAATCGTCATTCTCATAATCAAATTCTTCTTCTTCAGGAGTGCTCATCGTTTTTTAGAATTGAAAATATATAAAAGTTTGAAGTCCAGCGGTAATGAATTGCAGCAATAAAAATACAACAATGATTACCGATGCAGCTTGTGCATAGATAGAAGATTTAGCAAAAGTATTCCGGTACCAGTCTTTAAAATTTACTGGCAACCAATGAATGATCATGCCAATGATAAAAACCGCCCAGATTTTCCAATATCCACCCAGAAGGGCCGCATAAGGTTCCCATTTTTCCCACCAACCGGTAGTGATCTGCTTCCACATACGGTTCACCGTTTCCATTCCTCCATTGGTATTTTTGATGTCACCTGCCCTGAAGAATAAACGGGTGAAGGAAATAAATACAAAAGTGAAAAAGATCTTCCAGGCATTTACCAGGAAGAAATTGGATTTTTCGTAAGGAGAAATTTTCTTCCATGATTTATAGACCACCAAACCTACACCATTCAAGGCCCCCCAAATCAGGAAATTCCAGCTGGCTCCATGCCATAGTCCCCCAATCACCATGGTAAGCATGAGGTTGATATTGGTGACAATGGTATTCCTGCGTGTTTTGGAAATAAGGAAAAGAATAATATTCCCCACTACTGCAATGATGAGTACCACATACCAGGGGAAGATCTCCATGTTAAAAATGGGATTCAGTGCTGGATTTCCGACTGCATTGAATATAAGCTGTGCAATAAATGCCAGAACAACAACAGCACCCAGGGCAAGCCTTGGTATTTTAGGAAGGAAGGCAACGATGAGGGTAAAATAAATAATGGCAATAGAAATAAGCAAGGTGGCAGGGGTCTTGAGGAAACCGATGGTTCCCGGCATAACTAATACAAATGCGGAGATGACCAGGAGCCAGAAAAACGAACCAAAACTGGCCCTTTTATTTCCTCCTAAGGGTATATATAAATAATCCCTGAGCCAATTTGACAATGACATATGCCATCGTTTCCAGAATTCAGCCACGTTTTTAGATTTATACGGGGAATTAAAATTCATGGGGAGCCTGAATCCCAGCAGCAAAGACACACCTATGGCTATGTCGGTATAGCCGGAGAAGTCGGCATATACCTGGAGTGAATAGAGGAAGAGGGCCAATATATTTCCTAATCCTCCGTATATCTCCGGGGAATCGAAAACACGATCGATATAGTTGGCAGCCAGGTAATCGCTCAATACAAGTTTTTTGATCAACCCGTTCAGAATCCAGAAGATGGCAAGTCCGAATTCGTATTTGGTAAGCTTAAATTCTTTATAGATCTGGGGTACAAAATCAGTGGCCCTAACAATAGGTCCGGCAACCAGCTGGGGGAAATAGGAGACGAAAAATCCGAAATCCAATATATTTCTTACTGCCTTTAATTCCCTTCTATATACATCCACTGCATAGCTAATGGTTTGGAAAGTAAAGAAGGAAACTCCCACCGGTAGAAGGATGGTATCTACTTTATAATGGGTGGTAAAATCAGTAACACTGCTTTTGAATCGGAAAAATTCGCTGAGTGCACCTGTAACCTCATTCGCCCATTTGGCAAACCAATTGATTACATGCATTTGCTGCTCGGGTGGTGTATCCGGCAAAAATATCTGGTTATAAGAATCCGTAAAGAAGTATGCGTATTTGAAGTAGACCAACATGCCCAGGTTCACAAAAACACTTAAGAACAAAAGCAGTTTTCTCTTCCAGTTGGTTTCTGTTTTCTCCATCCGCATCCCCACATTATAATCGAAAATGGTAGAAAAAATAAGCAGTACAACAAAGAACCCGGAGGTTTTCCAATAAAAGAATAAACTCACCGCCATCAGGAAGGTACTTCGCATCAGTCTTCGCTTATGCACCAGGGAGAATCCCACCATTACCATGAGGAAGAAGGCCCAGAAATAAAACTCGGTAAATAGGAGGGGGTGTTGGGGATCGAAACCAAAAATATGCTTACCAACCCCAGTAACAAGTAAAACAATGACCATTCCAACCGAATAAAGACCCAATATGATTCCGGCTCCCACTTTTTGTTGGGAGTTCATTTTTTCCCAGCCGATCAGAGCAAGTATAACAAGTACAATAAGGGGTATTAAAAGGCCGAACAGCATGTTTTAGGTTAGCGGTATTTATTGTTGATATGGTTTTCGTAACTTTTTAAAATAGCGTTGAATAAAAGATCCCCCATGAGCTTATAACCTGCGGTTGAAAAATGTATCCGATCGGAAGCTGCCAGGCTATTTTTCTGCCAGGTAGCCATAGATCCTAGTCCGCCCATGATGTTAAAAAAATCCCAGACTGCCAGGTTATGCTTGGTGGCCAGGTTGTACATTCTTTCTCTTACTGCCGTTGCATTGTAATTTACATAATACCTTCTCCTGTATTTTCTATAACTATCGTTATTGGTTATAAAAATAATAGCAGCATGTGGGGAGGCCTTGTGGATCTTTTCGATGATCTTTTCATAATTCAATTCGAAAGTCCCGGCATCAAAAGACGAGCCTGCTGCATCGTTGATACCTACTCCGAGGATCACCAGGTCGGGCTTCAGCTCAGCCATATGCTGCTCGAACAGGGAACATTTTAAATATGAATAGGTCCCTGCTCCATTCACGCCGATCGCATGATAGGTCATTCCGGCATCATCATTTTCCAATTGGATCCCGTATAAGGTATAGAACCATTGATGTGAACCAGTTTTGATGAATTGAATTTGCAGATCTGATAAATAGGTTTTCAAATAAATATCTGTGATCCCTTTGGTATAATTGTACTGAACGGTATACTGAGTTGAATCCAACCAACCCAGTTTTACTTTGAATTGATTACTGTCGGCCCTGTGAAATAACCGGATCCGGTTGAAATCGTAAGCCGGATAGTTTTCTCGTTTTAGCGAGATGGAAATACTGGAAGTGGTATCGTATGTGGTAATGGACATACCGGTTAAACCCAATTCGCAGTTGGCTTTATAAGTTACATTTTTACAGGTGGTCCATTTACCTGTATAGGTTACAAAATAATTCCCTGGGTTATTGGTACCTGCTACTTTAAATGGAAAGATCATTCCACGACTTCCTTTGTTTCCCGGGAAAAAAGTGGCCAGCCTTTCTCTCAGTCTGCCGGAAACAATGTCGGCCTGAACGTGTGACCCACCAATATGAATGATGTTGATTTTGCCCACTCCTTCGAAGATGAGCTTGTCCATCTTTTCATAAAACCCTTTCATATAGGCACTATCAGCCGGAAAGTGGAGGCGATTGATGCCATAATTAACAAAATCGTATTGTGGGATCACATAGGGAAAATCATAAACCGGTTGGGCCGATATATTTTTTGAACCGCTTACAATGAATGTAAACAGGATGAAAAAAAATATGGACCTGGTTTTTTGCATTTTATTATTTACTTCCTTTTTTTATCCGGAGGGTTTGCCCTTCATTGATCTTATCACTTTCCATATTGTTATCCCTCATAATATCTTCAACCGTTGCATTGTATTTTTGAGCAATTTCCCAAAGCGTATCACCAGGCTTAACAATATGGGTGACCCACCTGTTCTTTTGCATGATGGTCACCTTTTTTACAGATTTGAAAGGCCTGGCTTTTCCGGGTGGAACGACCACCACCGGAGCTTCTTTCTTCTTTTGTTCAACGGTATCTTTTTTGATCGTATCCGGCTCAATCTTTAAGGGTTCCTGTCCATTCAACTGCCTGATCCTTTTTTCTAACCTATATTCATTATAATCATTGATCAAAGCTTCGTAGAATAATTCGGAGATTTTTTTAGCACCATCCGTTGTAAAATGGATATAATCTTTACCGGCTAATCCTTCCTTTACCCAGGTTGGCATAGAGTTATGTCCACCCATTACCTGATAAGTATCCCAATAGGCCCCGCCTGCATCAAAGGCGGCCTTTTTCAGGTGCTCCACCACCACAGGAAGATCCGGATAAGAGACCATATTGCCATTGATCCTTTTCGACATATCAGCCGGACCAATGACGATGATATCCATATTCGGATTTTGTTGTTTCAGGTACATGATCTGTTCATAGAAATTCTTACCATAATTCTCGGCGGTTTTCGGACCATTGATCGAAGGCATCATATTACCTCCGAATTCGAGGATCAATAGTTTTACATTCAATAGTTCGAATGATTTTTTAAGGATGGTAGAAGTAGTACGTTTAAATATGGTACCTGAGCAACCTCTCATTGGAAGATTGTCAACGGATACTCCCGTTTTGCCATCCAGGGCAATTCCGTATATCTCGGGAGTGCCTCCTCCGCTAAAACTTACTGAAATTGTTTTTGGAAAGTTGTCCAGGTTCCATTCCAGCAGCTGAATACCTTTGCCTGCTTTGGCTGTTTTGGTACCTGCACTGCCTCCATCCCCTCGGAGAGTTACCGTGAGGTCTGATTCAAGATCACCCACTAATACTTTTACGTTATTGATCAACTGTGCCTTTGAATACGCCTGATGACTGGGAGTAAAACTAATGGTACCTCCTCCATTGTCCAGTTCACAAAAATTCAGCATAGGGCCATACCTGCCATGCTCGGCCTTTTGGCTCTGATCGAAACCCCAGCTGGCGTATCGTACAAAATTCCCTGAGGTAGTTTGTCGGGTGGAAATATTGGGGATCACCTGAACGGCAGGTTGGAATCCCGGTCCGCTACCACCAAATTTATTTTGCAATTGCTCCCGGATATAGCTGGTAATTCTATCCATTTCGATCTGCGAATCCCCATAATGTAAGATCCTCAACGAAGCCTGATCGTCCTCGGCATTCTCCAACGCTTCGAAGAAAGAATACAACACCCCTTTATTGTTTTTTGGATAATGGATCCTGCCTGGATTATCCATGGAGATCTTTCTGAAAGCATCCAGGCTATCCTGAGTAGAGTTAAGTTCTTTCAGCAGGTTAGAATCTATATGGTGATGAAGGATATTATCAATATCAGCGTATTTGGTGGTATCGATCGTAAAGAAGGAAGCGAAAGACGGGAATTTGATCTTAATGGAATCCTGTACGCTTGAATCCCTTTCACTGGGCTCAGTGTACAACAGAATACCTTTCTTAGGAAAGATGAGGGAAATAAAAGCCAGGAAAACAATGCATACGGAAACAAATCCAACAATGCGGAGTGGTTTTATATTATCCATTCCACAAAGTTATTTGCTTTTGATCTTCAAAACCTGTCCTACGATAATTTTATCACCCGGTACGTTGTTATTATTTCTAACATCGTCGACTGACACCCCATGCTTGGTGGCAATTTTCCATAAGGTATCGCCTTTTTGTACCTTGTAGGTAACCCAAGATTTTACGGTGTTAACGGGGGCTTTTTCGGTAGTAACGGTTTTTGTAGTATTGCTATTATTAGGGGTATTTGCATTGGGACCTTTATCTGCGTTGGCCGTGGTAGAAGTATTGTTTTCTTTGGTGGTATTGGATTCAGTATTTGAACCTTTGTCATCCTCTTCTACCTGCGTATGGGTCTCTGTTTCGGTAACCTTATTGGCAACCCAAACTTTTTTATGGATACATATTTTCTGACCGATATAGATCTTATCACTTTTCAATCCATTCCAGCTTTTCAAAGAAGAAACGGAAACATGGTATTTACCGGCGATCTTCCCCAGGTTATCTCCGCTTTTCACTTTATAATAGGATTTCTGGGTCTGATAGCTTCCGGTGGATGCCTTGCTGTTGGTAGGGGTATTGTTGGTTTTAACGGCAAAATAATTCGATGAATTATGCACCGATCCATTGTTGTTATCGGTATTTGTGCCGGCTTTGTTCGTATTATCAACCGTAGGCGTCACTGTGGTTTGGTTTTGGACAATCGCGATATTCAGGATCTCAGCAGGTTTATAGCTGATGTATTTCTCTGAATACGACATCGGAATGCGTACGGTATAGCCTTTATTTCCGGGAATATAATGCGACCGGATGGTTGGATTGGCTTGTTTAAGGGTGTTTTCAGAAACTCCTAAATAAGCCGCCAGATCAGCAAGGCTGGTATTATTTTCAACCGTATATGCAGTACAATTGGCCCATTCGTAGTTGGGTTGTTTTTTGTCTAACCCATGGGTATCATAGAAATTGAGCAAATAAGCCGAAGCAATGAACTCGATGAACAGGTTTTTTTGCTTGTTAGACATTTGTTCATAGATCTTCCATACATCTGCACTGTTCCCGCTTCTGCAAATGGCAGAGTTCACATCGCTCGGACTGGTAATAAAAGAAAGCAATGTTAAGGTCCAGTTACCATAGTTTTTTTGAAGGTCCTGAATGTATTGTATTGATACACAGGTGCTTTTTAAGTGATCCCTTCTTTCATCCTCAAACTCATCCACATTCAAACCATATCTTTTGGCGATGATGTATTGCAATCCCCAGATCCCTGCTCCACCATTATAGGTAATGCTGGTAGGATCAAGGCCCGACATAGCTACAGGAATGTATTTAAATTCAGATGGAAGGTCATTTTGCCATAGTTCTTTCTCGATATGAGGCAAAAACTCAATAGAACGGGTCAATATAAGTTCCGACTCGGTTTTGTTGGTATATACTTTACGGTTAATGGCTTCCTGAAGCTCCAGGGTTAACTGGTACGGAATATTTTTTTCGATGATCTTTAAACGCTGTGCAAAGGTGGTATCGGGCTGAAATGCCTGTACTGACTGCATGTTCATCAGCAGTAATAAAGCAATTGTCAGTAAAAATCCGATTTTCTTCATCCCTTTAATATGTTGTTTCTTAAGTAGATCCTAATCGTATTGCCGGCTAAAGTTACACTTGAAGGGGTGGTTAAGTGATATTCAAAGATAAAAGATATTAACCATACTTTACTCATAACAGAGGTGTTAACAGCTATTTAACTTTTAAATTTAAGCACTTGATGAGCTCAGGTTTGATGATCTTTGCCCATCGTTGATAACCGTCGCTATTCATATGTAACCTATCCTTCTTGAAAATACTATCATCAATATTTCCGTATTTATCCATCATACAGGGTGTTATATCAATGTAAAACAGGTCCTGCGGACTTTCTTTTACGTATTGCTGAACCAGTTGGTTGGCCATTTTAAATTTATCATGATAAAATGCCCTGCTGGGCGAGGGTTTGATAGAGATAAAGAAAACCTTGGCTTCAGGAAGGAAAAGTTTTCTTTTTTCGTTGAGTTCCCGAAATTCATTTAAAACATCTTCGACCCTCGAAAAGTTCACTGCGAGATCATTTTCACCGCAGTAGACCACGATGGCCTTGGGATTATACTTATAAATGATCCTTTCTGAATAGTACGACAATTCAACCAAAGTAGCGCCTCCAAATCCTCTATTGATCACCGGAAGCGGGCTCATATCGGTATTCAGTGATTTCCAAGTTCTTATACTGGAGCTACCTACAAAAAGAATTGCGTCTTTGGGGTAGGGTAATGTATCATCCTGTCGTTCGAAGGCAAATATCTCTTTTTCGTAACGATGGATCCATTTGGTAATACTGTCCCTTAAACTGCTTACAGCAGGCATACTGTCTGGGGTCCAGCAACAATGCTGCGCCTGCACCATATAAGATGATGCAAAAATGACAAGAAGGGTTAGATGTATACGTATTAACCTCATGCAACAAAAATAGTTTTTTCTGCCCTGAATTAGACCAGGCAGCAATATGCTATTTATTTTTTAAATTTCTATGATATACGTGCCCAGGCACCTCTTGTTTTCATTTCAAGACTTAAAATTTCGTGAATAATGGCATTTTGAGCATTTTTTAACTCAGGATCATCTTCTAGTATATGCTGCGCCATTTCCCTCGCCAGGACCAATATTTGCTGATCATGCGCAAGATCGGCTATCTTAAATTTCATATCTCCACTCTGGCGGGTACCTTCGATGTCCCCGGGACCTCTCAGATCCAGGTCTACCTCGCTGATCTCGAACCCATTATTGGTCCTAACCATGGTTTGCATGCGGATCTCGGCATCGTTGCTAAGTTTGGTATTGGTAAGTAAAATGCAATAGGATTGATCCCCCCCCCGGCCCACCCGGCCCCTCAGCTGGTGTAATTGTGATAAACCAAACCTTTCTGCATTTTCGATGACCATGATCGTTGCATTGGCCACATCCACCCCCACTTCAATCACTGTGGTGGACACCATGATCTGGGTCTTACCTGCCGCGAATCTTTTCATTTCATTTTCTTTGGCCTCCCCTGTCATTCTCCCGTGCAACATACTGATGCTGAACTGTGGCAATGCCGCCTGCAATTGCTCAAATCCATCCATGAGATTTTTCATATCCACTTTTTCCGACTCTTCGATCAATGGAAATACGACATAGCATTGCCGACCTTTATTGATCTCGGAAGCCATGAGGTCCAATACTTTTTGCCTGGAGAATTGATGGTAATGCATGGTCCGGATCGATTTGCGTCCTGGTGGTAGCTCATCGATCACGCTGATATCCAGGTCTCCATACAAGGTCATGGCCAAAGTTCGGGGAATGGGGGTTGCTGTCATGACCAAAACATGGGGTGGATTTTCTTTGTTTTTGCCCCATAATTTGGCCCTTTGAGCCACCCCAAACCGATGTTGTTCATCGATGATAGCAATCCCCAGATTCCTGAATACCACAGGGTTTTCGATAATCGCATGGGTACCCACCAATATGTGCAGGCTTCCATCTTCCAATAGCCGGAATATTTCTTCCCGTTCTGATTTTTTTGTACTACCGGTCAGTAGTTTTATGTTTAGATTGGTTTTCTCCAGCAGCTTTGAAATGGTTTTAAAGTGTTGGTTGGATAAGATCTCTGTGGGAGCCAGCATGGCCGCCTGGTATCCATTGTCGATGCCCATCAGCATGGTCATTAAAGCTACGATGGTTTTGCCGCTTCCCACATCTCCTTGCAATAAACGGTTCATTTGATAACCATTCACCGTATCCCTCCGGATTTCCTTGAGCACTCTCTTCTGTGCATTGGTGAGTTCAAAAGGAAGATGTTGGTGATAAAACTCATCAAAATAGGTGTCAATCTTTTCAAATACAATCCCTTTCAACTGCTGCTTCCTGAGATTTTTGACTTGCAATAACCTAAGCTGGGCATAGAAAAGCTCTTCAAATTTTAGCCTAAACAAAGATTTCTGCATAGAATCATTGTCAGAAGGCATATGCACAGACCTCAATGCTTGCTCTCTGGAGATGAGTTTTAACGGGTTGAGAATAGTTGATGGAAGGGTTTCTCCAAAACTATTGGGCGGAATTTGGGTCAACAAAGTAATGGCCAATTTGCTGATCCCCTTGCTATCCAATCCCAAATTTTTTGCTTTTTCCGTGGTGCTGTAAACTGCCTGTAATTTCCCTTGCGGAGAGGCTATATGGTCCTTCAATAATTCCATTTCTGGATGAGCCATATTCAAGCGTCCATTGAAGGAACCCGGTCTTCCAAAGATCACGTAATCCGCATCTGTCTTCAATGCGGCTTTTATCCATCTTAATCCCGTAAACCAAATCAATTCCAGGGTATTTTCTCCATCCGAAAACAGGGCAGATAAACGTTGATTTTTTCCTTTTCCCTGGATGGTTTCTACCGAAATAAGTCTCCCCTTCACTTGAACATATTGCATGTCGGGGTGGATCTCAGAGATCTTATAAAATTTTGTACGATCCACATATCTGAATGGAAAATAAAACAAGAGGTCCGCAAACCTAAAAATGCCGAATTCTTTTTGAAGCACCTCGGCCCTTTTGGGGCCAACGCCTTTCAAATATTCTATCGGAGTATCAAGTAGTGCGTAGCTCATTTATTGTATAAGGATGCAATAAATATAATGCATAAAAGTAAATATTGAACGGGTTTGATTTGAGGTTGGAGGCTGGAAGTTCGATCTTTCACTTTCAAATGGTCTAACTTCAAACTTATCAAACATCAAACTTTTTTCAGAATAATACTCACAGAATTGCCTCCAAATCCCATTGAATTGATGAGGACGGTTTGAGGTTGGAGCTTTGAAGTTTGAGGATACAAAGCAGGATAAGGGAAATTGAACTCCAAGTTTTTTGTCATTAAATGATATCCGAGCTCTACACTTAACAAGCCTGAAGCCCCTAATGTATGACCGGTTAAAAATTTATGATTGATCACCTTGGGTAGAGGGTCTCCAAAAACAGATTGAATGGCATTGTATTCAGCCATATCTCCCTGGTAAGTACCAGGGCTATGAGGTATGATCATATCTATGTCATCTGGCTGCATCCTGGCATTCCCAATGGCTTTTAACATACTTTGCCGGAAGCCATCTCCATAGGGAGAAATGGAAGTAGGATTGGAAAGGGTTTCTGAACCTGTGCCCATACCTGCAAGGATGAGATCTCCCTCTGTCGGTTTTGATTTGTTAGATAAGGCAATGGCTACCGCGGCTTCTCCCAGCAGGAATGTATTAGTCTTATCCGGATTTTCTGCACATGGCTTGCAGGGAATTGCATCTTTTTCTTTTGAGTAGATGCCCAATGCTGCCATTTGTGCAATGGTAAAATCGGTCAGGGCCGATTCAGTGCCCAATGCCAGAAAATGATCGCTCAACCCGGATCTAAGCCAGGCATACGCATTGGCCAATGCCTGCAGACCTGAGCTACAGGTAATGGAATGGTCTATTTGCATTCCTTGTATTTTATGATGCTGAGCTACATGGGTTGAAATATTTCCCAAGGTGGTAAGCGGAGAGGATTTTACAGGGACTTTTTGGTGTTCGATGAATTGGCTGTGGCTTGTTTCCCATACATTCGTGGCACCTCTTGATGATCCTGCATTGATGATCCATTCAGCATTTTTTTGTGATCCCATTTTTGCAAAACATATTTCTGACGCAAGAATGGCCAGGACAGCAGTTCGGTCTGACTTCTTGTACTTAGGAAATTTCTGTAAAATATTTTTTACCATTTCTTCGGCAGCAGAATGAATGGGAATAAGGGGATAGGTTTCTTTACCTATGCTTCTTTGCTGAAAATGACATTTGCCTGCCTTCAATGAATCAAATATCAATTGGTCATCAGCTCCTAATGCAGAAACAGAACCGATGGCCTCTATTACAATATACTTATCCATGTTCTGTTAATTTCGATGAAACAAGATCCAGACTTTTAAGGATCACATCGTACACTTTCTGAAGACTTTCTTTGTTGATACAATAGGGTGGAAGGATATAGACTACATTGCCTAATGGACGTAACAATATACCTTCCTGCAGGTAAAATTCGTACAATACTTCCCTGATGGGATTGGTATAAAAATATTCCTGGTATTCGGTTTTGATATCAAAGGCTAGAATGGAACCGGTTACTCTTACATTTTCCACTACGTCAAACGAATCCAGCAGATCCGCAAAATCCAGGTGCATGCTGCGGATATTCTCAATTTTTTCGAAAGTATTTTCCTTCTCAAATAATTCAAGACTTGCGAGGGCTGCTACACAACTAATAGGATTCCCGGTAAAGGAATGTCCGTGATAAAAGGTTTTGACAGTCTCATCGGTTTTAAATGCCTGGGCAATTTTTGATGCATAAGCGGTGATCCCCAATGGCATATAACCTCCTGTAAGCCCTTTGGACAAACAAAGGATATCTGGCTTTACCTGCAGGTGATCAATGGCAAACATTTTTCCTGTTCTTCCAAAACCGGTCATTACCTCGTCGGCAATGGTCAATACTTCATAATCTTTGCAGAGTCTCAACAAAAAATCCAGGTGTTCTGCCAAGTACATGCGCATCCCTCCTGCTCCCTGTACCAAGGGTTCAAATATAAATCCGGCAATATCTTCCTCCTTGAACAATTGTTCGAGGAGTTCCATATTCCTGTCAAGATTATCTTCAGTAGGGATCTCAATAAAGTCAACATGAAACAAATGTGCATGAAAGGGTTTGGTAAAAACATCCCGTGTGCTCACTGCCATAGCACCAAAAGTATCCCCATGATAGGAGTGGGTAAAGGCCAGGAATTTTTTCTTTTCCTCCCCCTGATTTTTCCAATATTGTAACGACATTTTTAGCGCTACTTCAATGGCCGTACTTCCATTATCAGAATAAAATATTTCAGAGTAGTAAGGATGCAAATGGGCCAATAATTTTTCAGCGAGTTGAACGGCAGGGGCGTGGGTAAAACCTGAGAACATCACATGTTCCAGTTCATGAAGTTGTTCCGTTATTTTTTGGTTGATGTATGGATGCGAATGTCCGTGAAGGTTTACCCACCAACTGCTAATGGCATCAATATAGGTTTTACCGTTTTCGTCGTATAAAAATTCACCAGAAGCTTTTACAATAGGTATATTTTGCTTTTCTGCAGAATATGGAGTAAAAGGATGGAGAATATATTTTTTATCTTTTTCTGCTAAACTCAAACGAAATTCTTTAGGCTTGCAAATTTAGCAGCTTCTTTTAGAATTACGGCTTTGTTAAGAACTTCCAGCCTGGGAACGATCCCTAAAGTGTTGATACCTGTATAATCTTCAATGAAACGGATGTTTTCAGAACGGGTACCTTCGTTATACACAATGCCGGTGATCGGGATGTTCTTTTGTTGCAATATCTCAATGCTTAATAAACTATGGTTAATAGCCCCCAAATAGTTTTTCACTACCAGGATCACAGGAACTTTTAATTGTATAATCAGGTCAATGACCAATTCATTTTTATTCAAAGGTACCATCAACCCACCCGCTCCTTCAATGATGAGCTTATTGTTAGTAAGGGGTGGTTTTATTTGTTGAAGGTCAATTTCGATCCCATCTTTTTCTGCCGCATAATGCGGTGAAGCACCTGTCGATAATGAATAGGCGGAAGGATGGATAGCCGAAACCCGGTTGGAGATCAAATCGGCTACCATAGATGGATCAGGGTTACCAAGGTTACCTGCCTGAATGGGCTTCCAATAATCGGCATGTAAAGCTTCGGTAAGAATGGCTGAAACAATGGTCTTGCCAATATCTGTGCCTATGCCGGTTATAAAGTAAGAACTACCCATGCTTGAGCAGTAGTTCAATGAGTTGATCGATTTCATCCTGGGTGTTATAGCTGTGCAAAATGATCCGCAGGCGCTCTTTTCCTTCTGGAACTGTTGGACTCAATACCGGCAACACTCCTAGTCCATGAGCCATTAATAGGTTGGAGATATCTTTTACTTTTGAGTTTCCTTCAAATAAAATGGCTGAAATAGGTCCGTTGCCTTCAATGAGCTTTAAACTTGATTGACTAATCTTTTTGCGAAAATAAGAGATATATTTTCTCAGCGTTTCCCTTTCCTCGTCTTTTTCCTTCATCACCTCATGGGCGGTCATAATAGCAATACAGTCATTGGGAGGTAAAGCGGTGGTATAAATAAAAGTACGGCAGAAATTCACCAGGTATTTTTTTACATCATCATTGCAGATAGCTGCTGCTCCATGAATACCAGCTCCTTTTCCGAAAGTAACGATCCGGATCAATACATCTTCTGTTAAGCCTTCCGCTTTTACCATTCCTGAACCCGCGGGCCCTAACAATCCTACAGCATGGGCTTCATCAACAATTACATACGCATGGTATTGCTTAGCAATCGCCATCAATTCCTTCAAAGGTGCTTCATCACCATCCATGCTGAAAACCGATTCGGTAACAATAAATACCTGACCTGTGGACTGTTCCAATTTTTTCTTCAGGTCCTCCATATTGTTGTGGGCAAATGAAAAACTCCTGGACATAGAAAGTCTTATTCCATCTCTAATGGATGCATGTACCAATTCATCATAAATAATGGTATCATTCCTCTCGGCAATGCACGACATAATTCCGATATTGGCATCATAACCGGAGTTGAACAATACCGAATTTTCACCTCCGTAATATTCACTTAGGTAATATTCACATCTTCTTGCCCATATATGATTTCCACTGAGTAACCTGGATCCGGTAGAACCATTCAATGCATCTTTTTGCCCGATCAAAGTAATATTTACCATCCGGGTAACTACTTCATCCCTGGCAATTCCTAAATAATCATTCGAAAAAAAATCAGTAAGCCCATAGAAAATCTTCAATTCTCTGAACGAGTTATTCTCCACTCTTTTAGTGAGTTTTTCCTGCCAATGTTTGGGTATGGGCAACAATATATTGGGGTTGTTAAACTTCTTCAGTGATGCAAGCCTGCCCAACTTCATTGTTCAGTGGGGATTCTTTAAACGCAGGTCTATGTTTCAAGCCCAGCAATTCAAACATCATTTTATCCTGGTCAAATTCAGGGTTAGGTGTAGTTAATAATTTATCACCTGCAAAAATAGAATTTGCGCCTGCCAGAAAGCAAAGGGCTTGTTCTGCAATACTCATTTCAGTTCTTCCGGCTGAGAGCCTAACCATACTTTCGGGCATGACGATCCTGGCGGTGGAAATGGTCCTTAAAATATCCCAGAAAGATATTTTTTCCTGGTTTTCCATCGGGGTTCCTTTTACACTTACCAAAGCATTGATGGGAACTGATTCGGGATGTTTAGGTAAATTGGCAAGGGTTTGTAACAAGCCTATCCGGTCTTTTTCTTCTTCTCCCATGCCCACAATACCACCGCAACAAACACTAATACCTGCATTTCTTACATGGTCAAGGGTGTCTAACCTATCCTGATAGGTCCGGGTTGAAATAATTTTTTCGTAGTATTCAGGTGAAGTGTCGAGGTTATGGTTATAGGCATACAAGCCTGCATCTTTCAATTTTTTTGCCTGGTCCTCGTTCAACATACCTAAAGTGCAACATACTTCCAGATCCATATCCGTTACTTTCTTTACCACTTCAAGTACACGATCGAAATGTACATTGTCTTTCACTTCTCTCCATGCAGCACCCATGCAAAATCGAGAACTTCCATTTGCTTTTGCCTGAACGGCTGATGCTATTATTTCTTCCACATTTAAAAGTGGAGTTCCTTTAACATCCGTATGGTACCTGGCTGCCTGTGGGCAGTAGCCGCAATCTTCAGGACAACCTCCTGTTTTAATAGATAGGAGGGTACTCATTTGTACCTCGTTGCCATCAAAATTTTTCCGATGAATGGCAGATGCTTCAAACACAAGTTCCATTAAGGGCTTATTGTAGATATCACCTATCTCATTGCGGGTCCAGTTATGTCTTACCATAAATAGTTATTTCAAAAAATACTAATCCTCACAAAGATATTATTTTCTTCATGTGCTGAGATAGGTGATTTAGTGTAGAGATTATTTCAGGTTATTTTTCTGGGCGGCTTGCCTGCCAAGGTGTAGGTCTTCACTACGGGCTGGCAAGCCGTAGGCTTTGCCCTGTGCTCCCTGCCGCTTTGGCTTATGGGAAAGCCCATTTTAACATTTTGGGACTGTTGTTTTTACCAATTATTTTCATAATATTGTCTATAACAAAAACTCAAGTTATGAAAATAAAATTTTTACTTATCCTGGCTTTACTATTTCCTTTAGCGTTAGTGGCTCAATCTTATCATTCCGGTTACCAGGATGGTAAAATATGGTTTCGCCTTAAAAATGATATCAGGATCAAGGCCACCATCGATGATAATCCATATAAGGTGCCTTTGAACTCTATTCCTGGGTTCGAAAGCTTAACTGCAGGGTTTGGTGTGACCAACCTGTCGAGGCCATTTCATGCAGCCAAAACATCTATGGAATTGCAAAGGACTTATTTGGTTGAGTTTACCGATTATAATGCAGTAGAAGATTTTATCAAGAAAATAGAAGCATCTAATTTGGTGGATTATGCAGAAAAAGTTCCTTTGGATAAAAAATGTTTAACACCCAATGATCCATCTTACGGAAGCCAGTGGTTTTTAAACACCATCAGTGCTCCATCAGCCTGGAATTATTTCTCGGCGGGTAGCAATATAAAAATAGCCATCGTAGATGATGCGGTTGAAAGAACCCACAGCGATATAGCTCCGAATTTATGGGTAAACCCCGGTGATCCAATCGGTGGGGGTGACCAGGATGGTAACGGATATGTGGATGATATCAATGGTTATGATGTAGGTGGAGCTGGGGACAACAATCCTGATCCTCCTACGCCGAGTTATGACCATGGTACACATGTTGCAGGTTGTGCTTCAGCACGCAGCAACAATGGAACAGGGGTAGCATCCATAGGGTTTAGCTGTAAGATCATTGCTGTAAAAGCCACCACCACACCTACCAGTATTACCGATGGGTATAATGGTATTGTGTATGCAGTGGCAGCAGGGGCGGATGTGATCAATATGTCATGGGGTGGATCTTTCTTTTCTACTACAGGGCAAACTGTTTGTACTTATGCATGGAACAGTGGATGTATCTTAGTAGCAGCGGCAGGTAACGACAATGTGAGTACCCAGTTTTATCCTGCGGCTTATACCAATGTTATTTCGGTGGCCGCTACAGGAAGTGGTGATACCAAAGCCTCTTTTTCCAATTATGGAAACTGGATCGATATTTCCGCTCCTGGTGTAAGTATTTATTCTACTACCGTAGGTAATACCTATGGTTATAAGCAAGGAACCTCCATGGCCTCTCCAATTGTAGCTGGATTGATTGGTTTAATGTGGTCTTTAAATCCGAATATGCCAAAGCAGGATATTGTGAATTGCTTGTTATCAACAGCGGATAATATTTCAGCTCAAAATCCGGGTTATCCTGGACAGTTGGGAAGTGGTCGTATTGATGCCAATGCCGCCATGACCTGCGTTTCAGCTACATTGAATAACCCGCCTGTGGCAGCTTTTACAGCTAATACAACAACGGTTACTGCGGGTGGAAATGTAATATTTGCCGATCAATCTACGTACAGTCCTACCTCTTGGACCTGGAGCTTTCCTGGTGGAACTCCCAGCAGTTATGTGGGACAGGTACCACCTACGATCACCTATAATACACCGGGTAGTTACAATGTAACCCTGACCGTTTCAAATGCCAATGGAACTAACACACTTACGATGCCAAATTATATTGTAGTAAGTGCCGCCAGTGGATGTTTAAAAATGAATTTCCCAATACCTGGAGGCTGGGGATTGGTGAACTATGGTTTAGGCACTCCTATCGGTGCTGATGGATGGGTGAGTGGTCCGAATATGTATCTGGATAAGCAAAAAGCCATGTATTTTGATGCAAGTGCAACACCGTATACTATTTTAAACAATGTATGGATTGCATTTGGTTTAGGATACAGTGCTACACCCAGTAAAATAGTTCCGGTAAGGATCTATGATGGAACCGCAGGCCCCGTTGGACCTCCGGGAGCATTGTTGGGAACAACCAACCTTACCATGGCCCAGATCATGGCGGATGTAAATGGTAATTTTTATACCGAAGTAAGTTTTGTAAATAATCCTATTACCCTTCCCGCTTCAAAAAAATTCTTTGTATCAGTGGATATCACCAATCTATGTTGGACGGGTGGATGTCATGATACCTTGAGTATTGTTTCTAACACAGACCCTCAAACCATTCCGTCGGCGGCTTGGGAACAGCAATCTACCAACACATGGTATAGGTATGACAATGCAGCGGCATGGGGAATTGATATTTCTCTGGTGATCCATCCATGGCTTACTAACCAGAATACGCAAGCTGTGATTACCACTACACCGGGTACCACTATATGCGAAGGAAATACCATTTCGTTCGATGCAGTGGGAAGCACCTACCAAGACACCTTATTATGGGTATTCAATGGAGGAAACCCAACAGTGGTCCCTTCCGACCCGACCCAGGATGTTTTATATAATACACCTGGAAGTTATAATGCCATCTTGTATGTGATAGGAGGAGGTTGTAATTTATTTGATTCCACCTTTACTACCATTACCGTAAACGCAAATCCCGTAGTTTCCGTTTCTGCTACCCCAAGCGCTACCTATTGTAACGGGGGTTCTGCTACATTAACCGCAAGTGGGGCCAGCACCTATCTTTGGGGGCCGGCTAGCGGGCTGAGTGGCACTACCGGACCCGTCGTCACGGCAAATCCTACTACCAGTACCTCCTATCAGGTGCAGGGAACTGCCGCCAATGGTTGTGTATCCGATGCATTTATCGATATAACGGTACTGAATCCACCCACGTCGGTCGTCGCGATCTTTGATACAACTGAAGGTTGTCTTACCAATATGATATTTGATGGTATTAACTCCATAGATGCTATTACATATGCGTGGTCGTTCAGTGGAGGAACACCTACGGGTTTAACTACGGCTACCCCAAGTGTTGATTTTTCTACCGGTGGACCCTATAATGCTCAATTGATCACCACAAATGCCTGTGGTTCGGATACTGCTTCACTTAGTTTCAACGTAAACGTTACACCTAATAATTTGAATGTATTGTTTACGGCCTCCGATACCACCATTGATTGTGGTGCCAGCATTGATTTTGACGCGACCAGCTCGGTAGATGCCAGCGGATACGCCTGGACCTTTACAGGAGGATCCCCCAGTTCTTCTACTTCTGCTACGGCAACCATTACCTATAATACACCCGGTACCTTCCCGGTAGTTCTGATCGGTTCCAATGCATGTGACGATGATACAACCGGATATACCGTAACTGTATTGAATAATTGTGGAGCAGGAATTGAAGAT